>CAIJOA010000050.1 GCA_903822185.1 uncultured Rhodospirillales bacterium | reverse complement strand
GGGGGACGATGCGAAGATTTTGTTGGCGGAATCGCGTTTGTGCAATCGCTTTTGGCGCGACGAAACGCGCATGAAACGTGCTTATTCTTTCGGCATTTAAAGGCGAAAATTGCACACTACGTCGTCATGTCGCGCGCGATCGAGGAATCGTTGGCGTAGCCATCGTGCGTCGTCGAGGGACGCAGGATGATCGTGCAATCGTTCGCTATTCCTCGATCGGCGTGTCGCCGAGGTCGCGGACCATTTGGGCGACGTCGGCGGTGGCTTGGGTGAGGCGCGCTTCGTCGCGGCCGCGTAGGACGAGGTTCACGCCGAAGGCGCCGCGGCGCATGATCGGATAGGAACCGATCTCGATATCGTCGTAGCGGCTTTGGATTTCGCCCAGCGACTTGGCGAGGATGCCTTCGGCCAGGGCGCAGCCGACGGTGCGCGACATGGTCGGCTTGCCGCCGCGCAATTCGCCTTTGACCGTATCGAACATGCCCTGCATCACGCGCGGGATGCCGGCGAAGACATAGACGTTTTCCATGCGGAAACCCGGCGCGCGGGACACGGGGTTATAGACGAGGGTCGCGCCTTCGGGCGTCGTCGCCATCCGCATGCGCGCTTCGTTGAGTTCGCTGGGCTGATAGAAGCTGAGGAAATGTTTGTGCGCGTCGGGATGGACGGTCCATTTCACGCCGAACGCCTTGGCGATGCATTCCGAGGTGATGTCGTCATGGGTCGGGCCGATGCCGCCGGTGGTGAAGACGTAATCGAACTTGGCGCGCATCTCGTTGACCGTGCCGATGATCGTCGCCTCGATATCGGGAATGAACCGCGCCTCGCGCAGCGTCACCCCGACCTCGTTGAGGCCCTTGGCGAGGAAGTTCAGATTGATGTCCTGCGTCCGCCCGGACAGGATTTCGTTGCCGATGACGATAACGGCGGCGGTCACGATTTTATCGGTATCGGTCACGGACGGTCTCCCCTCGTTGTCCCGGTAATAAAGGGCGAAGCCGGCTTCGTCGCAACCAGAACCGCCGCCGGATAGGCCAACCGGATCACATCGCCCTCGCGCCGCGCGTTCATGCCCAGCCCGTCGCCGGCGACCGAGTCCGCGATCATCCGGCGCAGCAAGGCGCGATCGTCGTTGGCCGGAAAGGATTTGGCGATCAGCGATTCCGCCTCGAACGGCACCTGGAACATTTGGATATGGGGCAACGGCAGCTCCGCCGGCACGAACAAATCGGTCAGCACCGCCAGCGGCCGGAACGCGACGGTCGAGGGATCGCGATGCAGCTCCATTGCATTGAGAGCTGCCGCTTTCGCCGGATCGTCCGAGGCGAGTCCATCGCACAACACCACACGCCCGCCCGGCCGGCAGACACGGACCATCTCGGCAAAGGCGCGCTCCGGCTGTTCCAAATGATGAAAGGCGAAGCGGCAGGTGACGATGTCGAACGCGCCGTCGGCAAAGGGCAGCGCATAGACGTCGCCCTGGCGCCATTCGATGTTGGGGAGGCCTTCCCGCGAGGCCAGCGCCCGTCCCTGCTCCAGCATCGCCGCCGTGGCGTCGAGCCCGACCGCGCGGCGGACATGCGGGGCGAAGGCGGCAACGACGCTGCCCGGGCCGCAGGCGATATCGAGGCTTTCATCGGTGGCGGAAGGCCGGGCTGCATCGACCAGTAGCCGCACCATCGCGGCATCGTGCAATTCGGGTGCGGCGGCGAACAATTCGGCCTGGCGGCTGAATTGGTCTTCGATCAGGGATTTATGAGACGGATTTGTGCTCATGGGAGGGCTCCAGACGATTCATGACGACAAGCAGATGGCCCGGCCCCCGTGGGGACCGGTCAGCTAAGTCGTAGAGTCGTGGCGCTCATGAACATGAGTGGAGGATAGCGCGGCGGGTGCCAGGCGACAACGCGTGCGTGGCCCCCTCACCCCAACCCTCTCCCCAAGGGGCGAGGGAGAATGTGTGTTAACCCCTCGCCCCCTTTGGGGAGAGGGAGGGGCCCGCGTCAGCGGGAGGGTGAGGGGGAAATTCAGGCACCCGCCCCCTTCTTGCCGCGCTTCCCCGAACCATATAAGAAACGCCCATGACCCAAGATCAGGTGGACGAAATCGACCGCGCCGACCCCGAAGAACGCCGTATCAAGATCCATACGGCTGCCGATTTCGACGGCATGCGCGCGTCGGGCAAGCTTGCCGCCGAGGTGCTCGACTTCATCACCCCGCATGTGAAGCCCGGCGTCACGACTGACACGCTGGACCGGCTGTGCCATGGCTTCATCGTCGATCACGGCGCGATCCCTGCCCCGCTGAATTATCGCGGCTTCCCGCGTTCGATCTGCAGCTCGATCAATCACGTCGTCTGTCACGGCATTCCCGGTGACCGCAAGCTCGAGGAAGGCGATATCGTCAATCTCGACATCACCACCATCCTCGACGGCTGGCACGGCGACACGAGCCGCATGTTCCTCGTCGGCGACAAAATCGCGGTGAAGGCGCGCAAGCTGGTCGAAGTGACATACGAAGCGATGATGCGCGGCATCGCCGTGGTGAAGCCCGGCGTCACTGTCGGCGATATCGGCCATGCGATCCAGACCTTCGCCGAAGCCAATCGTTTTTCCGTAGTGCGCGATTTCTGCGGCCATGGCCTCGGCCGCGTCTTCCACGATGCGCCGTCGGTCGTTCATTTCGGCAAGCCGGGCCAAGGCCCCAAGCTGCGCGCCGGCATGTTCTTCACCATCGAGCCGATGATCAACGCCGGCAAATACGATGTGAAGGTTCTGGCCGACGGCTGGACCGCCGTGACCAAGGACCGGTCGCTCTCGGCGCAGTTCGAGCACAGCATCGCCGTGACTGATACCGGCTACGAGATTTTCACGCTGTCGCCCCAAGGGCTGAACCAGCCACCCTACGCGGCGTAACACCCGCCATGGCCGACGACCGCAAAGACGATGCGGACGGCGCAGCCGAACCCAAGCCGCATTATCTCGGTCATCGTGAACGTCTGCGCGAACGCCTTCTCGAAGGCGGCCCCGAGGCGATGCCGGATTACGAAATCCTCGAATTCCTGTTGTTCTCCGCACGCGCCCGCGGCGACACCAAGCCATTGGCGAAGGCATTGATCGCGCGGTTCGGCAGCTTCGCCGGCGTGATGGCGGCCGACCGCAATGCGCTGCTCGATGTCGATGGCATGGGCGACGCAGCGGCCGCATCGCTGCTCGCCGTGCGCGAAGCCGGACGGCGCATGCTGCGCGCCGAGGTCGCGGACAAACCGGTCTTCTCCAACTGGCAGGCGCTGCTCGATTACTGCACCGCCAAGAACGGCTTCGGCGCGATCGAGGAATTCCACATCCTGTTCCTCGACCGCAAGAACGTCCTCATCGCCGACGAACGCCAGCAACGCGGCACCGTCGATCACACCCCAGTCTATCCGCGCGAAGTGGTGAAGCGCGCACTGGAGCTCAACGCCACCGCGCTCATCCTGGTCCACAATCACCCCAGCGGTGAAGTGACGCCCTCGCGCGCCGACATCGACATGACCAAACAAATCCGCGACGCCCTCAAAACCGTCAGCGTCATCCTGCACGACCACGTCATCGTCGGCCGCG
>CAIJOA010000049.1 GCA_903822185.1 uncultured Rhodospirillales bacterium | reverse complement strand
GATCTATGACGCCGATCTTCATGCGGATCTGATTGATGAAGATGACCATGCAGCGCGACTTGGAGATCGAGCCGGTCAGCTTGCGGAGCGCCTGGCTCATCAACCGGGCATGCAGGCCCATATGGCTATCGCCCATCTCGCCTTCGAGTTCGGCGCGCGGCACCAGGGCAGCGACGGAATCGACCACCAGCACGTCGATCGCACCCGAGCGGACCAGGGTATCCGAGATTTCGAGCGCCTGTTCACCGGCATCCGGCTGCGAAATCAGCAGCTCGTCGATATTGACGCCCAGCTTCTTGGCGTAACCCGGATCGAGCGCATGTTCGGCATCGACGAAGGCGCAGGTGCCGCCAGCCTTCTGGGCCTCGGCAATGACATGCAGCGCCAGGGTCGTCTTGCCCGAGCTTTCCGGTCCGTAAATCTCAATGATGCGGCCGCGCGGCAAGCCGCCGATGCCGAGGGCGATATCCAGCCCGAGTGAACCCGTCGAGATGACCTCTGAATCGGTCGCGGGTTCCCGCGCGCCGAGCTTCATGATCGATCCCTTGCCGAAAGCCCGCTCGATCTGCCCCAACGCGGCGTCGAGCGCCTTTTGCTTATCCATTGTTTCCTTTTCCACCAGGCGCAACGCGGTATTCGACATCGCCAACTCCTCTTTCATAGGACAGCGCGTGTTGCGCCGAAAGTCAGAAGACTGTACCTCCTTTGTTCCAAATTCGGCAAGTTCTTTTTATGTTCTCTTTTAAATAAAGGTTAATCAACGGTTTACGTTAAGCTGGCGTTAACCATCCGGGCTTGATTTAGCGAGGAAATTTTGGCCGAGTGCGGTCGGGCTCTGCCGTAAATATTAACCACGTTCCGCACGCCGATTCGGCTCTCTCCGTCTCCAGGAGAGGAGATGACTTACCCCTCGCCCACCGCGCGGGAGAGGGAGGGGCCCGGCGCGTCAGCGCCGGGAGGGTGAGGGTTTTTGGAGTTCGGAGACGATGCTCGTCAGCACGCCATCAAGGTTGGTCAAGATGTCGTTGTTCCAGAATCTGACGACCCGCCAGCCACGCGCGGCGAGCCACGCTGTCCGGCGAGCATCCGCCGCATTGTTGAGATGCTGACCGCCATCAGCCTCAACAACCATTCGTTCCTCGACGCAGGCAAAGTCGAGGATGAAGGAACCAAGCGGATGTTGGCGTTTGAATTTGTAGCCATGAAGATGGCGACCTCGGAGCGCGGACCATAGACGACGCTCGGCATCTGTCATTGTTGCGCGGAGAGCGCGTGCGCGGTCGAGGGACATAAAAGGAAAATAACAGAAGTGGTGTGAGCCCTCACCCTCCCACCTTCGGCGGGCCCCTTTCTCTCCCATTTCATGGGCGAGGGGTAAAATTACCCCTCGATGACTTCCTTCACCTTGCCGGCGAGTTGCTTGAGGCTGAAGGGCTTCGGCAGGAAGTGGATGTCGGCTTCGTCGCCGAGGCGTTGGCGGAAGTTGTCTTCGGTGTAGCCGGAAATGAAGATCACCTTCAGCGCGCGGTCGGGGAACAGTTCGCGGACTTCTTTAATAAGGGTCGGGCCGTCCATCTTGGGCATGACCACGTCGGTGATGACAAGATCGACCTTCTGCGCCGTGTCGTGGAGGATTTCGAGGGCCTGCTCGGCACTCGATGCTTCGACGACGGTGTAGCCTTTGTTGCGCAGGGCGCGTGACGAGAACATCCGCACCGGGTCTTCGTCTTCGACCAGCAGCACGATGCCGGCGCCGGTCAGGTCCCTGGGCAAGGCGGCTTCGTCGGTCATGGTCTTGGTCGCGTTCGCCTCGATCTCGCCCTTGTGGCAAGGCAGATAGATCGAGAAGGTCGTACCCTTCCCCACTTCGCTATCGACCAGCACGAAACCGCCGGTCTGTTTGACGATGCCATAGACTGTCGAAAGACCGAGGCCCGTGCCCGCGCCGAGTTCCTTGGTCGAGAAGAACGGCTCGAAGATGCGTTCCAGATTTTCTTTCGGGATGCCGATGCCGGTGTCATCGACCGCCAGCACGGTGTAGTCGCCGGCCGGCATGGTTTCGTCACCCCACCGGATCGGCGCATCCAGTACGACATTCGCGGTGCGGATGGTCAGCGTGCCGCCCTTGGGCATCGCGTCACGCGCATTGACCGCAAGATTGATGATTACTTGTTCCAATTGTCCCTGATCGACTTTGACCAAGCCGAGATCGCGGCCATGGACGACGCTCAATTCGATATTCTCGCCGATCAAACGCCGCAACAGATGCGACAGATCGGCGAGCGCATCGGTGATGTTGAGGACGCGCGGCTGCAGCGTTTGCTGACGCGAGAAAGCCAGCAACTGCCGCACCAGATTGGCCGCACGATTGCCGTTCTGCTTGATCTGCATGATGTCGGCGAAGGACGGATCGCCGGGACGGAAACGCAACAGCAACAGATCGCAAAACCCGATCATCGCCGTCAGCAGGTTGTTGAAATCGTGCGCGACGCCGCCCGCCAACTGACCCACCGCCTGCATCTTCTGCGATTGGGTGAATTGGGCCTCGATCTTGGTCTGCTCGGTCGTGTCGATGAAATGAAGGATGAGCCCGACTTCGCTGTCGCGGCTCATCACAAGGCCGGCCGACTTGCCGCCACTGAGCCGCAAGGCCACCGGCCCCGTCGGCACGTCACCGCCGGCGATCGCCTTCAGCTTGGCCACAACATCATCGCGATCCTGTTCCGACAGAAAACTCAATAGCGTCTTGCCGATCAGCGCCGACGGATCGGCGCCAAGGAACGCACCCAGCGTTGCATTGGCCTCGGCGAACTTGCCGTCATGATCCAGCAACGCGATGCCGACCGGCGCGTTGGCGAAGAAGCGTTCAAACCGTTCGCGCGATTGCCGCAAGGCTTGCTGCCAGTCGCGTTCCGGCGTTAGGTCGCGCACGACCGAGCGTGTGCGCAGACCTTCGCCGAGCTTCACGATGCTTTGGTTGATCACGGCATGGATCACGCGCCCCTGTCGGCCTGTCAGCACCAGCTCGCCGCGTTCGCCGCCGGGGAACGGTGCATAAGGCGGCAAACCCGCCGGAGCCGGTTCCGCGAGGAAATCGCCGATCTTCGCGCCGCTATCGACAAGTTCCGTTGCGCCGACGCCGAGCCATTCGGCCAGCGCCTCGTTGACGAAGAGAAACCGTCCACCGCTATCGACCGAATAAAATCCGATCGGCGCGTGATCGAGGAAATCGGCGAGCTTCATAGGCTCGTCGCGGATTTCCTGATCCATGGCGTGACGTTCGGTGACGTCCTCGAAACTCCACAAGCTCAAGCCGCCGCGCCCCGCCAACTGATGCGCTGACACGCTGAACCAGGCGACCGGTCCGGCCGGATGCGCAATCGCGACGCGGCTGCTGGCGCGGCCCTTCTGTTCCAAGTCGCGGCGCAACGCGGCAAGATCGCCCGAGCTGCCGTCATCGGTCGCCAACCGGCGCTGCAACGCATCGAGCGGCGGCCCGACGAGCCCCGGGAAAAACCGCGTGAAGGCGGCGTTCGAATAATCGGTCGCGCCCGATTCGCTGGTGATGAGATGCGCGTTGCTGGCCGTTGCCAGCGCCTGACTGAGAATGTCGAGCCGGGCGATCATCGCACCATGGACATAACGCCTGACGATCGCCGCCACGCCGATCCCAAGCGCCAGAGTCGCCAGCACCACGGCCGCCGGCGCGAGAATCGTATTCGAAATCGATTGTGCAAACAGAAGCCCGACACAGCCGACAGCCGCCGCCCCAAGGATCAGGGTGACCGCGCCGGAAGCCGCAATCCACCGCGGGGTTCGCGGCAACGGGCCGGTCATCGCGAGATGAAGGTCGGCGGGGCTCTTAGGGTCGATATCGAAATGCGTGTCCATCAACCCAGCATAGCATAAATGTAGGCATCGACCGAGGCCCCCGATGGGCACAATCATTGAAAATGCGCCCTCGAGCCGTAAGAATGGGCGCAACGCCTCCGCCTAAAAATTTAGGCCCTCCCAAAATTCAGGAAGTGATCGATGGATTTCTCGACGATGGTGCTGACCATGTACATCGCGGTGGAAGACACCCCCGAGCAGGACGAACGCGTCCTCGGGATCGCGGTGGAACAGAGCCTGTTGGCCGCCAAGCTAGGCTTCAACCCCTGGTTCACCGAGCATCATTTCCGCGGTTCGTGGCATAGCAGCCCGCTGCAATTCGCCGCCTATATCGCGCCGCAAATTCCGGCCGACCGCTATCTCGGCTTCGGCGTGCTGTCGCTGCCCTATTACCATCCGGTCCGTCTGGTCGAAGGCATGAACCAACTAGACCAGCTTACCAAAGGCCGCACGCTCTATGGTCTCGGCAGCGGCTTTGCCGGGATCGAGCCGGCGGGCCTCGGCATCGATGTCGAATACCACAAGTCCGGCCGCGCCGCCGAAGACACGCTCGAAATCATGCAGCGCCTGTGGGACTACAAGACCGGCGATCCGGCTTATGTCTTCGAGACCCCGACCTACCAGGGCACGATCCAACGCCGCGTCTCGCCATCGCCCTATCGCAAGCATCATCCGACCGTCATTCGCACTGCCAGCCGCGACGCCTCGGTGATGAAGGCCGCCCAGAAAGGCCTGCCCGCCTTCCTCGGCACCTTCAGCGCGGAATCGTCGCTCGAAAATCAATTCCGGCTCTATCGCAAGGCGCTGACGGAATCGAACCATTCGCCCGAAGTCGTCGCCGACTGCCTGCGCTGGTGCACCTGCGACTGGCTTGCCGTCGTCGTCGCCGATACGGATGAAGAAGCCCAAGCCCGCGCCAAGGAAGCCAAGGCAGAGCATCTGTTGATGCGGAACATGTACAACGAACGCTATGGCGAGATTCAGGGTCCGGTCGTTGCGCGTGCCCCCGGTGCAGGAACTGCCGCCGCTTATGCTGCCGGTGGCGATATGTTCAACCTCATCGCCGGGACGCCCGACACCGTCGCCAAGAAGGTGCAGGAACTCTCCGATATCGGCATCAACCATCTGTTGGTCCGCTTCCTCGGCGAATGGCCGGGCAAGACCCGTTCGATCTCGGAAGAATCGATGAAGCTGTTCTCGCGCGAAGTGATGCCGCGCTTCACGAAGACGACGGCGGGCGTTACCGCCTAAGACACCGCATCACGCATTCAGGTAGCCGCGCGCGCGATAAAAGCGCTCGGCGCCTGGATGCAGCGGCGCACCGCGCGGCCGCTCGTCCCCAACCGTGCAAAGCTCGGCCATATTCAGCGGACGATAATTGTCGGTCGGGATCGACAGCTGCCGTGCCTCGATCGCCTCGCACAAAGCATAGGCGACATCGTCCGGCATGTCGGCATGGACGATCATCGGCCAACCTGAAAAATCGATGGCCGTCACCGGTTGCTGCAAGCCGGGAAGCCGGTCTGTCGTCACCTCGATCATGTCGTAGCCTGCAGCTTCGACCCGCGCGCGCACTGCACCTTCGATCGGCAGGATGCGGAAGCCGCGTTCGATTGCGAACTGCCCCCAGCTCAAAACGCCTTCGTCGAAGATCGCATCGGCGGTGCCTTGCGCGATGGCGTCGGAACGATCGGTGTGGCTGGGGCGCGGCACGGTCGCGACCGCCCCCCCCCAGGTGCGAATATCGTCGAGCGAAAATCCGGCGGCGTTCAAAATCGTATTCACCGCGAACATCGTCACGTCTTCATCGAACGGCGGGACAATCGTTGCGCGGGTCGAGACGCGCAAGGGATAACGCCGTTCCTTGATCTGTTCGATCGAGGTGATGCCGGTCGATTGATGCACCGCGATGACGACCGCGTCCCAGGACGGAAAGACCGCCAGCGCGCGTAACGGCAACGGCGAAGGAAACGGCGCGCAGCCTTTATAGGCCATCGCCAGCGGCGCATTCGGATTCATCCACAGCAGCGACATTTCCTGCCGCGCGACCTGCATGATGTTGTCGCAGAAACCGCCAGCGCCAAAAGAGACGCCGACGCCGCGCGCCTCGGGTGAATCTTCCTTGGCATCGATGCGCAGAGACAACCGTGTGCCGAGACGGGAATCGATCTGCGGCGCGGGCGTGCCGCCGCGCGTCCGTTCGCGCGACAGCGATGTCTCGTAAAGCGCCGAAGCGATCTCGAGCAGTCCCTTCGATCGCTGAATGCCCGAATTATACCGCGGCGGAATCTTGTCCATCAGTTCGGGACCACCGGGTCTTTGTCCCAGTCGGCGACGGGATCGAAACCGAGCAGCCAATCCGAGCTGACCGAGCCGCTGCGTTGACCAGAGGTAATAAGTTCCTTCTGCGCCGCACTGTCCTGCATATGCTTGAACTTCGCGCGTGCGATCGCGAGCCGCTGGACGGCATGGACGCGCGGGATGCGGACGCGGCGGAAATTCGCAAAGGCTTTGACCGGATCGCGCTCCGCGTCCATCCAACGCGCGAGGATATAAGCGTCTTCAAACGCCTGGCACGCGCCCTGCCCGGCATTGGGCAGCATCGCATGGGCGGCATCGCCGATGAGTTGGATACGGCCGCGCCCCCAATTATCGGTCAGCGGCCGGGTGAAAAGTCCCCACTTGGAACAATCCGTAACGCATCTCAGCAATCGTTCGAGCCGCGGTTCCGCATTCGGAAAGCTGCGCCGCATCGCATCGGGATCGCCGCTGGTGGACCAGCCCTCATCGACCCATTGATCGGTGTCTTCCTGGGTGACGATGTTGATGACCTCGCCGCCGCGCAGGTAATAGGCATTGAGGTGACGTCCCGATCCGACCCACTGGACATAGCCGGTCGGCTCCATCACCTCTTTCGGCACGTCGCTGCCCTTGAGCAAAGCGCGCCACACCATCTGGCCTGTGTAGGTGGGGTTATCGTCGCCATAGAGCGCCTGACGCACGACCGAGCGCACACCATCGGCTGCGATCACCATATCCGCTTCGACCGTCACGCCATTGGTGAAGGTCACCGTCACCGCCGCCCCCCGATCTTCGATGGCGCTCAGGCGATGGCCGAGATGGATCGTCACCGGATCGAGCCCGCTCGCCAACGCATCGAGCAGATCGGCGCGATGGAAGGTGTAATAAGGCGCGCCATATTTCGCCGAGGTTTTCGCACGGTCGGCGAATTCAAGGAATTCGCCGGTTTCCATATTGCGGGTGTACGCGCCCGGTGCGGACCAGCCGACAGCGCTGATCTTGTCGCCGAGCCCGATGGCGATCAGCGCCTTGTTCGCTTGCGGACTGGTGTTCACCCCGGCACCGATTTCGCCGAGCATCGGCGCGGCCTCATAGACCTCGGCCTTCATGCCGAACTTGGCCAATGCGTTCGCCGTCGCCAATCCGGCGAGCCCGCCCCCGACGATGACGATCCGTCCCAACTGGGTCATGAGAACTGATAAACGTCGGTCGGCAGCGGCGGCAGTCCCAGCGCGTCGCGGCCAGCGATCTGCATCGCCGGCGCGGTCCATTGCGAATGATTGCCGATGGCATGAAGATCGCGCCAATGGCGCTGCAGCGCGATCTCAACATCGAGACCGTGCGCGCCGCTCATCGCGAACAACCGATCGACCGCGCGGAGCAACAGGTCTTTCACCAGCACCATATCACGCCGCTGCCGTACCGCGTCTTCGCGGGTCAGTTTCTTATCCTGGAACGTCGTCGCGCACATTTTTTCGCTGACGAGATAGGCGAGATCGATATCGGCTTTCGATTCACCAATGGCGATCTGCACCCGGTCCATCTCGCTCGACTTGCCGCGCGGACCCGCGGCCTTTGCGGTGGTGAAATCAATGAAAGATTCATAAGCACCGCGCGCGATGCCATGCATCGGCGTCATCACCGGAAAGCCCATGCTGAAAACGAACGGTGTGCGATAGAGGACGCCCTCATGCGCCGAAGCACCCGGCGCCTTGCCCATCATCGCGTGATCGAGGCGATAGGTGAAATTCGTCGGCACGAAGGTCGGATCGACCAGGATATCGTTGCTGCCGGTGCCCTTGAGCCCGACGCTGTTCCAGACACGTTCGATGCGGAACTGGCCGGGTTTCAGCAGGAAGTTAAACCGAAACGAGGTGCCGTCTTCCGCCTTGTGCGTACCGCCGAGGATGGCCCATTGGCAGTAATCACCGACCGAGCCGAAACGCCAGCGGCCGCTGACCTCGTAACCGCCGGGCACCACCTTGACGTTGCCTACCGGATTGAACGAGGTCAGGATTTGCGGATCGGGATGGGTTTCATAGACAAGACGCTGCGCCTCTTCGGGAAAGAGGCTGAGAAAGACTTGATGCAGCAGCAGGAAGGTCATGCACCAGCCGGTCGAACCACAGAAGCGCGCGACCTCGGAGACGCAATCGATCGAGGTCATCCAGTCCGCCTGATAGCCGCCGAACTTCTTCGGACGCATCAGCGGCATCAAACCGGAATCGAGGATCGCCTGGATATTTTCCTCGGGCATCCGCCGCAGCTCTTCGGCGGCGACGGCGTTGCGCTTGGCGACCGGCGCGATGGTTTTGGCGCGTTCGATCGCCTCTGCATGGGAGATCGACATGCCGGCATAGGGTGAAGCGAATCTGGGCCCGGGTACGAACATGCGTTCCTCTTCCTGCTCCTGCCATTGGCGGCTTTTTCGGCGTTAATCCACCGATACACCGGACCGGAATGAGCCGCAAGTTTCGCCACTCAAACTAGCGGGTGACGTTGCGGTGACGATGCGATACCGTCGCGCGAATTCGGCGCGATAAAAATACACCGAAGTGGAGGATGCCGTGAGGACATGCACGCTGCATGGATTGATGGGGGCCGCGCTGGCCATGCTGGCCCTGGCGTCGTCGCCCGCCATGGCCGACACGACGATCACCGTGGGCAAGGCAGCGGCGAATGCCGAAGCGATCATCCCGGTCAATGTCGGCGAGCGGCTGGGCATTTTCAAAAAGCACGGGCTCGACCTGAAGATCGTCGATTTCGCCGGCGGCAGTAAGATGGTGCAGGCGCTGGTCGCGGGCAGCATCGATATCGGCGACGGCGACGGCACCCAGATGGTGTTCATCGCGAAGGGCGTGCCCATGATGGCGGTGTGCGAGAACGCGACGACGCTGCCTTACACCAGTGTCGGCGTGCCGTGGGATTCGCCGATCAAAACCAGGGCCGATCTCAAAGGGAAGAAGATCGGCGTATCCGCGTCGGGATCGATGACCGACTGGCTGGCGCAGGAGCTGCAACGCAAGGAAGGCTGGGGGCCGAACGGCGTTACCCGCGTGATGATCGGCAGCGGCAGCTCCGCCGCGGCGGCGTTCCAGAATCACGAACTCGACGCCTATATCGGCGGCACGACATCGTTTCTGACGATGGAGGAAAAAAAGGTCGGACGCGTGCTGTTTCCGGTGTCCGATTATGTCGGCACCATCGCCGCCGGCGCGATTTATGCCTCGAACAAATTGATCGAAACCAACCCCGATGCAATCCGCGCTTTCATCGCCGGCTGGCTTGAAACCACCGACTATATCCGCGCGCATAAAGCCGAAGCGGTAAAGATCGAAGCCGCCATCACCGGCTTCTCGGAAAGCGTCATGGACAAGGAATACGATATCGTCCGCGACATGTATTCGCCGGACTGCCGCTTCGACACCGCCTCGTTGGCGACCTTGCAACGGTCCTTCATCGATCTCGGCCTGATCAATGAATCGATCGACATGACCAAGCTCTATACCGAAGCCTATTTGCCGAAGAAGTAGCGATAAGGACGCCCATCATGTTGACCCCACAAAAACCCCTGCACACGCCCGCGATCATGCGTTCGCGGCTGATGCTCGAAGCCGCCTCGGAACTAGCCGGGGCCAATGAATGGCGCGAGCGGCAGGTGATGATCATGATGAGGGCGCAGGGCGATACCGAATGGAAGACGCGGCTCTTCGCCAGCGACGCGCCAGATTCCATCGACGCGGTCATCAACGGCGAAGCCGATATCGCGATCTGCAATCCCGGCGGCGTTCTCGGCATGGCGGTGCGCGGGCGTGGGCCTTACAAGAAACCGCTGCCGCTACGCTCGCTGATGGTCATTCCGCAGTTCGATCAATTGGGCTTTGCCGTCAGCGCCAAAACCGGCCTCAAGACTCTCGGTGACCTCAAACGGACACGTTACCCGCTGCGCATCTCGCTGCGCGGGCAGCCGAACCATTCGGTGCATTTGGTCTGCAATCATGTTCTCAGCGCCTACGGCATGTCGCTGGACGATATCGTCAGTTGGGGCGGCAAGGTGGTTTATACGGAGGGTATGCCCTATCGCCCCGACCGGCTGGGCGCGGTCGAGCGAGGCGAATTGGATGCGGTGTGGGACGAGGCGCTGCCGCTATTCGCGCCGCAAGCCATCGCCATGGGCGTGCGTTTCTTGGCCGTCGATGAACCGCAGCTACAGGCGCTCGAAGCCGACGGGTTACGCCGCGCCGCGATCACAGACGAGGAATATCCGGGCCTTGGCGAAGATGTTTGGTCGATCGATTTCAGCGGCTGGCCGGTCTTCTGCCTCGAAAGTGCGCCGGACGAGATGATCTATAATTTCTGCGCAGCAGCCGATAACCGCAAGGCGCAGATCCCCTGGCTCGGCAGCGGGCCGATGCCGCTGGAACGGCTGTGCAAGGACGGCAAGGACGGCGCACTCTATATCCCGCTCCATCCCGGCGCCGAGCGTTACTGGAAAGAGCGCGGCTACTTGCCCTGAGTCACCGGAAGGCGGGCAAGACCTCTTTGCTCATCAGCCGGATCGAATTGCGGACCTGATCCTTCGGCATCAGGCCGATTTCGTGATTGGCGCAGAAGATGTCGTAGCCGATGCGTTGCTGGCTTTCGGTCAGGATGCGGATCACCGTTTCAGGACTGCCGACGACGGCAAGACCTTGCTCCAACGTAAACTCGTAGCTACGCGCCGCCTTGAAGATCACTTCGCCGCGCGCCTTGTCGCTAGGCCTTTCGCTATCGCGCCCCATGCCGCGCGCATGCGTGCCCCAGCCGATCCGCGTATGGTCGAGCCGGCCGCCGCCGACCGGTACCGCCCCACCTTCGCGTGTCGCCAGAAACTGACGCGCTTCGGCATGGGCCTTCTCGTCAGTCTCGGCGACATGGATCTGGCGTTGCAAAAAGACGCGCGGCATCGGACCAGCATGATTGCACTCGCGCCAGATCTTGCGGAAAAGATCGAACTTTCGCGCCACGACCTCGTCGGTGTCGAGATTCTGCGCGACATGGAAATTGTTCCGCGCGGCAAATTCGATCGCTGCGTCGGAATGAACCGCTGCCCAGATCGGCGGATGCGGCTTTTGATACGGCAGCGGTTGCGGCAGGGCTTCGTCGAAGGTGAAGTACTTGCCCTTGAAGGTGACTTCGTTGCCGCTCCAGGCCATGCGAACGATGTCGAGCACTTCACCCGAGATCGCGGCGCGCTGATAGAAATCGACGCCCCAGCGGATAAACTCATGCTCGTGCACGCCGATGCCGGTGCCGAATTCGACGCGCCCGCGCGATAGCTGATCCAACATCGCAACTTCTTGGGCGAGACGAATGGGATGATAGAACGGCAATTGCCACATCATCGCGCCGATGCGGAGTTGTTTGGTGGCGCGAGCGACGGCGGTCAGGAAGATGCTGGGCGCGGTGATCCGCCCGATCGGCGAGTTCTGATGTTCGATGACGAAATAGGAATGCCAGCCGGCTTCGTCGAGTTCCTGCGCCAGACGAATATGTTCGTCATAGACGTCGGCCATGGATTCCTCGGAACCCGAATAGCCGCCGACCGCGTCCCATAAGGCGAAGTCTATTTTTGCCATGATGCGCCCTCCCTGCCGCCAGTCTAACACCGGCGATAGGGAGGGCCACTAAGTCGAATTACGACTGCGCGATCCGATACAAAGCACGCTTCGGCGGATCGAGTTCGGGCAGGCCAAGCTCTTTCCAGAGCGCCAGGCCCTTATCCATGTAAGCTTTGTCGGGCAGCGAGAACGGACCGGTATCCATCTTCTTAGTCGCATCGATGACGATCTTGCTGGCCGGCGCGGGACGGCCGTTGACCGTGCGCACCGATGAATCCATATGCGCGAACTGACCCTCGCCATGAAGCACGACGAGATCGTTGCCCGGATCGAAGCGCGCATTGAGCGCCCAATCCATATGTTCCGGATCGCGGATATCGACGTCGGAATCGACGACCGTCACACGCTTCAACGAGGTCATGGTGGCGAGGAGGACGCCGACGCGCTTGCTGTGCGCGGCATCGCGCGGGTCCATGGCGATGATCGCATGGCCCATCGCGCCGCCGTAATTGAGATCGATCCAGGCGTCGGTGACGGTGTATTCGCCGAGATCATAGCGAAGCTGCTTCAGGATAACTCCCGCATTGGTCAGGCTTTGCATGATCGTGCTTTCGCTGGGCGGCATCTGGCTGGTGAAGCCGTAATAGATCGCCTCGTTGCGATGGGTGATCGCGGTGATGCGCGCGACCGGCCGCGGCGCGACGCCGCCCATGTAACCAGCGAATTCGCCGAACGGACCTTCGGGCAAGGAGACACCGGGTTCGATTTCACCTTCGATGATGAATTCCGCATTGGCCGGCACCATCAGATCGATGGTCTTGGCTTTGACGAACGGGATTGGTTCACCGGCGAGACCACCGGCCGCTTCCGCTTCATTGACGCCGTACGGCAGCTTGGCCGTCGCCGCGAGCAGCATCGCCGGATCGCCGCCGATGACCCAGGCGATCGGCGCGGGCTTGCCCTTGTCGGTATAGGTGCGCGAATTGCGCGTGCCCTGCCCGGCCGGATTGAGATTGATGACGATGCGTTGCTCGTCCAGCACCTGGGTACGATAGACGCCGACATTCTGAATACCGGTATCGGCGTTCTTGGTAATGACCGGATTGGTGATGTAAGGCGCGACGTCCTTACCCGGCGTCCAAGTCGGGATCGGCAGGTCGGAAAGTTTCACCTCCGCGCCGACCAGCACATTTTCCTGGCACGGCGCCTTGGTCACCGTGACGGGCGGGATCGGCTTCAACAGAGCATCGACCCATTTCTGATTGATCTCATTCGGCTTCACGCCCATGGCCGCGGCATAAGATGCGGTCGATGCGCCAATGAGCCCGGTCGCGAAGCGGAATTTCGATCCGGCGACTTTCTCGAACAACAGACCGAAGCGTTTATCGTCAGGCAGTCCCTGGAACACCCATTTTGCGAGCGTGGCCGGTTCCCAGGCGCGATCGACACTGCGCTGGACGCGCTGCAGCAGCCCCTGCTGATCGATGATATCGATGAAAGAGCGCAGGCTGATATTGGCCATGTTGATTTCCGATCAGAGAAAGAAAGACAGAATGAGAGGACGCAAAGACCAGGCCGCTGTCATACCGGGCGGCGGTAGCGATGACGGGCAATGACAAGGTCCGAAGCGCCAAGCGATTGCTTCGCGGCGTCTTGGAGCGAGCGTTGAGTCGCATCGAAAACCGGCGTCAACAGCGGCAGATCGCGGCTGCCGTCTTCGAGAATATCGAAATAGCGAACCGCGCTATCGACAGCAAAAGCCTTATTCGAGCGGCCCTTCAATTCTTCGTACTTGGTCGAGATCGTCGGATTTCCGGCCGCCGCCGTGCCCAGCGTATCAAGCAGGTTGTCGGTCGATATGCCGAGCGCCTCGCCGATCGCGAGCCCTTCGGCAAAGGCCGTCATATAGGTGATATAGACCGCCTGATTGATCGCCTTGATCGCGGAACCCGCGCCGCTGGGACCGACCCAGCGCACATTGCCGCCGATCGACGCGAGAACCGGTTCTACTTCAAGGAAGGCTTCATGCCGGCCCCCGACCATGATCGTCAGCGTACCCGCATCCGCGGCTGTGATGCCGATCGGCGCGCCGCTGACCGGCGCATCGAGATAATGGACGCCGCGTTCGAGGGATTGCCGTGCGAGATCGCGGCTCTGCGCGATGCTGACGGTGGTGGTATCGACGACGATCAGTCCCGGTGCGGCGCCATCGAGAATTCCGCCGGGGCCTGTCATGACCCCGGCGACTTGCTCGTATCCCGGAAGACTCAGGACGACGACCGTCGATTCCTTGGCGACCTGTGCCGGATCGGTTAGCGCCCGCGCGCTCAGTTCGGCCGCGAGAGATGCCGCCGCTTCCGCGCGGCGATCGAACAGCGACAGCGTGAAATGCGCCGTCGCAAGATGCTTTGCCATCGGCGCACCCATGCGCCCGAGACCGATAAAACCGACCTTCATACCCAAATATGTATAGGGACCGATGAAACTGTCAACGCAATTGCAGCATGATCGGCAGGGCCGATTACATCGGTCCCGTTCTTTTTATATCGGCGCCTGTCTTTTTGTCGGAAAGCTTGGGTTTTGGACGGTTGAAAGCGCCTAGCGCGCTGCCTGCGGCCGCATCTTGCCTTTGAGGCGGAAGACGTAGCCGATGATCTCGGCGACTGCCTTGTAATGCTCGGGCGGGATTTCGCGGTCGATCTCGACATTGGCGTAAAGCGCACGCGCGAGCGGCGGATTCTCGACGATCGGGATGTCGTGCTCGGTGGCGATTTCGCGGATCTTGAAGGCGATCAAGTCGGCACCCTTCGCCACGACCTTCGGCGCACCGGTGCCCCCCATCTGATATTGCAAGGCGACGGCAAAGTGGGTCGGGTTGGTGATGATCACCGAGGCTTGCGGCACCGCGGTCATCATGCGGCGGCGCGCGCGTTCCATGCGGATCTGGCGCAAGCGGCCTTTGACGATGGGATCGCCTTCGGACTGCTTGTTTTCTTCCTTCACGTCCTGCTTCGACATCTTCATGGAATTCATGAAGCTGATACGCTGATAGACGTAATCGACCAACGCCAGGGCGGTAACGATGGTCAGCACGCCCAACAGCAGATGCAGAACGATCTTATAGATTTCGCCCGGCATCGCTTCGACCGGCTCGCGAATCATATGCGCGAGTTGGGAGACAGCCGGGAACGCAGTCCAGAAAGCCACCGCCGCGACGGCGGCGACTTTTGCCAGGCTTTTGAAAAACTCAACGCCGGAGCGGATGGAAAAAAGCCGCTTGAAGCCGGCGAGCGGTGAAATCTTGGAAATATCGAAACTGATCTTTTCGGTCGCGAACAGAAGCCCCGTCTGCACGAGCGTCCCGCCGATCGCGACGACCAGCAGAACGATCATCGGCACGACCATCGCAACGCCGACTTCGCCGATAGCACCCCTCACCGCTTCCCAGCGCACGCCGCTATCGCCAAGGAAACTGTGCAACGACAGAAAGGCGGCCAAGGAACGTTCCAGCGCCTTGCCGATCGAAGGTCCCGCGAAAACCAACAAACCGGTTCCCGCCATCAGCATGAACCACGTGTTTACTTCGCGCGATTGCGGTACCTGACCGCGCTCGCGCGCTTGTTGCAGTTTTCGTTGACTAGGTTGTTCTGTTTTTTGGCCGCTATCGCTGTCTTCAGCCATGGCTCACCCGGAGAAGATGGCTTGGAACTGTTGCGAGAAGACGTCGAGGAACCAGCCCATGCCGGTCGCGACCAGAATAGCCATCAGCAGCAGTCCGCCGAGAATCTGCAGCGGCTGCGACACGAATAGAATTTGCAATTGCGGCACCATGCGCGAGATAAGACCCAGCGCGATAAAGAAGACGGTGCCGAGAACGATGAAAGGCGACGCCATCTCCATCGCCAACCGGAAAGAATAGCCGACGGTTTGGGTGATCGCCTTGGTGAAATCCTCGATCGGCGGCAGCCGCCCCGGAATGAATACGGTGTAGCTATCGACCAGCCCGCGCAACATCATGTGATGGAGATTGGTCAGGAAGATCACCAGAACGCCGAGCGCACCATAAAAGGCGCTGGGCACGGCATCCTGCGACCCTTCGGCCGGATTGAACAATTGTGCGTTGGAAAGGCCGGTCTGCAGTGAGACGATCTGCCCGGCGGTTTGCAGCGCCGACATGAACAGCCGCGCCATCGTGCCAATGAATAGCCCGACGACGATTTCGCCGCCGAGAACGAGCACAAGCTGCGCGGGGCTCGACGGCAGGCGCGGCAGAATGGGAATGAGGATCGGCAGCAACAGGCCGGACAGGATCACCGCGAGCAGCAACCGAAAGCGCGCGGGCACGTAGGCTTCGCCGAATCCCGGCAGCAACATCATGGCCGAGCCGATGCGCGCGAAGACCAGCATCGCGGCAAAGATATTCGTCGGCAGATATTGCGCGAGATTCAACCTGAGAGGCCCTAGCCGGAAATGATCTTACCCATCAGCTCTTCGGTGAAGGCCGACAAGGTCGAGAGCATGAACGGCATGAACAAAAGGACAGACAACAGGATGACCAGCATCTTCGGGACGAAGGTCAGGGTCTGTTCCTGGATTTGGGTCAGGGCCTGAATGAAAGAAATGACGAGGCCGACCGCGAGCGCGAGCAGCATCGCCGGGGCACCGAGTTTGAGCGAGACGATGATGGCGTCGCGCCCGACCGAAATGGCATCAGCGGAGGTCATGATTCATTACATCGGCATTTTGATGATGTCTTGGTAGGCGGCGATTACCCGATCGCGCACCGCGACGGCGGTCTGCAGCGAAACCTGCGCGTTGGTGACGGCTTCGGTAACCGCGGCGAGATCGGCCTTGCCGGTCGCGGCCTGCATGCTGGCCTGTTCGCTCTTGCCGAGATTGTCCATGACGTTCTTGGCGGCGTCCTGAACCATCTGGCCGAAACTGGTGCCGCCCGCGGCGGGCGTCGCCGCCCCGGCCCCGATCTTGCCGGCGTTCGCGTAGGCGCTGAGTGCGCTGCTGATATTGATCGACATGATCTATTCCCCTTTAGCCGCGCAGAAGATCGATGGTGCGGCTCAGCATTGCCTTCGCCGCATCGATCACGTTCAGATTGGCTTCGTAACTGCGCTGTGCTTCGCGCATATCCATCAGTTCGGTGACCGAATTGACGTTCGGCGTTTTGACATAGCCGCTTGCGTCCGCCGCCGGATGACCCGGCTCGAACGCACGGCCGAAACCGCCATCGACCTGCTTGACGCCCGAGACGTGAACCTTCGAGACGCCCATGCTGCGATCGAGCTGATCTTCGAAGGTGATGATCTTGCGCTTGTAAGGATCGCCGCCCGCCGTCGTCGCGGTGGAATCCGCGTTCGCGAGGTTTTCGGCGATGACCTTAAGGCGTTCGCTCTGGGCGCTCATGCCCGAGAAAGCGATCGCAAATGATTTATCGAGTTCCATTACCTGTCACTCCTCTATCAACCGCCGCCACCGCCGCCCAACACCATCTTGATGAGGCTCAGATGCTGCTTGTAGAGGCCGGTGATTAGGGCGTAGTCCGACGAGTTCGCGGAAACTTTCATCATCTGGGCTTCGACCGAGACGCCGTTGCCGTCGAGGCTGCTGTCCGTGACCATTTCGGCCGGTTTCAACGAGGCGTCGGGGCTATTGCTGCCGCCGATATGATTGGGCCGGGTCGCGGCCATGGTGACACCACCCGCGGATTTCTTGAGAAACGAACTGAAGTCCGGCTCCTTCAAGTCCTTGGTGACGTAACCCGGCGTGTTGGAATTGGCGACGTTTTCAGCCAGCACCGTTTGGCGCTGGGTGATCCAGTTCATGCGCTTGGCAAGCGCCTCGAAAAGGGGAACGTGGTTTAGGTCCATGAAGTGATCATCGCGCCGTTTACCTTAATAAAGCGTAAAGCGCGGCCACTGGACCCGCATAAACCCGGGAAAAAGACCGGGACGGCAACACAAAATTAACCTTCTCGGGCCGAAAATCGGGGCAACACAAGACCCGGAATTAACCATTTTGGCCCCGCCCGACGATCAAACCCCTGCCCCGACGACCGGCCGCGATGCCGTGACCGACCGGCTGCGCGCGCTGATGGCCGCGCATGGGATGACCGTCCGGTACGACGCTGGGCTCAACGAACTCCTCGCCGCCCTCAAGATCGGCGAGCAGGTCCCGGTCGAGGCCCTCGCGGTCGTAGCCGACGTACTTTTTCACCTCCTCGCTGATAATCAGCGTCAACATTCGGAGCACACGTCATGATGTCGCCTTCCGTCACCGATCAGCTTTCGGACATCCAGAACGCCATCGCCCGTTCGCGCGACGCGATCGCCAGCGGCGCCGAGATCGAATATCTCGGTCTCGATGGAGCCGTCGCCCGCGTCGTCCAGGATGCGCAGCAGGCCGGCATGACCGAACGCCGCGGCATTCTCAGCGCGCTCGAATCCCTGCTTCATGAAATCGACGAGTTGGAAACCGATCTGCAGCAACGCCACGCGGGCGCCGTCGCCGACCGGGCCAAGCGCGCTTACGCGCCGCAACGGGACGCTCGATGACCGACGACATTTACTGGCGCTTCGTCGGCGCGCTGATCATCGTCGTTGCGCTGATCTTCGCCTTGACCTGGGTTGCCAAACGTCTCGGCTTCGGCGGCCGCATCGCGCTAGCGCGCGGCAAGAAGCGCCTCGCGGTGCAGGAAGTCATCTCGCTCGACGGCAAGCGCCGCCTCGTCCTCGTCAAGCGCGACGGCGTCGAGCATCTTATTCTCTTAGGCCTCACTTCCGATCTCCTGATCGAACGCGGCATTGTTCCATCGACCGACACGCCCGAAAATTTCACATCCCATTTGTCGGGCCATTTACCGGGCCAATTGCCGGGGTCTTCGTCATGAATCGTTGGTTGGCACGAGCGCTTCTGATCGTGCCGTTTGTTTTCTTGTTCGCGTCGCACCCCGCTTTCGCGCAGTCGCTGAGCATCGATATGGGCGACGGCGCCGGCTCTTCGACCGGCCGCATCGTTCAGCTGTTGATGCTGTTGACGGTCCTGAGCCTTGCGCCGGCCATTCTCATTACCGTCACGTCTTTCACCCGCATCATCGTCGTGCTGTCGTTCCTGCGCAACGCGATGGGCACGCAATCGACCCCGCCGAACATCGTCCTGGTCAGCCTCGCCCTGTTCCTCACCGGCTTCGTCATGTCGCCGACGCTCGAGACCGCCTATAACAACGGCATCGCACCGCTGATCGCCGAGAAGATTACCGAGCAGCAGGCTTTCGAGCTGACCGCGGCGCCGTTCCACGAATTTATGATCGCCCATGTCCGCGATCAGGATCTGCAACTTTTCGCCGGCATGGCCAAGGTCGATACCGCCGCCATCGAAGCCAAGGACGTACCGCTGCGCGTCGTCGTTCCCGCTTTCATGATCAGCGAACTGCGCCGCGCCTTCGAGATCGGCTTCCTGCTGTTCCTGCCATTCCTCATCATCGACATCGTCATCGCCTCCATCCTCATGTCGATGGGCATGATGATGCTGCCGCCGGTGACGATCTCGCTGCCGTTCAAGCTGATCTTCTTCGTCCTCGTGGATGGCTGGTATCTGGTCGCCGGGAGTTTGGTGCAGAGTTTCGGGGGAAGTTAGCGCCGACTGCCGATCCATCCTGCGTCCCTCGACTTCGCTCGGGATGAGGGCAGAACGAATCGCATCAATCCGTCGCCGCGGAAAACAATCGCGGTGACTCGCAGTTTCGGGCGGCCCATCACAGCCTGGCCCGAAATGCGCGAAGCCGTGGCAACCTACATTACACGCGCCGCCGAGAAGCTGCGCCGGCACGGCCTGCAGGCAGCGGGCATGCAGGTATTCATGCACACCAACCGATTCAACGGAGACCCGTCCTACAGCAACCAGCGCACCATCGAAATCGAGGCGATGGCCGACAGCTTCGCCCTCATCTCGGCCGCGACGCGCGGGGCCGAGAGCCTATGGCGAGACGGATTCCGCTACGCCAAGGCGGGTGTCGTGCTGGTGGACCTCTATCGTCCGGTCAAGCTGCCAATCGCCGATATGTTCGCGACGCGCGACCCGGCGAAATCAAAAGCGCTCATGGGCGCGCTTGACGCCATCAATGGCCGCTTCGGCCGAGGAACGGCCCGGCCTGGCGCGGTCGGGGCCGCGCCGGCATGGTCGATGCAGAAAGCCAACTTCTCGCCTTGCTACACAACGCGGCTTGACGATTTGCCGCAGGTTTCGGCGCGTTAAAGCGCGCGCCTACAGGCGAGCACGCTGGACCTAATTTGTTATGCTCATAACGACGTCATTCCAAGCGGTGCGGTGTTCATGGGCGAGCGCCTTGTCGCTTTGCAGCAGCTCAACATACGCGGGAAATATGGCGCTTGGGTCTTCAAGCAGCCGGAGGTAATAACGAATTGTCGGCATCACGCCATTTGCTATCACCTGACAGTCATAAACTGCTTTTATATTCTCAATGATTTTTTTGGCACCGTCATCTGGCTCACAATTCTGATGAGTTGTCAAAATGTAGTAACGGGCAATCGACTTGTCCATCACCTTGAGTTGCACATCAGCAGCTATTGACTCAACTATCGGCAAAGCGTGCTTTACCTCCACGGCCTCAAAGATTTCAGCGTTCTCGTTATCCGAAACTTCGATGTCGCCAATAGACCCGGTCTGGGAGTCGGCAGCCGAGTGAGCGTTGAGTGCGACTACCGTTTTCCCCGCATAGCGCTTGAGTTCGGGGACCATGACGCTGTAAATGGCGTGTAGCGCTAAGACTGGCAGCCGCGAAGCGCCTTTTGACCCCTTGTAAGACCGAAAGAAATGAAGTCGAAACAGTTCGACAATGGTGCCGATATCCTGCGTTTTTGGAATTGAAAGAGTGATCCTTACTTCTTCCCGTCGGACGACCTGCTTAAAGATAAGGTAGGTGAGAGCGTAAAAGGCGGGCTGCGCGTGCTCCTCAATCTCATCGAACACAGCAAGAAACTCAGTTTTTACATAGGCGATGTTTTCGTCATAAGTCATCGTGTAAGGCTTAGGGCGCTCCAACGTCCGGGTCTGCCATCCCGATTTTGCACCCTCAAAACGATTCCGGCTAAGCCAAGGATAAACTATATCCTCGCTGATACCGCGGAAGTTCACTCCTGCTGACCGATCGGTATCTTTCTGAATCTGAGTTTGATGATACCGCATGTCAGAGTCCGGCCTCGCCGATTTGATTGCGAGGCACGTCACTATGTTGGTGAAGACCGCCGAGGCCGCTTGGGCGCGAGCATGAAGCGCATCCAGCGATCCTTGCAATCTGGGGGACAAGGAGACTTGAGGCTGCGTACCCGCTGCAAACGCAGCTTCAGCTAATGCGATTGCGTTATTGAGTTGAGCCAGGCTGTCCTGTCACCAGCGACGTCCCCGCTCATGCCAACACCCCAAGACGCCGGGGCGCTGCTTCTTCACGTTGGCGCACTCTAAAATTCATCTGCCTTCTAGCGGGAAGATTAAAGGGGTAAGCTACCATGTATTGATCGTTGCCGATGGCAATATTGGTCTCCTTGGACCTGATGTCAAAGCGGTAGCTGCGCAGGTAATCCGCAATCTCGGCGAACGAGTCCGTCTTCAATACGCTGCTGAACAAGGCGACCAGATGAGACTTCGGGAAGTAGCGCGAGCATTTAGAAAAATCGGCCGCGTGTTCCGCAAAACACGCGACCGGGTGCCGTGAAGCGGCGGAAAAGCTCACGACCGAAAATAACGGGTGCGGCTCGGTAAAGTGTCCATAAAGCTCGAAAAGAGAGTGGAAGTCGCTGGACTGGCGGACCCATTCATCTACCGCATTCCACATTGCTTGAATTGTACCCGGGTCACGTCCGTAACCGGTCACGCTCACCTTGAGCGATGGAGCGTCAGCACCATTAGCCTGACGAACTGCAAGCTCCATCTTTGCGAACAACTCGCCTGAAGCGTCCGTATCGACTCGCAGAGAAACGCCCCGCGCGCCAACAGCTGCGCGCACTTTGGCTTGTACCCCGTGAACGCCCGCGCTTTCCTCCTGGGCCGTATAGCTTGATGGGTTAAAGAACGGCCGATGTAAGACCGAAGGTGCCTGCTTTACGATTGCGGAATGCATCGCGCGGGTGGTTCGGGCCTTGGCTCCCTTTCTACTGTCAAAAGATAGAACCCGGTCGGCATCGAGCAACCGCACGGGTATTCTCTCGCCAAAAACCTGAGCCGCGATTGCGCGTGCCAGTTGGTAAGCAATATGCGGACTGACGGAGTTACCAATTTGGCGGACTATATCGACGCGGTTTCCACTAAACCTGAAGTCGTCAGGAAATCCCTGCAAACGCATATATTCCCGCACTGAAAAATAGCGATTATCCCAATGCAAAGGACCCGTATATTTTCCGGGACTGGCAATGATGGTTTTGACCGGAGTTTCAGGGTTCGCCTTGTATAAGAAATCCGAGAAGCGCGAGCGATAAGCGAATATAGGGCGAGGATAGCCACGTTGTGCTGTGAAGTAGAGATAATTTTGACCCGGCGGCACCAAGGGAAGCAGATGAGAATACTTTCCACCCGATAACTGTAGGGCATCGAGGTCTTCATCTTGAACAATACCCTCGAACGCCAACCCAGTGGTAACGTGTACCCGCCCATCGAAGGAGTCCGGGCCATGCGTCGGCTCAGGAAACAGGAACGGCGTATCGAGCTGGTGTCCTACCAAAAACATTCTCTCCCGCTGTTGGGGAGCGCCATAATCAAGTGCGTCTAGCAGCCGATAGCTGATGGTGTAGCCAAGCTTGCCGAAAGCCTTCGTAATGGCCTTCCAATCTTCGCCCTTGTTCGTGCCGAGAATTCCACGGACATTTTCAAATACAAACGCCTTTGGCCGAACGCTCTTGATGATATTACAATAGGCTTCAAAAAGGCGCCCTCGCTCGTCCAGCCGACCTGCAGCACCTCCAGCCCTCCTACCTGACGCCGAAAAACTTTGGCAGGGTGGTCCGCCTATCACCAGGTCAATATTCTTCGGCAGTGTCTTTGGCTTTATCGCGAGTATGTCGGCTCGCTCAATCACGATGCCCCTATTAAAATACGTACCAAGATTAAGGCCAAGGGTGTTGCAGGAGTCCTGGTCGATGTCCGTTGCATAAACGGTTTCAAACCCAGCCTGTTCGAAGCCCAGGTCAAGCCCACCGCAACCGGTGAAAAAACTCAAAATCCGCCGACCAGCACCGGGCTTCTCAGGTTTTTCGGCGCGCCTGTTTTTCGGCTCTAATTTTGTTCGCGGAGTTTTGAGCCCGCTTTTGATTCCAGTCATCGTTCCCCCTTGCGCGCCAGCTCGGTTAGGGGGAGCGGAAGCTGATTGTGATCGCCTTGTGCGCGCTCCAGCAACGAACAAATTGCATGCCGACCAATCCACGCTTTAGAAACTCTGGATTTCTCGGAGAGTTCGTCGAGTGCCATCGCTTCTTCGTCTGACAAGTTCACGGTTAGCCGATTTTTCGAGGGCATTTTGCCCACCTTCCCCACTGCACGGTGCTGCACCGTGCTACATTATGCAGCGGCGCGCAGGGCTCCGCTACGCCATTCGGCAACGGCTCGCTTTCAGGGGAATCGCTGGCGGCGATCCTTTTCACGGCATCCACCAACTCCTCAAATCATGCGAAGCTGGTTTTATTGCGGGCAGCGATGGATTCCGCAGTTTCGCTGTAGCCTTCCCAGGCCGCATATCCTGATATCCTGCAACCCAAAAAGCCCTGAGCCTCCGGTGATTAACCCACGTAGCGATAGGCGCCGCCCCGCATGACGACCTTGTCGCCATCGTGGTTATCCTGCGCCAAACGAAACGTGAGGTCATATGCCGCCCATAGGGCGTCCAAGTCATTTTCGCGTTCAGGGATGCAGCCAGAAAACAGATTCTGAGCTGCCGTTTGCACTTGCTCGTCGTTGCGCAAAGGGTCGTCAGCATTGTCGCCAAAGGCTTCAAGGCCGGCCCCGCTTCTCAAACCAGGTCTGGCAGAATTTCACGAAATGGCGCTCCGTGTCTTCGGCACAATCTCACTCTCCCCGAGCCAGTTCCGCCATTCCTGCTCCAGGTGATACACGTCCCAGCCCGGCGCGACGTTTCGGGCGTCTCCGTACACGTCGCTATCGGGGCGGCCCGTCTTCCCATGCCACGAACCTTCCTCACCTCATCCCGAACGAAGTCGAGGGACTCGCGTTACCCATGCAATATCTTCCCCAGCCTTGAACCACCCGCCAAGTCATGCC
The DNA here is from genome assembly GCA_903822185.1 of uncultured Rhodospirillales bacterium. Classification (GTDB taxonomy): domain Bacteria; phylum Pseudomonadota; class Alphaproteobacteria; order ATCC43930; family CGMCC-115725; genus CAIKMD01. The sequence continues at coordinate 42,357 of CAIJOA010000049.1, read as the reverse complement.
TCAATGTGGTATGGCTTTGCTCCTCACGCCGCTCTTCGCCCCGGTCGAAACTTGGCGCCAGCTCTTTCAGCGCGAGATGCCGGATCTCGAAATCCGCATCTGGCCCGATGCCGGCAACCGCGATGATATCGAGATCGCCGCGATCGGCCGGCTGCCCGAGAATGTGCTGCGGTCCTTCCCCAATCTGAAGATGATCGTCTCGCTGTTCGCCGGGCAAGACTTGCTGATGGCCGACACGACCTTGCCGGCCGGCGTGCCGATCGTGCGCGCCTCGCCCCATACCGGCGATCCGATGATGGACGAGGCCGCCCTGACGCATGTGCTGCGGCACCATCGCAACCTGCCGGATTATCTTTTGGCGCAACGACGGGCCGAGTGGGTTTCGTTGCCGCGTATCCGGGCGCAGGACCGCAAGGTGGGCGTGCTGGGCCTCGGCATTATCGGCCTCAACACCGCAAAATGTCTCGCCGCGCACGGCTTCCAGGTCGCCGGCTGGGTCAAGCATCCGCGTAAAGCCGAAGAAGGGATCGAGATCTTTGCCGGCAAAGACCAACTCGGCGCCTTCCTTGCTCGCAGCGAGATCATCGTCAATCTGCTGCCGGCGACGGCGGAGACCGATAATATTCTCAATCGCGAGACGTTGGCGCTGCTGCCGAAGGGTGCATCGATCGTCAATCTGGGCCGCGGCCAGCAGATCGTCGATGCCGACCTGATCGCGGCGCTCGATAGCGGCCATCTGTCCGGCGCGACGCTCGACGTGTTCCGGCAGGAACCGCTGCCGAAGGAAGATCCGCTTTGGCGTCATCCCCGCGTTACCGTTTTGCCCCATGCCTCGCGCGTCCCCGATGCGCGTGCGATGGTACCGTTAATCTGCGCTCAGATCGCCCGGCTGCGGCGGGGCGAGACGCTGATCGACGTGGTCGATCCGGCGATCGGGTATTAAGCCCGGACCCCATTGCCAATCCGGCGTCCAAGTCCGAACATGGGCGCCAATACGTGTTGTGATTAGAGGAGGAAAAACATGGATACCCATCTCTCGACGATGACGGCCGATAAATATGTGACCGTCGATGGGCTGAAGATGCGCTACATCGAGGAAGGCCAGGGTCATCCGGTTCTGTTGATGCACGGCGCTTCGCTGGGTTCGTCGGCCGACGTGTTCCGCCGCAATCTCGGTCCGTTGGCCAAGGCCGGCTTCCGCGCCATCGCCTTCGACTTCCCCGGCTACGGCCTCAGCGAAGTCGGCAGCGATCTGTCGCTCGCCTATCAGAACGCCGCGATCCTCAAATTCGCCGATGCGCTGGGCCTCGAAAAGCCGGCGCTGATCGCCCATTCGCGTTCGGGTGGCATGGCCGTTCAAGCCGCGCTGAAGAACCCGGAACGCTTCTCGCATCTCGTCGTGCTGGGCACCGGCACCCTGATGCCACCAATGCCCGAAGACGTCGAAGGCCGCTACGACCAGGTGGCAAAGCGCGTCGATAAGCAGATGGCCGTCACCGAACCGACGATCGAGGACACCAAGAAGCTGATGTCAGCCGATCTATTCCACACCGAGTTGGTGACGCCGGACGAGTTGGCGCTGCGTCACAGCCGCAGCATCGGCAAGGCGTTCGAGACCTTCACCACCCGCGCGAACGCCGAAAAAGGCGGCGGGGCCGAGCCGCCGGTGCCGTTGTGGAAGCGTATGCTCGGTATCAAGATTCCGCTGATGCTGATCTTCGGCCGCAATGATCGCGGCCATGCCGGCGACCGTGCCGAGCTGTTCAAGAAGTTGGAACCCGAACTCAATCTGCATATCGTCGAAGACTGCAAGCACATGGTGCCGTGGGACGCGGAGCAAGAGGTCTATCGCCTCGCCATTCCGTTCCTGCAAAAGAAATAACGTTTCGGCCGGCTCTTCTCCGCCCGGGCGGGCGAAGAAGAGCTGTCGGACGAGGCGACCGCGAACGAATTCATCGCGGGAGAACGCTCAAGCGTCACACCCCGTTCAATTCCAACGCGACCGGTGCATAGTTTTTCGGCCAATATAATTGGGGACGGAGCGCAGCATGGCACGCATTAAACATCTCGCCTTCTTTTCGGACAGCCCGGAAAAGATGGCGCAGTTCTATGTCCAAGCCTTTGGCTTCACGATCAAGGGACGCGGCAAGAAATCGGTGTGGGTCACGGACGGCTATCTCGATATCGCGATGCTGTGGCGCGCGGACGAGACGCATTACCACAGCGGCCTCAATCATTTCGGCATCACCCTCGACGCGGACGAGCGCGAGGGGGTCTATCAGCGTCTGGCCGAGATGGGCCACGACCCGATCAAGCCACCGTCCGATCGCTCTTACGTCGAGGATTACGTCAAAGACGTTGACGGCAACAAGTTCGATCTCTCGACCTCGGGCGTCGAGGTGAAGGAAAACCTCAAGACCGTCTTCAAGGAGCCTGCAAAAGTCTAAATATCGATCCATCGCTTGGCGGGGCGTCGCGCGATCAACACGCGGCGTCCTTTCAAAAATAGCCAAGCGAAAACATACAGGGAGGAACGGTGATGACGACGGAATGGTCGCGACGCAGCGTCGTCGCGGGTCTTGCCAGCATACCGCTTATCGGCCCCGCCTTAGCCCAGACACCATCCGGCAAACCGATCAAGATCGGCCAAAGCCTCTCCCTCACCGGTCCCTTCGGTCAGACCGGATTGATCCACAAAATCGTCAGCGAAATCTTCGTCGATCAGCTCAACGCCAAAGGAGGGCTGCTGGGGCGGCCGGTCGAATATGTCTTGCTGGACGATCAATCGAAGGCCGACATCGCGCGCACGCTCTATGAGCGGCTTCTGACCTCGGACAAAGTCGATCTCATCCTCGCGCCTTACGGCACGGCAGCGATCCTCGCGGCGATGGGTGTCGCACAGCGCAACAAGAAAATCTTCATCCAGAACACGATGGGGACGCCGGACCTCGCGACCTATGAATGGCATTTCGCCGCGTTGGTCACCGGACCGAAGCCCGAGCAGTCGCTGCCGACCATCCTGATGGATGCGATGGACAGCACCGCGCATCCGCCCAAGAGCGTGTCGATCGTCACGCTGAAATTCCCCTCGACGCAATTCATGACCTCGGGCGCGCAGCTGATTTTCCCCAAGCGCGGGGTCAACATCGCACTCAGTCTCGAATATGATTTTGGCACCCGCGATTTCGGACCGATCGCCTCGCGCGTGCGCGACGCCAATGCGGATATGTTGTTCATGTCGTGTCTCGGCATCGATGGCGCGCAATTGCTCGCCGCGCTGGCCCATCTCGATTATCACCCGCCGCGTCATTTCTATCTTTATCCGTCGCCCTCCCTGGCTGAGAGCGCCGGCGCGGAAGGCGCGCTCGGCATCACCAACTTCGACGACGCGCCGCCTTACACCTCGAACCCCGTTGGCGCCGCCTTCGCGAAAGCCTATGACGAGCGCGCCAGGGCCGCAGGCCTGCCTTATCCGTTCGTCGAAACCCAGGCGGGCCAGGAATATGCCGGCTGGCAAATCCTCACCGCCGCGGTCAACGCGACGCAAAGCCTCGATGACGCGAAACTGGCCAACTGGCTCGATCATAACGAGGTCGACACCATCGTCGCCAAGCGTGACTTCTCGGGCGCACACCACACCGCACCGCGCGATTTCACCCAGTTGAAGCAAGTCCAAAAGGGCAAATGGGTGTCTGTCTGGCCGACAGACCGCGCCTCACCGGGCTTCAAGCTCGAGGCGCCCTGACATCGACCTGCGAACGCCGATCTGGTAAACTTGTATCTGTCGTTATGTGTCCGTTGAAAGAGTATCCTGATGCGCCGTTTGCCGTTGCTTGCCGCCCTGCTCGCCTTCGCTGCCCACACCGCTTCCGCCGAAGCCATCAAAATCGGATCGACCAAGATCGCCTCGGGCGGGCCGATCTATATCGCGATCGATAAGGGCTATTTCAAAGCCGAGGGGTTGGATGCGGAGATCGTCTTCTTCCCGAATTCGCTGCCGGTCGCCGTCGCGACTGCCTCCGGCGATATCGATTTCGGTTCGACCGGCCTGACCGCGGCGCTTTATACCCTCGCGGGCAACGGCACCATCAAGATCATCGCCGCCAATGGCCGCGATGCGCCGGGCTTCCCGCAGTACGGCTTCATCATCTCGAACAAGGCCTACGAGAACGGCCTCAAGTCCTACAAGGACCTGACCGGCAAATCGGTCGCGCTGGGCGAGATCGGCGCACCGGCGCATTACGCCCTGTCGCTCGTCACCGCGAAATTCGGTGTGGATATGAAGACCATCCGCATCCTGCCGATGCAGGCGATCGTCAACGTCATCTCGGCTGTCACCGGCGGCCAGGCCGACGGTGGTCTGACTCCGGCTTCCGCCGTCACGGCCGCGGTTCAAAAGGGCGACGTGCGGCTGCTCGGCTATACCGGCGACGAGGTGCCGTCACAGGGCGGCGCGACCGTCATCACCGCCAAGAACGCCAACGAAAACGGCGACATGGTCCGCCGCTATCTGAAAGCAGTCAAACGCGGCGCGCGCGACTATTACGACGCCTTCGTCGGCCCCGACATGAAGCCGCATCACAACCCGACCGCTGACGCCGTTCTGGCGATCATCACCAAATACACTGGTCAGCCCGGCGACCAGATCGAGAAGGCCCTGCCCTTCATGGACCCCGAGATGCGGCTCGACGAGAAAGACGTGCTGCGTCAGATCGATTGGTACAAATCGCAAGGCATGCTGAAGCCGAACGTCGATGGCAGCATCATGATCGACAACCGCTACGCCGTGCCGTTGCCGGGATAAACACGCCCCTCTCTCTTTAACGTCATTGCGAGCGCAGCGAAGCAATCCAGTCCGTCCGCGCACTGGATTGCTTCGTCGCCTACGCTCCTCGCAATGACGATTGGTATCTTGAAGACCCTCCCTGGCCATGCCTAAATGGGCATAGCGCACGCAGACGGCATCGAGACTGTCGCGGTATGGGGAGGATATCGATCATGGTCGGCAAGAATGTACGCGTGGGAATCGCACTGCTCGCCCTCAGCGTTGCGGCGCTTCCCGCATCGGCCAAAACCCTCAAACTCGGCTTCGTCCGCACACCGGTCGCGGCACCCGCCTTCATCGCCAAGGACAAAGGCTATTACGCGGCCGAGGGCTTGGATGTCGAACTCGTACCGTTCGATGCCGCCGAGCCGATTTCGGTTGCCGTCATGTCGGGATCGTTGGATATCGCCCTGACCGGCTTCACAGCCGCCTTCTATAATCTTGCGGCGCAAGGCGGGCTGCGGGTCATCGGCGGCAGTGTTCACGAACATTCCGGCTTCAATTCCGGCACCTTCGTCGTCTCGAACCAGGCTTACGAAGCCGGGGTGCGCAGCTTCAAGGATATCGGCGGCCATTCGGTCGGGCTTACCCAGATCGGATCGTCGCTGCATTACAGCGTCGGGCTGATCGCCGAGAAATATAAGATCGACATCAAGACGCTGCGCCTCGTGCCGACGCAATCGAATGCCAATGCCGCCTCGGCGGTCGCGGGCGGCAGCGTCGATGTCGCGTTGGGGCCGGGCAATTATTTCGCCAAGTCGTTACAGCACGGCGACATCAAGCTGCTAGGCTATGTCGGCGACGAAACGCCGTGGCAGCTCGGCATGATCATCACCAGCGCCAAGACCGCCGATGGCGAACCCGACACGGTGAAAAGCTTCCTGCGTGCCTATGTGAAGGGCGTGCATGACTATTACGACGCTTTCACCACGCCCGATGGTCAGCGCAAGGACGGACCGAGCGCGCCGACGATCCTCGACATCATGGTCAAGAACCTAAACCAACCGCGCGAGCAGTTGGAACCGTCCGTCGGCTATCAGGATCGCGAGGCACGGCTCGACGTGAAGGATGTTCTCCATCAGGTCGGCTGGTACAAGGCGCAAGGATTGTTGAAGGCCGATGTCGATCTGGACAAGCTGATCGATAAGCGGTTCGTCAAACCCCTGCCCTAGAAGACCTAGTTGATCGCGCTGAGCTTGTTGCTGGCGAGGCGCTGCTTATAGGCCGACATGAAGCTTTGCAGCGTGCCGATTTCGGCGATGCGCGTGGCGACGTCGGCGGCGCTGCCGCCGGCCTTGGTCGCGGCGGTGCCGTCGTCGGTGATGAAGTTGAAGGCTTCCGCCGTCTGGGTTCCGGCCAAGACCGGGCCGAAAGATTCGCGCAGCTTGGCCACACCCGCCTGATCGTTGTCGAGTGTCAGGGCCGAGGCCCAGGCGAGAACGATCCGCGACAGTTCGGGGCCGAGCGGACCTTGCGCCGGCGGCGCGCCGGCCAAAGCGGCAAAAATCTTGCTGGCATTTTTCCAATCGCGTTGGCGCCAGAAGATATCGGCGCGCAGACGATCGGCGTCGCGGCTGTCGTCGCTGGCGATCATCGCCAAGGCTTCGGGCACACGATTGAGATCGGCGAGCGCACGAGCACGTAATTCCTGGCGCTGACGGGCGATGTCGGTCGGGACATCCTTGCCGACATCCATATCGAGCGCCGCAACGGCCACTTCCGGCTGACGGTTCATCAGGCGCAACAGCGCAAGCTGCGTCGCGCCGCGAACCTTTTCGCGTCCGGCCAGATTGTTCTTCACTTGGCTTTCGAGCAGGATCGCTGCCTGATCCAGCAGATCGACCGAGACCAACCGATCGACCAGCTTACGGACGATAGCGTCGTGGCGTTCGCCGGTCGGCTCGAGATCCTTGAATTCTTCATAGAGCGCGAGCGCCTTCACCGGCGGCGTATCGTCGGCGGATTTGCCGATGAACAGATCGGCGAAAGCATCTTGCGATTGCTTGGCGACATCTTTCGCACCGGTATAATCCGGGAAATAAACCGCCGCTTCATGCAGCGCCTGAATGCCGTTCTCGGCATCGCCTTCCGCCAGCTGCAACTCGCCGAGGCGACGCAGCAAGGTGAATTCGAATTCGTCGCCACGCCACGAGAAGCGGAGGGAATCGAGCGCGTTGATGCTATCGACGCGATTGACCTTCTTGGCCTCGTAAAGCGACAACGCCCGTGAATAAAGCGCACGCGCACGCGCTTTGCGATCGCCCATGCCGGAAACGCCGACCCACTGTTCCAACGCCTGGGACAAATGCCCCATCTGCATTTCGCGGCGGCCCGTGAGATAAAGCGCCAGCGCCTTGTCGCCCAGTTCGGGTGAATCCTTCAGCACCAGATCGACCAGCGGTCCGGCAGCGGAGCTGCGGTCGGTTTCGAGCATCGCTTCGGCAGCTTCGAGCGCGAAGCGATTGCGCAGTGCCTTCGGATAGGTCCGGATCAGGCCGACACCGCGCAGAAATTCGCGCGACGCCGTATCCCAGTCGCCTTTGCCGGCGGCCAACGAACCGCGCCACACTGCGGCTTCGGGTTCGTCATCGAGCGTCGATTGATTGAGTTCCTGCTTGGCGCAAGCGTCATACGCCGCAAGCAGGCAAGCGGCCCCTTTCAGGGCATGGAAAGCGGGACTGGAAGCGGCCGGTGCATCGTCATGCTCGATCTGTTCGAGCACGCTCATCGTCTCGGCGCCGAATTGATTGGCGAAATAGAACCGGGCGAGATCGAGACGGGCCTGGGTTCGCGCGCCGAGGGCGAGAGCTGCGACGGCATTCTCGCGTTCGCTGCGGCCTTCGATGAAAGTCTTGCTGGTCGGACCGCGCCACGTCGCGAAATCGAACAAGCGGTTTTGCGTCGTCGTAGCGACGCCGAGAACCCGATCGCGATCACCTGAAAGCACCAAGCCACGCGGACGGGAAATTTCGACGTTATCGACATCGGCGCGCACCGCCAGATCATCGGAGCTGGGACGGATGACGACGCCTTGCACGCTGGGCAGAAGACGGAAATCGACGAAGCTGCGGGTGATATCGACACCGCGGCCCAATTCGCCGACCGGCACGACGACGATTTTATCGTTCAGCACCGGGTCTTTTATCTTGAGTGGCGTGGACGCATCGCGCACATGCAGTTCGACCGAAGGCACGGTCGCCGTCGGACGGGGTTCGATGACGATCGGCGAATCCGCCGTCGCATCGGCCTTTTTAAGATCGACGATCCAGGAGGTGCCGACGCGGCGGACACTCGGGTTCATGCCGTCGGATACGACGAGACGAAGCGCCGTGCCTTCCGGCGTCGCAACCTGATCGACGGCCGAGATGAAATTGTTGCTGCGCGCACGGAGTGCCGTGAGATCGAGCTTCTGGGTCTGGCTGAAGACGATCCACAGGGCCGAGCCACGCCGGAAGACGGCGGCGGCGACCTGGGACGGCCAATCGAAGCGGATGCTGGCGCGTTCGTTTTCGAGAACCAAAGAAGGTGTCATCGCCGCCGGAGCACCATCGCTTGGCACGGCTTTCTCGGCGGCGGGCAACGCGACTGGGATCGCCACGACGCCGTTGCCGCCCTCGCCCGGCGGAATGACGACACTGAGCGCGGCCACTTGCGACTTGGCGTGAAGCGCGGCGGCCTTGGAATCATTCACCGTCGGCAGCGCTTTCTCAGCAGGCTTGGTTTTGGCTTCCAAAATTTTTGCGGCCTGGATCGCCGGTGTGGTTAACGGACGCGCAAAGAGATCGATCGCGACGGTACCGCCTTTGACGACCGAGGATTTCAATTCGACCGGGCGATTGAGCATCACCATGATCGCTTTGCCGTCGGTCGATTGCGTCGCACTGGCGACGTAATGGCCAAGGTTGCGCGCGATCAACGGCAATGCGGTTTCGAAGGGCCGCGAAAAATGAATGAACAGAATTTGACCGTCGAGCCGCGTCTCGAAGGTGACCGGCTGTTTCCAGTCGATCGCGATGCGGGCGTAGCCATCATGCTCGCCGGCGCGAAGCTCAACCTTCTCGGCGCTGTGCGCGAAGGAGGCGAAGACCGCCAACCCCAGCAGCAGAACGAACGGGAAAAGTTTGTTGAACTTGGTCATTGAGCTTGCTGCGCCGCGACGGGCATCGCCGGCTTCTGGTTGGCGTTAACAAGCGAGGTCGTCACCGCTTTGGCCTTCGTCGGGTCCATCGCAGCAAAGATCGGCGCGGTCTTCGATTCCTTCATATGGCTCAGCAGGTTCAACAGCACCGGCATGTCGAGCTGATTGAGGATCGCAGCGGCTTCTTTCGGCTTCATCGTCTCGTAAATCTTCACGAGGCTCTGAGTCTTTTCGTCGGTTGCGGCATCCTGCTTCGCAACGCTGGCCGCGATCGCCTTTTGCAAATCTTGAAGCTGTTTAATTTTGTCATCCATGCGCTTCTCGGCAGCCTGCATGACCACTTCGCGCTGATCGAGATCACCGGCGCGTTGATCCAGCGTGGCGCGGCGCTCCGAAAGCTGTTGCAACACTTCGATCTCGGCGGGATTGAGCAGCAGCGGATCTTTCGCCGGCTTACGCGGCGTCGGCGGCGGTTCGGCGGCGGGCGCTTCGGCGGTTTGAATCTGGTTCGGTTTCGGCTGGCCGTCCAACGAGGGCTTCGGCGCTTCGGCCTGCTTCTCTTCCGGCTTCGCGGCTTCGGCCTTTTTTTCTTCTGGCTTCTTCTCTTCGGGCTTCGGCGTCTCGGCTTTCTTTTCTTCGGCCGGCTTCTTCGCCGCTTCGCCATGACCTTCGGCCGGCGCCAAGTCTTTGAGCATATTCGCCGCGCTGGTCAAATCGATCGGCATGCCCGTCGCCTTCGAACCGGTCGAGGCGATCGCAACGCCGGTCACGTTGCTCGACATCATGTCGGACACTTTGAGGCCGAGCAGAACGGTCGCGGCGACGATGACAGAGGGGATGAGGCGTGGGCGCAACGACATCTTTTAGTCCTAGCGGCGGCGAGCCGAGAGAGCGCGAAGCAGATCGCGTTCGGCGCGCGACGGCGCGTTGGCGCGTTCGGGTTGGTCATCGACCGCAGCGGCAGCGATATCGACAAGGGTCGGCACCGAGACACGCGGCTCGATACGCTCGACACGAATATCGTCGCGGCGGATTTCGGCGGCGCCGCGCAGGAACGCGGGACGCGGCTTCGGCGCGGCGGCAGGCGCTTGCGCCGGAACGGGTTCGCGCAGGATGGCTTCGACGAGATGTTCGGCGCGCGCATCGGCGTCGATGTCCTCAGGCAGAACAGGCCGGACGTCGATTTTCGCTTCCGAAATCTTTGCCTCGAAGACTTTCGCTTCCGGCTTGAAATCGGGTTTCATTTCATCGCGGCTGGAGCGGATTTGGCTGGCGAGCTTGTCGGCGATGCCGCTGCCCCGCTCGATCATATAGACCAGATCGTCGGACAGGCCCCGCGCCTCTTCGACGCGCTTTTCGAGACGGCGTCCTAGGTCTTCGGCGGTCGTGCGCAGATTGCCGATGGCGGCTTCCGCCCGTTGCGACGCGGTGTTGAGGTTCTTGATCAACGCTTCGAATTTCTCACGATCGGCGCGAACCGAGGTGAGCCGGCGATTGAGGACAACCGAATAACCGATCGTGGCGATGAGAAGCAGCGCGACGACGACATCGCCCAAAAGGCTAAGCATCACTGAGCTCCTCGATCTTTATCCAGCTTCTCTTCGATTTGGACGGCAATGTTGCCGGCCTTGCGGCCCATCCGTCCGGAGAACATCGGCAAGTCGCCGCAGGTGAGCATGATCTCGGCGTCGAGCGCCGCGTTCAAGGGAATGCGGCTGCCGATCCCTAATTTCAGCACGTCGCGCAGCGACATCTCGACCGTGTCGAGAACCGCCTGCAGCGGGACGTTGGTGTTCCAGAGTTCGCCGGCCAAATGGGTTTCCCAAATGGAGTCACGGCCGAATTTTTCGCCGAGGAAGCCTTGCAGCAGGATTTCGCGAACCGGTTCTAGCGTTGCATAGGGCAGCAGCACTTCGAGACGGCCACCGCGATCTTCCATATCGACGCGCAGGCGCGCGAGCACGGCGGCGTTGGCCGGCCGGCCGATGGTGGCGAAGCGCGGGTTGGTTTCAAGACGATCGAAGCGGAAAGTAACGGGGCTCAACGGATCGAACGCACCCGAAAGATCCTGCAACACGACCGAAACGAGACGTTCGACCAGGTTGCGTTCGATCGTCGTATAAGGACGGCCTTCGATACGCATCGCGGCGGTACCGCGGCGTCCGCCCAACAACACATCGACGATCGAATAGATCAGCGCGCTATCGACGGTCAGAAGACCATAATTGTCCCACTGCTCGGCCTTGAAGACCGTGAGCATCGCGGGCAGCGGAATGGAATTGAGGTAATCGCCGAACCGGATCGAGGTGATGTTGTCGATCGAGACTTCGACGTTATCGGAGGTGAAATTACGCAGCGAGGTGGACATCATGCGGACCAGACGGTCGAACACGACTTCGAGCATCGGCAGACGTTCGTAGGAAACGAGCGCCGAATCGATGATCGCGCGGATGCCGGAATTGTCGGCGCCGCCACCAGTGCTTTCGCCGAAGCCCAGAAGCCTGTCAATTTCGTTTTGATTGAGGACACGCGCGGAACCGAGCGGCGCGTCACCTTCGCCCCCCTCACCGCCAGCCGCACCGCCGTTCATGATGGCGTCGATATCCGGCTCGGCGTTGTCGCCACCGGCGGACGCGGCCCATTCGGCAGCGAGTTTGTCTTGATCGACTTGTTCTTGCTCGTCAGCCATAACTTCTCTCGGTCCTTACTGGACCAGCATTTCTTTGAACAACACGTCGGTGACCTTCACCGGCGCGACCGCGGCATTGACGCGCGCGAGCAATTCTTCGCGCAGGCGATAGACGCCGCCCGAACCGCGCAGATCTTCGATGCGAAGTTCGCGCAGATAAATCTGGAAATTATCGACGACGCGCGGCATCACCGACTGAAGACGCGCCTTGTCGTCTTCCTTGTCGAGTTCGAGGCTGACCGACAGCTTGAGGAAGCTTGCCTTCTTAGAGGCGCCGGCATTCAAATTGACCAGGAAGTCCGGCAGGTCGAAAAACACCAGGGGCTTCGGCGGCGGCGCTTCGACGACGGCTTCTTTCTTCTCGTGACCGAGAAGCTTATCGAGCATGCCGGTGAAGTAGAGCCCGGCGCCGGCAACCACCAGCAACCCGACCGCGCCACCGACGATCATAATGAGCTTCTTCTTACCGCCACCCGATTTGGCTTCGCCCTCGCCTTCGGCGGGGACGGCTTCGATCTCTTCGTCTGCAGTCGTGCTGGCCATGGCGCTCGATACTCAAAAGGGTGACTAATCTCGGGCGGACTATGGGGGAATTACGGTTAACAACTGGTTGAAGCGGACCGGCAAGTCGGCAGAATTTTCCCGGCAAAGCCTGCAAAATCCGGTCGATCGCCGGACCACCCTAAAGCTAAGCCATTGAAAACGCTCAATTCATGGTTTGGCACGGGGGATGCAACGAGGAAGCCAGATTAACCAACGGCGTTCCCATGAACACTTCGACCTACATTTCCCTGTCCGGCCAAAACGCTCGCGAGCGTCAGATGGAAGTCCTCGCGAACAACATCGCGAACCTTTCGACCGCAGGTTTTAAAGGCGAACGGCTGTTGTTCAACGAGTATCTGGCCAACGCCAAGGGCAGCGACCCCAGCTCTTATGTCAGCATGGCCGGCAACGCCCGCGACATGAGCCAAGGCGCCCTCACCCATACCGGCAATCCGCTGGATGTCGCCCTCAACGGCGAAGGCTTCCTGGCCGTGACCCAACCCGACGGCACCACCGGCTACACCCGCAACGGCCATCTGCAGCTCGACGCCCAAGGCGAACTGGTCACGTCGGCCGGCTATGTCATTCAAGGCGACGGCGGTTCGGCCATCGTCATTCCCCCCGGCGCCGGCCAGATCACCATCGGCGCGGACGGTTCGGTTTCGACCAAACAGGGCAGCGTCGGCAAGATCCCGGTCGTCAATTTCGACAAGCCGCAGTCGCTCGTCTCCGCATCCGCCACGCTTTACACGACCGACCAGACCCCGACCCCGGTGCCGACCACCCAGGTGATGCAGGGCACGATCGAAGAATCCAACGTCCAACCGGTCCTCGAAATGACGAAGCTAATGAATGCGTCGCACGAGGTCGCCGGCATGAAGAATTTCGTCGATGGCGAGCATCAACGGCTCAAGACCGCCATCGATCGTCTCGGCAAATCGATCTAAGAGTTCAAGGAAGGTAACGCGTCATGCGCTCACTCGCCATCGCCGCCACGGGCATGCTGGCCCAGCAGCTCAACGTCGAAGTCATCTCGAACAACATCGCCAACTTGAACACGACGGCGTTCAAATCGCAGCGCGCCGAGTTCCAGGATCTGCTGTATCAGACCGAGCGCGCCGCGGGCGCGAATTCCTCGGATAGCGGCACGGTGGTTCCGGTCGGCGTGCAGATCGGCACCGGCGTCAAAGCCGCAGCGGTCTATCGCCTGACGACGCAAGGCAATCTCAACAACACCAACAACCCACTCGACGTCGCCATTCAGGGCCGCGGCTATTTCCAAGTGCTGATGCCCGACGGCACAACCTCCTACACCCGCGCCGGTTCGATGCAGTTGAGCCCGACGGGTCAGCTCGTCACCGCCGACGGTTACACCGTGCAGCCCTCGATCACCATTCCAGCGAACACGACCAGCATCACGATCAACGCGAACGGTCAGGTCTTGGCGCAGGTCGCCGGCCAGAACGGTCAGACCACGGTCGGTCAGCTCGAACTCGCGACCTTCCCGAACGAAGCCGGCCTCACCCAGCAGGGCAACAACTTGCTCGCCGAGACCGCCGCCTCGGGCACCGCCACCACCGGCAATCCGGGCAGCACCTCGTTCGGTACGCTGCAGCAGGGCTTTCTCGAAACCTCGAACGTCAACATCGTTTCCGAGATCAGCAACCTGATCACGGCGCAGCGCGCCTACGAAATGAATTCGAAGGTCATTCAGACCTCGGATCAGATGATGTCCACCCTGAACCAGATTCAGTAAGCGCGATCATGAAAAGCGGTTTTGTCTCCCTCGTCGCCTTGATGGTGCTGGCCCTTCCCGGCCACGGCTTCGCGCAAAGCATGTTGCAGCCCAGCGCCTCCGTCACCGGCGACACCATTCATGTCGGCGATCTTTTCACCAACACCGGCACCCATGCGATGGAATCGGTCGCGGCCGCGCCGGCGATCGGACAGCGCGTCACCTTCAGCGCGTCCTGGCTCGGCGCCGTCGCCAGCGAGCATCACGTCGCCTGGACACCGTCGTCGGATTACGACCGTGCCACGGTCGAACGCGCCACCCGTTTCCTCACCGCCGACACCATCGGCCAGCGTCTTCTGACCGAGATGGCGACCAACACGACCGCCGACACGACGATCCAGTTCGACAATCCCGGCATCCGCTTCGTCGTCCCGGCCGAAGCTTCGGACTCCATCGCGCTCGACGGCGTGACCCTCGATCAGCGCAGCGGCCGTTTCAGCGCTTTCGTTTCCGCGCCGGCCGATTCACCGAACCCGCAGCGTCAACGCGTCAGCGGCCGCGTCGTCTATCAATTGACCGTCGCGGTGCCCAGCCGCGGCATCGCCATCGGCGACGTCGTCGGCCCGAACGATCTGCAGACGATCAAACTGCCGCGCGAGCGCGTCGCCGGCGACACCGTGACTGATGCGTCGCAACTCGTCGGCAAGGCCGCCAAGCGCGTGCTGCGCGTCGGCGAACTCGTCCGCGCGGGCGACGTGCAAGACCCGATCCTCGTCCATAAGGGCGAGACGGTCATGATCGAACTCGATACCGACGTGATGCAGCTCACCACGCAAGGCCGCGCCATGGAAGATGGCGCCCTGGGTGCGTCGATCCGCATCACCAACATTCAGTCCAATCGCGTCATCGACGCCGTCATTGCCGGGTCGGGCCGCGCGGTCATCAACCGCGTCTCGAACCGCATCGCCTCACGCTAAGCCAGGATCATCCGATGTCTCCCTTGCCTTTCAAACAGATCACCGCGACCGCCCTTTGCGCGATGCTGCTCGCCGGCTGCAATGCCTTCAGCCGCATCAGCCAGATCGGTGAGGCCCCGCCGCTGACCACGATCCAAGACCCTAAGACGCAGCCGGGCTATACGCCCGTGTCGCTGCCGATGCCGACCCCGATCGTCGGCGAGCGTCAGCCGAACTCGCTGTGGAAAGCCGGCAGCCGCGCCTTCTTCAAGGATCAACGCGCCGCCAACATCGGCGACATTCTGACCGTGGTTATCTCGATCGACGACAAGGCCCAGTTCGCTAACGACAGCACCACAGCCCGCACTACGACCGAAACCGACGCGATGCCGCAGGTTCTTGGCTTCGATGTCGGCCAGTTGGCAAAGATGCTGCCGAAGAACATGCATCCGAACACCAACGTCGCCATAAACAATGCGACCAAGAACGACGGCACCGGCGGCATCACCCGTGAAGAGAAGATCACGCTCAACGTCGCGGCGCTGGTGACGCAGGTTTTGCCGAACGGCAATCTCGTCGTTCAGGGCCGCCAGGAAATCCGCGTCAATTTCGAAGTCCGCGAATTGCAGATCACCGGCGTCCTGCGTCCGCAGGACATCAGCTCGACCAACACGACCCCGCTCGAGAAACTCGCTGAGGCGCGCGTCTCTTACGGCGGCCGCGGTCAGATCACCGATAAGCAGCAGCCGCGCTACGGCCAACAGTTGCTCGACGTCGTCGCACCGTTCTGAGGCAGTCCGTCACGACATAGAAAGCAACGTCGTGATGGCTGCTCCCCACCAGAACCACTCGGGATAAATCCGGCTCGCCGGATCTATCCCGGGATCACGCCAAAGGCGGCAGTAGAATGCTGCTCGCCCCTAAGCGTTCTTCCTTCTTTGGGGTTCTTTGGGGTCAGTGCCCCGCCGTGATCGCTTTGCCCGACGCTTCATCAAGCCATATCTGCCAGATCCGATCGACGCCGTGGCTCGATCCGCTTTTGATACTCTGCGCTTCGCGGGCCATCGCCTCACCTTCTTCTTTCGATATATAGGTGATCGGCTTGCCCATCGACATCGCCTGCAACAGCAACTTCGCATCGACCTCGGTGTAGATCGCACGTAGCACGACGCTGCGGATGTCGCCGGCGACGACGGCATCGCCATGCCCGCGCATGAGCACGACCGCGTTTTGTCCCAGCGTCTTCGCCAACGCCTTCGCCGTCTCGGCGTTATCGACCAGCAGGGTTTTCGCCGACGGCACCTTGCGCGTATCGAACACCGGCACGCCGGTATAAAGGAACGAAGACGAATGCGTGATCGGGCGCAGCGGCACGCCGGTGACGCTGAACGGGATCACGGTCGGCGAATGGGAATGAACCACTGCATTGACGTCGGGCCGGGCGCGATAGATTTCGGCATGGATAAAGCGTTCGGAATAGCTCGGCCGTTTCTGCTTATCGACGATATTACCGTCGAGATCGAGTTCGATGATGTCGTTGGCCGTCACCTTCCCCGGCGAAACCGCGGCGGCCATATAGAAGTGATTCGGATCGGTCGGGCTGCGGAAACTGATATGGCCGAACCCATCCATAATGCCGTGGTAATAAAGAATGTGATTGGCGGCGACGAGATCGTCCATCAGCGCCCGGAGATCGGGCTTATCGTCCGCCTTCGCCGGTGCGCTCGCACAGACCGAAATCAAAGCGGCGATCAGTAGCAATCCGATCCAGCGGCAACGTCCCAACATGCGTAGTTCCTCTTTTCCGATCTCGATGTCTCGTGGCGGGCGAGCATGCAAGGTCACCACCGCGCGCGCAAGTTGAGCGGGGCGCATGTATCACAAGATTAAATTGTTGAAAGAGACCGGAAACGGTCGCCCTTAGTCCTCGCGCTGGGTGCGCTCCATACGCTCGTGGCGTTCCTGCGCTTCGACGCTCAGGGTCGCGATCGGACGGGCTTCGAGGCGGCGGACGCCGATCGGCTCGCCGGTTTCCTCGCAATAGCCGTAGGAACCGTCATCGATCCGAAACAATGCTTCGTCGATTTTCGCGATCACTTTACGCTCGCGATCCCGCGTACGCAGTTCGGTATAGCGATCGGTTTCGAGCGTCGCGCGATCGGTGATATCCGGCTCGTTGAGGCTGACCTCTTTGAGGTTTTGCAGCGTTCCGGAGGAATCGGTGACAAGCTCGCTACGCCACTGCAGAAGCTTCTGCCGGAAATATTCGAGCTGCAACGGATTCATATATTCTTCGTCGTCCGACGGACGGTACTCGGGCGGAAGGGTCGGCGGGTTCACCAAGAAAATCCCCACAGGCGGAAGGTCGAAGACGGGCGGAGTATATGAATGGCCCTCGCCCGCTTCAAGCCGGACGAACACAACGCATAAACCGCCCGTCAAAAACCCATCATCCTGTGTTTCGTTCCTCGAAACGGCCTTAGGCGGCTTCCTCGCCCATCGCCCCGGCGACCTCGTCCTGGCTGGCCACGTAACGGTACGGCCCCAACGGCAGCAGCAAGGCGCAAGCCGCGCCCAGTGCAACAACGAAGGCGATCATCATCGGCACGTAGCTGCCGCTGTCGCGCAGAGACATTCCCATCAGCCAGGGACCGACGGCATTGCCGAGCGAAAACAGCGCGAACAACGAGCCATAGATTGCGCCGAAAGCCCGCAACCCGAAATAGCGGCTGATGAAAAAGGCCATCAGATCGACCTCGGCGCCGATGCCCAGGCCGCACAGCACGGTACCGATATAAGGCACGCTGCCACCCGCCCCGCTGGCCAACAGCGTAATGCCGATGGCAGCGCTGCCGAGAAAGAAACAGGCCACGTAAGGCCCGTGCATGCGGTCGAGCAGCCAGCCCGACACCACGCGGCCGATCGTCAGCGCAATGCCCGAAATGGACAGCGCATAAACCGCCGCATCGCGTGAAAAGCCCCGATCGCTCAACATCGCGACGACCTGGGTCAGGGTGCCGTTGACCGCGACCACGCCGAGGAAAAACGCGATCGTGATGGCCCAGAAACGCCAGCCATGCAAAACCGCTTCACGATAGCGCATGCCCGGCAGAACCCGGTTCGACGACGATTTCCGGTTGTCGGCGTTGGCGGGCGGTTCGCGTTCGAACAGATAACCGGGGATCAACGCAAAAACGAGAATGGCGATGCCCAGCCCGACGAACGCCTCACGCCAGCCATAGGCGCTGATGAGATAATTCGCCAATAACGGCATGAGGGCGACGCCGATCCCGACGCCCGCGATGGCGACGCCCAAGGCGAGGCCACGATCCTTGTCGAAGGTCGCGGCGATGGCCTTGGAATAAGCGATCGGCGACTGGCCCGCGCCGAAGGTGCCGCGCAGGATAAAGAAGACCGCCAGCAGCCAGAACGGCCCCTGCAACAGCGACATGCTCGCGATCACCGCCGCATAGACGACGATCATCGGCAAGTGGACGCGGCGCAGCCCGAAATAATCGATGCATTTGCCGAAAGTCGGGGTCGAGAGCGTGGCAAAAGCCGATCCGATCACGACCAGCAAGCCAAGTGTCGCCCGGTCGATCCCCAAATCCTCGGAGATCGGCTTCAAAAACACCGCAAAAGTGAATACTTCAATGACGCCGGTATTGACCATGAGGCCCAGGACGGCGCCAAACACCATCCACCAGCGATTCGCAAAAATGCCTGTCGTCAGCATGTTTCCCCCTGTTCATCGTCCCGCCGGCTTTGCGGCGGTTTGTTAGTTGGGAATAAGCATGCGCGAAGACGGGGATTTAGGCAAGGCGAATGGCGTTACATCCTGCGCCCCTCGACTTCGCTCGGGGTGAGGTCAGGAAGTGCGTTGCAATTGGAATAAGCAAAACGGAAAAGCGCCTAACCCCGAGCGAACTCGAGGGGCGCGGGTGACAATGCAAACGTATAAATAGAGAAGCGGCTAAAGCGCGCTTTCGAGCTTCGCCAACTCCACCGCGACGCGGAGTTCGATCTCGGAGAGGATGCCGGCCAGCTTCGGATCGTCGCTGAGGTCGGCCTGGCGCGAGAGGTTGCGCATGTCTTCCAGTTGGCTGCGCGACATCGAACCGGTCAACAGACCGACGCGAAGCTTATCGAGCTTGTCCAGCAAGGCATCGCCGCGGGCGGCGGCGCGGCGGCGGCGGCCTTGCGGGTCTTCGCTGACTTCCTGAAGCATGAAGAGGTTGGTGACCGTCGCGACATTGGCGGCGCCGCTGTTGGACGAGACGGTCGTTTCCTCGCCGGACAAACTAGCGGCGAAGGTACCGTTTCCGCTCGCGCTGCTCGCGCCGCGCTTTGCGGTCGTGCCTTGCAAATTGGATGGTCCAACGATCCTCATGCCACCACGATGGCGCGATATGGTTAACGCAGGGTTAAGCCAGCCCGGCAAAATTTACCAAGGAGGGAAAGCTTTGCCGCCCTGAAGCGGCGCTTCACCGGCAAAAACCCAAGCTTTCCGCGGCAAAGCCATCTGGCACGGCTTTGGCATCCACCCTGGCGGAATAAACCATGTTTCGTTTTTGCCTGTTGGTGCCATGAACCGCTTTCTCCGCCCCCTCGTGATCGCCGCCCTCGCCTTTACCGGGCTTTGCCAGCTTGCGCAGCCGACCCTGGCTGCCTCGCGGATCAAAGACATCGCCGACTTCGAAGGCGTTCGCGAGAACATGCTCGTCGGTTACGGCCTCGCCGTCGGCCTCAACGGCACGGGCGATACGCTCAACCAGGCGGTCTTCACCCGTGAAAGCCTCATCGGCATGTTGGAACGGCTGGGCGTCAACGCCCGCGACAACGCGCTCAAGACCGCCAACGTCGCCGCCGTGATGGTGACGGCCACCCTTCCCGCTTTCTCGCGCCAGGGCGCGCGCATCGACGTTCAGGTTTCCGCCCTCGGTAATGCCAAAAGCCTTCTCGGCGGCACCCTGCTGGTCACGCCGCTGCTGGGCGCCGACGGCGAGGTCTATGCCGTTGCGCAAGGCACGGTCTCGGCCGGCGGCTTTGTCGTCAAAGGCCAAGGTTCTTCCGTCACCAAAGGCGTGCCGACCGCCGGCCGCATCCCGACCGGGGCAATCGTCGAACGCGAAGTCGGCTTTCAGCTCGCCAATCTGAAGAGCGTCAGCCTGATGCTGCACAACCCGGATTTCACCACGGCCCGCCGCGTCGCCGACGTCATCAATGCGAAGTTCAAAGGCAATGTCGCGGCCCCGACCGATCCTTCGACGGTCGTCCTCAACGTGCCGGACAATCTCAAAGGCGACATCGTCGGCCTGCTGACCAACATCGAGCAGTTGATGATCGAGCCCGATCAGGTGGCGCGGGTCGTCATCGACGAGCAGAACGGCATCATCGTCATGGGCGAGAATGTCCGGATCAGCACCGTCGCTGTCGCCCAGGGCAACCTGACCGTCAAAATCACCGAGACGCCGCAAGTCTCGCAGCCGAATGCCTTTGCGCCGCAGGGACAAGCGACGACGTTTGCCCCGCCCGCCGGCAGCGGTCTCTCCAACAATCCCGCCTTGCCCGGCCCGACCGGCAACGACAACACCCAGTTCGCTCCCGGCGGCGGCGCATCGACCGTGGTCGTGCCGCGCACCAAGATCGAGATCGACGAACAGAGCGACCGCCGCATGGCCGTCATACGCTCCGGCGTCAGCCTTCAGGAACTGGTGAACAACCTCAATTCGCTGGGCGTCGGCCCGCGCGACATGATCAGCATCCTGCAGGCGATCAAAGCCGCCGGCGCGCTGCAAGCCGATATCGAGTTGATGTGATGGACGACAGCAGCATCAACAACGCGATGGTCTCGATGGCGCCGAGCGCGCCGTCGCTCAACCCGAGCGCCGGTCTCGCCGCGGCAAAGAAGTCGGGCGAAGACTTCGAAGCCTTCTTCATGTCGCAGGTGTTCGAAAACATGTTCTCCGGCACCGAAGCCGATCCGATGTTCGGTGGCGGTCAGGGCGAAAACGTCTATCGCTCGCTGCTCACGCAAGAATACAGCAAGGTCGCCGCCAAAAGCAGCCCGACCGGCATCGCCGCCGCCGTCACCGCGCAGATCCTGCGCATGCAGTCGCCGTCACAGCCGACGCAGCAATAAGGTCAGAGATCATGACTGCTCAACCTTCTTCCCTTTCACCCGCGCCGAACGGTTCACAACCGCAGGGCATTCCCGGCCTCTGCGCGACCGCGATGCTGTTGGCGACGCTGCTGGATCAAGAATCCAAACTCATCCGCGAGATGAAAATCCGTGAGATCGGCCCGCTGCAAAGCGAGAAAGCGCGTTTGACCGCGCTGTGCGGCACGATCGTTAAATCCATCGACGTCAGCGCGCCGGTCGCGCCGGCTTTGAAAGACAAGTGGCTTGCTGTCAGCAAGCGACTGGGCGAAGCGGCCATCGAGAACGAAATGGCGCTTCGTGTTGGCCACGCCGCCACGGATCGGCTGGTCTCGGCCATCGTCGGCCATATCGAGGGACGGCAGAAGGCCGCTTCCGGTTATGGCCGACCGGTCCATGCTCGAGCGGCGGCACGGCGGCCAGTGATGGCCGGCGCTGCCGTCGATCGGCAGCTTTAAGGCGGAGCGCATACGATGGGCCTTAGTGTCGCACTACAAGATGCCATCACCGGTCTGCGGGCAACGCAGAACCAGATCCAGGTCATTTCCGGCAACGTCGCCAACGCGCAGACGGCCGGCTATTCGCGCCAGACCCTGTCCCAGACGTCGATCACGACGCCCGCCGGCGGCGTCGGCGTCAATACCGGCATCATCAAGCGTGTCACCGATCAGCTGCTGACCTCGAACCTGTCGAAGCAATCGAGCACGGCCTCCGCCGCCTCGACCGCCAACGACTATCTCAATCAGTTGCAAAGCCTGTTGGGTCAGGTCGGTGCGGGAACCTCCTTTACCGACTCCTTCAACACCTTCGTCGGTTCGATGCAGACCCTTGCCGCGACGCCGGAAGATCCGGTCGCGCAGAGCGCCGTCGTCAGCGCCGGTCAGCAATTGACCCAGCAACTCAACGATTTCTCGGCGGGCATTCAGACGCTTCGCACCAGCACCGACACCGATTTGGGCTCTTCGGTCTCGACCTTGAACGCGTCGCTGCAAACCATCGGAACGCTCAACAGTTCGATCGAACGGCTGCAAGCGACCGGACAATCGACGGCGACGCTGGAAGATCAGCGCGATCAGGCGCTCAATCAGGTCGCGCAATTGACCGGCGTCACCAGCTACACCCGTGCCGACGGCACGATGATGGTATATTCGGCCGGCGGGCAATCGCTGGTCGATGGCTCGACCGTCGCAAGTTTCGGCTATACCCAGGCCGGCACTGTTACGGCCGGCACGCCACTGTCGCCGGTCACACTTAACGGCGTCGATGTCACCAGTACCATGACGACCGGCAAGGTCGGTGCGCTGCTGCAATTGCGCAACACGGCGCTTCCCGCCGTCACGGCCGAGTTGAACCGCTTCGCCAACAATCTTTATGCGGCGGGCAACTTCGCCAATCTCAACACGACCAACAGCGGCACCAACACCACCAACGACGCGCATAACATCTTCGGCAACGTCAACATCACGACCGGCATCGATAACGCCTCGACGATCGAGATGAACCCGTCGCTGGTTCAGAACCCGACGCTGCTTTACAACGGCACCTCGGGTGTCGATCCGTCGATCAGCGCGACCATCATGAATAACTTGAACGGCAATGCGAGCTTTGCCGCCGCCGGCAATTTCACCACCTCGACGACCACGACCCTGTCGAATTACGGCGCCCAGATCATCGGCCAGATATCGACCGCGGCGGCGGCCGCAACCCAGAACAACACCTATCAGTCGCAGCTTCAGACCTCGATCCAAAGCCAGGTCCAGGCCAATAGCGGCGTCAATCTCGATCAGGAACTGGGCAATTTGAGCATCTATCAAAACGCCTATGGCGCGTCGGCGCGGGTCATCTCGACCATTCAGTCGATGTACCAGGCCCTCATGGCCATCAATTAGAGATTAGCCCATGACCAATATCAGCACGATCCAACAGAACTCCCAGATGCTGCAGATTCTGCAGCAGTTAGGGAACAAGGCATCGACCCTCGAAAGCCAAATTTCGACCGGACAGAAGAGCACGAGCTTTTCCGGCGTCGCGCCGCAAGCCGCGAAGTTGGTCGATCTCGCCGCGACCCAGTCGCAACAACAGGGTTACATCGACACGATCACCACCGTGAACACCCGGGTTCAGACGATGAGCCTGGCAATGCAGAACATCGCCACCGTCGCCTCGACCCTTCAAACGCAGCTCTCGAACAATGCCTTCAGCTCGACCGGGGCAGGAATCCAATCGACGGCGCAGCAGCTTCTCGTCGAAGTCGGCAGCTATCTCAACACCCAAGACGGCTCGCGCTTTGTCTTCTCGGGCAACAAAACGACGACCCCGTCGTACGACCCGACCAACCTGCCTACCCCCGGCGATTTGACCACGAACATCTCCGCCGATTATTACAACGGCGACACCGCCGTCTCGCAGGCGACCGTCGATAGCAATGTGACGGTGAAATACGGCGTCACTGGCGACAACCCGGCCTTCGAGCAGATCATTCGGGTGCTGAATTTCTTCGCCAATAACTCGACCCCGCTGTCACAGACCAGCGCGACCGACGTCGCCAACGTGCAGAAGGGTCAACAGATGCTGGCGCAGGCGGTACAGCAAGTGCAGCAATTGGTCGCCACCTCGGGCGAGCAGCAACAGTCCCTCACCCAGTTGAGCGCCGCGCACAAGAACGCCCTGACCTTGGCCAGCACGACCTCCAACAACGTCCTGCAGATCGATTCAGCGACGGCGATCACCCAGCTCAACACCCTGCAGACCCAGCTTCAGGCGTCCTACCAGACGATGAACATCCTGCAGAATCTAAGCCTGGTGAACTACTTGAAGTAATTGATCTTTCGGATTGAAGTTCGGAATTTCAATCAACTTTTAACCATGAAGTGGCCATGATCGGCCGAACCATTTTGATAAAGGCCTGCCGACTCCATGGCACAGACGAATAAATCCACCGCACGCACCCGCCCCACCGAGGCGCTGCTGCCCCGCAGCACCCCACCTAAGGCGGCCAAGGGCGTTCCGGCAAAAGGCAATGTCCAGTCGCTGAGCGATAATGTTCGTGCCGCAATGCGCCAGTTCGACGATAAATCGATCCTCATCACCGGCGGCACCGGCTCTTTCGGCCGCCGCCTGGTCGATACCCTCCTCCGTCACAGCCGCGCCCGCCGCGTCATCGTCTTCTCGCGCGACGAGTACAAGCAGTACGAGATGCAGCAGAGCCTTATTCCGCTGGGCCTCGACCGCATGCGCTTTTTTCTCGGCGACGTGCGCGATGCCGACCGGCTCGAACTCGCGACCCGCAACGTCGATTTCATCGTCCATGCAGCCGCGCTGAAACAAGTGCCGGCCGCCGAATATAATCCCTTCGAGTGCATTAAAACCAACGTGACCGGCGCCGAGAACGTTGTGCGCGCCGCGCTGCGCAACAACGTGCCGAAGGTGCTGGCGCTTTCGACCGACAAGGCCGCCAACCCGATCAATCTTTATGGCGCTTCGAAACTCGCCTCGGACAAAATCTTTGTCGCTGCCAATAATCTGACTGGCGCGGGCGAAAGCCGCTTTGCCGTCGTCCGCTACGGCAATGTCGTCGGATCGCGCGGCAGCGTCATTCCGCTTTATAAAAGGCTGATCGAAGAAGGGGCCGAATATCTGCCCGTCACCGATCCACGCATGACCCGTTTCTGGATCACCCTCCAGCACGGCGTCGATTTCGTCATCACCTCCCTCGCCCTGATGTATGGCGGCGAGATTTTCGTCCCGAAGATCCCCAGCATGCGGATCACCGATCTGGCCCAGTCTCTTGCGCCGAAAATGCCGATCAAGATCGTCGGCATCCGCTCGGGCGAAAAACTGCACGAGGTCATGATCACCGAAGACGATTCCCGCCAGACCCTCGAGCTTGCCGATCGCTATGTGATCGAGCCCAGCTTCGCCTGGTGGCAGCGCGATTGTTATTCCTCGAGCGGCGCAACGCCGGTTGCCGAAGGCTTCCGCTATGCCAGCGAAACCAACAACGATTGGCTCGACGGTTCGCGCCTGCGCGACATGATTGCGGTCCACGCCTAATGTTGAACGGCCTGCCGCTTCCCTATAGCCGGCACGCGATCGACGAAGACGACATCGCCGCCGTCACCGCCGTCCTGCGCGGCGATTGGCTGACCACCGGCCCGAGCGTCCGCAGCTTTGAAGAAGCCCTTGCGGCACAATGCGAAGCGCCGCATGCGATCAGTTGCAGCAACGGCACCGCCGCGCTTCACCTCGCTAACCTTGCCCTCGGCATCGGCCCCGATCATAGCGTGATCGTGCCGACCATGACCTTTGCCGCGACTGCCAACGCCGCGCGTCATGCTGGCGCGGAAGTGGTGTTCGCCGACTGTGATCCGACCAACGGCCTGATGGGTCTTTCTCAGTTCGAAGAAGCGCTGGCCCGCGCGCGCAAGAACGGACGCCAAGCAGCGGCTGTCTTCCCGGTCGATCTCGCCGGGCAATGCGTCGATATCGAAGCCATCGCCGCCCGCGCCCATGCGGAAGGCATGACGGTCGTCGAAGATTCCTGCCATGCGCTCGGCACCCGCTATCGCCGCGAAGACGGAAGCTGGCATCCGGTCGGCGCTTGCATCGACAGCGACATCACGGTTTTCTCATTTCATCCGGTCAAGACCATCGCCGCCGGCGAAGGCGGCGCGGCGCTGACGCGCAATCCCGATATCGCCCGGCGTCTGGCGCAATTCCGCAATCACGGCGTCAATCGGGATGCCGACCAATTCAAAGACAAAGAAGCCGGGTTCGATCACGCCGAGGTCAATCCTTGGTATTACGAGATGACCGATCTCGGCCTCAATTACCGGCTCAGCGACATCAACGCGGCCCTCGCCCACAGCCAGTTGAAAAAACTCGGCCATTTCGTCGATACCCGGCGTCGCCTTGCCGCGCGGTATGACTATTTGCTGGGCGCGTTGTCGCCGATGGTGCAGCCGATTGCGCGGCGACAGAATTGCGTCGCGTCCTGGCATCTCTACAGCGTGCGGATCGATTTCGCCGCGAGCCCGCTGTCCCGTGGTCAGCTTATGCGCGCGCTCGAAGCGCAAGGCATCCGCAGCCAGGTTCATTACATCCCGGTCCACCGCCATCCCTATTACCGCGACCGCTACGGCGAGACCGCGCTGCCGGGCGCCGAAACCTATTACCGCAACACCCTATCGCTGCCGCTGTTCGTCGGCATGGATGAGCAAGACGTCGATCGGGTCGTTGAAACGTTGGGCGACCTTCTCGGCATGGGTGCCGGCGCGATGCGCCGCGTCGCTCCCTAACTCGCCATGAACGCCGCCCGCACCGTCTGCATCATCCAGGCCCGCGTCGGCTCGAGCCGCCTCCCCGGCAAAGTTCTCGAATCTCTCGGCACTGCCACAGTTCTCGAACATGTCCTGCGCCGCTGTCGCGCCATCGACGGAGCCGATGATGTCGTTTGCGCGACGGTCGAGGGCAAAGACGGTGACGAAGTTGCCAGTCTGGCCGATCATCTCGGTTTTCCTGTCTATCGCGGTTCGGAACGCGATGTGCTCGCCCGCTATCACGGCGCCGCCCATGCCGCGAATGCCGATGTCGTGCTGCGCGTGACCAGCGATTGCCCGTTGATCGATCCTGAAGTTTGTGCCGACGTCTTGCGGCTTCGCCAAGAACTAAAGGCCGACTATGCCTCGAACAACATGCCGCCCTCTTGGCCGCATGGACTCGATTGCGAGGCCTTCACTATCGCCGCCCTGGACGAAGCGATCGCGACCGCCACCCTTCCCGAAGATCACGAGCATGTGACCCCCTGGATCCGCCGGAACGAATCTTATCGCCGCGTTAACCTTCCCGGCCCTGGCGGCGCGCTGACGACGCAGCGCTGGACGCTCGATTATCCCGAGGATTTGGCCTTTCTGCGCGCAGTTTATGACCGGCTGCCGGCCAATGATGCGTTCCCGGCATGGCGCACTGTCGCCCAATTGTTGAACCGCGAGCCCGAATTGGCTCTCATAAATCAGTTCCGGCACCAGCGCTGACCCTTAAGAGTCCATAAAGGCAACCAGGCGCATCCTGACCCCGTAAAATCATGACAACCGGCATCCTCAATCCCTTTGGTCTTCTCGCGAGTACTGCGCAAATTCAGGCGCAGACGACGCAGAAGATTCAGCTCGCCGCGATCACGAACTCGTTGCAGAACGAGGTCAATCGCAAGATCGCGGTGCTGCAGGGCTCGCAGGATCAGGTGTCGGTTAATTTAACGGCGTCGCGGATCAAGGCGTTGACGGCGCAGCAAGGCGCCTATAGCGCGGTCCAGAGCCAATACGGCAACAACACCAACAATCTCGGCGATTTGGGTCAACAGCTTATCGCCGCTACCGTCGCCGCGAATAATGGGGACAACCAGGCGTTCGACGATGCGATTACCGCTGCAAACACCGATCTGTCGAACCTGACACCAGCGACGTACAACGCGATTTTCCAGCCTGACGGCATCACGCAACTCAAGGCCAACGGTCTCAGTGTCGATACGGCCGCGAGCTATGATCTTTCTACTCCTGAGGGTCAGGCTGCCGCCGTCGCCGCCGTGACCGCGGCAGCGAATTTGGTACAGCCCGTTTCCGCCGCCACCTCGGCGAACCAAACCCTTGCCGGCAGCAAGGTGCAGGAACTTAACGGCCAAGTGAACGCGCTGCAGACGCTGCAGAGCCAGACCCAAAACGCCAGTTCTGCGGCCATCACCGCGCAGATCGCGCAGTTGCAAACCAACATGCAGAATCAGATTCATCTGATTCAGCTCAATCTCAGTAAGACCAGCCAGTTGGCGCAGAGCATCATCAGCCAGACAACGCCGATTGCGACGCAAAGCTCGGCCTTCAGCGTCCTCGCCAGCAACGCGACCCTAACCGCCGGCACGAACAGCGCAGCGACAAGCTCCAACGCGATCCTCTCGCTCTTCGCCTAACCCTTCCAAACACAAAAACAAAAAACGGCGCCGCTTTTTCGCGGCGCCGTTTTCATTTGGGTCGGAGGATACGAAAGATCGATCAGCCGGCGAGGCTAATCGGCTCTGGTTGATCTTGATCGAGGTCGCCGGTTATCGCCGTCAATTTGGCGAACAACGTTTCCGTCTCGGCCGACATTTCGGCCGCGGTCCGTTTGAATTCGGCAATGAACAAGTCATAGAGGCGTTTACGCAGCTCGGGATCGGCGACACGGAAGCCGAAGAACATCGCGATACGTGGCAAGGCTTGCAGCGTCCCACCAATCAATGAGTCCGCCTTGCCGTAATGCTTGTGTGCGGTGTCGATGAAATCCATGACCTCGCGATAGGCAACCGCAAAATCAGGCGTACCTTGGCCCAAACGGTTCAGCACCTCGTCGAGCCCCTTGAACATCTCGGCCGTCTGATTGCCGATCGCGACGATGTCGGTTTCGGCGAAGATCGCGGCCGGAGTGAAACGTTCCATCGCGCGCTTCAAGGCAGCGCGGATGTCGGCATGATCCAACGGGCCGGTCGTTGGCTCGATTGATTCCGGAACGCGCGGCACGGTGCCCGGGACGAATGCGCCGTCGCTGCCGTTGAAGACATTGAGGCTGCGCTGTTGGACGACTTCGGCCAGCATCAGGCGGCAAGAGTCATAAATCCAGTTGCTACGTGCGATACCGCCGAAATTGCCTTCGACCTCGATCGGGAAGCGCGCGGCGGTGTTCTCGGTTTTATATTTTTCGACATCGCGATAGATCGTATCGCTGGCGTGATCGGCGCCGCCGACGCGTACGCCGCAATCGGCGCCGAACAGCGCCATGTCGGTGAAGCCCATAAAAGCGGCCATCGAGACCGCCATGTTGACGCACGTCGGCGTCGCGCCAGTGATCGGCAGATGCTTCTCGCCCAATAATTGGGTTGAGCTGACGCTGTCGCGGAAGAAATAAATCGTTTCGGCGAATTTCGAAGGAACGCGCGGATCGACCGTTGCCGAAGCGATCAAGCTGATCTTCGACAGGTCGCCGTATTTTCCCGCTTCGCAAATAGCATCAAAGGCGGCCGGAACATTCTCCAGCTCGCAATGGAAATCCGGCACGAAGCCGTTGCGCAGCAAGGGCCGCAAGGCAGTCCCGGCGGAGAACAGCACAACACGATCGCGGATTTCCCACAGACGCGGCAAAGCCTCGTCCAGCGACGGACCCGCGCCGACGATCACCGCCAGTTCGGGACGATGGAGACGCGGACGGCCTTCCAGCAGCCAGAATGGCGCCGCGGCGAAATTCGTCACCGCGTTGGTCATCATGATCAATTCGTCTTCGAAGAAGCCGCGATTGATGAAGGCGAATTTGATAGCTTCATACAAGCGGTTGCGGCCTTCGGCGAAAGCCCAGAACGGGTAGTGGGTGAAGATGTGGCTGCCATCGACGTAGGGAATGCCCTGCTCCGACATGAAGCGGACGATCGCCGAGGCCATTTTGCCAGGATCGAGTTCGGTGACGATATGAACGCCGCCGCCTTGGCTTTCGAAATGGGCGAAAATCTCCGTCCAATCGACGGTTTGGAACGAATGCTCGATGAAATCGATCATCGGTTCGACGACGATCAGCCAACGCGCCTTGGTGCCGTGGCTCAGATCCTTCAGGTGATGGCCGAGGCCCAGGCCGAAAACGACGAGAAAGCTGGGGCTGTTCGAAACATGGCTGCTGATTTCGTCGCCGCCGTGTTTGATCAGAAATTGACCCAGCGCATCATGGAGATCGACGCAAATCGGGCTGACGAGCCCGGCCGTGGTCGGGCGATCCATGAAAAGACGCAGCGGTTTGGCGAGAAAAGATTCGACCTGATGGGCGGTGAAATTTTTCGCATCGCCGCCATAAAGACGCGTGTCGTTGACCATCGCATCGACGACGACACCATTTTCGACGATCAGCGACGAGGTGATCGCGCCGGGCCGATCCAGATTTTCGATGATCTTCGGGAAACGTTCGGCGAACGCCGCGCGTGACTTGATGGGATCGGTCATGCGGCGGCTCCTTGCCGATTGATCGCCGCGGCCAGTTCCTCGACGGCCTGCGCCAAACGCTCGGCTCCGGTTTCGATCGCGGGAAGAATGCGTGCGACCGGCGATGCGGCCAGCGACAGCGCGATATTGCGATAATGGTCGTCATCCGCGGCGACGAAGCGCTTGCCAAGACCATGGCCTTCGACGAAATCGCCGAACGGCTTCAGCGGCCCCTCGCCTTTCAAAGCGACAACCGGCACGCCGTTCGCCAAGGCATCTGCGGCGACCCGCGGCGACGCCCCCAGGCACGGCAATAAGGCGATATCGACCGCCGCGTAGAATTCGGCACTGGAAGCCGCTTGGCGAATATCGATACGGGCGGCGAGCGTTTCGCCGAAACGGCGGATCAATCGTGTGACGTTGGCGCCGGCGGCTAAATCATTCGCGCGCAGCAAGAGATGCGCCTGCGGCACTTGCGTCAGAATGGACGACCAAAGCGCGACGGTTTCCTCGTCCAACTGCGGCAAAACAACATCCGCACCGAAGGCGATAGTGTCGCCAGACGGCGCAGCCGTTTTCGCGGCCATCGGCAGCACGGGATAATCCGCAACGCCGAGGCTCGCATCATAGAAAGGTGCGCCGATCCCGCCGGGATTGCCGAACCACGAGACGCGAACCGCATTGGTGCAACGCGCAAGCGCCTGAAGTTGTTTCGGCGCGGAAAAGCCGGACGCATCGACCAGAACATCGACACCGTCACCGGACCAAGTCCGGGCCAACGTCGCCGGATCGAGCGGGCCGATATCCCGCCACCGCGCAAACGCACCGGTCAAAGCGTTGTTTTCTTCCGACGTATAAGGCCCGATGCCGTAACCGAGCACGGTCACGCGGGCACGATCATGGGCCCGAGCCACGGCGGCAACCGCGGCAGCGTCCTTTGAATCAACGAAAGCCGAAACCAGATAACCGATGACCAGCTTTGGGGCCGAAGCGGAGTTTCGTACCGGTGCTTTCGCACCGGTCGCGAAACGCGAAGCCCAGTCTTGCGACAGGCTCAGTGCGTGCGACCGATCGTTGCCGAGCCAAACCGCATCAGCGATGGGCGCAGCGGCAATCGCCGCGTCATCCGGCGCCGACGCCAAGGCAACGTCGTACCATTGCCGTGAATCTTCCTTTTCGCCGGCTGCTGCCAGCGCGCGGGCATAGATCGTCGCGAGATCGGGGTTCAAACCTTGTTCGGCCGTGACTGCAAGCGCATCGATTGCCGCCGCCGGTGCGCCGGTCCGCATCAGAACCGCAGCATGAAAGCGCCGTCCCTCGAGATGATCAGGTTCGATGGCGACATGTTGGCGTGATTTCTCGACGGCGTCGGCGATCTTGCCATCGGCCAGGGCGCGGCGCGCCTTGCCCAACAAGGGATGTTCGACGATCGAGAGAAAGGCATGTTCGAAGGCCGGAAAACGTGCCGGCACCAGCGACGCGATCGCCGCGTCTGAGCCGAGAGCCGTCGCAAGCTTGCCGGTGAAAAGACTTTCGCGAAGATTGCCGAGTTGACCATAGAGAGACGCCAAGGTTTCGGCGACGCTGCCGTTATCCGGCGCATCTTCATGACATTGCTGAAGAATCGAGAGTGCCCAATCGAGACGATCGAGCTTCCACGCCGTCATCGCCAGCGCGAAACGCGCTTCGACGCTCGGTGTCAGATCGACGAGCAACGGTTGCAGAAGGGCCAGTGCTTCGCCGGGCTCGCCGTCATTGAGACGAGCGATCGCCTGGCGGAGGACTTCGGCACTGGCATTCATGCCGTCCGGCTGTGCAACCGGCATCATGGCTTGATCTCTGTTTTAAGCAGATTCGGCGAGTTGGCGGCTGGCCGGAGCTTGCGTCGGGGTTGTCCCGCTGCGCGTCCCTGCCCGCTGACCTTCCAACAGACCTTCGCTGATCTGCCGGTTGATATTCACCAGCACGTCGATCTTTTTCGCATCGCGTACGGCCAGAAGTTCGGCCGTCTGGCGATCGACAAAATTGGACAATCCCAAAAGATTGCTGCGGATCGGTCCCGGTACGGTGCAATCGGGTTCGGACAGGCTGGCCTGGAAGATCGTCCAAAGCCGCCAATTCCGGCGCAATGCCGTACGGAATTCTTCGATCGGTGCATCTTTGGTCTGATGCAACTGGCGCGCCGCCTCGAGAAGCGCCCAGGCTTCCGTACGAGCCGGATTGCCCGGCTCAGGAGCCCTTGGATACGCCTTCGTTTGCAACGTCATTTAGAATCTCCTGTTCTCTCGCAATCAATAACTTCGCCGCTTTCAGTGCCCGGTAATGCTGTCCGGACTCGACGAAGGTTCGAATTTCCTGGACCGCCCCACTTGCGCTCGGCGCGGCCAATTCGAACTCTGTAAGAAACCGATAAATTATCGGTAAAAATAGATCATCTTTGCCGGGGAACAGGTATTCGCACTGAATGGCGAAATATATCCTCCGAGCGGGCGTGGTGGCCTGCTCTTCGGTAATGATGTCTTTTTCACGAAGAAGGGCGGCGTTGTTGTGGATCAGAATCTTGGCAATCTGCCCAGAGTTCTCGATCACGACGCCATTGACGATGAGCCGCTCGCGCGGTTTTAGATTGATCGTGAGCGGCATTCTACTGCTCTTGGTTAAGAGGAACTGAGGCCCTCTTTGTAGGCCTTAAGGGTCAAGATTTACTTAATGAGCCCAAATGAAATGGGCGGCCCGAAGGCCGCCCACCACAAGCCGAACTTAGCTTTCAGTTTTAGTGGAACAAGCGGAGGACGGCCTGTTCGGACGACGTCGCGATCGACAACGACTGGATGGCCAGCTGTTGGCGGGTCTGCAACGTCACGAGGTTGGTCGATTCCTGGTTGACGTCAGCGACCGTCAGAGCCGAGGCACCGCCATTCAGCGTGTTGATGTATTGCGAGGTGAAGGAAAGGCGCGTCTGAAGGAAGTTCACGTTGGTACCCAAGGTCTGGGCTGAAGCCTGGGCTTTGAAAACCGCGGTCTGCAGCGCGTTGTAGAGGACCGTGAACTTCGAGATCTTGTTGCTCACGGCCGAGAATTTGACCGTGAGCAGGGTCGTTGCCGCGACCGAGCCCTTGCCGAGAGCCTTGCCGCCGGTGACGAGCTTCGAGAACAAGAGGTTCTGGCCGTTGATCTTCAGCGTCGAGGTCGAGGTGATGCTGAACTGCAGCGTCAGGTTCGACGCGGTCGAATTGACGAGGTTGAGGCCCTGATAGCTCGAGTCATTCAGCAAGGTCGTCAGCTGCTGGCTCAAAGTATTGAACTGCGTGGCCGACGAGGAGCGCTGCGAGGCGGTCTGGGTGGCGGCACCGTTCACGACGCCCTGCAGCTGCTGCAGGATCGAGACGACGCTGGAGAGACCGTTGGTGGCGGCCGTCAGGGATTGAATGCCCTGCGAGATCGCGTCTTTACGAGTGGACAGATCGGTCGCACGACCGGTCAATGACTGCGCTTGGAAATATTTGACGGCATCGTCGGTCGCGGAAGCGACAGCAAGGCCGGTCGAGAGATGGTTCTGGGTCGTGGAGAGCTGAGAGTTGATGTTTTGCAAGGCGAGCAGGTTTGAACTGGTCGCACTGCCGAGGGTGATCGACATGGGGTGGTCCTTCTAGAGAGTGACGAAGCCGCTTCGCGACTTCTGATACCCCCTATTTCAAGGATCATGCCGTATGGGCTAATTAATAGCCGGTAATCACGTTCATACTTTCGAATAGGTTTGAAGTATTAAGAGAACCTTACCAAATGCGAAACGGGCGGCCCATAAGGCCGCCCGTTTGCATTGTCGCTAAGGAAAGAACGTTTAGTGGAAGAGTTTCAAGACCGACTGTTCGGACGAGGTCGCGATCGACAACGATTGGATGGCCAACTGTTGACGTGTCTGCAACGTCACGAGGTTGGTCGATTCCTGGTTGACGTCGGCAACCGTCAGAGCCGAAGCACCACCGTTCAGCGTGTTGATATACTGAGAGGTGAACGACAGGCGGGTCTGCAGGAAGTTGACGTTGGTACCCAAGGTCTGCGCGGCCGATTGGGCCTTGAAAACCGCGGTCTGCAAAGCGTTGTAGATCGCCGTAAATTTCGAAATCTTGTTGGAGACGTTCGAGAATTTAACGGTGATCAAGGTCGTCGCCGCAACGGAGCCCTTACCGAGGGCCTTACCGCCGGTTACGAGCTTGGAGAACAACAGGTTTTGGGCCTGGATCTTCAAAGTCGAGGTCGAGGTGATGCTGAATTGCAGCGTCAGGTTCGACGTGGTGCCGTTGACCAGGTTAAGTCCCTGATAACTTGCATCATTCAACAGCGTCGTGAGCTGCTGACCCAGGGTATTAAACTGGGTTGCCGACGAGGAACGCTGTGAGGCGGTCTGCGTCGCCGCGCCGTTGACGATGCCCTGCAACTGCTGAAGCACCGAGACAACGCTGGAGATACCGTTCGTCGCGGTGGTCAGCGACTGGATGCCCTGGGCGATGGCGTCCTTACGGGTTGAAAGATCGTCGGCACGGCCGGTCAGCGACTGTGCCTGAAAGTATTTCACGGCATCGTCCGTCGCGGAGGCAACGGCGAGACCGGTCGATAGATGGCCTTGGGTGGTCCCCAACTGCGAGTTGATGTTTTGCAACGCCAACAAGTTCGAGTTCGTTGCGGTACCTAAAACGATCGACGAAGTCATAAGAGCGTTCCTTCTAGAAGAATGACGTGTCGCTTCGCGACGAGCAGAGCAAACATTATCGTTTGCGCTTTGATGGAATGGTTATCCGTCAAATCAACTGAAACTTTCTTAAAATGCGCGATAAATTACGGACTTCTTCGATTATGCGTTTTGACCCCGACGGCAAATTCTGCCCGGTCATTTTTGCCGGTCCGGCATTTTTTGCCGAGTGCTAGAAGCCCTTCGACGTCGATCTGACGTCGATCAAACGGCAAAGATTGCCTGGACGCGCTCGGCACGGTTTGCCGCCGAACACCCTCACGACGACCGGCGCACAAAGCGAAATCGTGATGTTTCAAAGACTTATCGTTCGCGCACCGCGTGGCACGTGGCTTGCTCTTACGAGGCCATGAACAATTCGGTCGCATCATGATCACACAGCAAGTTCTCAACGTCCCCAAGTCGGCGAAGGCGCAAGCCACCCAGCAATTGCAGCAGGCCGGTCAGCAAGCCGCAGCTGCGACAAATGGGTTTGTCGATTTATTGTCGTCCGCCGGTTCGGCCTTGACCGATTTGTCGCAAGACAAAGGCAATGCCATCCGCAGCGCGGTTTCGGCAGCCGGCAACGATGTGCACAAGCGCGATAAGAAGAGTGATGCGAACGTCACTCCTTATATACAGGCGGTGCAAACCACGCCTGTGCCGGTTCTGAAGGTAGGCGCGGTGGCCAATGGCCTCAACGCGCTGACGAAAGATAATCCGGTTCTGCCGGCCCTTGCCGCGACCGACGCCACCCTCACCGCCGCGCAAGCACTCCTCGGCAAAGCCGCCACGGGCGTCGCAACAGCGGCAAACGATGCAACGGCCCTGGCAACAGGCAGCGCCGATGCAGCGGCCAATGCCGCCGCAAGCGCCGCAAATGGCACGAACCCTTCAGCGACGCCCAACGCGAATACGACGATCCTCGGCGCCGATGCGCTGAACGCCCGCATCGCCGCCGGCGCACCGGTCTTCACCGCCCAAGCCAACGCGGCAATGTCGGCAGTTCCAGCGCATCTGCTAGAAGCGCAAGACCCGCACACGCAGTTTGGTCCCGCAACGCCCGAGGTACCCGGTTTGGCCGGCAGCGAACCCGGCAAAGCGCCGACGGCATCGCCGGCGCAACCGCCCGCCCCCGCCTCGACCCTCGCCCAGCCTTTGGATTTGCAGGCCTCGGCCAATCATCAGGAAACGACCGCCGTGGCCGGCAGCTTTGCCGGCGGCAATGCGGATAATGCCGCCGACCAACAAAAGAGCGATAAGGACAGCGACGGCGATTCCTCGAACAACGCCCAGACATCTTTATTGTCGGCCCAACCGACCCAGGCTCAATCCGCGCCGGTCCAGGCGAACGCGGTCGTTCATACGACGGCGCCTTATGTCCCCGTCGGCGAGCAGATCGCGGCCAGCGTCAAACAAGCGGTCGCCAATAACGACAATGAAATTCATCTCGAGCTCAAGCCGGCCGCTCTCGGCGCCATCAACGTCAAACTGAATTTCGGTCACGACGGCCGCATCACGGCTGTCATCTCGGCCGATCGTTCGGACACGCTGAACATGCTGAAGCAGGATCAAGGCAATCTGCAACAGGCGCTGCGAGATGCCGGCATCAACGCCGACAGCAGCAGCCTCAGCTTCAACCTGCGCGGCGATGCGCAGTCTTTTGCCCAGAATTCTTCCGGCGGTAACGGCCAGAACGGTCAACGCGGCGGCTACCAGACCGGCGCCGACGATTCTTCGCTAACCGCGGCGGCACCGACATCACGCGCCCATTCGGGCACCCTCAATATTGAAGTCTAAAGACCGAAGATAAGGAACGTCAGATGACAACCCCGATCACCTCTGCCGCAACCGCTGCCTCGACGAGCAGTACGTCCGCGACGAGCACCAGCACGACCAACGGTCTCAACCAGGACTTCAACACCTTCCTGACGCTGTTGACGACACAGCTTCAGAACCAAGATCCATTGTCGCCGCTGGATACCAACCAGTTCACGCAGCAGTTGGTATCGTTCAGCGGTGTCGAACAGCAGATCAACACCAACAAGAATCTGACCCAGCTCATTTCGCTTCAAAGCGCGAGCCAGACGATCGATTCCCTGCCGCTGGTCGGACAGTCGATCGAATACAACGAACCGACGGCGCCGCTCGCCAACGGCCAAGCCACTTATATCTACACGCTTCCGACCGATGCGTCGGCGGCGACCCTGACGATCAAGGATGCCAACGGCAAAGCGGTCTATTCAGAAAAGGCCGATACCGACGCCGGCACGCATGTCTTCTCCTGGGACGGCAAGAATTCAGCCGGTGTCCAGCTTCCCGATGGCGGCAACTACACCCTGTCCGTTGTGGCAGCGGCCGCCAACAGCACGGCCATCACGGCCAATGTCGCGTCGATCGGAACGGTCGCGGGCGTTGGCGTCGTGAATGGGACAGCCAGCTTCACGATCAATGGCATGACCGTTCCGATGAGCGATCTCGTGACCATCAACCCGACAACCAACTAACGCACCGACTGCAGGAGATTTCCCATGTCCATTTTTGGCGCACTTTATGCCGCCGTATCAGGCCTTTCCGCGAACAGCAATGCTCTCGGCATCATTTCCGACAACATCTCGAATGCCAACACTGTCGGCTATAAAGAGACGAGCAGCAACTTCGAGACGCTGGTCACGCAGAGCGGCGGGCCCGATCTCTATTCGCCGGGCGGCGTTCTTTCTTCGCCTTTCTATAACGTCGCGCAGCAAGGCGTCTTGCAGGCGCAGTCTTCGCCGACCGATCTCGCGATCTCCGGTGGCGGCTTCTTCGTCGTGAATTCAAGCTCGGCCTCAAGCGGCGGCACGTCCTTCACCCGCGCCGGCAATTTCAGCGTCGATGCGAACGGCAACCTGATCAACGCCGCCGGCTTTTATCTGCAAGGCCAGCCGCTTTCGAATGCGCAATCGCAGGCGATCGCCGCCGGCAACTACAATCAGCTGACGGCAACCTCGCTCGGTTCGCTTCAAACGGTGAACGTGGCCGCGAACGCCGGCACGGCCAGCGCCACCGCAAACGTCTCGCTGATCGCCAATCTTCCGGCCGGCAGCACGGCGACCGCGCAGACCATGACCGTTCCGGTTTATGACTCGCTCGGTGTATCGCACGACTTGACCGTCACCCTGACGCCATCAGCAGTCACGCCCTCGCATCAGGACTTCACGGAAAGCGGCGCGATCGCGACCGGCGACATTTTCAGCGTCGGCATCGACGGCCATACCTATACAACGGCCGCCCTCACCGCCGGCGCGCCGACCACCACCGATATCGCCAACGCCATGAACACCTCGTTCACGACAGCGGGTGTGCCCTACTCGGCGAGTGTCGTTGCCGGTAAAATCCGCGTCACGGACAGCTCGGGTCAGCCGATCACCGGCAGCTCGATCACCGCCACGACCGGCGCCGAGACCTTTGCCGGTGGCGCGGTCACCAACGGCACCCCGGCCAACCGCTGGATCGCCTCGACCAGCTTTGCGAACGCCGGCACTTCGACCGCGACCATCGCAGCCGGCGACAACATCATCCAGTTCAACACCGACGGCACGTTGAATTCGGCGGGGACGACCTTCAACACGGCCAACGACGTGACCGTGGCCTGGGATCCGGCGGTTTCAACCGGTAATTCGCCTCAGACCCTATCGTTCAACCTGGGGACGAACGGTACCGCGACCGGCCTCAGCCAGATCGGCACCAACTTCAGCGTCGGCAAAGTCACCCAGGACGGCGTCCAGTTCGGCAATTTCTCGGGTGTGTCGATCGATCCGAACGGCATTGTCAGCGCCAATTACGATAACGGCCTGCATCGGGCGATTTTCATCCTGCCGATCGCGACCTTCTCCGATCCCAACGCCCTGCTGAACCAGACCGGCAACGTCTATACGGCGACCAACGCGTCGGGCAGCGCCTTGCTTAAACAGGCCGGCACCGGCTCGGCGGGCACGATCTCGCCCTCCTCGCTGGAAAACTCGACGGTCGATATCGCCACCGAATTTTCGAACCTCATCATCACCCAGCGTGCGTATGAGGCGAATTCGAAGATCATGACCACCGCCGATCAGATGCTTCAATCGCTGATCCAGGCGAAGCAATAAGCGCGTGAATTAACGCTTTTAGCCGGGAGTCCAAGTGTTCTTTTTCTCCAAGGAATACCTGGACTTTTAGCTAAATTTTTCAAAGCGTTAACCATGTCTTTTAGGGCTTTTTTAAAAGGGGTGCGGGTACAGTCCCTCGCTATGCAGACCAAAGCGAACACATCACTGAGCACCGCCGCTCAATCCGTTCCCAGCGACAAGGAAAGCGCTGAGTGGCTCGTTGACATTGGCGCGGGCGTATCGCTCGACAGCCTACCGCCGCCCTCGACGCGGCGATGGGTGATCCGCCGAAAGGCCGAAGTCGTCGCCGCAGTACGCGCCGGCGTCCTCAGCCTCGAGGAGGCTTGCCAACGCTACACCCTGTCGATTGAGGAATTCCTCTCCTGGCAGCGTCTGGTGGATAGCCACGGTTTGCCTGGGCTTCGCGTCACCCGGTTGCAAGACTATCGCGCCATCGACCGCGAACGTTGAGTCGATACCCCTAAAAAAATAATAGAGCGGCAAGAAATGCCGCCTGGTCGGCAAATTCTGCCGCCTCCTTAACTTCCTGTTCACCGTCCCGCTCCTAGTGTCGGCCCTGGGCAAATCGCCTGGATCGCCAGCCAAGGATTCGCGAC
The DNA here is from genome assembly GCA_903822185.1 of uncultured Rhodospirillales bacterium. Classification (GTDB taxonomy): domain Bacteria; phylum Pseudomonadota; class Alphaproteobacteria; order ATCC43930; family CGMCC-115725; genus CAIKMD01. The sequence continues at coordinate 2,854 of CAIJOA010000049.1, read as the reverse complement.
CGTGAACGGACTCCTGCAGATTATTCGGAACTTCGGCCCGGTACGGCTTGCCACAACCGCCATGATTTTGGGCGGTACGGTGGCCTTTTTCGTCTTCATGGCGAACAAAGTGAACACGCCGGACATGGGCCTGCTGTTCAGCGACCTGGACCTCAAAGACAGCCAACAGATCGTCCAGAAGCTCGAAGCCCAAAGCATTCCCTATCAATTGCGCGCCCAAGGCGCCCAAATCCTCGTCCCCGGCGACCAGGTCGTTAAGCTGCGGATGCAGCTCGCCGAAGCCGGCATGCCCCATGGCGGTTCTGTCGGTTACGAGATTTTCGACAAGAACGACAATTTCGGCCCGTCGCAGTTCGTCGAAAACGTCAATCAGCTCCGGGCTCTCGAAGGTGAACTGTCCCGCACCATCGGCTCGATCAACCTGGTCAGCACCGCCCGCGTCCACCTGGTCCTGCCGCAGCGCGCGATGTTCTCGCGCGAGCGCCAGGAAGCCACCGCCTCGGTCGTCGTCAAAATGCGCACGGCCGAAAAGCTTTCCCGCGGCCAGGTCGCCGCGATCCAGCATCTCGTCGCCTCCTCAGTCGCCGGCTTGGCCTCGTCGCGCGTTTCGGTGATCGACGCCGACGGCAACCTCCTCGCCCGCGGCGATGGCGACGCAGCCGGTGCCCCTTCCAGCACCAACACCGAAGAGATGCGCGTCAATTACGAAAACCGCATGTCGCGCAACGTCACCGACCTCCTCGAACGGTCGGTCGGTCTCGGCAAGGCTCGCGTCGATGTCCATGCCGAAATGAATTTCGACCACATCACCACCAATTCGGAAAGCTATGACCCGGATGGCCAGGTCGTGCGTTCGACCCAGAGCACCAGCCAATCCGACGATAGCGGCACCAGCAGCGGTGGCGACGCGGTTTCGGTTTCGACCAACCTCCCCGGCGGTCAGACGGCGAATTCGGCGGGCAAGCAAAACAAAAGCGCCCGCAACGAAGAAACCGTCAATTACGAGATCAGCAAGAAGATCACGAGCCAGGTTCGCGAGCAGGGCAATGTCCAACGCCTCTCGGTCGCCGTGCTCGTCGATGGCGTCACCACCACGGGCGCCGACGGCAAGAAGAGCTATCAGCCCCGCTCGGCCGACGAATTGAAGCAAGTGACTGCCCTCGTCCGTTCGGCGATCGGCTTCGACGAGAAGCGCGGCGACAGTGTCGAGGTCGTCAACATGCCCTTCGCCGGCGTCGATGAACCCGCGGCCCTGCCCCCGGTCTGGAACCTCATGGGCTTTGAAAAAGGCGACCTGATGCACCTGGGCTCGACCATCGGCGTCGCCCTGATCGGTCTCATCATTCTCCTCCTCGTCGTGAAGCCGATGGTTGTTCGCTTCATCGACAGCGCCAACGCCCTGTCCAGCGGTCAGCCGATGCTGGCCGGCGCGATGGCCGGCGGTGGTCACGGTCACGCCGCGCTGGCCGGTCCGGCGGGCGGCGGCGACGCCATGCAGCGAGCCGCCGCGGCAGGCAATAACGAAATGCTCGATGTCGGACAGGTCGATGGCCGTGTCGCCGCTTCGAGCATGAAGAAGATCGGTGAGATCGTCGAAAAGCACCCGGATGAGGCCGTCGCCATCGTCCGGAGCTGGATGTACCAAGACAATTAATCGGAAAGATCGAAGGTAATGCGCGTTCGTGACGATTTCCGTACCCTGAGTGGCGCCGAGAAGGCCTCCATTCTGATGCTGTCCTTGGGCGAAGAACATTCGGCTCGCCTCTTCGCCCTGATGGACGACAAAGAGATCAAGGAAATCTCGACGACGATGGCCAATCTCGGCACCGTTGCCTCCAGCATCGTCGAACGCCTCTTCGTCGATTTCGTCGATCAAATCTCGGCCACCGGCTCGCTGGTCGGCACGCACGAAAGCACCGAACGCCTCCTCGCCAAGGTCCTCGGCGGTGAGCGCGTCAGCGCGATCATGGAAGAAATCCGCGGCCCCGCCGGCCGCACGATGTGGGACAAGCTCGGCAACGTGAACGAGTCCGTTCTCGCCAACTATCTGAAGAACGAATATCCGCAGACCGTCGCCGTCGTTCTCTCGAAGATCAAATCGGAACATGCCGGCCGCGTACTGACGCAGCTTCCCGAAAGCTTCGCGATGGAAGTCATCATGCGCATGCTGCGTATGGAATCGGTGCAAAAGGAAGTCCTCGACGACGTGGAGCGCACGCTCCGCAACGAGTTCTTCACCTCCCTCGCCCGCACCAATCGCCGCGATGCGCACGAACTGATCGCCGAAATCTTCAACAGCCTCGACCGCAGCACGGAATCACGCTTCATCGCCGCCCTCGAAGAGCGTAACCGCGACAGCGCCGAGCGTATCAAAGGCATCATGTTCACCTTCGAAGATCTCTCGAAGCTCGACAGCGGCGCGATCCAGACGCTCATGCGCGGCGCCGACAAGGAAAAGATGCCGATCGCTCTCAAAGGCGCCTCCGAAACCCTGCGCGACCTGTTCCTGTCCAACATGTCCGAACGCGCCGCCAAGCTGCTGCGCGAAGAAATCGCAGCCATGGGCCCGGTCCGCCTCAAAGACGTCGAGGAAGCGCAAAGCAACCTCGTCTCCGTCGCGAAAGACCTGGCCGCGCGCGGCGAAATCATCATCTCCGACGGCAGCGCCGAAGACGAGTTGGTGTACTAAGCATGGCGATGCCGCAAAAATTCACTTTCGATGTCTCGTTCGACGGGATCGAAAGCGACACGCCTGCCCCGCGCACGCTCGAAAAGCGCTTCAGCCGCGCCGAAATCGACGCTGCCCGTCAGGTCGCCCATACCGAAGGCCATGCCGCCGGTGTCGCCGAAGCCG
>CAIJOA010000048.1 GCA_903822185.1 uncultured Rhodospirillales bacterium | reverse complement strand
GCGAAGCAATCCAGTCGATCCGCACACTGGATTGCTTCGCTTCGCTCGCAATGACGATTAGTTACGGCATCTCCGATTCATACGCGCCGACATCCTTGCTACTGGCACGCGGATGCGATCCGATCGGTGTCTCTGGTTCGTTCTTCGGAATCAAACCCTGCGCCGTCGGTGGCGCGATCGCCATGCCGATGGCGGGTGAAGTCGCGCTCAAACGATAATCGTGCTCGGCCGCGTCGGCGAAACCGATATCGGTAACGACGCGGTTGCCGCTATTGCCCGACGCGTCGAAAATGGCCGGGCGGCGTGCACTTTTGACCGCATAGAGGTTATTCACCAGTTTGCCCGCACCGCGCAGCACTTCGCCCGGCCCGACAAAAATATTATCGATCGCGTAAAGCGGCGTCGGCGCCACGGAATATAAAAACGTCGCGGCGAAGTTTTCGCTGACCAGCGTGTTGTAGGCGATCAGCAGCGTCTGCGACGGGTTCAATTCGCCTTCAAGGCCATAAGCGATCATGGAAAGATTTTGGGCGCGGCGGCCTTTCTCGATGACATTGCCGAGAACGATCGCGCGGCCCGCGTTCGGGAATTCGATCGCATAGCTGGCGCTGCCGCGCTTACCGTCGATGAAACGGCTATCGAGGATGAAGTTCGTCAGGGCGCGGCTTTTGACATGATGGCCCGTCGTCGTGTCGTGGAAATAGCTGCCGCGCACGGTGAGGGATCGCGCCCGGCCGATATAGATCCCGTGGGTTTGGCCGTTGGGCGTGCCGTTATGATCGAACTCCGACCGCTCGATCACGATGTCGCCGCGGGCGACGGTGGCGAGGATGCCGTCCTCGTTGTCGCGAAAGACGCAATCGCTGACGGTCAGGTCGCGGCCGCTCGCCAAAATGCCGGCGCCGTTGCCCCCGGGCACGCGCGAATGGGTGAACTCGACATTTTCGACATGGAAATTGTTGCCAAGCGCCGCCCAAAGGCCGCGATCCTCGACGAAGCGCCCGGTGCCGATGATGCGGGGGCGGCCACCGACGCCGCGCACGGTCAGGTCGTTCTGCCGCCAGGTCGCGACATCGCCCGGATAATCGCCGGCGTCGATCTCGACAACATCGCCGTCATGGGCCGCCGCCGCCGCCGCGCTAGGCTGCTTCAGCGCGTGCTCCGGCCCGACCTGCAGCGTTTCCGCCTTGGCCGGGGACAACGTCGCGAGGGCGAGGGCCGCGCCGATGAAAAGGGGGAAAAGTTTCAGCATATCCTTGGGCAAACCGGGCGGCAGGCGGGCCAATCTAACCGCCATGGGGTAGAGCGCCAACGGGCTTTTGGCCCCTGGGATTCGGGGGCGGACGTTGCGCCACCCCCCGCTGCGGCCTATATGATCGGCATCAGATCATGACCGATCTTCGACATATCCGAAATTTCGCGATCATCGCGCATATCGACCACGGCAAGTCCACACTTGCCGACCGCCTGATCCAATATTGCGGTGGGTTGACCGAGCGCGAGATGCAAGCCCAAGTGCTCGATAGCATGGATATCGAGCGCGAGCGTGGAATCACGATCAAAGCGCAGACCGTGCGCCTCGCCTACAAAGCCAAGAACGGCGAAACCTATGAGCTGAACCTCATGGACACGCCCGGCCATGTCGATTTTGCCTATGAGGTCAGCCGGTCGCTCGCCGCCTGCGAAGGTTCGCTGTTGGTGGTCGATGCCAGCCAGGGCGTCGAGGCCCAGACCCTCGCCAATGTCTATCAGGCGATCGACGCCGGGCATGAGATCGTGCCGATCCTCAACAAGATCGACCTACCCGCTGCCGAACCGGCGCGGGTCAAGGAACAGATCGAAGAAGTGATCGGCATCGACGCGTCCGACGCGGTCGAGATTTCGGCCAAGACCGGCATCAATATCGAAGGTGTGCTCGAAGCGCTCGTCGCGCGCCTGCCGCCGCCGGTGGGCGATGCCGATGCGCCGCTGAAGGCGCTGCTGGTCGATAGCTGGTACGACACCTATCTGGGCGTCGTCACGCTGGTCCGCGTCAAAGACGGCGTCTTAAAAGCGGGGATGAAAATCCGCATGATGGCGACCGGCGCGACCAACACGATCGAACGCGTCGGCGTCTTCACGCCGAAGGCGACGCCGGTGCCGGAATTGGGACCGGGCGATATCGGCTTCATCATCGCCAACATCAAGACCGTCGCCGATTGCAAAGTCGGCGACACGATCACCGACGAAAAACGCCTCGCCACCGAACCGCTCCCAGGCTTCAAGCCGGTGCAGTCGGTGGTGTTCTGCGGTCTCTTCCCGACCGATGCCGCCGATTTCGAACGGCTGCGCGACAGCCTCGCCAAACTGCGTTTGAACGATGCCAGTTTCGAATTTGAACCGGAAACATCGGCGGCGCTGGGCTTTGGCTTCCGCTGCGGCTTCCTGGGGCTGCTCCATCTTGAGATCATTCAGGAACGGCTCAGCCGCGAATTCGATCTCGATCTGATCGCGACCGCGCCGTCCGTCGTCTATCACATTCATCTGACGAACGGCGATGTGATGCATCTGCATAATCCGGTCGATATGCCGGACCCGGTGCGGATCGATCACATCGAGGAACCCTGGATTCAAGCGACGATCCTGGTGCCGGATACGTATCTGGGCAGCATCCTCGCCTTGTGCGAAGAACGCCGCGGCATCCAGAAAGACCTGACCTATGCCGGCACGCGCGCGATGCTGGTCTATCATCTGCCGCTGAATGAAGTCGTGTTCGATTTCTACGATCGGCTCAAATCCGTCAGCCGCGGCTATGCCAGCTTCGATTATCAGATCGAGAATTATCAGGAAGGCGACCTGGTGTTGATGAACATCCTGGTCAATGCCGAACCGGTCGATGCGCTCGCTATCATCGTCCACCGCGCCCAGGCCGAACGTCGCGGCCGCGCGCTGTGCGAACGGTTGAAAGAACTAATCCCGCGGCAACTTTTCGCCGTCGCCATTCAGGCAGCGCTGGGCGGAAAGGTTATCGCTCGCGAGACGGTGAAGCCGATGCGCAAGGACGTGCTGGCGAAATGCTATGGCGGTGACATCAGCCGCAAACGCAAGCTCCTCGACAAGCAGAAAGAGGGCAAGAAGCGCATGCGCCAATACGGCAAGGTGGAGATTCCGCAATCCGCCTTCCTCGCCGCCTTGAGAATGGGCGACGAGTAGGTTTTTTTCTTCGTCATTCCCGCGAAAGCGGGAATCCATCTCTCAACGAAAATGATGCTGGCATGGACCCCCGCTTTCGCGGGGGTGACGATTAAGATTTTGGGGTTTAAAGCCTAGCCGGACGAAAGCGCCGGCGCGTTTCGCGGCGAAACTGCCAGACCAGTGCGAAGCCTAAAATCAGGAACACCGGCGCGGCCCAGACGAACAGGACCGGCGCGACGCCATAGCTCCACAGCCACGGTGCAATTCGTTCGATCAACCCCTGAAACAGCCGTAGGCTGCCGCTCGATAGATCGAACCAGGCCCCGCCCAGCGTTTCCGGCGAGAAGATATGGGTGTCGCTCCAGGCAAGCCCGTCCCGCACCAGCACGGAGCCGGCGGCCAGCAAGAATATCCACCCGATCAAACGTCCAACCATAATGGCGCGATGGTGCCGGAGGCGGCGCGGAATCGCAACGGTTCGTTGGCGTTTCCTATTACTCGGCGGCGGCCGTGCGGGCGTCGCGCACCGGCTGGGTGCGGGGCAGGTCCTTGATCTGCGGATAGACCTCGCGCGCGAAGAGGGTCATCGCCTTGACGGTGCGCTGGTGATCCATGAAGCCCGCATGGTCCATCATCAATAGATGGTCGAAGCCGCCGACTAGGTCATAGAAACGCTTGATCTGTTTCACGACCATGTCGGGCGTGCCGCACATCAGGATGCCTTGATCGCGCAACTGATCGATCGAGCTGTCGCGCGCGGCGCGGCCGCCGCCTTTCTCGGCCTGGCGGATCATCGCGACGTTGGCATTGATCGGGGCATAGCCTGGCGGGTTGCGCAGATGCGGCTCGGATCGCGGCGCGGTCAGGTACCAGCGCAGTTCCTCGGCGCCCTTCACCGCTTCGGCTTCGGATTCGGCGACATGGACCAGCGGCATATAGGCGACACCGCCGCCGCCCGGCAGGCCGCGTTCGACGAAATTCGCGCGATAGGCATCGAACAGCGATTTCACTTTTTCATGCGGCAACAGGAAATTCGCAAATACATAACCGCGCTCGGCGACGCGCTTGGTGGTTTCGATGTCGCTCGATCCGGTGATCCAGATTTGCGGATGCGGCGTCTGATAGGGGCGGGGCCAGACATTGATGCTGCGGCGGTGCCAGAACTTGCCTTCGTAATTGAACGGCGCATCGACCGCCTGCCATGCCTTCACCACCAGATCGACGCCGTCCCACAGCCGCTCGCCGGTCTCGGTCGGGTTGGTATTTGCAGCATAGATTTCATAGGGCACGCCGCGCACGAAGCCGCATTCCAAACGCCCGCGCGAAATGCAATCGATCATCGCCATTTCCTCGGCGACGCGAATCGGATCGTTGCGATGGCCGATGGGATTGCCCAGAACGCAGATGCGCGCGTTGCGGGTTTGCCGCGCCAGGATCGCGGCGCTCAAGGGCGCGCAGGTGTCGATGCAACTCGGCGTCTGGTGATGCTCGTTGAGCATAATGTCGAGGCCCAACTCATCGGCGATCATATATTCGTCGAGATAACGGTTATAAAGATCGGCGCCGATCTTCGGATCGAAATGCTTGTTGGGCAGGTTAATGCGCGTGAACGGTTCGTCCGCCGGATAATGCGGATAAGGCATCTCGGTGAAGTGCCAAGCTCTCATCGCGATGCTCCTCCCAGAAACGCGCGCACGACATTCAATGTCGCGCCGGGATTTTCCAGATGCGGGTAATGACCGGCGTCAGCGACGGTCTCGAACGCTGCGCCGGAGATCAGTTTGCTATAGGCGTGGCCATAATCGATGCCGGCGATGCCGTCATGCTCGCCCCAGAGAAACAACGTCGGTGCGGTGATGCGATCGAGCCGATGTTTGAGCTTCGGATTGTGCATGTAAGGCTCCCAGCAGAACCGGGCGAGCGATTGCTGGTCGCGCACCATCATCGCAACTTCATTGTCGCTCATCGCCTTGGTGTCGCGCTTGCCCTTCTCGATGTCGTGCCAACGCAACGCGGCGACCTTCGCCGGCGACAACTGCCAGATATCGGCAATGTCGCGCGCACTTGGCTCGGCGAACTTCACCCCGACCGGATCGATCAACACCAGCCGCGAGAAACGGCGCGGCTCCTTGGTCGCCATCTCCGCCGCGACCCAGCCGCCCAGCGACGCGCCGATCACCGGTACGTTGCCAATCTCAAGCCGGTCGAGCAGCGACAACATCACATAGGCAATGTCATCGACCGTCGTCATCCAATCAGGGAGTGTCGAGCGACCGAAACCGGGCGGCGAGGGGATAATCACCTCGAAATCGCGGGCAAGGCCTTCGACGAAAGCGCCATTGGCCTCGCGCATATCCTCGCTGGGCAGCAGAACCAGCGCCGGGCCGGTCCCGCACCGCGTCACCTCGATCTCGGCATCGCCGATCGTCACGAAGCCCGTATTTGCTGCCATGCTTGCGCCGTCCTGCCCGTTTCCGCCCTGCGCCCATGGTGATCCGGGAGCGTCAAAATGACAAGCACGGCCAAACAGTTACCGCGTTTCGGTTGCGGCAACGGCGGCGCTTCGCTAGGTTCCGGATCGAGCTGGAGAGGTGGCCGAGCGGTTGATGGCGCACGCTTGGAAAGCGTGTTTACGGGAAACCGTAACGAGGGTTCGAATCCCTCTCTCTCCGCCACAAACCTCAATCGATTTGTCGAAGTAGCGGTCGCAGTATCATCCGTACCGCGACCGCCTTCGTTACATCCGTCCGCGCGTTATTTGTCGAGCGCCTGCGCCATCTCGAGATGATGCTGCAGGGCGGGAAGGGTCTTGTTGGCCCAATCCTTCAACGCCGGATTATCGCCGTTTTTGCCGTACCGTTCGAAAAGCGAAACGGCGGCTTTATGCGCGCTCACTTGATCGCTGTGATAGTCCTTCGTGAAGGCCTCGCCGCTTTCGCTTTTCAGCTTGTCCAGCATCTTCTGGTGCGAGGCATCAAGCGTAGGCGGCGGTGTCACATTCAGCTTGGCGGTTTGAATGAGGGCTTTCAGTTCGCCGCTGGTCTTTTTGTGGTCGGTGACCATCTGGCCGGCAAAGGTTTTTGTCGCCGCATCGGATTTTTGACCGGCAAGTTCGCTCGACTGAATTTCGAACATGTCGCTGATGGCGACTTCGGTCACGAAATCAGCGGTCGATGGGGCTGCGCCGACAACCGCGTTCAGACCGGTCTTTTCGGTGGTCGATACCTGGGCGAAGGCGGGCGCGGCGGCGAAAAGCGCCACGATCGCGACGGCGGAAACGATTTTCATAACGGGTCCATTCAATGATTGGTCGTCTCACAGAACGGATGCCGCATGCGGAGGTTCCTCCGCAGCGCCGTCGATATTTCCTGTTGTCAGGCTTGCGTCGGAAGGGGCCAGCTAACCCATTGCCGTCTCTCGTCCATCACCCCGTGCGGGCGAGCCTGACGACGACGCCTTTGCCGCGCACCTCGGCTTCCTCGAATTCGGCCGCGATAATCGCCCGATCCAGCGCCGCGCGCAGTTCCTTGGCCGTCTCCAACGTCAGCTCGACTCCCGCCCGCGCCCCCGGATCGAGGTCGGTGTTGAGGAAGTCGAGCGTGATGACGTCGCCCAGCGGCGCATGCCGGGCATGGTCGTAAGCGACGACCACTTGCGATAACGGGAACCATGCGTCGCCGCGCTTTGCCATGCCTTCGGCGCGGGCGGTTTCGATGATCGATGTGCACATGCTTGCCTCTTACTTTGCCAGATATTTGCCGAAGAAGGCGTGGATCTTGCTCCAGCCGTCCATGCATTGCTCGATCCGGTACATCGGCCGGTTCCAATAGAAGAATCCGTGACCCGCGCCGTCATACCGGTGGAACTCGTAGGTCTTGTTGTGATTCTTGAGTTCGGCTTCGTGCTGGTTCACCTGCTCCGGACTCGGTGCGCGATCGTCGTTGCCGAAGAGGCCGAGCAGCGGGCAGGAGAGGTCCTTGGTCATGTCGATCGGCGCGACGGGCGTCTTCGCGTTCAGAGCTTCCTTGTCCATCACGACACGGCCGCCCCATAGCTCGACCGCCGCATCGACGTCCTGGCGCTGGCAGGCATAGATGAAGGTATGCCGGCCACCCGAACAGGAGCCGATAAGGCCGACCTTGCCGTTGTGTTCAGGCTGCGCCCGCACCCACGCCACCGCGCCGGCCGTATCGCCGACCATTTGGGAATCCGCAATGCCGCCCAGGCCACGTACCTTTGCCGCAACGTCATCCGGGTTCGCGTCGCTGCCACCTTCGCGCTCATAGAGATTGGCGCAAATCGCGATATAGCCGGCATGGGCAAACCGGCGCGCCGTCTCGATGTAATACTCGCTCCATCCCGGGACATGATGGATCAACACGACGCCGGGAAAGGGGCCGGGACCGGATGGCTTCGCCACGTAAGCCGTGATCGGCGTTCCTTTGTCGCCGGTGATGGTTAGATTTTCACAGATCATGCCACGGTAGAACGACATCGCATCTTCTCCAAAGGATGGGGCAACTACCGGATACTTTAGCTCCCCGCGCTCCGGGCGTCTGCAATGCGCTCTTCATCGCCGTCGGGGGCGCTTGATCGGTCGTCCGTGTCGGCTACCTTGATGGCTTCACATGTCGAACGAGGGAACAATGCGTAGAACATTATGGAAATATCAGCTCTCGCTTTTGCCGTTCTGATCGCAGGCTGTGCGCAAGATTCCCCCAAGCCTTCGCCGGTCAGCGAAAGCAAGCCTGCCGCAGAAGCGCGGGTCTCTCCGCCGCAGACCAATCAGATTCGTGTTTCGGCGGAAGATCTTCCGCCGGGTACTTATCAAGTCCTCGGTAAACTCGAAGTCAGCAAACCTTGGTATGGCAATCTCGACGAATCCAAAAAAATGCTGGCCGATCGCGCCCGCAAGCTGGGCGCTGACGCAGTTATTCAAGCCAAAGTCTGGCATTCCCCGTCGGGCTTCGCTTGGGCGGCCCCACATGGTTCCGGCGTTGCGATAAAGCTCACGAACCCCGCGAGCATGAATCTCGAAGCGCTGCCGGGCGGCTGGTTCTAGCCGGACCTTTTTCGAATTCGTGCCGCGGACGTTTCACGCGGCGTAAAAAGGGATGCGGCGCTGTGCGGCGGCCAGGATTGCGTTGGGCCGGCGTTCGGTGTCCCAATTTGGCGTTTCGCTGGCCGCGCCGTTCCAGTCGAGCGGAACCTTCGCGATATATTCGATCGCGCCGCCGTCCGGTCCTCCGAAATAGGCGTACACATCCTCACCTGCGCTGTGTTGGCCGACACCCCAACCGATGGGATAGCCTTGTGCCGACATGCGCACGGCGCCACGGACCACAGCATCGACATCGGTCATCGCGAAGGCGATGTGATTGAGGGCGTTGGTCTCGTTGACCACGAAGGCAAGCGAATGATGATCCGCATTGCATTTGAGGAAGCTCTGATTCTTGGATTTGTTGATCACGGTAAAACCGAGAGCATCGCAATAAAGCTTCGATAGAGAAACCATGTCGGGATCTCCCGAGTTCAACACGACATGGGTGATCTTCGAGGGGCGGTCGGGATGATCGGCCATTGCCGTATGGCAAATCGGATCGGTGAGGATTCGAATCGTCCGACCTTCGTGATCGCCAAAGCTGAAGCCATAGCCGCCGCCCGGCTCGGTGATGGTGGCGGGCTCGTTGATCAACGACGAACCGAGAATGCTGAGCGAAGCATGAAGCGCATCGACCGCGGCGCGATCCGGCGCGGTCATATCGAGGCGAAGAACCTGTGGCCGATCGTGCTGGATCAGCGCCAGTAAATGATGATCCGGTCCGGTACCGCGCAGATAGACCGCTTCAGGTGATTCGGAGACGGGAATGAGCCCCCAAATCTCGCGGTAAAAGGTTGCGCTCGCCGCGACATCCACCACACCGATCGCCACGCTTCGGATGGCATTGACCTTGCTCGACGTCACCAGGTTCTCCCTGTCACGGATGCTTTAAAAGATGTCGTAAAGCTTGGCGTGATGAGGACAAAATCGCAATCATTCCTCGCCGTTGCCGCGTTTCCGAATATCCGGAAGTGTTGCGGGCATCGCATCGAAAATTGACATGCCTTCGGTCCTGAGTAGCGTTCTCGGCAATAGAGACGCTTGTCTCGATAACAAGATGCACCGGGAGGCAAACCATTTCGCTCGACCGACGGAACCTGTGTTTAGTGATCGTTGCGCTGATGGCATTTTCTCCTATCCGGGCGGTGGCGGGAGAGGCGTTGCGTGTCGGCAAGTCGAATGCCAACGCCTTCGCTTACATGCCGCTCGATGTCGGCGTGCAAAAGGGCATTTTCAATAAGCACGGCCTCGATGTTGAAATCGTCAATTTTGGTCGTGCGCCGATGCTGGATATGGCGCTTACCGGCGGCACCGTCGATATCGGCCTCACCAGCGGTGTCGAGCTTGCGCTGATCGAAAAGGGCTTGCCGGTCAAAGGTGTCGCCGCGATCCTCGGTGCCCCCGTCGAGCTGACCTTCAGCGTCGTGCCCGATAGCCCGATCAAGACCGTCGCCGATCTTAAAGGTAAGTCGGTTGCCGTGTCGCAAATTGCCTCGATGACCGGGTGGGTTGTGGCGCAGTTGTCGCAGCAACAGGGCTGGGGGCCGGAAGGAATCAAGCGTGCGACCATCGGACCGCCCGATGGCTATTGGGCTGCCTTGATGACCAAGCAGATCGACGCGGCGAGCGTCGATATTTCCTCGGCGCTGCAGGCCGAACGGCTCGGTCGCGGACGTATTCTCATCACGGACGGCGACGTCGTGAAGAGTTTTGTCGCCAATCTGGTCTTTGCGACGAACACACTGATGGAAAAAAATCCCCGCGTCATCCGGTCGTTCCTGACGGCTTGGTTCGAGACAGTCGGCTTTATGCGGGCCGACAAGGCGGCAACGATCGCCATCGCCAAAGAGGTCCAGCACGTCGATGCCGACATCGCCGCGGGCACCTATGATATCGTGATGAAAGAAGTGTCGAACGACGGACGATTCAGCAATACGGCGCTGGATGAACTACGCCAGACCTTTATCGATCTTCATGTGCTCGACAATCCACCCGATATGAAAACGCTGGTCACGGAAAAGTACTTGCCGCCCGTGGCGGGAAAGTCCGCGCCATGACGCTCGCCCTCCGTCTCGGCCTCATCGACAATCCCCGCACCCGTCCGATCATCGAAGGCAAAGTCACGGCCAAGGATATCGACGTCACGGTCGCGACCGGCGATCCGGGGGAAATTTTCGGGCGACAGTTGCGCGATGACGAGTTCGACGTCTCGGAAATGTCGATGTCCACGTTGATGATGATGATCGCGCGGGGCGACGACCGTTTCATCGGCCTGCCCATCTTCACGACGCGGCGTTTTTTCCATACGCACATCATGGTACGCCGCGATGCAAAAATCGAAACACCTGCCGACCTGAAGGGAAAGCGGGTCGGGGTACGCGAATTTCAGCAGACGGCGGCGCTTTGGATTCGCGGCGCCCTGCACAGCGAGTTCGGCGTTTCGCCGGCGGACATGGAATTCTGGATGGAACGCATGCCGGAACACAGCCATGGCGGCGCCATCGGCTTCACGTCGCCGCCGGACGTTGTCATTCACCAGATTCCAAAAGAAACCAATATCGGCGATATGATGATCGCTGGCACTCTGGACGCGTGCCTGTTCTATTTTCCCAATCGCAACAGCATCAACCGAAGCATCGCGAATCTCGAGGACCATCCCGAGATCAAGCCGTTGTTTCCGGATTCCGTAGCGGAAGGCATTCGCTATTACCGCAAGACGGGCATCTATCCGATCAATCACGGCGTTGTCATCAAACGAAATGTGGCCGAGCGTCATCCATGGGCAATCGCGCGGCTGTTGGAAGTCTTCAACGAGGCCAATGCGGCAGCCGATCGTGCCCGAATGGAGCATATCGCCTATCACCTCGAAACGGGATTGCTGCCGCCCGAATATCGTAAGCCACTTTCCACGCCGCTGGTTTCCTATGGCATCGAGGCCAATCGGAAGACATTGGAGATGGCTGCGCGCTATTCACACGATCAGGGGCTGACGTCGCGCATCGTCGGCATAGACGAAATATTCGACCCGAACTGCCTCGGTTCCTAATATCTGCCATGATGAAAGAACGGTAGGCGTCGGCGGTGCTCTTGGCACCTTGAAGATGCGCTATGAAGGACCTTTCGATAGGAACATCGTATGACCCCAAATAAAGCGGCCGAGATCGCGGCGCGGCTCGATCGTTTGCCGCCGTCACGTCATGTGTGGCGGACGGTGTTGCTGCTGTCGCTTGGCGGCATGTTCGAATTCTACGATCTGTTCGTCACCGGCTATGTCGGGCCGGGCATGGTCAAGGCGGGGATGTTTACGCCGGAATCGTTGGGCGTTTTCGACGTGCTCGGACCGCTTGGGGTTCAGGGGTTGGGCACTTTTGTGTTCGCGACCTTCGCCGGTTTGTTTGTTGGCGCGATGTTATTGGGGTCGGTTGCCGATCGCTTGGGGCGGCGGTCGATCTTTGTCACCTCGCTGCTGTGGTATTCCGTCACGACGGCCATCATGGCTTTCATGCCGTCCGGCTTCTGGATCGACATCTGGCGCTTCCTCGCCGGGATCGGCATCGGCGTCGAGCTGGTGACGATCGACACTTATATTTCCGAAATGATCCCGCGCAGCGAACGCGGGCGTGCTTTCGCGGTCAGCCAGTTCGTTGCTTTCCTGGTCGTGCCGCTGGTCGCGTTTCTTGCCTGGATTCTGGTGCCGTTGGCGCCGCTCGGGCTCGATGGCTGGCGCTGGGTGGTGCTGATCGGTTCGTCGGGAGCGCTGTTCGTCTTCTTCATCCGGCTGGGTGTGCCCGAGAGTCCGCGCTGGCTGGCGAATCATGGCCGCGAGGCGGAGGCAGAGCAGATTACGGCGACGATCGAGGCAGCGGTGATGCGCGAGACGGGAAAGGTTTTGCCCGAACCTCTTTCATCCGCTGCGACGGAGATCGAAGGTTCCGGCACGCTGCGCGATATATGGAGCCCGCTTTACCGCAAGCGCACGATCATGCTGTCGATGTTCAATTTCTTCCAGACGATCGGCTTTTACGGTTTTGCCGCCTGGGTGCCGACGCTGCTGATCGCCCAAGGCATCAACGTCACGCGTGGGCTCGAATATTCCTTCATCATCGCCATCGCCAATCCCATCGGCCCGCTGCTCGGCGTGCTGATCGCCGATCGGATCGAGCGCAAATGGCAGATCGTCGTCGCCGCGATTCTCATCGCCGTCTTCGGCATGACCTTCGCCCGCCAGACGGATGCGCTGGCGTTGATCACGCTGGGCGTGCTGATCACGCTGGCTAACAACTGGATGTCCTTCGCCTATCACAATTATCAGGCCGAGGTGTTTCCGACGCGCGTCCGCGCGCGCGCCGTCGGCTTCGTCTATTCCTGGAGCCGCCTATCGGCGGCCTTCGCCGGGCTGCTGATTAGCTACCTTCTCCATGTCGGCGGGGTCGAAACCGTGTTTCTGTTCATCGCCTTTGCGATGGCGATGGTTGTCGGTGTGATCGGCTTGATGGGCCCGAAAACGCGCGGCCGCGCGCTCGAAGACATCGCGCACTAGGCGGTTGCAACCAGAAGCTCTTCGGCATTGTTCGGCGGCCGTAAGCCGTCGGTCCGGTCGGTGAAATAACGTTGCGTCAGGTCCGCCGCCGAAACATGCCGCGCTTCCCTGAAGCCCGCGTCTTGCGCCATGGCGATCATGTCCGCTGGCATGAAGAAGCTGATGAACGGCGTGCCGCTGGCGCGCGCACCTTTCGCCGACATCTCAAGACCGGGGCGGACCTCGGGATCGGCCATCTCGAACGGCAGAAGAAAACTTGTCGCGAAGATCGATCCGGGGGCGAGCGACGCGACTTGGCGCATCGTGGCCGCGTTCGCTTCCTTGGTGAGATACATGCTGACACCAGTAGAGACGACGATCGCCGGCTTTGCGGTATCGAAGCCAGCCGCCACGAGTCCGTCCTGCCACGATCCGCGCGCTTCGAAATCGACCGGCACGAAACGCAGCCACTCGGGTATGCCGAAGCCGGTTTCATGGAGGCGGCGTTTTTTCCAAGCTTGCGGGCCGGGTTGATCGACCTCGAAAATCTTGAGGCGGGATGCGATCTCGGGCCGCCGCTGTGCGAAGCTGTCGAGCCCTGCGCCGAGAATTACATATTGGTCGAGCCCGCGGCCAGCCTGCTCCGTCACCAGGTCTTCGATGAAACGGGCGCGCGCCACGATCGAGGCGCGGAAGGGACGTGTAAAGTCCGGATTCATATCGCCGCGCTTTTGCCAGCCCAGATCCGGCGCCAGCAGCGTCAGCCCGACTGTATCTTCCAGCACAGGCGGAGCCGCATCGCTTTCGACATGCAGCGCGCGCCACAAGGCAACGCGTGCCGCTGTGTTTTCGGGCGCTTCCGCGTGCTTGTCGGTCATGATCGTTTCATCCCTTCGCATGGGGTAGTGTTGCCGGCGATCATAGTAGCCGATTGCCCGATTTCGCAGCCAGGCCGTTTGAAACAAGGTATGCCGATGAAACATACAAAGATGACAAGGCTGAAAAAATTCATCGTTGGTTTTATGATGGCCTGCGCTGTTTCATCCGGTGCCGCGATGGCCGACGACGGTCGCAGCGATCATCTGTTGCCACCGAACTTCACCGTCTATCGCAGCGGCGACGCCGTCGTGAACCATCCCATGCCGGGTGCGCGTGCTGTGCGGTTGCCGACGCGCAATCTTTATCGCGGTCAAGATGGCGGCTATGTCGCCTGCTATTCGCATCGCGAAGCGGGCAGCGCTTATCCGGTCGGCGGGGATATTTATGTCGTTGGGCAGGTTCGGCTGCGCGGGGCTTACGACGGCCGGATTTTCCAGCCGCGCGGTTATCGCGGTAAGGACATCAGCGCCTTGCCGAAATTCAAACAGATATGCGGCCGTGCATTGAAGGTTTGCCACGATGATGCCTGTTGGGCCGGCGGCGATACGGGCGGGTGGTTCGGAATTCCCTGATTCGGTTTCGGTGATCCACCCGCGCGGACGCGGCGTAAAAAGCGGGTGAGCCCCTTTTCGGTTGTTCCGATGAACATTCATCCGCTGAGACTTCCCCGCCGCGCCAACGAAGCCGTCGAGGCACCGCTCGATGCTGCGGAAGAGGCACAGCTGATCGCCGCCGCCAGCCGCAAGATCGGCGAATTGCTCGATATCCTCGGCATTGATCACCGCAACGACCACAATACCCGCGAGACTCCGGCGCGGGTTGCGAAGATGTATGTGAAGGAATTGCTGCAGGGGCGTTACTCGCCGCCCCCCAAAATCACCGAGTTCGAGAATGTCGGGCACTACGACCAACTGATCGTGACCGGCCCGATCGAGGTGCGCTCGCTGTGCGCCCATCACCTGATGCCGATCTATGGCCATGCCTTCATCGGCGTCTTGCCCGCGCCCGACGGAAAGATCATCGGCCTCTCGAAATATGACCGCATCGTCGAGCATTTCGCCGCACGCTTCCAGATTCAGGAAGAACTGGTGAAGCAGATCGGCGATTTCCTCCTGGAAAAGACCCAGCCGCGTGGGCTCGCTGTCCGCATCAGCGCCGTTCATATGTGTAAGACCCATCGCGGCGTTCGGGCCTCGCACAACAGCCGGATGGTCAATACGGCGCTTTACGGCGAGTTGCAGACCGACAAATCGCTGAAAAGCGAATTCCTGCAGGAATGCGCCACGCTCGAAAAATAGCAGCGGTAATCTAACCCCATCGCCGTGTCATCCATGGCGGCCACCCACGCCAATGCCTATCTTGTGAATCGGCAATGGGCGAGGCGGGACGATATCGTGATGGGACGTAGATATGCCGGCTGACCGGGCTTCCGACCCCCGTCCCCCCGATACGCGTCGTGCCGTCCCTGCGCGGCCGACCCCTTCCGGCGTCGGCTCGCTGAAACTCCTGACGCCGCTGTGGCTTTATTTGCGGCCCTATTGGCGGCAGATCGTCGGCGCGACGCTGGCGCTGGCCGTCTCGTCGGCGATGGTGCTGGTGATGGGGCAAGGACTGCGCGCGGTCGTCGATCGCGGCCTTTCTTCGACCAGCACCGCCTCGCTGGACGAGGCCGTTCTGGTGCTGATGGCCTCCGTGGTGGTCCTCGCGATCTCGACTTATCTGCGTTTCTCGCTGGTGTCCTGGATCGGTGAACGGGTCGTTGCCGATCTGCGCAATGCCGTGTTCAATCGCATCATCGCGATGAGCCCGGCCTATTTCGAGACGACCAAGACCGGCGAAGTGCTGTCGCGTCTGACCACCGATACGACGCTGCTCCAGACCGTCATTGGCTCCAGCGTCTCGGTGGCGTTGCGCAATGTCCTGATGCTGATCGGCGGGCTGGCGATGCTGACCTTCACCAGTGTGAAGTTGACCGCGGTGGTGATGGCGATCGTGCCGGCGGTGGTGGTGCCGATCGTTGTCTTCGGCCGCCGCGTCCGCCGCCTGTCGCGCAGCTCGCAGGATACGGTGGCCGATGTCGGCGCCTATGCCGAAGAAATGATCAACGCGATCCAGACGGTGCAGTCCTACACCCACGAAGACGCCGACCGGGCCGATTTCCGGGCGCGCGTGGCGGCGTCGTTCGACGTCGCGATCGCGCGTATCCGCGTCCGCGCTTTCCTCAACGGTGCGGTCATTTTCCTCGCTTTCGGCGCGATTGCCCTGGTGTTGTGGGTCGGCGGCTATGACGTGGTGGCGGGCCGGATGACGGGCGGCGCGCTCTCGGCCTTCGTCTTTTACGCAGTCATCGTCGCCTTCGCCGTCGGCACGCTGTCCGAGGTATGGGGCGATCTGCAACGCGCGGCGGGCGCGACCGAGCGGCTGTTCGAACTGTTGGCGGTCCAACCCGACATCGCCGCGCCCGCCAATCCGGTGACGCCGCCCTCGCCTGCGCGTGGCGCGATCAATTTCGACGCGGTGACATTCTTTTATCCGGCGCGTCCCGATCAATCGGCCCTGCACGATTTTTCGCTCGCGATCAAACCGGGTGAAACGGTTGCGCTGGTCGGCCCGTCGGGCGCCGGCAAAACGACGGTGTTTCAGCTCCTGTTGCGTTTCTACGACGTCGGCACGGGCGCGGTGCGTGTTGATGGTGTCGATGTGCGCGATATGGACCCGGCCGAATTGCGCGGCCGTATCGGTCTGGTGCCGCAGGACCCGGTGATTTTCGGCGGCACCGCGATGGAGAATATTCGCTATGGCCGTCTCGGCGCGTCGGACGACGAGGTTCGCGCCGCGGCCCGGGCGGCGAGTGCGGAAACATTTCTGGATCGGCTGCCGCAGGGAATCGACACGTTTCTCGGCGAAAAGGGTGCGCGTCTTTCGGGCGGGCAGCGGCAACGCATCGCCATCGCCCGCGCGGTGTTGCGCGATCCCCCGATTCTGCTGCTTGATGAGGCAACTTCGGCCCTCGATGCCGAATCGGAACGCGCGGTTCAGGTTGCGCTCGAGAAATTATCGAAGAACCGCACGACTCTGATCATCGCCCATCGCCTTGCGACGGTGCTGAAAGCCGACCGTATTATCGTGATGGATGAGGGGCGAGTTGTTGCTCAAGGGCATCACCGCGAGCTTATTCAGGCCGGCGGGCTTTATGCGCGCCTCGCGGCCTTGCAATTCACCGACCAGCCGTCACAAAGATGGGATGCCGCAGCGGACGGGGCGCTGGCACCGTAACACCGCTCGCAGAGAGGATTTCGATGGCATCCAAATTTCGGCGCGGCGCACTCGCTTATACGCAGAATGGCCGCAGCTATGTCGTCGATGAGGTCGATGACGGGGTTGTTTATTGCTCGACCGATAGCGGCGCGGAAACCGAATTTGCCGAAGCATCACTGATGACCGAGGCGGAATGGAATGCGAAGCCGAGCCATCGCACCGGACTTCTCTATGAAAAATTGAAAGCGTCGCGGGCCTATACCGGCACGGCACCGAAGGTCGATCGCGCCGCCGCCGAGCAAGTGTTGGCAAAGATAGAGGGGCTGCGTCCCGGCATGCTCGATTTCGTCGCCTTCACGATCGCAGCGCGCAGCCTGACCGACGCGGGCGACGGCGGGCTCGTCGAACAATTATCGATCGTCAAATGCCGCGAAGTTTTCGAATCGGCAAAGCCCGAATTGCGCACGGGTTTGCTGGCGTCGATTTTCGGGACGCCGCCCGACGTGCTGGCGGGTGCCGGCAAGCTTGGCGACAATTTGATGCGGGCGATGATCGAAAAAGGCATGACCACGCATGAAAGCGATTTCGCGGTCTTTTCCGGACGCCGCCGGAACTAGCTAACGGCCGTCGAAAATCCGAACCATCGCCGGATCGCTGTTGCGGATATTCAGCAATTGCTGCCGCTGCTCTGGATTGAGCACCGTATCATAGATGATCGATTGATTGTGTGAGGCGCGCGGCACGCCGTTCAGCGCCGCGACACCGTATAAAATATAAGCCTCGATCGGATTGCGCGCCGTGCCGGTCCCGGTCAGGTCGCACCAGGCAAGCAGCTCCGCGGCGGAGGCATCATTGGCTTTGACCGCAACACGCAGCGTCTCGATATCGCCGGGCAAGGGACGACCGGCACGCATGCGTTGCGCCAGGTCATAGAAGGGATTGCGCGCCGGTCGCGGCGTTGCGGTCAGTGGAATGGTAACGGGCGGTGCGCCCGGACGGATATCTTCCAGTGTCGCCACGACTGGCGCCGTGATTTCGGGCGCGGGCCGATAGGATCGCGCGGCGTCGCCGCAAACCGTATTTGCCTTGCCGATACATTGATAACGGCCGTCGAGTTTATAAAACTCCGCATGCGCCGCCGGTAGCAACGATGCTGTCGTCAGAAAAATGCCGGCGATCAGCGGCTTGAAGGTCATACCAACAGATCGAACATGCTGGCCGCGCCGCTGCTCTGCGTCTGCGACGCGGTGCTGCTTTGGCCGGTGGTGTTGGTGCCCGTACTGGCAGTCTTGCCGAGCAGCGCCGCGAAAGGATCGGTCTGGGCTGCGGCACCTTTATGATGGTGCTTGTGCGTCATGGGCGATGTCGCCTGCTGCGTCGGCTGCAACAGCGTGCTCGCCATACTCGTAATGCCACCGGCTGACATGCTCGACCTCATTCGCCCAAGTTTCCACCTTTGCCTATCGCAAGCGCCGTGCCAGCAATGCGGCGCGGATTTGCAGGCTTTGCGGCGGACACCGGCAAAGCTTGCCGGTCGTTTCTGCCGCTGCCGGTAAAATCTGCCGCGTTGGCGTGATGGAACGAGCGTGACGCCATGGCTGTTATTCGCGCGTGGAAGATATTCAAACCATCGTCGATCCCCGGGATGCGGCCGATTCGGTCGGGCTCCGTTACGTCACGGATGATCGACCCGGTATCAGCCGGCGGAAATCCGGCACCGGCTTCACCTATCGCAAGCCCGACGGGACGAAGCTGGCCGACAAGGATGTGCTGAAACGCATTCGTTCGTTGGTCATTCCGCCCGCTTGGGCCGATGTGTGGATTTGCGCGCGGGCGGACGGCCATATCCAGGCGACGGGCCGCGATGCCAAAGGCCGCAAGCAATATCGCTATCACCCGCGCTTTCGCGAAATCCGCGAAAGCACCAAATACGATCATGTGATCGCCTTCGCTCATGTGCTGCCGATCATTCGGGCCAAAGTACGCGCCGATATGGCGCTGCGGGGTCTGCCGCGCGCCAAGGTGCTGGCAACGGTGGTGCATCTGTTAGAGACGACGCTGATCCGCGTCGGCAACGACGATTACGCCAAAGAGAATAAAAGCTACGGCCTGACGACGCTGCAGAACCGTCATGTCGAGGTCGAGGGCTCGGAAGTCCGGTTCCGCTTTACCGGTAAAAGCGGCAAGCAATGGTCGCTTAAGGTGAAGGACCGGCGTGTCGCCAAGATCATCAAGGCGTGCCAGGAATTGCCGGGCCAGGAATTGCTGCAATATATCGACGAGGATGGCACATATCAGGACGTCACCTCGAACGATGTGAACGCCTATCTGAAAGAAATCACCGCCGAGGAAATCACCGCCAAGGATTTTCGCACTTGGGCCGGCACGTTGCTGGCGGCGCTGGCGCTGAAGGAAGTCGAGACGTTCGACAGCGCGGCGCAGGCAAAACGCAATCTGCGCGCGGCGATCGAGCGCGTCTCGGCGCGGCTCGGCAACACGCCGACGATCTGCCGCAAATGTTATATCCATCCCGAGGTGATGAACTCTTATCTCGATGGCAGTCTCGTTGCGGCCATTCAAGCCGAGGTCGAAACGACGTTGCGCGACGATCTGGCCGGGCTTGAGCCCGAAGAAGCAGCCGTGTTGGCAATGTTGCAGGCGCGGCTGAAGCAGCAACAGAAGCCACGCCGCCGGACGCGTACGCCGTCGAAGGCTCAAGCCATCGCTGTCGGCGCTGGGCTTTAAGGCGGTTCTTTTCCGTTCCGGCTGTGCGCTATTATGCAGCGCGCTTAGACGGAGAAAATCGTTATGCCATTGGATGCGGGTTATGATCGCGGGGGCCGCCGGCCGTCGCGCAATGTGCTGGGCGGCCCGCTGGAAAGCTGTTCCTTCAAACCCGTCACCGGATTTTTCCGCAATGGCTGCTGCGATACCTCGTGGGACGATGTCGGCAGCCATACCGTTTGTGTCGTGCTAACCGAAGAATTTTTGGCTTTCTCGAAAGCCGCCGGCAACGACCTTTCGACGCCGATGCCGCAATATGAATTTCCTGGCTTAAATCCGGGCGATCGCTGGTGCCTCTGCGCGCCGCGTTGGCAGGAAGCCTTTCAGGCGGATCGCGCGCCGGGGGTTGTCCTGCGCGCGACCCACGAAGGCGCGTTGGCTTATTGCGCGCTTGAGAATCTCAAGCGCCACGCCGTCGATCCCGGCTAGCTCTTTACGGGGTTGGGCGGCACGTCGATTGGCGGCGACGGGATCGGCCGCGGCGGTTCTTCCATCGGCGGCGGAATCTCGGGGTCGGGCATCACCGGGGTTGGATTGCCCGGCGGCTGGGGCATACCGGGGTCCTGCGCATAAATCATTATTTTTGCCCCGCCAGTTCGCGGGCTTTATCTTTCAGCCCGCCGACGGCGTTTTGAATTTTTCCTTCGGCCTTTTCCGCATGACCTTCGGTTTCAAGCTTCTTGTCGCCGAGGACCTTGCCGACACCGGCTTTGATGCCGCCGGCCGCCTGTTTCGCCGAACCTTCGATGCGATCTTTATCCATGGCCGATTCTCCTCATGCTGGGGACTAGGCGAGAGATGGGCCTCGAATCGTCCAAGACTATGACGGTTTTGGGATCAAATGAGGCTGTGTCGCCGCCCGGAAATTGGCGTTAGTCTTACGCCAACGGGGATCAATCGGGCGGGCAAATAAATGCGCATCATTTCCTATTCGGCTGGCGGCGCGGATCATGTCGGCGTCATGACCGGCGACGATCACTTCGTCGCGCTGGACGAGGCAGCACCGCAACTGCCGCACACGTTGCGCGCGATTCTCGAAATGCCCGAAGGTCTTGCCTGCGTGCGCGATGCCACCGCCGGCAAGACCGGCACGCATGCCTTGAAAGACGTGAAGCTGTTGCCGCTGATCGGCAACCCGCATGTGACCTGGGCTTTGGCGCTCAACTTCAAAACGCATATCGAGGAAACCGGCCTCACCACGTCGCGCGAATTCCCGCATCTGTTCATCCGCACGCCAGCCTCGATGGTCGGCGATGGTCATCCGCTGCTATGCCCCCCGCCGGAAGTCGCCAAGGAATTCGATTACGAGGGTGAACTGGCGGTGATCATCGGCAAAGGCGGCCGCCACATCCCGATCGAGAAAGCCTTCGACCACATCGCCGGCTTCTCCTGCTTCAACGAAGGCTCGGTGCGCGAATATCAACGCCATAACCGCAATTTCGGTCTCGGCAAGAATTTCGAGGAATCGGGCAGCATCGGCCCCTGGATGATGACCAACGACGAATTCGGCGATCCGAAGGCGCAGCGGGTCATCACGCGGCTCAACGGCATCGAACGCCAGAACGCGCCGCTTAACGACATGCTGTTCCCCGTCGAACGGTTGATCGAATATCTCTCGGCCGGTTATACGCTGCGGCCGGGCGACGTCATCGCCATGGGCACGCCGGGCGCCCTGCCGCCGCATCCCGGCGAGACTCTCGCCCCGTCCGGACGGCATAAGATCCTGGGTCAGGTGAATATGAAACCAGGCGACAAGGTCGAGGTCGAGATCACTGGGCTGGGCGTGCTGCGCAATCCGATCGTCGCGGATCAGCCGCGGGTTTATCGCCCGAACTAAATTCTTTCGTCATTGCGAGGAGCGTTAGCGACGAAGCAATCCAGTCGTACTGCACACTGAATTGCTTCGCTGCGCTCGCAATGACGTGAAAAGTTAGTCGACCGGGACAACGGCGGCGAGAGTCGCGCCGATCGAGTCGTGAATGACGAGATCGGCGTAATCGTCTTGCTCGGTCGCTTCACGATTGACGATCACCAACCGAGCGTCGTTCTGTTTCGCCAACAGCGGAAATCCCGCCGCCGGATATACCACCAGCGACGAACCCAACACGATGAACAGATCGCAGGCGAGCGTCGCTTCTTGCGCCCGTTCCATCGGCCCTTGAGGCATCGCTTGGCCGAACGAGATCGTCGCCGTTTTGACGAGCCCGCCGCAGTCGCGGCATACCGGGATCTCGCCGCGGCCGAGAAAGCTTTGCTTCAAGACATCCAGCTCGTGCCGCAATCCGCAATCGAGGCAGGTGGCATAGCTGGCATTGCCGTGCAGCTCGACGATCTGGCTGGCGGGCACGCCGGAGTCTTGATGCAGATTGTCGATATTCTGGGTGATGATCGCCGAAACCTTGCCGCGCGCAACCAGCCGCGCCACCGCGTAATGACCGGCGTTGGGGGACGCGCCAGTCCAGCGCATCACCCCCGAGAAAGTCCGGTCCCAGGCCTCGCGACGAGCATCTTCACTGGCGATGAAGTCCTGATAATAGATGGGCTTCATCCGGCTCCAGACGCCGCCGGGACTGCGGAAATCGGGAATGCCCGATTCGGTGGAGATACCCGCCCCGGTAAAGATGACGGCATTGCGCGATTCGGCGAGAAGCTTGGCAAGTTTTTCGGTCGCTGACATGACCCCATCATAAGCGAGTCCGGTCCATCACGTGCAAGCACTTAGCGATAATTTGTGGCAGGATGGGGCGATGGTCGAAACCTTGAAGACATTGCCGGATCTGGTGCGGCCGGGCCTCGATGTGCTGTTCGTCGGCATCAATCCGTCGTTACCTTCGGCGGCGATCGGACATTACTTCGCGCGCCGCACCAATCGCTTCTGGCCGGCCTTTTCGCGCTCGGTGATCAGTCTGCCGGCGCGGCAAGCGTTAGGCGTCGATCTGCTGGGGCCGACGAACGATCGCGCGATGCTCGATCACGGTTTCGGTTTTACCGATTTGGTGAAGCGTCCGACGGCCAAGGCAGCCGATCTGTCGCGTGCGGAATTCGTCGCCGGTGTCGATGGGCTTGTCGAAAAACTGAAGCGCTATAAGCCGCAGGTCGCCTGTTTTCACGGCGTGACCGTATTCCGGCCGATCCAGCGCGTGCTCGCACCGGATGCCCCCGACGTCGTTTTGGGTTTGCAGAATTTGCTGGTCGGCAAGACGAGGCTGTTCGTCGTGCCAAATCCCAGCCCGGCCAATGCGCATTTCACGCCGGCCGATCAGACGCGTTGGTACGATGCGCTGGGCGCGGCGCTTACTCCGCCGCGCGGCTAAGCCCCATCTGGTGATCGATCAGTTCGGCATAAAGCCCGCCCTCAGCCAGCAGCGATTGATGCGTGCCGGATTCCACGAGGCGGCCTTGATCCAGCACCGCGATCGTCGCGGCGTTGCGGATGGTCGAGAGGCGATGCGCGATGACGATGGTGGTGCGTTCCTTCATCAAGGCGTCGAGGGCCTGATGCACCTGCGCCTCGCTGACCGTGTCGAGATGCGAGGTTGCCTCATCAAGGATCAGCACCGGCGCGTTTTTGAGGAACGCACGCGCGATGGCGATGCGCTGCCGCTGTCCGCCCGATAGCTGCATGCCGCGCTCGCCGACTTTCGTGTCGAGTCCTTCGGGCAGCTTCGCGACGAAGTCGGACAAGGCGGCGCGCTCGATCGCCGTTTGAATCTCCGTGTCGCTCGCCTCGGGCCGCGCCAGCTTCACATTGGCGCGCAGCGTGTCGTTGAACAGATAGGTATCCTGCGCCACCAACGCGATACGACCGCGCAGATGGTCGAGCCGATAGCGGCGCAGATCCGTGCCGTCCAGGCTGATGCTGCCGGTGGCGGGGTCCCAAAAACGCAGCAGCAGATTGGCGAGCGTCGATTTGCCCGATCCCGACGGACCGACCAAGGCGAGGGTCGTGCCGGCCGCGACCGTCAGGCTGACTTCGCTCAACGCCGGGCGTTGCCGCGTCGGATAGGTGAAGCCGACCTTGTCGAGTTGGATCGTCGCGCCGCCGACGGTGGGTGCGGCAGGCGTCAACGGACCATCGACGACCGGCGGCGGCTCGTCATGCACTTTGCGCAGGCGATGGGCCGAGGCGAAGGTGTCGGCCAATTGACGGCTGGCATAAGCGATTTCGGACACCGGCAGGAAGGCCGCAACCGACAGCAAGGTCAGCAGCGGCAGCATCGTCGGGTCGAGCTTGCCGAGCGTCGCGACATAAGCGCCGGTGACGGCGACACAAAGCCCGCCGAGCCCCGTTGCGACATCCAGCAGCGCCGATTGCTTCGAGAGATCGCTCAGCAGCGTCAGGCGCAGCTTGTGATAGTCGCCGGTGATGCGCATGAAGTCGTCGCGGCGATGGCCGGTCGCCTGGAACGCGACCAATTCGGACAGACCTTGAATCGTGTCGGTGACATGCGCCGTCATCCGGCCCAGCCCTTCACGCGCCGCGGCGCCCAACCGATCGACACGGCGGCGCAGGAAGATCGGCGTGAGGCCGACATAGAGGAGGAACGGCAGCAGCACGAGCGCCGTCGGCCAGGCGAAATAGGCGAGGGTTGCAAGCACACTGGTCGGGATCACGACCGCGACGACCGCGGGCGTGACGGTATGGGCAAAGAAGGATTCGACCGTCTCGATATCCTGCGTCGCCAGCGCGACGAGATCGCCCGAGCGGCGGCGCAGCAGATAAGCCGGGGCAAGCGAATCGAGCTTGGCGAAAAGATCGATTCGCATCTCGGCGAGAAGGCGATAGGCCATGTCATGCGCCAGCCATGCCTCGCACCAGGCGAGGAATCC
This sequence comes from uncultured Rhodospirillales bacterium, assembly GCA_903822185.1. GTDB lineage: Bacteria > Pseudomonadota > Alphaproteobacteria > ATCC43930 > CGMCC-115725 > CAIKMD01. Next base: position 171,042 of record CAIJOA010000048.1, on the reverse strand, counting down.
CGACACCGGCGCGACGATCAGCAGGATCATCAAAGGCGTCGCGTAATCGCCGCCATGCTTCACCGCCGCGACGGCGAGCGAGGAGAAGATGCCGACGCTGATGAAGGTGGCGACGCGGCCGATGCCGGCGCCCATCGTGATGCTCAGCTGCCGCCACCAAGACGCGATCATCCGCAGCAGCCAGCCGAGCGTCTGGCCCCAGGGCAGTTTATCGACACGCAGGATCGAATCGTCCGCTTCGCCATCGGCTTCGACGTCCGGCGCATCGGCCAGCGCCTTTTCCATCGCGCGTTCCGATGCCGCCTGGTTCGCGCCCGCGCGCTCGTCGGCCTGCACGCCCATCAAGCGGCGATAGGGTCCGTTCTGCGCGATCAGCATGTCGTGCGTGCCGCTTTCGACGATGCGGCCCTGTTCAACGACCAGGATGCGGTCGGCGCCGATCACGCTCGACAGGCGGTGGGCAAGGATCAGCGTGGTACGTCCGGCCATCAAACGGTCGAGCGCGCGCTGGATCGTCGTTTCGGTTTCGGCATCGACCGACGACAAGGCTTCGTCGAGGATGAGGATCGGTGCGTCACGCAACAGCGCGCGCGCGATGGCGATACGTTGCCGCTGTCCACCGGACAAACGCGCACCGCGCTCGCCGATCATCGCGCCATAGCCTTGCGGCAGACCCATGATGAAGTCGTGCGCGTCGGCGGCACGGGCGGCGGCTTCGATCTCGGCGCGCGTCGCGTCCTGTTTGCCGAGGCGAATATTATCTTCGACGGTGCCGTGGAAAAGATAGGTGTCCTGCTGCACCACCGCGATCTGCGCCCGCAACTGCTCCGGGTCGATCGCGGTCAGGTCGGTGCCGCCCAGCCGCACTGTGCCGCTTTGCGGGTCGTAGAGCCGCAGCAGCAAACGCGCGAGCGTCGATTTACCAGAACCGCTGGTGCCGACGACGCCGATGCGCTCGCCGGCGGCCAGTTCGAACGACATGCCGTCGAGCGCGATGCCGCGACCGCCCGGATAGGCAAAACGTACATTGTCGAAGCTCAGCGTCGGGGCGACGCGCGGCAGGACATCGCCTTTGCTCGCGGGCATGGCGACCGGCGTGGCCAGCAATTCATTGATCGCGATGCCGGCGGCCTGTCCGACCATGCCTTCATGAATGACCGCGCGGAAATCGCGCAGCGGGCGGAAGATTTCGGTGCCGGCCATCAGGACGATGATCAGCGCCTGCAGGCTCATCAGATCGTGCGTCACGCGATAAGCACCCAGCGCCAATGCCGCCGCCGCGCCCAGCGCGATGGCGACGTCGATGACGCCGCGCGTCATCAGGCCGGTGGTGGTCAGCCACATCGTCGTGTTCGATAGCTTACGTGCCTTGTCGGCGAGCTGTTTGCCGTAGGATTCGCTTTGCCCGAAGGCCTTGAGCGTGCCGAGGCCTTGGATGGCGTCGAGGAATTCGGCGCTGAAGGCGCGGAACGCAACTTGGCGGCCACGGCTTGCCTGCCGGTCCAGTTTGACGAACACCCACGGCGCGCAAAGCCCGAACAACGCAAAGCCCAGCATCACCAGGGCGACCGGCACGTCCCAATAGGCGATAAAGGCGAAGATCAGCAGCGGCGTTAGCGCCGCGACCGTCATCTGCGGCACGTAACGGCCGAAGAAAACCTGAAGCTGCTCGACGCCATCGACGATCGATTGGACATGGCCGCCGGTGCGCTCGCCCGCGAACCAGGCCGGACCCAGGGCGGTGATCTTGTCGTACAGCTTGCCGCGCAGCACTTGCTGGACGCGCGCCGCCGTGCTGTTGGCCACACTTGTCCGTGTGTGTTCCATCGCGCCGCGCAACAGCACCGCGAAGGCGACGGCCACAGCCAGCGGCCAGAGTCCCGCGAAGGGCGCGCCCTGGAAGACTTTCGCGATCAGCAGGCCGAGAAGGACAAAACGGGTAATGCCGACCAACGAAGCCAGCAATCCGATGAGGACGTTCCCCGCAATTCGACTGCGCAGGCCGCGCGTCAATTGCCACAAGCGAGAATCAAAATACATGGAGCCCCCACCTTCACCGGTCGGTCAGGGCTCCATCGTATCAGAACTGCCGGCGCGGAGTCCTAGGCTTCGGTCGGGATCTTTGCCGCTGGTACGCCGGCCGCCTTTGCCGCGGCGACCAGCTCGCCCCAGGTGGTGGTATCGACGGGAATGCCTGTCTTAAGCCGCTTGTCGCGTGATTTGCGCTCGGGCTCGCCGGCGACCAGCACCTCTTCGACGCCGGGGCGCGGCTTCGACGATTTCACCCAATCCAGCAGGGTCTGCATCTCGTTCGACATCCAGCCGGTATCGCCGAACTTCGCCGGGTCCAGCATGATCGTGAACATGCCGTTCTTGACGCCGTGGTTGGTCATGTTGCCCTGCATCACGCCGCCGCCGGTCAGGACGCCGGCCATCAGCTCGCAGACGAGGGCGAGCCCCGATCCCTTATGCTCGCCGAAGGGCAGCATCGCGCCGTTCTTTTTATAAAAAACATTCGGGTCGGTCGCGTCATGGCCTTCGGCATCGATCAAGACGCCGGGCTGCATCTGCTTGTCCTCGTTCATCGCGACGCGCAGCTTGCCGGCGGCGACGCGGCTGGTGGCGAAATCGAGGACGACTGGCGGTGCGTCCTTCTTGCCTCCACCTAGATTCCCCGGGAACGTGATGCAGATCGGATCGGTGCCGAAGCGGCCGGTGGTGCCGCCGAACGGCGCGGTGCGGCCCGGTGCGATCAACACATTGACGAAATGGATCGAGACGAAGCCTGCCGCCGCCGCCTGCTCGCCGTAAGCGCCGACGCGCGCGACGTGGTGCGTGTTGCGGATGGCGAACATGGCGAGGCCGGTTTCCTGCGTCTTGGCGATGGCCCATTCCGTCGCCTCGCGCGCGATCACCTGGCCGTAACCCATGCCGCCGTCGAACACGGCGATCGATCCCATTTCGGAAATCTTCTCGGCGTGCTTATTGGGGTGAAGCCGTCCCGTCGTCACGTTGGTGGTATAGGTCGGGATCATGCCGACGCCGTGGCTGTCGTGGCCTTTTAGGTTGGCCTCGACCAGGTGACGCGCGACTTCCAACGCTTCGGCGCGTTGGCTGCCGGCTGCCTCGATGATCGCGGCGGCGAATTCGGTCAGCGCCTCGGGTTGCAGGATCATGGCGGTATCGCTCCCTTGTTTTTTCTTCGGTATGCCGTTTTGGTTTTGGTGGGCGTTAAATTATTGAATTGCGAAGAGAGAAGCCAGACGGCAATCTCCGCTCCAATCGAAGATCGGTTTTTGCTGGGAGGATTTCGTGAAAGTCATCGCGCTCGAAGAACATATGGCGACGGTTATGGGCAACGAGGCGGTGCCGCCGCATCTGCGTCGTGCTGCGGTACTGGTCGATCGTTCACGCTATCTCGGCCACGACATGCCGACCGAATTGCTCGATCTCGAAAATTCGCGCATCAAATTCATGGACGAACATGGCGTCGATATGCAGATCCTGTCGCTGGTCGCGCCAGGTCCGCAGGGCTTCGACGCCAAGACCGGCATCGCCGTCTCGATCGACGCCAACGATCGCATGCACGAAGCCTGCAAGCGTCATCCGACGCGCTTTGCCGCGCTCGCCGCGCTGCCGACGGCGGATGTCGCCGCCTCGGTCAAGGAATTGGAACGCTGCGTCAAGAACGGCTTCGTCGGCACGATGATCAACGGCCATCACGACGGCGAATTCCTCGACGCCAAGAAATATTGGCCGATCTTCGAAGCGGCGGCTTCGCTCGACGTGCCGATCTATCTCCACCCGCGCAACCCGTCGGAAGCGGCGATGAAGGCCTATTTCGAGGGCTATGAAGATCTCGCCTTCGCCGCCTGGGGCTATTCGATGGATACGGCGACGCATTTCCTGCGCATCATCTTCTCGGGCGTGTTCGACGCTTATCCGAATTTGAAATTCATCCTCGGCCATATGGGCGAGGGATTGCCCTATTGGATTCACCGCCTCAACGATCACGCGCAATTCTCGGCCAAGAAGCGCGGCCTCAAGAAAAGCCCGAAAGAATATCTGCTCGAGAATCTGCTGATCACCTGCAGCGGCAATTTCTCGATCCCGTCGTTCCTTTGCGCGCTGACGACCGTCGGCATCGACAACATGATGTTCTCGATCGACTGGCCGTTTGAATCGAACAAGGCCGGCATGGACTTCCTGCATCACCTGCCGATCTCACCGGCCGACATGGAAAAGTTCGCCCACGGCAATGCGGAGAAATATCTGCGGCTCGGGAATCACTAAGAAACACGGACTGCAAAAACAAAAAATGCCCGGATCGCTCCGGGCATTTTCATTTCGAGAAAGAAGCTTTGCGGTTACAGCTTCTCGTCGACGATCGGGTTGACCAGCTTGCCGATGCCGCCGATTTCGATTTCGATCGTGTCGCCGTGTTTCATGAACTGCTTGTCGCTGTAGGAGACGCGGCCGCAGGTGCCGGTGGCGATCATGTCGCCGGGACGCAGGCGGCTGATCTTCGAGAAGTACGACAGCAGCACCGGGACTGGGAAGATCATGTTGCCGCAGGTGGTCGATTGCTCGACCTTGCCGTTGAGGCGCGCGATCAGCGTCATGTCGGTCGGGTTCTTCGGCACTTCGTCCATGGTCACCATGTAGGGGCCAAGCGAGCTCGACTGGAAGAAGTTCTTGCCCTGGTCGGTCGTGCGCTTCTGGAAGTCGCGGATCGAGCCGTCATTGAAGATCGTGTAGCCGGCGACATAGTTCATCGCGTCGGCCTCGCTGACATGGCGGGCTTCCTTGCCGATCACGACCATCAACTCGGCTTCGAAATCGAATTCGGTCGAGGCCTGGGGGCGGATCATCGGCACGTTATGGCCGACCAGTGATTCATCGAGCTTCATGAAGAGGCGCGGGAATTTCGGCGCGTCCAGCTTGGTCTCTTCGATATGCTCTTTATAGTTGAGGCCGGTGCAATAGATGTTGATGCGGTCCGGGATCAGCGGCAGGTAGGTGATCTCGCTCTCGGCGAAATCGGGCTTCTGGCCCTCGACGGCGCGGCGCGCCTCGTCGAGACCGTTCTGCTCCAACAGCGACAACAGGCTCGGATATTTCGTGCCGATGCGCTTGCCCAGATCGACGATGCCGTCCGCGGCGACCACGCCGTAGCTCTTGGCGCCACCGCGCGTATAGGTTGCTATCTTCATTTTTCACTCCTCCCGGATTTTTTAGACCGATCGCCCCGGCATAGCGGTTTCCGCCGTCTCCTGTCGAGGGCGGCTGCCAAAATCCAATTTTACGAGTCAATACGGGGTTTTACGTAAGGAGGGCTGTCCCGTCTGGGGCGGCGGGGCTTCCCATCGCGGGCCGTTTTGTTACACTGCCCACGCTTTTGCACAGCCCCTAATCTGCGGGAAAATTCGCATGACTGCTATTATCGACCCGGTAACGGGATTGAAGATGTATGAGTTGAGCCACCCCTGGGGCTACAACGCGCCGACCTTCCCCGGCTACGAAGATGTGAAGCTCGAACGCATCACCTATCACGCGAAGCACGGCGTGATGACCCAGAAATTCACCGCCACCATGCATGTCTCGACGCATGTGAACGCCCCGATCCATCTGATTCCGGGCGCCAAGGGCGTCGGCAGCATCGCGATGGACCGCTTCTTCGGCAGCGGCGTTGTGTTGAACCTCCCCAAGAAAAAGTGGGAAGTGATCACCGTTGCCGATCTCGAAAAGGCGACCCCGGCGATCGAGGAAGACGATATCGTCATCATCAACACCGGCTGGCATCACCGTTATGCCGACAGCCAGGAATATTTCGGCCATGCGCCGGGCCTTTCGAAAGAAGCGGCCCAATGGCTCGTCGCGAAAAAGGTGAAGCTCGTCGGTCTGGACACCGCGACGATCGATCATCCGCTGGCGACCTCGCTCGGGCCGCACCGCAATGGTCCGCAGATCCGCGAACTGCCCGGACACTACAAAGAAGTCACCGGCCGCGACGCGAAGAAGGATTTCCCAGAATGGAACGTGGCGCATAAGACGCTGCTGGCCGCGGGTATCCCGACGATCGAGAATGTCGGCGGCGACGTCGATTCGGTGAACGGTAAGCGCACGACCTTCCACGCCTATCCCTGGCTGTGGAAAGACGGCGACGCTTGCGTCATTCGCCTGATGGCCATGTTCGATTCGAAGGGCGACTACCGCCTCGAATCGGGCGAACGCGTCGTCAGCTAATCAAGACAGACATACGGAACCGGTGAGCTTCATGCCAAAGACCGATACCAAAGGCCTCGAATTTTATAACCTCAGCACCGAGTGGGTGCATGGAATGCCGCAATGGCCTTCCAAGGCGAACATGAATATCCGCGTGAAGGAATTTCACGCGAAGGACGGCGTCCAGGTGCTCGAATACGAAGGCATCATGCACCGCGGCACGCATATGGACGCGCCGATCCACGTTCTCGAAAACACGCCTTTCATCACCGATTACGAAAGCTGGCGCTTCATGGGCACCGGCGTCGCGGTGTCGATCCCGAAGGGCAAGTGGGGCGTCATCACCCCCGAGGATCTGGAAAAAGCCACGCCGAAAATCATGCCGGGCGACATCGTCATGATCAACACCGGCGCGCATCGCCTGTGGGGCGACAATCCGGATTACTTCGCTTATTCGCCGGGCCTTTATAAGCCCGCCGCCGAATGGCTGGTCGCGAAGAAGGTGAAGCTCGTCGGCGTCGATGTTCAGGCGCTCGATCATCCGCTCGGCACGTTCCTCGCGCCGCACGGCCCCGGCCCGGCCCAGCCGCATCTCGACGATGAATATTTCGCCGAGACCGGCCGTCATATCCTCGAAGACTTCCCGCTGTGGGAACCCTCGCACAAAGTGCTGATGGGCAACGGCATTCCGGGCATCGAGAACGTCAACGGCGATCTCGACAAAGTCACCGGCAAGCGCTGCACCTTCATGTGCTTCCCCTGGCGTTGGCCCGAGGGCGAAGGCTGCGGCATCCGCATCGTCGCGGTCGTCGATCCGCAGCAGAAGTTCCGCTTCGAAAAGGAATAAGGTCCGGCGATGCAGGTCACGAAGTTCAAAGAAGCGAAACGCTACGAAGCCGCGAATCACTTCGACGTCAGCGCCCTGCGTCTGCAGGGCGCCGAGGCGACCAAGACCAGTACCTTCTGGTGCGGCATCTCGCATTACCTGCCCGGCGGCAAGGCCGAAAAAAGCGCCTCGGATTTCGAGCGCGTCTATTTCGTGATCGAGGGTGAAGTGACCGTCGTCACCGACCAAGGTACGGCGGTACTGGGTGCGTTCGATTCGGTGCATATCGCCCCGAAGGAAATGCGCTTCGTCGAAAATCGCAGCAACAGCGTGGCCACCATGCTGGTGATCGTTTCCAACGCGAAGGTCGCGCCATGATTTCCGATACGCTCAAAAATCCACTCAGCATGTTCGATGTCCGCGGCAAGTCCGCGGTCATCACCGGCGCGTCGGGTGCGTTCGGCCGCGGCTGCGCGCTCATGCTCGCGTCGTTGGGCGTCGATCTGACCCTCGCCTCGGGTTCGAAGGCCGAACTCGACGAAGTCGTCGCGGAAGTCAAAAGCCTCGGCGGCAAGGTCCAGGTCGTCTATCGCCGTCCCGACACGCTGGAAGACGCCGAAGCGATGTTGAAGACCGGGCTCGATGCCTACGGCAAGGTTGATCAGCTCATCGTGGCGTCCGGCTACAACAAGGCCGGCTTCATTCACGAGCAGAGCTACGAGGAATGGCAGAACGTCATGGACGCGAATGTCCGTGGCGAATATCTGATGGCCAAGGCGGTCGGCACCTACTGGCTCGCCCAGAAGATCAAAGGCAAGATGCTGATGATGTCGTCCGTGCGCGGACGCCACGGCAACATCTCGGGCTATACCGGCTATTGCGCCTCGAAGGGCGCGACCGATGCGCTGACTCGCGTGCTCGCAACCGAATGGGCCAAGCACGGCATCACCGTCAATTCGATCGGCCCGACCGTCTTCCGCTCGAAGCTGACGGCCTGGATGTATAGCGACGACGAATTGGGCCAGGCGACGCGCGCCCGCTCGCTCTCGCGTATTCCGTTGGGCCGTCTGGCCGAAGTCGAAGATCTGATGGGCATGGCGCTTTATCTGCTCGCGCCGGCGTCGGACTTCTGCACCGGTCAGGTCATCTATGTCGATGGCGGCTTCACCGCCGGCTGATCGTTTTCGTTATTGCTAAGCCTACCGAAGCAACCCCGTTTTCCGACTGGGTTGCTTCGTCGTTTCTAACCCCGGTTAACGTCACGAGGCATTTTCATGAGCGCAAAGATCGCCGTTATCGGCGCCGGCCTGATGGGCCATGGCATCGGCCAGATTTTCGCAGCCGCCGGCCACAAGGTCGCGCTGCACGATCCCAATGCCGACATCCTCGGCGCGGCCAAGGGCAAGATGACCGCGATCTGCACCTTGCTGGCACAAGACCCGGCTTGTCTCGATAATGTCAGCTTCCACGCCGATTTCGCTGAAGCGGTGAAAGACGCCGATTTCGTCTTCGAAGCCGGGCCGGAAAAGCTCGAAGTGAAGCAGGCGATCTTCAAGAATCTCGGTGAGAAGACCAAGCCGACCGCGATCCTCTGCACCAACACCTCGGCGATTCCGATCGGTCAGATCGGTGCGCAGGTTGCGGATCAATCGCGCGTCGTCGGCACGCATTACTGGAACCCGCCGCATCTCATTCCGCTGGTCGAGGTCGTGCAATCGACCGAGACGTCGCTGGCGACGGTCGAGGCGACGATTGCCTTGCTGAAGGCGGTCGGTAAATCACCGGTCCATGTCCGGAAAGACATTCCCGGCTTCATCGGCAATCGCTTGCAGCATGCGCTGAAGCGCGAAGCGATCGCGCTCGTTGCCGACGGCGTATGCGATGCGGAAACGCTCGATACGGTGGTGAAGGAAGGATTCGGCGCGCGTATGGCCGTCTGCGGCCCGCTGGAACAATCCGATCTTGTCGGGCTCAACCTGACGCTCGACATTCATAAGACGCTGATCGCCGATCTTGATCGCACCCCCGGCCCGCATCCGTATCTGGTCGATAAAGTCGCGAAGGGCGAACTCGGCATGGCGAACGGCCGCGGCTTCCGCGACTGGACCCCGGAACAAGCTGCTACGCTGCGCAAGCGTCTGTCGGACTTCCTCGCCGAATCGGCAAAAAAGTTGGCCGCGAAGAAAGTCTAAATTCTTTGTCATTGCGAGCCCCTTCTTCAAGAATGGACTCGCAATGACCGCTGATTTTCCGGTGCAACAATCTCATTGGTTGGACGTTTGACTCGCACGCCCCGTTGCGAGGAGACTTCCCATGCGGACGATCGATGAAGGCACCGACAGCGTCGAACTCAATATCGCGGTCGAAAAGGTCGGGTTCATCATCATCAAGGCGCGCGAGTTTGACGTAAAGGTCGATCCGGTCGAGCCGCAGCCGGGATCGAACGCGTCCGATGATGGCGAAAGCAGTATTCTTAGTGACTATGCCGGCGATGCGACGGAAGAAGAATTGCGCGGCGCGATTTCATCGCTCGATGAGGACGAGGTCATCGACCTGATCGCGATGGTATGGATCGGTCGCGGCGATTTCGATGCGTCGGAATTGGACGAAGCCCGGGCCCTCGCGGATGAAAGACATAAACGCAATTCCGCCGACTATCTGCTCGGCATACCCTTGCTCGGGGATTACCTCGAGGAAGGGCTAAGTGCGCTTGGCTATTCCTACGAAGATGTGGAAAAGAGCCATCTCTGAGTCGAACCCGACTGTTCTTTTCTGCCCACGAATGATAGGCTTCGCGCATCGTTAATCGAACGAGGCGCTTTGCGATTCGATGGCGGAAAATACGCTCGCTCGTACACCGCTTTATGCGCTGCACCAAAGTCTTGGCGCGAAGCTGACTGCTTTCGCCGGCTATGACATGCCGGTGCAATATCCCGCCGGTATCATTGCCGAACATCTCCATACGCGAACCAAGGCATCTTTGTTCGATGTCTCGCATATGGGGCAGGTGCGGCTCGCCGGTCCCGATATCGCCGCTAAGTTTGAAAAGCTCGTTCCGGCCGATGTGATCGGGCTTGCCGACGGCCGCGTTCGCTACACCATGTTCACCAATGACCGGGGCGGCATTCTCGACGATCTGATGGTCGCGAAGGATGGCGATGTTTTGCGCCTTGTCGTCAATGCGGGCTGCAAGGATGCGGACCTTGCCCATATGCGCGATCGGCTTGGCGTGGACGCCGTTACCTATTTCGATCAGGACGCGTTGCTCGCTTTGCAAGGACCGCAAGCCGCATCGGTGCTGTCGCGGCTCGCGCCTGATATCGATGCGATGGCCTTCATGTCGGCGGCGGCGGTGACGCTCGACGGTATCGCCTGCATCGTCACGCGGTCGGGTTATACCGGCGAAGACGGCTATGAAATTTCGGTGCCCGGCGCCATGGCCGAGCAATTGGCGCGCCGGCTTCTTGCGGAGCCTGAAGTCGCCCCTGCGGGCCTCGGTGCACGCGACACGTTGCGGCTTGAGGCTGGGCTATGTCTTTACGGCTCCGATATCGATGAAACCACGACGGTGATCGAAGCCAATCTCGCCTGGACGATCCAGCCGCGCCGCCGCGCCGAAGGCGGCTTCGCAGGCGCTGCAGTTATTCAACGCGAATTGGCCGAAGGACCGAAGCGCCGCCGCGTCGGGATCAAACCCGAGGGACGGCAGATTGCGCGCGGTCATACCGATATCGTCGATGCCGACGGCGTGGTGATCGGTCATGTCACCAGCGGCGGCTTCGGTCCCTCGATCGAAGGCGCCATCGCCATGGGCTATGTCGATACGGCGCATGCCAAGATCGGTACCGATCTCGGTCTTCAAGTGCGCGGCGCGACGCGTCCGGCGCAGGTCGCGAAACTCCCCTTCGTGCCGCATCGCTATTTTTCATCTCCAGTCTCAGGGCAGCCATGAGCACCGTTCGCTACACCAAAGAACATGAATGGATTCGCATCGACGGCGATGCAGCCGTCATCGGCATCACGGTCTTCGCGCAGGATCAATTGGGCGACATCGTTTTCGTCGATCTGCCCGAGGTCGGCCGTCATGTCGAAAAAGGCAAAGAGGCCGGCGTCGTCGAATCGGTGAAGGCTGCCAGCGAGGTCTATGCGCCGGCGACGGGTGACGTCACCGCGACGAATGCCGCGCTCGCCGATGATCCGGCGATGGTCAATAAAGACCCGACCGGCGAGGGTTGGTTCTACAAGCTGAAGCTTGCCGATCCCAAGGAACTGGATGCCCTGATGGATGAGGCCGCCTATACGGCCTTTACGGCGAGTCTGACCTGATGCGGTATCTGCCGCTGACCGATGACGATCGGCGCGACATGCTTGCCGTCATCGGCGCGGCCAGCGTCGATGATCTCTTCAACGACGTGCCTGCCGCCGTTCGCTTGAAACGGCCGCTCGATCTCCCAAAGGGGCAGGGCGAACTCGAAATCGATCGCGCCTTCACGGCGATGGCGGCGAAAAATCTCTCGGCCGGCGCGGGGCCGTTCTTCCTCGGCGCGGGTGCTTATCGGCATCATGTTCCGGCAGCGGTCGATGCGTTGATTCAGCGCGGCGAATTCCTGACGTCTTACACGCCGTACCAGCCCGAGATCGCGCAGGGCACGCTGCAGGCGTTGTTCGAATTCCAGACCCAGGTTGCGCTGATCACCGACATGGATGTCGCCAACGCCTCGATGTATGACGGCGCGACCGCGGCGGCCGAGGCGGTGATGATGGCCAACCGTATCACGCGGCGGAAACGCGCCGTGGTGTCCGGAAATCTCCATCCGCATTATCGCCAGGCGATCGAGACCTACGGCCGCTTCAACGGTTTCGAGACGGTGCTGAAGCCGACCGATGCGATCGCGGAACTAATCGCCGCGATCGATGCTTCGACATCCTGTGTCGTCGTGCAAAATCCCGGCTTCTTCGGCGGCGTGCAGGATTACAGTCCGCTCGCCGCGCATTGCCAAAGCGTCGGCGCGTTGCTGGTTATCGCCGTGACCGAGATCGTCTCGTTGGGCCTCGTAAAGCCGCCGGGCGCGATGGGTGCAGATATCGTTGTCGCGGAAGGTCAGTCCCTCGGTAATTCGCTCGAATTCGGCGGGCCTTATCTCGGGCTTTTCGCGACACGCGAAAAATTCATGCGCCAGATGCCGGGGCGCCTCGCCGGTCAGACCGTCGATACCGAAGGGCGGCGCGGCTTCGTGCTGACGCTCTCGGCACGCGAACAGCATATCCGCCGCGAGAAGGCGACCAGCAATATCTGCACGAACTCGGGCCTCTGTGCGCTGGCCTTCTCGATTCATCTGGCGCTGCTGGGCGAGATCGGATTTCAACGCCTCGCCGAACTCAATCACGCCCATGCGGTTCAACTCGCCGAACGGCTGACGGCGATTCCCGGCGTCACGATGCTTAACGACAGCTTCTTCAATGAATTCACCCTGCGTCTGCCGAAGCCGGCGGCGCTTGTCGTCGATGAACTGGCGAAACGCAAAATTCTCGCCGGCGTGCCGGTCAGCCGCCTCTTGCCGGCTCGGGCCGATTTCGCCGACTTGCTGCTGGTCGCCGCGACCGAATTGACCAGCGATGCCGATATGGCGGCGCTCGAAGCGGGTTTGCGCGAGGTGCTGTCATGAATGATTGGAGCCGCGCGGTTTCGGGCTTCACCATCGCCGGTGGTGGTGGCCGCACCGTCGAATCCGACGAGACATTGCTGTTCGAGGAAGACGGTGCCGGGCGTTGCGGCGTCGATCTGCCGGATGCGCCAAAGGTTACGGATCGTCTCGGCGGTTTGCGCCGCGAAGGCCGGATCGGCCTGCCAGGGTTGAGCGAACCGCAGATCGTGCGGCATTACACGCGTCTTTCGCAAAAGAATTATGCGATCGATACCGGCATCTATCCGCTCGGCTCCTGCACGATGAAGCATAATCCGCGCCTCAACGAAAAGATGGCGCGACTGCCCGGTTTTGCCGATCTTCATCCGTTGCAGCCGATGGCGACGGTGCAGGGCGCGCTCGAACTGATGGACACGCTGGCGCATTGGCTGAAGACCATCACCGGCCTGCCGGCGGTGGCGTTGTCGCCCGCCGCGGGCGCGCATGGCGAAATGTGCGGCATGATGGCGATCAAGGCCGCGCTCGAAGCGCGCGGCGAAAAACGCGTGCGTGTACTGGTGCCGGAATCCGCGCACGGCACCAATCCCGCGACGGCTGCCGCGTGCGGTTATGCCATCGATCCGATTCCGGCCGATGCGCGCGGCCGCGTCGATCTCGCGGCGCTGAAGGCAAAGCTCGGTGACGATGTCGCCGCGATCATGCTGACCAACCCGAACACCTGCGGTTTGTTCGAGGATCAGTCGCCGCAGATTGCCGAGGCGGTTCATGCTGCCGGCGCTTATTTTTATCTCGACGGCGCGAACCTCAATGCGCTGCTCGGGCGCGTGCGGCCGGGCGATCTCGGCATCGACTGCATGCACATCAATCTGCACAAGACCTTCTCGACGCCCCATGGCGGCGGGGGACCGGGTAGCGGTCCGGTGGCGATGGCGGCGAGCCTAGCGCCTTATGCGCCGTTGCCGTGGCTGGTGCATAACGCCCAGGGCTTCCGCCTGATCGAAGACGCGAAGGACGAGGCGGCACACGCACTGGGCCGGATCAAGGCCTTCCATGGCCAGATGGGCATGTTCGTCCGCGCGCTCGCTTTCATGATGAGCCATGGCGGCGACGGCATGGCGCGGCTGTCGGGCGATGCGGTCCTCAACGCAAATTATCTCCTCGCCAGTCTCAAGGATGTGATGTCGCCGTCCTTTGCCGGCGCGGCAATGCACGAAGTGTTGTTCGACGATCGCTTCCTCGGCGATACCGGCGTGACGACGCTCGATTTCGCCAAGGCGCTGATCGACGAAGGCTATCATCCGATGACGATGTATTTTCCGCTCGTCGTTCATGGCGCGCTGCTGGTCGAACCGACCGAAAATGAAAGCAAGGCGTCACTCGACCGCTTCATCGCCTCGATGCGCCACCTCGCAGCGCGCGCGGCGAACCGCGAAGCCGATTTCTTCCACGGCGCGCCGCATAACGCGCCGCGCCGCCGTCTCGACGAGGTTGCGGCGGCACGCAAACCCATCCTACGCTGGCGCCCTGAGACGAAAGCCGATGCGGCGCAATAGCCGCGCCGCCTTTTCCGTCCTTACTGTCTCGTCGCCAACGGCATTGCGCCGTCCTCCGCCGGAATGTCATGAAACGCGGCGACGGCTGCTTCACCGGCGGCGAACCGCTGGCGATAAAGCCGCCCCAGCCCGAAGCAGACGACCGACACGACCAGATAGGCGCGGCGACGACATACATCAGTTTGGCGATCGGCAGATGCGCCGATAGCAGAAAGCCCGCGATCACAGGGCCAAGCACCAGCGCGAACCGGCCGAATCCGCTGGCATACCCGACGCCCTTGGCACGGATTTGCGTCGGATAGAATCCGCCGACCGTGCCGTTGAAGGAATTATGCGTACCCTGGCAGCAGGCCATGGCCAGCACCGCGACCGACGTCACCACGAGCGCCGAGGAGCCGGCGATGGCACCGAGATAAATCAGCAGCGCCACGGCGCAGAGTGCTGGGATGACCGTCGCCATCGGCCCGAACTTGTCGAGAAAACGCGACAGCACCAGCAAGGCACAGACGCCGCCGATCGCCGCGTAGGAGAAGGCGAGCGATGCTTCCTGCGGCGCGAGACCGGCGCCCTCGAGGATGACGCCGAGCCAGCTGAGGAATGTCATGAAGGTAAGGGACTCGGCGAAATAGCCGAGCCACAGCAGCGTCGTTACCCATTTAAGGTTGCCGGCGAACAGCTGAGCCACCCGGAACTTTTCGCCCTGCATCGGCTGATGCAGATAGAAGGCGGTCTCGGGACCGAAACCGCGATCCGGTGCGAAGCGTGCAATCATCGCATGTAGCCGCGCCGAACCCGGTTGATGCAGCCCAACCCAGCGGATCGATTCCGGCAGCGCGTAGAGCAGGAACAAGCCGAGAAGGGTGCCGACGCTGCCGGCGGTGAGGAACACGACCGTCCAGCCATGGGTTGGAATGAGCCACGCCGCGATCTGCGCGATGGCCGCGGTGCCGGCGGAATAGCCGATGAAACACAGCATGACGAAGCTCGACCGGAATTTCTTCGGTGCGGTTTCGGTCAGTAGCGCAATGGTGTTGGGAATGACGCCGCCGATGCCGAGCCCGGCGAAGAAGCGCAGCACCATGAGATGCTCGATCGAGCCGGTGAAATAGATGGCAAGCGCCGGAAGGCTATAGGTCAGGACGCCGGTAATCGCGCCGACCTTGCGGCCATAGCGGTCGCCAATATAGCCGAAGAGCAGGCTGCCGCAGAGGATGCCGAAATTGCCCCAGCCGAAGACCATTCCCATGGCGCTGCGTTCGACACCAAAGGCGCGAATGATCGCCGGCGCACCGACATTCGCCGCGCTGTAATCGAGCCCGTCGATGAACAAGATCAGAAAACAAAGAATCAGCGTCACGAGCTGATAGCGGCCGAATTTCTGGTTCTCGACCAACTCGGCGATCTCGACTCTACGTCCCTCTACCATCGTTTCCTCCGTTGTTCGGATACTGGACGCTTTCAGCGTCTCTTGATCCATCTCCTGTTAAATCGGTTCGGCCGCTTCTTCCTCTTTGGTGACATAGCCAGCCGCGCGCGACACCGCGCGCGCGGATTCATTGAGCGCGTAGGCCACCTCGGTCGGGGCGTCGTGAGCGCCCGCCGCCTCGTCGATGGCGGTCAGTACGCAATGCAGCCCGCCTTCGTGATCGAAGATCGGTGCGGCGACCGCGAAGATGCCAGGCACCACCATGCCGTGAATGACGGAAAGGCCGCTGCCGCGAACGCGGTCGATCGTGGCAGTGACATCGGCATTGCCCGCATCAGCAAGCTCGCGCGCCAGCAGGGTTTTGGTGATGCTTTCCGGTTGCCAGGCGAGGAAGGCCTGACCCGTCGCCGATCCCAGCAACGACATCACCGCGCCGACACGAATCGCCAGCGGCGCGATCTTCTCACCGTCGAACCGGTTGATGACGGTCGGTCCCTTGCCGCTCCAGATCGAAAGGAACACGGTGTTGCCAGTAACTGCGCTCAGCCGCGCCATTTCCTCGCGCGCCAGTTCCAGAATGTCGAGCTGCGCCAGGGCAGCAAGCCCCAGCCGCATCGCCGCCGGACCAAGGCGATAAAGCCCGCCCGTCGCACTTTGAGCGACCAGGCCCACGCGCGTGAGGCTGACGAGATAGAAATGCACCTTGCTGGGCGTCATGCCGCAATCGCGCGCGATCTGCGACAGCGATTGCGGCGCGCCCGCACGCTCCAAAGCCGCGACGACGCGAAAGCCGATCTCGATCGATTGGATGCCCTTGCGTCGGTCGAGGGTGCGTCGGTCGAGGGAGACCATGTCGGCCTTTCGTTGACTCTAACGATGCTGCACTCATACAATAATGTTAAATCGTAATATCGGTCAATCGACCTCGGGAGGACGCGCCATGACGACGACCCAGCAAAAACCCCCATTCCGCGCCGATCATGTCGGCAGCCTCGTTCGGCCCGACTGGCTGATTAAGGCGCGCCAGGAATGGCTGGCCGGGAACAAGCCGGTCGCCGAACTACATGCGCTGGAAGACAAGGCGGTGCGCGAGGTCGTGGCGATGCAGGAAGAGATCGGGCTGCCGGTGGTGACGGATGGCGAATTCCGCCGCAGCACCTACCTCACCGAATTTCTCAATCCGATCGGCGTCGATCTGCAGCAGCGCAAGAGCGAAGATCTCGTCTATCACGACGATCACGGCGGCACCGTGCCGGCGACCAAGGCGGTCGTCGCCGGCAAGATCACCTGGAAATCCTCGGTCAATGTCGAGGCGTTCAAGTTTCTCAAGTCGGTGACGACGGCGGTGCCAAAGGTCACGATCCCCGCGCCGACGCAGGTTCATCTTTTCGCCGGCACGACGGGCATCAACAAGGCCGTCTATCCCGACGTTGAACTGTTCTGGAACGACATGATCGCCGCTTACCATGCCGAGCTGAAGGCGCTGGGCGATGCCGGCTGCAGCTATGTCCAGATCGACGAGACCTGCATGCCCAAGCTGGCCGATCCGATCATCCAGGACGTCGTGCGCAAGCGCGGGGAGGACTGGAAGAAACTGACGCTCAAATATGCCGATGTCATCAACCGTATCATCGACGGCGCACCGGCAGGAATGCACGTCGCGATCCATCATTGCCGCGGCAACAATCACGGCCTCTGGCAGGCACAAGCGGGCTACGATGCGGTCGCTGAAATCATTTTCGGCACGGTGAAGGCCAAGGCTTATCTGCTGGAATATGATTCACCGCGCGCCGGCGATTTCGAGCCGCTGCGTTTCATGCCCAAGGACAAGATCGCGATGCTGGGATTGGTTTCGACCAAGAGCCCGCGCATCGAAACCGCCGACGAATTGAAGCAGCGGATCAACGAAGCGACGAAGTTCATGCCGCTGGATCGTCTGGCGCTGGGCGCGCAATGCGGCTTCTCCTGCGGTTTTTCCGCTTCGCCGATGACCTACGATGTCCAGACGCAAAAGCTGGAACGCATTGTCTCGGTGGCGCGCGACGTCTGGAAAAACTAGGAGCAGCCGATGACGCATCAAATTCACATCGTCGGCAGCATGCCGCTGAAGGATTCCGAGGAAGTTTTCACGACCCTCGGGAGCGTGCTCGGCGCTGCGGTCAAACGCATGCCCGACGGCGAAACCGGCGAGCGCAATTCCTGGGTCGGATGGCTGGCGCGGATTTTCGGTCAGAACCCCGCGCTCGAATTATCGAGCGAAACCTGGAAGGTTCACGAAGGCGCGACGGCGCATCGCCGCTACCGGATGAAGGCCGGGATGCTGGCCAAGGACGTGCGCGTCGATAATCTTCCTTACGCCGATTTCGCCCGTGAGTCCTACGCGGTGTTCCGGCGCTTGCGCGACGCGGGCAAGGTTCCTGTCGGCACCAAGTTCCAGGTCGATTTCGCGCCGGCCCATTCGGCGGTGCGCTCGCATATCACCGAAGATTTATTGCCGACGATCGAGCCGGTCTTCGACGACGCCGTCCGCCGCGAGGTCGATAAGATCGCTGCCGCCATTCCGCATCAAGACCTGGCTTTCCAATTCGACGCGGCATCGGCTGTATTCAAAACGCTGCAAAATGTCGAGACCGGCATTCACGGCGGCAGCAAGGAAGAGATCGCAGCGACCTTTACCGCGATTCTGGCCAAGCTCGGCAATCATGTGCCTGCCGACATCGATCTCATGTTCCATTTCTGTTACGGCGATAACAATCATCGTCATTCGGTCGAGCCGATCGACATGGGAGACATGGCGGATATGGCCAACCGTCTGCGCCGTGCGATGACACGACCGATCAATCTCATCCATATGCCGGTGCCGCGCGACCGCGATGACGATGCTTATTTCGCACCGCTGAAAAATCTCGATCTCGCGCCGGAAACCGAAATCGCCCTCGGCCTCCTGCATCTGACCGGCGGTATCGATGGCGTCAAAAAGCGCCTTGCGACCGCACGCAAGCATCTGAAGACCTTCTCGCTCGCCACCGAATGCGGCATGGGCCGCCGGAAAGCGGATACGATTCCCGAGTTGCTGCGCGTCCATGCGCAAGCTGCCGCGCTCGATTAGGAGGCCGGATCATGCGCTTGCGAATGGCGGCGGTCGCGGTCCTCACTTTGATGGCGAACGCTGCTTTGGCAGACGAGCCCGTGCCGGTTCGGCTGGGTTGGTCGGTGATGCCGGGTGAACTCGCGCCGGTGATTTTCACCAAGCCCGATCTCGCCAAACATAACGGCAAATCCTATGCCTTTGGGGCGGTCCGTATCGCGGCCAGCCCGCAGATGATCACCGCCCTGGCGGCGAAGGAAATCGACATTGCCGCGCTGGCTTTCTCCAGCTTCCCGATCGCGGTACTCAATGCCGGCATGACCGATCTGCGCGTCATTGCCGACGAATCGCAGGACGGCGCGCCTGGCTATTACACCGACGAATTCAAAATTCGCAACGACAGCGCGATCAAATCGGTCGAGGATTTGAAGGGCAAGGTTCTTGCCTCGACCGGCTTCGGCGCGGCCAGCGACATCGCGCTTCGGGCGATGCTCGTTCAGCACAAGATGGATCCGGCGAAGGATGCGACCATCATCCAGGTCGCCTATCCGAACATGAAGTCGTTTCTCAAAGAACAGAAAGCCGACCTCGTCGTCGCGATTCCTCCTTTTGCCTTCGATCCGGAACTGAACCAGTTCGCCCATACGCTCTTTACGGGCAAGGACGCGATGGGGCCGACACAGAAGATTTTCTGGGTCGCGCGCGCGGATTTCTTGCAGAAAAATCACGCGGCATTGGTTGATTTCGTCGAAGACTTCTATCGGGCGGAACGCTGGTTCATGGACCCGGCGAACCGGACGGAATCCCTAGCGATCATCTCGGCCTTCACCAAACAGCCGCCCGAGACCTACGACGGGTATCTCTATACGAAGTCGGATTATTTCCGCGATCCGCGCGGCCTACCGAATCTCGACGCCCTGCAGCATTCGATCGATATCCAAGCCCAGCTCGGCCTACTCAAGAAGACGATCGACGTGAAGCAGATGACCGATCTGTCGATCGTCACCGAGGCGGTGACGCGCCTGCCATAAAAAAACGGCGCGTCGGGTTCCCGGCGCGCCGTTTCGTTTTGTGGAAAAGATCAGAGCGTCTGTTTGAGCAGGCGCGTCAGATCGTCCCACGAACGCTTATCCGCCTTTTCGTTATAGGCGGCACCCTTCGAATTGTCGTTGCCGGCGCTCTTCTGGGTGAAAGAATGGACCGCGCCGCTATAGAGCACGAGTTCCCAATCGACTTTGGCGTCGGTCATTTCTTTCTTGAACGCGTCCTGTTCTTTGGGACCGACGACCGGATCGTCGGCGCCGTGTAGGACGAGGACGCGGCCTTTGATGTTCTTGTCGTCTTCGGGCGTCGGCGATGTCAGGTCGCCATGGAAGGTCACGGTGGCAAGGACCGGCGCACCGCCGCGGGCGAGATCGAGCGCGCCGGCGCCGCCGAAGCAATAACCGATCGCGACTATCTTCTTGGTATCGACCATCGGATTTTTGCGCAGTTGTTCGAAGCCTGCCTCGGCGCGTTGGCGCAGCAGAGTCCGGTCTTTCATATATTTGCCGGCTTCGGCCGAGGCGTCTTTGAACCCTTGCGGACGAATGCCCTTGCCGTAAAGGTCGGCGACGAAGGCGACATACCCCATTTTCGCCAGCATCTGCGCCCGGCCTTTCTCGTCGGCGCTGGGGCCATTCCAGGTGGGATAGACCACAACGCCGGGGCGCTTGCCCTGCTTGGCATCGTCATAAACGAGCCAGCCTTCGAGCGTGGTGTCGCCTTGCTTGTAATCGACGGTCTGAACTTTGATCGCAGCCTGCGCATGGCTTGACGTGAAGGATAGGGCGGCGGCGACGGCGAGAACGGATAGGCTGAGCGTCTTCATGCGTGATCTCCCCAGGTGGTGACGTTTTTGATTGCGGCTAGGGTGGCACATCCGCCGTTGGAGCCCAAGCAGAGATCGTCGGCCTCCATCCTTTGTGATCGCGGTTGATTTGACAGCGGACAGTGCCGCCGACACGATCCCGCCCGAGAGAACGATTATTTTGCGGGAGGGTTTCGTGGGTGCATTCTTGAAATTTGCGATCGTTGCGGCCGGCGCCGTCTTCGTGGCGGCGGTGCAGCCGGCAGCCGCGCAAACCGTGATCGAAGATTGGACGAACGTGAAAGCGCCCGCCGCGCCCGAGCTCAAGCCGGCGACGGTCGATCCGAAAACGACGGCGCTTCTCGTGCTCGATATCCTCAAGCAGAGCTGTAACGATCAGCGTCCCCGCTGCGTCGCTTCGCTGCCGGCGATTCAGAAGATGCTGGCCGATGCGCGCTCGCATGGGCTAACGGTTGTCTATAGCACCTTTCCGGGTGCGACGATGGCCGACACGTTGAAGGAAGTCGCCCCGACCGGCAACGAGCCTAACGTCAACGCGCCGGCCAACAAGTTCACCAATCCCGAATTGGACAAGATCCTCAAAGATAAGGGGATCAAGACCGTCATCGTCGTCGGTACCGTCGCCAATGGCGCGGTGCTTTATACGGCCAGCGATGCGGCGATGCGTGGTTACAAGGTGATCGTGCCGGTGGAAGGCATGTCCGCGCCGAATCTGTATCAGGAACAGTTCACGGCGTGGAACCTGGCGAATGGCCCGACGATCAGCGCCAATACGACGCTGACCAAAATGAGCATGATCGCTTACTAAGAAATCCGACGAAGCCGAGGGGCCGGCTGCCGCGTTTCATCGCGGCAGCCACCCTGGCTATCGGTTACGACCCGAGGATTTCCTTGGTCGCGCGCTGCAGGATCTCGAGAACCCGCTGGCGCTCTTCGTTCGATGCCGATTTCTTCGAGCGTAGCGCCATCCGCAAGCCATGGACGGCGGTCCGCACGTCGATGGTGCCGGTCGCATCTTCCTCGTCCGCTGCGAAGGCTTCGCGGACCCGGTCCATTTTCTGACCCATGCGGCCGAGCTGGACCATGATCGCGTCGGCGATCTCTTGATCCTTTTTCAGCCGGGCCTCGCCTTCGGGGGTCACGCTGTAGAGCTTTTTGTTGCCCTCGACCTCGACCACGGCTTCGCCGACTTCTTCGAGATAGGTGAGGGCGGGGTAGATCACGCCCGGGCTCGGAACATAAAACCCGCCGGAATGCTCTTCGATCGCCTTGATGACCTCATAGCCGTGACGGGGCTTGTCTTTCAGCAGCGCCAGGATGACGATCTGCAGATCGGCCGCGCCGAGCTTACGACCGGTGCGGAAACCGCCGCCGCCCATGCCCGTTCCATCGGCAAAGCCACCCGCGAAGGGGCCGCCGAAGCCGCGCCGTCCGTGACGGTGGCTACCCATGGCGTGGCGCAATTTCTCAAGTTTTCTAAAATGATGGTGCATTAAATGTCGTACTCCTTTTTGCTAACGACATATCGTAAGATATGTTTTTCGATGAAAGAGTCAAGGGTCTTTCTGAAGATTCTTTCTAGGGGGCCTCCCTGTGATAGGGTGGCGATAAGCAAAAAGACGAACAGGGAGGGTTTTCAGCATGCCTTCGACATCCATTTTGGGGACATCGATTCTGGGCGGAGCCTTGGCGGTCGCCCTGGCTTTAGCGCCGATGGCCAAGGCCGATCCGGTCAAAATCCGCATGGGTTGGGTAGCGGCCCCGGCCTCGCTGGTGCCGATCCTTTTCCCCAAGGAGGGCATCGCCAAGCATAACGGCATCTCCTACACGGTCGAGGCGATCCATTTCCAAGGCTCGCCGCTCCAGATCACGGCGCAGCAAAGCGGCGAGATCGATATCGCCGCGCTCGGCTTTTCGTCCTTCAGCATCGCCGTCGAAAACGCCGGCATGGCCGACCTCAAAATCATCGCCGACGAAATCCAATGGGGCATTCCCGGCTACGGCACCGCCGATTTCGCGGTCCTCAAGGATTCGCCGATCAAACGCGTCGAGGATTTGAAGGGCAAGGTGCTGGTCACGAACGGCATCGGCGGCGGCCTCGATATGATCATGAAGGCGATGATGCTGAAACGTGGGATGATCGATAAGCGCGACTTCAGCGTCATCGAAATCGCCTTTCCGAACATGAAGTCGGTGCTGATGGAACATAAGGCCGATCTGGTGCCCTCGACCTTGCCCTGGTCGCGCGATCCGGAATTCATCGCCAACACGCGCACGTTCTTCACCACCAACGAGGCGATGGGTCATGTCGGACTCTCGTTCTGGGTCGCGCGCCAGCCGTTCCTCGACAAGAACCGCGCAGTGATGGTCGATCTGCTCGAAGATTACGTGCGCTCGATCCATTGGTATCTCGATCCGGCCAATCACGACGCGGCGGTGAAGGTCGTCTCGGATTTCACCAAGGTGCCGGTGGCGACAATGCAGGATTGGCTCTTCACCAAGGCGGACAATTATCGCGACCCGAACGGCCTCACCGATATCGACGCGGTATCGCGCAACGTCCATTCGCAGCGAGAGCTGGGCCTCATCAAGGCCGATCTCGATGCCCGGCAGCATGACGGGCTGGCGCTCATCAAAGAGGCGTCGGCGCGTCTCAAATAAAAGGAAAGCTCAATGTCTATGGGGAAACTGACGGCCGCTCTGGCCATGCTGCTCGTCGCGTGCGGCAGTGCCGTCGCCGATCCGGTCAAAATCCGCCTCGGAATCGTCCCGGCACCATCGTCGCTGGTGCCGGTGATCTTCGGTACGCCCGACATCGCCAAACACGCCGGTCAGTCCTACGTGCTGGAGCCGGTCACATTCCAAGGCTCGCCGGTTCAGATCACCGCGCTGCAGGCCGACCAGATCGACATCGCCTCGCTGGGCTTCTCGACGCTCAGCGTTGCGGTTGAAAACGCCGGCATGAAGGATATCCGTGTCATTGCCGACGAGGTGCAACTGGGCGTGCCCGGCTATGGCGGCACCAGCTACATGGTGCTGAAAGACGGCCCGGTGAAAAAGATCGAGGATTTGAAGGGCAAGGTCATCGCGACCAACGCGATCGGCGGCGCACTCGATATGGTTGCCAAGTCGATGTTCTTCAAACATGGCCTCAGCGACAAGCGCGACTTCACCACGGTCGAAGCGGCGTTCCCGAACATGAAATCGGTGCTGTTGGAACGCAAAGTCGATTTCATCGTCTCGATCGAACCCTTCGTCGAAGACGCCGAACTTCAATCGAAGGCGCGCGAGCTTTTCCCGACGGCGGATGCGATGGGACCGGTGGGGCTGACTTTCTGGACGGCGCGGACGGGCTATCTCGAAAAGAACCGGGCCGCGATGGTCGATCTGGTCGAGGATTATATCCGCACCCTGCGCTGGGCCTGGGACCCCGCCAACCATGCCGAGGCGGTGAAGCGCGTCGCTGCGGCGACGAAACAGCCGGCGGAACGGCTTGACGCTTATATCTTCACCCATAAGGACAATTACCAATCGCTCGACGGCCAGCCGGACCTCAAGGCCATCGCCGCGAATATTCATGCGCAAAAGGAATTGGGACTCGCCAAGGCCGATCTGGATGTCGCGGCCTATGCCGATCTCACGCTTGCGCAGGAGGCGGTCAAACGGCTGCAGTAGAAATTCTCGCCGGCGTTTGTGGTTGACGCCGGCGTATTTGGCCAGTTCGATATGCCATCGACAAAACGGGGATAGAACATGAGCGAAGCCGCAAAGCCGAAAACGGATTGGGAAATTGCGCAGGCCGGGAAGCTGCGTCCGATTGTCGAACTCGCGCGCGATCGCCTCGGCATCGCGGCCGAGCATGTCGAACCCTACGGCCACTACAAGGCTAAGATCGATATGAGCTTCGTCAAAGAAACCCTGGCGACCAAATCCGACGGCAAGCTCATCCTTGTTACCGCGATCAACCCGACACCGGCGGGCGAGGGCAAGACCACGACGACGGTCGGGCTCGGCGATGCGCTCAACCGCATCGGCAAGAAGGCGATGATATGCTTGCGCGAACCCAGCCTTGGTCCTTGCTTCGGCATGAAGGGCGGCGCGGCGGGCGGCGGCTATTCCCAGGTCGTGCCGATGGACGACATCAATCTGCATTTCACCGGCGACTTCCACGCCATCGGCATCGCCAACAACCTGCTCGCGGCGATGATCGACAATCACGTCTATTGGGGCAATGAACTCAGTATCGATCCGCGCCGCATCACCTGGCGCCGCTGCATGGATATGAACGACCGCGCGCTGCGCCAAATCGTCGATTCACTGGGCGGCGTCGCGAACGGTTTCCCGCGCGAAGACGGGTTCGACATCACCGTGGCGTCCGAGATCATGGCGATCCTCTGCCTCGCCACCTCGATCGAGGATCTGCAGCGGCGCATTGGCAATATCATCGTCGCCCAGACCCGCGACCGGCAGCCTGTCCGCGCCAAGCAATTGAAGGCCGACGGCGCGATGACGGCGGTGCTGAAAGACGCGATCAAGCCGAACCTCGTCCAAACCCTTGAGAACAATCCGGCCTTCATTCATGGCGGTCCGTTCGCCAACATCGCCCATGGCTGCAACTCGGTGACGGCGACGAAGCTCGCGCTGAAGCTTGCTGATTATGTCGTGACCGAAGCCGGCTTCGGCGCCGATCTCGGCGCGGAAAAGTTCTTCGACATCAAATGCCGCAAAGCCGATTTGAAGCCCGATATGGCGGTAGTCGTCGCCACCGTTCGCGCGCTTAAATTCCATGGCGGCATCGCACGCGCCAATCTCGGTACGCCGGACGTTGCGGCCGTGTCGAAGGGCCTCGTCAATCTGCAGCGCCATCTCGAAAACATCGCCAAGTTCGGCGTGCCGGCGGTCGTCTGTATCAACCGCTTCGGTACCGATACGGAGGCGGAACTTGCCGCCATCGTCGATGGCTGCAAGGCGCAGGGCGTCAAGGCCGTCGTCTGCACCCACTTCGCCGAAGGCGGCAAAGGTGCGGAAGAATTGGCCCGCGTCGTCGCGGCCGGTATCGACGAAGGCAAGGCGAGCTACAAGCCGCTCTATCCCGATGATATGCCGCTGCTCGACAAGATCAAAACTGTTGCCACCGAAATCTATCGCGCCGGCTCGGTCGAAGCACCGAAGGCCGTGGTCGATCGTCTCGCCGAATTCGAGAAACTGGGCTTCCGCGACCTGCCGGTCTGCATGGCCAAGACGCAATACAGCTTCTCGGCCAACGGCGATCTCTTCGGCGCACCCTCGGGCTTCGCCTTGCCGGTGCGCGAGGTTCGCCTCTCGGCAGGCGCCGAATTCATCGTCGCCATCTGCGGCGACATCATGACCATGCCGGGCCTGCCGCGCGTACCCTCAGCCGAAAATATGTTCGTCAACGAAGCGGGCCAGATCATCGGCCTGTCGTGATTCTCGACGCCTACGTTCCTTTCATCGTCACCCCCGCGAAAGCGGGGGTCCATCTAGCAGCATCGCGCTGGTTCTGGATTCCCGCTCCTGAGCGAGGTCGAAGGGCGCGGGAATGACGACTGAAGTTATGGCGTAGGCAGATGAACCGTCCCGAAGTGATGGCTTGGCGTAAGGTCACGCGTGCCGAACTCATCGCCGCGCGCATGGCGATGTCGCCCGATACTCATAAAGCCGCCTGCTCAGCAATCGACGAAAAACTCGGAACAATTTTGTCGGTGTGCGTACCGACGCTCATCGGTGCCTACTGGCCGTTCCGCCGCGAATACAACATCGTCAGCCTGTTCGATCGCTTAATCGCGCAAGGCCACTGCATCGCCCTGCCGGTTGTCCTCGGCAAAGGCCAACCGCTGGAATTCCGCACCTGGACCCGCGACACGCCAATGGCGTCCGGCGTCTATGACATCCCTTATCCTGCAGAGGGTGTGCCGGTCTATCCGTCGATCCTGATCGTCCCGGTCGTCGGTTTCGACGATGCCGGCTATCGCCTCGGTTATGGCGGTGGCTTCTACGACCGGACGTTGGCGGTCAGCGAACCGAAACCACTTTGCATAGGGGTTGGCTTCGAAATCGGCCGCCTGCCGACGATCTATCCCTTGCCGCATGACATCACGATGGATCGCATCGTGACGGAAGCGTCCCAAACTTAGCCTTTCGGGCGTAGCTTTCGCCGGCGGACCAATGCCATAGTGGTCACAGGAACGCGTCATAAAATTCAAACAGGGGAAGGAAAGCCATGCAGCGTCAATTTGCGGCGATCATCGCCAGCGCCATCATCGCCAGCAGTCTGCCCGCGATGGCCGCGATCAAGATCAATCTTCTTTATATTCCTGGCGGCGACTTCGTCCCGTCCTTCGTCGCGAAGGACCAGGGCATTTTCGACAAGCACGGGCTCGATGTCGATCTGTCGATCGCGCAGAACGGGTCGGTGATCTCGGCGGCGCTGGCGTCGGGCTCGGCGCAGATCGGCGTGCCGACGCCGCCGGTCGTGCTGCAGGCGCATGAGCAGGGACTCGATCTCGTCGTCATCGCCGGTGCGACGGTGCTGCCATTCCCGCCTCATGCTGCCGGCATGCTTGCCCGCAATGACAGCGGCATCAAAGGACCAAAAGATCTCGTCGGTAAGAAAGTCGGCGTGCCCGGCTTCGGCGGCAGCTTCGACGTGATGATGCGCAACTGGGTCAAGGCCAGCGGCGCGGACTATCACAAGGTCGAATGGATCGAATTGCAGTTCCCGCAGATGGGCGACGCATTGAAAGCCGGCCTCGCCGATGCGGTCGGCATGGTCAACCCGTTCTATGGCCGCGTTCTCGACAGCAAGGTCGGTTACGACATCGGTGACCCGACCAGCATCGTGCCGAAGGGCGCCATGATCGTCGTCTATGCCGCAACGCGCGACTGGGCGACCAAGAACGCCGCGGCGATCAAAGAATTCCGCGCCTCGCTAGATGAAGGTGTGGTCTATGTGAAGAACCCGGCCAATCTCGATTCGGTCCGGGCCAGCATGGCGAAATACACCAAGTTGCCGCCCGCCGCCGCGGCGACCGTGCCGATCCCCGAAGAATTCGACGTTCACGCGAAGCCCGATGGTTTCAAATTCTGGATCGAAGCCGCGCGCGATCAGGGGCTCATCAAAGGCAATCCCGATCCGGCGACACTAATGGCGCCCTAGTCCGATCCGCTTGCGAATTCCGGGGCACATGCCGATCTCGTTCGGTATGATGCTCCGGAACGCACGCGAATCTTGAAGGGGTATTGCCATGATGATCCGACAACTACTCGTGGCAATGGGTTGCCTGCTCGCGGTTTCCGCGCCGTCCTTCGCGCGGGTTCAGGAATTCCCACGCGCTTTTCACATTGAAGAAATCAAAACGAACGGCGCGACAATCCATGTCCGCATCGGCGGTACGGGTCCGACGATCGTGATGCTGCATGGCTTTGGCGATACTGGCGATATGTGGGCCCCGCTCGCCGCCTCCCTGGTCCGCGATCACACGATCATCGTGCCGGATTTGCGCGGCATGGGACTCTCGTCGCATCCCGAAACCGGATACGACAAGAAAACCCAGGCGCAGGATGTCGCGCAGATTCTCGACCGGCTGAAAATTCAGAAGGCCGATGTCGTGACGCACGATATCGGCAATATGGTCGGCTATGCCTTCGTCGCGCAGTACCCGGATCGGGTGACGCGCTGGGTTGTCATGGATGCGCCGTTGCCGGGCATCGGACCCTGGGACGAGATTCTTCGCAGCCCGGCCCTGTGGCATTTCAATTTCCGCGGCCCCGATGTCGAACGGCTGGTGAAGGGGCGCGAGCGGATTTATCTCGACCGTTTCTGGAACGAACTGTCGGCGACGCCGAAATCGATCGATGAAGAAACGCGCCGGCATTATGCGGCGCTTTATGCACGACCGGGCGCGATGCACTCGGCCTTCAATCAGTTTGCGGCCTTCTCGCAGGACGCGATCGACAACCAGGCGTTTCTCGCCAAGGGTAAGCTGACGATGCCGATCCTTGCCATCGGCGCCGATAAATCCTTCGGCCCGGCGATGGCGTCGGATGTCCGCTTCGTCGCGACCGATGTCACCGAGCTGGTCATTTCGAATTCGGGTCATTGGCTGATGGAAGAACAGCCGACGGCGACGATGGCCGCCATCAGGGATTTCCTCGCCAAGCATTAGGCTTCTGGACGAGGCCGCTCCGGCGGCGCATGCTTCCCCTAATCAATCAAAACAGGGGGAACGTCATGAAGGTTTTGATATCGACGGTATGTGCGCTGGTCATTGCGATAGCCGGTTTTTCGATCCCGCACGCCGTGGCGGCGTCCAGCGACGTGAATATGGAATCCGGCTCGCGGCTGCCGTTGCCGAAACGCGACGATCTCGATCCGGCGGGACAGAAGATTTACGATGCGCTGAATTCCCCGTCGGGTGGATCGCTGGTAGGACTGCGCG
Organism: uncultured Rhodospirillales bacterium; assembly: GCA_903822185.1. Classification (GTDB taxonomy): domain Bacteria; phylum Pseudomonadota; class Alphaproteobacteria; order ATCC43930; family CGMCC-115725; genus CAIKMD01. Next base: position 141,950 of record CAIJOA010000048.1, on the reverse strand, counting down.
GGCCGGGCGGCATCCTGCTGCACAGCCCCAAATTGTCCGAACTCAATAACGGCCTAAACCGCTATTTGCGCAGCGAGGATTCGGGCCTCGGCGGCCATGTCCGTGAACTGGCCATCCTCACCACCGCGCGCGAATTCAACAGCCAGTTCGAATGGGCAGCGCACGAAGGCGAAGGGCTGAAGAACGGCGTCCCGGCCAAGACCATCGACGTCATCAAGCATCGCAAGTCATTGCGCGGCGTGGTTGAGGCCGATGCGGTCGTCATTCAACTGGGCCGCGAGATGTTCCGGGCCAAGAAGGTCAGCTCGGCGACCTATGCTCGTGCCTTGAAGCAATTTGGGCCGCGCAATCTCATCAACCTCGTCGGGCTGATGGGCAATTACGCCGGGACGGCGGTGTTGCTCGCGACCTTCGACATGCAGTTGCCTGCCGGGCAAAAGCCGCTGCTGCCGATGCCGTAACCGGCCGGTCCGCTTGCAGTCCGGGGAATTTTCGCGCAAGCTGATCGTCAACAGCCACGGGCGGTTCTTGGGGGAACCGCTCGACAAGGCCGGCTACTTGGGGGGATTCCATGACGGATGCAGCGAGCGCTAACGCGCCCGATCACGACTATCACATCGTTGCTCGAATCGAGCGGTTGCCGATCTCGCGCTGGCACAGCTGGATGCGCAGCGTCGTCGGCACAGCGATGTTTTTCGATGGTTTCGACGGCGTCGCCATCGCCTACGTGCTGCCGGTTCTCATTCCGCTCTGGAAATTATCGCCGCAAGATATCGGCGGCATGATCTCGATCGGTTACGCCGGTCAGGTCATTGGTTCGCTGTTCTTCGGCTGGCTGGGCGAAAAGATCGGACGTATCCCGTCGGCGATCATCACGATCACGCTGTTCTCGCTGACCAGCCTCGGCTGTATTTTTGTCGATAGCTACGCGGCGCTGTTCTGGCTGCGCTTCGTTCAAGGCATCGGCCTCGGTGGCGAGACGCCGGTCATGCATGCCTATATCAATGAATTCGCCAAGGCGAAGCATCGCGCGAAATTCACCCTCGTCTTTCAGCTCGGTTTCGCCTTCGGCATCTTGGGCGCATCGCTGGCGGCGGTGTGGGTCGTGCCCAGCCTCGGCTGGCGATGGATGTTCATCCTCGGCACGATCCCGGCGCTGATGACGGTGCCGCTGCGCTGGATGATTCCGGAATCGCCACGCTGGCTCGCCAGCCGTGGACGCTTCGTCGAAGCCGATCGGATTCTGACCAACATCGAAAGCAAGATCGCTAAACAATATGGCGGCACGTTACCGCCGATCCCGGCGGATGAGCCACGCGCGCAACAGGCAAAGACGCGGGTGGGTGATCTGTTCAAAGGGATTTATCTGCGCCGTACCCTGACGGTCTGGGGCCTGTGGTTCTGCACCTATTTCATCGGCTACGGCATGACGGGCTGGCTGCCGTCGTTGTATCGCACGCAGTTCCATCTCAGCGTGCAGCAGGCGCTGAATTTCAGCTTCGTCGCGCAGAGCATCAGCATCTGCGGCTCGATTGCGGTTGCCTTTCTCGTCGATCGCACCGGCCGCAAGCCTTGGTTCACCGTGGCGCTGTTGCTCGCATCCATTCCGCTATTCGTGTTGTGGTTCGCGCCGAGCATGAGCGTCGAGACGGTGCTGATCCTGATCTGCTGCTGCTTGCCCTGCATTTCGTCGGTGTCGATCTCGCTCGGCATGTTCACCGCCGAGAATTATCCGACGCATCTGCGCGCGCTGGGCGGCGGCATCGCCGGGGCCTGGCTGCGCGTTGCCTCGGTGATCGGTCCCTACATGGTCGGGATTATTCTGCCGGCAGCGGGGCTCGGTGCGGTCTTCGTCATGTTCGGCGTGGCGGCCGTTATCGGCGGAATTATATGCGCGCTCTTTGCGACGGAGACCGGCGGTAAGGTCTTGGAACGCGTCTCGCCCGTGGCGTGACGGCGCTTACGGCGCGATGGGCTCGTCCTTAAAGCCTGCCGCGTCGAGAGCCTTACGCACGACGCCGTTGGTCTTGGCGCCGTTCATCCACTGCGTCACGTAATCGAGCACGCCGGAGCGGCCCTTCTGTACCGCGACGGCGATGCCGGTGCGCTGGAACCCGCCATCGGTCATGCGCGATCCGGGCAGACTCGCGACGAACGGTGGCAAGGCGTCGCGCGACAGGGCGAAGGCATCGACCTCACCGTTGCGCATCATGGTCAGGGCGGCATCGATCGATGATGTCGTGCCGATGGTTGTCTTCGTCAGCGATCGCGCCGCGGCGCGAACCGTCGTCGTGTTGGCGATGCCGACGATGCGGATGCCTTCGCGATCGACCTCGGCGACGGCTTTGATGCCGGATGCGCCCGTCACCATGTAGGTGCTTTCGATGATGTAATAGGCCGGGCCGAAATCGATCCGTTTCTGCCGCTCGGCATCGATCGGCATGAAGGCGACGTCGATCGTACCGGCTTCGATGGCATCGGTCAGAAGCCCGGTGTTGGATGCGATGGTGAAATCGACCGGCACGCCTAATTGCTTTGCCAGGTCGTTAGCGAGATCGACCGTCACACCGCGTACGCCTTGCGCATCCGCGACAACGAACAGCGTCGTCAGCGCGGGGGCCGAAGCGATGCCGGCGCGCAGCCGTCCCGTCGGGATCAATTCCTTCACGACAAATTACTCTTTATCAAAGCCAGCTATCGTCCGGCGGCAGGCCCATACGTATGCGGCCATAGCTGGTGCCGGCGGATTCGAAATTAAGCACCGTCTGGGCTTGTCCGGTCTGGATGTCGCGGAACGCCGAAGCCAGTGGCGCGGCTTCCAGCACTGCGTGAGCGCCGGCGGCGGTGAACAGGCGATTGACCGCCTCGACGCTCATCATGCTGACCAGCGCGTTGTCGCGCCGGTTACGCCCGCGCAGTTCGTCGGGCAGGCTCTCGCCGCGCTGCAAGGTCTCGTGCGTCTCGATGCAGTTGCGGCGCAACAGCAGGCGCGCCGCATCGACCTCGCCGGCGGACTGGGCGACGCGCAGCTGCATGCTGTGCTGGTCGGCCATGGTGCCGCTGGTGGCGGGGCGGCGGCGGCGCGTATGGGCATGGGCGACGAAGCGGTCGATGAATCCCTCGGCGATGCCCATGACCACGGCGGCCAAGACATAGCCGGTGCAGGACAGGCGCGGGCAGCGATAAAGTGGATTGCTGTGGAAGCGCCCGCCGGGGGTGTCGCCTTGCGTCGTGTCGAGGAACGCGACCGTGCGGCGTTCCGGTATGAAGATGTCCTTGGCGATGATCGACTTGCTACCGGTGCCGGTCATGCCCATGACGTACCAATCGTCGAGGATCGTGACGTCGGATTTCGGGACGACGCAGGTGTAAGCGGTCGGCGGCTTGCCTGGCCCCTCATCGACCTCGCCGAGGATGATGCACCACTGCGCATGGTCGATGCCGCTCATGAACGACCACTTGCCGCTGGTGCGGAAGCCGCCCGGCACGCGGATCAGCGGATTGGGATTGTAGGCCGATGAAGCGACATGCTGCGGATGGCCTTCCCAGATCTCGCGCTGGGTTTCCTCGGGGAAGCAGGCGAGGGTCAGGACATGCGAGGCGAAGACGGCATAAACCCAACCAGCCGAACCGCAGCCACGCCCGATGATGTCGGCGACATCGATCATATCGACCAGCGTCGCCTCCATCCCGCCGAATTGCTTGGGCTGAAGAATGCGGAGGAGGCCCGACCGATGGAATGCCTCGATCAGTTCCGCCGGGATTTGACGCGCGGCATTGGTGGCGACCTCGAGTTCGCGGGCCTGACGGGAAAGTGCTTGGGCCGCTGCGATGATTGAGTCGCGCTGATCGGTCAAACGGGGGCTCCTGCTAAGATTTGCCTCGTGAAACGAAGGGGTGAAACTAAGGGGCAGGCCGGGAAGCGTCCAGTTCGGTGATCCCCCCTTGAGCATGGTTTTGCCCCGGCCCGGCCCCGCGCTATGCTGGCGGGAAAGCATGCTGGGAGGACGATATGGCTGACCTACCGAAATCGATCGAAATCCGCGAGGAAGGCCCGCGCGAGGGTTTCCAGATCGAAAAGGAATTCATACCGACCGCGCGCAAGATCGAGTTGATCAACGCGCTGGGCAAGACCGGGCTCAAACATATCCAGATCGTTTCCTTCGTCGATCCGCGCCGCGTCCCGAATGCGGCGGATGCCGACGAGGTCGTGGCCGGCATGACGACGCAACCGGGCGTCCATTACACCGGGCTCTGGCTCAATGATAAGGGGTTCGAGCGCGCGGTCGCGACCAAGCGGCTGCATATCAATGGCGGGCTCAATCTCTCGGCCTCCGACGCCTTCATCAAGCGCAACCAGAATCGCAGCATCGCCGAACAGCTCGCCTCGCTGCCGGCGTCGCTCGAAAAGTACAAAGCGCAGAACGTCGAAATCGACGGCGGGCTGCTCAGCGCCGCCTTCGGCTGCAATTACGAAGGCGATGTGTCGGCGGCCAAGGTCGTCGATCTCGTCGGCAAGATGGTCGATGTTGCGCGTAACGGCGGCGTGCCGTTCAAGCGCCTGACCCTGGCCGACACGATGGGCTGGGCGACGCCGCTTTCGATCAAACGCACGGTCGGCGCGGTGCAGGATAAATTCCCCGATTTGGACATCGTGCTGCATCTTCACGACACGCGCGGCATGGGTATCGCCAATGCCTATGCGGGGCTTGAAATGGGCGTGCGGCGTTACGATGCGGCGGTAGCGGGTCTCGGCGGCTGCCCCTTCGCCGGTCACAAAGGCGCGGCGGGCAATGTCTGCACCGAAGACTTGGTCTTCATGTGCGACGAGATGGGCATCGAAACCGGCCTCGATCTCAATGCGCTGATCGAATGCGCGAATCTGGCGGAAGAGATCGTCGGCCATCCGCTGCCCGGCGCGGTGATGAAGGGCGGCAGTCTCAAGTTGCTGCGCGAAAAACTCCAAGCGGCCTAATTCATAAGACACACAGGGAGATCGTCATGGCGGACGGATCAAGCATGAAGAAGGTGTTCAACGCACCGGGCCTCGAATCGCATTACGTCGATGTTGAGGGCATGGAATGGGAACAACTTGGCCCCACCTCACAGCGCAAGGTACTGTTCCATGATCCGAAGACGGACATGCAGACTTGGCTGTGCAAGGTCGCGCCGGGTGGCGTGATCCCGTTCCACGAGCATCCCGACATCGAACAGACCTATGTCATCGATGGCAGCTTCGAAGACGACGAGGGTGTCTGCACCGCCGGCAATTTCGTCTGGCGTCCCGCCGGCAGCCGTCACATCGGCCGCGCACCGAATGGCGTGACCTTCCTTGCCTTCTTCATGAAGCCGAGCAAAAGACTGCCGCAGGAATAAACGCGCTACTTTCCTGGTCGTCATTCCCGCGAACGCGGGAATCCATGGCGCCAGCGTTTCGTTGGATAGATGGACCCCCGCTTTCGCGGGGTGGCGATGTAGAGAGGTGGGGTGAGACGTTACTTGCTCAGCCCCGTCGCGAACACGGTCAGGTCGGTCTTCATCACTGAAATCCCCGCCGCGTCGATGATCGCCGTGGGGATCGCGACCGGGTCTTTGTCGGTCGAACCATTCGTGCGAATGGTCTGACGTTCTTTCTCCGTCGCGACGGCATCTAGCGTCAGATCGTCTTTCAGCACGACGCCGTACTTCGCTTTCGCCTGGTCGCGCGAAACGAGTTCTTCGATCACGTCCCAGCGCACGGCTGCGGCATCGCGATCCAACGCTTCACCCCAACCACCGCCGCCGGGACGCCGGACCAGTACCTGGGTGTCGGCAGGCACGAGATAGCGATGGCCGTAGGTTTCGCGGAAGTCATTGTCGCCGGGCTTGCGCATCAGCGAATCGCCGATCGTGCCCTGCTTGCCGCCCCAAAGACCCCATGAGGCAAGACCCTGGCGATAAGGCTTGTTGAGGTTCCAGCGGCCTTCGACGAAATTCCGCACCTGCAATTCGATGCCGAGCCCGCCGCGATATTTCCCGGCGCCGCCTGAGTCGGTGCGGAAGCCGCGCTTCTCGATCATCAGCGGGCATTTGAGTTCGATCGCTTCGATCGCGCCGTTGCGCACGTCGCCCTGGCAGATCGAGACGGTGCCGGACTCGCCGTCTTCCCACGGCCGGCCGCCCCAGCCGCCGCCATCGATGCTTTGCAGCACGAAGTTGCGTCCGCCGTTTTTCGGATCGCGGCCGAAGAAGGACGAGCCGCCGAGATCGCAATGGTGGCCGGCGGGTGCCTTGTCTTTCATCGCCGGGGCTAGCGCCGCGACGATGGTATCGGCAACCGTCGGAAGCATCAGGCTCCAACCGGTCATCGGGATCGGATGGCGCGCCATCATGAAGTTGCCTTCCGGCAGCACGATGTCGAGCGCACGGAACGAGCCTTCGTTCACCGGGTCGAGCGGCTGGGTGATCGCCTTGTAGGCGATGCGCGCGCCGGCCAATGAACGGCAGTTCGGGCCGTGCGGACGCTCTTTGGAACATTCCGACAGATCGATGGTCATCTGTCCTTGTTTCACGGTCACCTTGGCGTTGATGCGGACGCGTTGCGGCGGGGTCTCGCCGGTATCGTCGATGAAGGATTCGGCTTCATAGACACCGTCGGCGATCTGCTTCACGGCGTTGCGGCAACGCAGCTCGGTTTCGTCGAAGACCTGCTGGATGCCGGCCATCACCGCGTCGCGCCCATAGCGCTCGAACAATTCGTCGGCGCGGCGATTGCCGAGACGGCAAGCCGCGATCTGCGAGCGAAGATCGCCCATCGATGATTCGGGGAAGCGGATATTGTCCTGGATGCAGCGGAACAGCATGTCGTTCCGCACGCCGCCTTCATACAGTTTGATCTGGTCGAACTGCAGCCCTTCCATCCAGGGATCGATCGCCGAACGGCCGGCGCCGAAGCCGGTGCTCATGCCGCCGACATCGATCCAATGCGCGCGCACCATCGAGAACATCAACAACTCGCCCTTGAAGAAATAAGGGATGTAGATGCAGATGTTGTTGAGATGCTGCCCGGCGACGGCCGGATGGTTCATGATGATGACGTCGCCATCTTTGAAGCCGCCCGTTCCGTAACGCTTCACACCGTCGGTGATGATGACGCCCAGATCGGCGACGAAATGCGACACGCCGCCGACATTCTGCGAAATCAGCGAGCCATCGACACCCATCAGCGCAGTGCAGAAGTCGCGCACCTCGTAAATCATCATGTTGTACGACGTGCGCTGCAGATCGGCGGCCATTTCGTTCGATACCGCGGGCAGCGCGTTGCGAATGACTTCCAGCGTGACCGGATCGAGCTTCACCGTCATGACCCAATATCTCCAAAATCGACTGTGGGCGGATTTTACGGGGCCGGCCCACGCTTTGCCAGCCGCATGAGGTAGAGATAAAAACGAAAATGGCCGGGACAAGCCCGGCCATTCAGTTCGTAAGGTACGTTTCTTCTTAGAGACCGAGGACGCGTTCCGCGTTGCCGTGGAAGAACTGTTCCATCACCGCGTCGCTGTAGCCGATTTCCGCCCATTCTTTCATCAGGCGGTCATAGGGGATGCTCGGATAGTCGCTGCCGAACATGACCTTGTCCTTGAGGCGCGAGCGGATGTCGGTCTTAAGCTGCGCCGGCAGGTATTTCGGCGCCCAGCCAGACATTTCCCAGAAGACGTTGCCCTTGTGCAGGGCGACCGCCGTCGTCTCATCGACCCAGGGCCAGCCTGGATGCGCCATGATGATGTTCATGTTCGGGAAGTCGCAGGCGAGGTTGTCGATCGCCGACGGATGAGCATGACGGATGCGCGCGCCCATGCCGCCCGGCATGCCGGCGCCCATGCCGGTCGTGCCGACGTCGATCATCACCGGCACTTTCAGCTCGTTGATGGTCTCGAACAGCGGATAAAGCCGGCGATCATCGACCGCGAAGTGGCCCATGATCGGATGGAAGTGGAAGCCGAGCATTTTCAGCTCGAGGATCGCCTTCTTCGCCTGCTGGATCGCGATCTCGCCCTTGAAGGGATCGACGGCGGCCCAGGACTGAATGATGCGGTCGGGATGCCGTTCCTGCATCCCTTTCACATATTCATTGCTGCAGGGCGGGGTGTTGGTGGTGGTCTCGAGATCGAGCGCCACCAGCACCGCCTCGACGCCGGCCTTGGCGAATTCGGCGACGACTTCGTCTTCCTGTTTCCAGGTCCAGGTGCGGTTCCAGTATTTGGCCAGCGCATCGACATAGGGGCCCTGGCATTTGATCCACGGCTCGGTGTTCGGATAGCAGTGCAGATCGATGATGCGCATCGTTATTTTTTTCCCATTTTGGCGGAAACGGTCTCGACCATGACGTTCTTCGCCACCTTGCCAAATTTAGACAGCGGAAACTCGTCCATAATCTCAAGCCGTTCCGGCAGTTTGTATTTGGCGATCTCTTTGCCCTGGAGATAGCTGAGAAGCTCGGGCAGGGTCAGAGATCCACCCTTGTGCAGCACGACGCAGGCGCACATGCGCTCGCCCATATCGGGGTCGGGCACGGCGATGCAGGCGACGTTCTGAACGGCGGGATGCGACAGGATCAGGTTCTCGACTTCCTCGGCGCTGATCTTTTCGCCGCCGCGATTGATCACGTCCTTCTTGCGGCCTTCGACCATGTAGGCGCCGGACTTGTGCTGGCGCATCAGATCGCCCGAACGATAGAAGCCGTCCGGGGTGAAGGCGCGGGCGTTATGTTCCGGCGTGCCGAAATAACCGCGCAGCGTATAGGGGCCGCGGGCGCAGAATTCACCGACCTCACCGAACGGCACGACTTTGTCTTCTTCGTCCAGCAGCAGGACTTCGTCGTCCGGGCAAACCGGGAAGCCGACCGTTTCGAGGCGCACGTCCTCGGGATCGTCGATCTTCGCGAACATCAACATGCCTTCCGACATGCCGAAATTTTCCTGCACGAAGGTCGTCGGGATCAGTTCCTTGGTCTTCAACCGGACCTCCGGCTGCAGACGCTGACCGCCGCTCTGGATGTACAGCACCGACGAGGTGTCGTGCTTGGTCACGTCGGGGCTGTTGATGAGACGTATCAGCAGGGCCGGAACCACCTTGATGTGGCTGACCTTGTGCTTCGCGACGATCGGGAAGATTTCCTCGGGCCGCGTCGTCTGGCTGACAACGACCTTGCCGCCATGGAACATGAAGCCCTGAATGCCGGGGCAGGCGAGCGGCAGGTTGTGCGCGATCGGCAGCATCAGCAGCAGGACTGAATCGCCATTCACGCCGCAGACTTCCGACGCCACCTTGGAATTGTAGGCGTAGTCGTTGTGGGTGCGCGGAATGAGCTTCGGAATGCCGGTCGTGCCGCCCGAAAGCTGGAAGATGCACGGATCGGTCGGATCGAGCTTCAACGCGTCCAAAGCGCTCTTCGGCAGCTTTGCCGGCTTCGCGATCAGATCTTGCAGCGACAGCTCATCGGCCGCTGGCTTGCCCAAGGTGATCGCGAATTTGCAGCACGGGCTTTCTTCGCGCACGCGGCGAACCATCGGTGCGAATTCGAAATCGCTCTGACGTTCCGGATAGAAGCAGGCGACTGCCTGCGACAACCGGACGAACTGGCTCACTTCGCTGTAGCGATGGGTCGCCAGCGCCGCGATCGGAATACAGCCGATCTTCTGCAGGGCGAAATAAAGGATCACGAATTCGGCGACGTTGGGCAGCGTCGGGACAACGCGGTCCAGCGGCTTGAAGCCGAGCTCGAGCAAGTTGAGCGCCAGATTGGTGCTCAGCTCGTCGATCTGCGTGTAGGTGATCTCACGGTCGCGATCGATGATGAAGACCCGCGGGCCGTACTTTTTGAACACGACATCGAATTCGTCGCGCAGGGACTTATCTTGCCAATAGCCTTTGGCGCGATAACGCGCGGCGAATTCGGGCGGAAACGGAACGGCGCCTTCAAGCATGGTCGTTTCCTCAGGTGGAGCTGGCGAAGCCGCCGTCGATCACAACGATCTCGCCGGTGACGAAGTGGTTGTGTTCGATCAGATTGACCATCGTCTCGGCGACGTCTTCGGCCGTGACGCAACGCTTCAGCGGCGTCGCCTTGGCGCGGCGGGTCATCAGCTCGTCGTAATGATCTTTCAGCATCCGCTTCATCCAATCGCCTTCCATCCAGCCGGGGGCGACGGCGTTGACGCGGATCTTGGGGCCGAGATTGAGGGCGAGGGTCTTGGTCAGGCTGACCACCGCCGCTTTCGAGGTCGCATAGGCGAGCGGCTGCGGGCCGGGGCGCAGGCCGACGATGCTGGCGGTGTTGACGATCGCCGGCTTGTCGGCGGCCTTCAGCAGCGATAGTGCGGCACGCGTGACCGAGAAGATGCCGCGAACGTTGACGGCGAAAACCCGATCCCATTCCTCAAGCGAGGTGTTCTCGAAATCCTTCGGATGGGCGGTGGCGGTAATGCCGGCGTTGTTCACCAGGGCATCGAGGCGGCCGAAGGTCTCGCCGACCAGTTTCAGCATCTCGCGCACGCCGGCGTCGTCGGACACGTCGCATTTGATCAAAAGGGTCTTGGCGCCGGCCTTTTCGCATTCGGCGGCGGTCGCCTTGGCCGCGTCTTCGCTGCGGCTGTAATTGATGGCGACGTCGTAGCCCGCTTTGGCGAGCGCGATCGCTGCAGCCGCTCCAATACCATTCGCCGCGCCCGTGACGAGGGCGGCCTTACGCGTAGATGCCATGATCTCTCCTTGAATTCGCGGCCATTTATGGGCGGTAGCCCACAACTGTCAAGAAAGTGGATGGGATTCGGGTCAGCGCCGTCCGAAAACGGGCGCGACCAGAAAACCGGATGGAAATGCTTCCCTGCCCACGAGAATTGGGGCGGCCAGGGCGATGGTTCGGCCGTCGATGGTGATCAATGCCTGGGCATTGGCGATCGAACCCGGCGCCAGGGCGCGCGGCTCGTCGATTTGCGATCCCATCATCGGATCGAGCGGCTGGGTCACGCGGCAGGCTTCGACATTCCAGGACCGGAAGTCCTTGAAGCCATCGGCGCTGGGCAGGCCGGCCACGGCGGCGGCAAACCGCGCTGCGGCGCGATCGGCCAACGCCTCGTCGGCCTTGTCGCGGAAATAGGTCCGGGTCACGCGCACCCAATGGCCTTTATAGGCGAGCGTCGCGCGTAGGGCGAAGCTGCGGCCGGTTTCGACAGTGCCTTCCATGCGGCGAAAGCGCGGATCGCGGTCGAGATCGGGCGCGGCGGCCATATAGACCTCTTCGGCGCCCAGCAGCCGGGACTCGTGATCGACGGCGGCCAGGGCCTCGCCGATCATCGTTTCCGTGCCCGTCGCCAGCGACAGAGCGCGTTGTCCGATGATGCCGGCCTTGGTGATCAGCGCGATCTCGGCGCTGTCGGGCTTAGTACGGATATTCTCGAACAAGGCGGTGGCATCGGCCAGCACCGCGCCGCCGGCATTACCGGCCATGTCTTCGACGACCGCCGCGCGCAAGCTATCGAATTCAACCACACCGACATGCTTGGCGCCGCAATCGGCCAGATATTTGCCGGCGGCGATGCCGGGCCGCGCGCCGCCTTCGAAGCGGGCGACATGGCTGACATCCTTGCCCCAACCGACGATACGGTTCGAGAAAGCCATGGTCAGCAGCGGGTCGCCGCTCAACGGCACGACCAGCAAACCCTCGGCCCAATAGGGGACGAAAGCCGTCAGCCAGGAAACGCCGGCGGTGCGGGTGTTATTCGTATAAACGACCAACGCATCGAGCTTTTCGGCCGCCATGGCGGCGCGCAATCGCGCCAGCCGGGCATCGAACACGCTTTCGGGAATCTCGGCTTTCGACCAGGCGATCAGACCGCGGCGCATTCAGACCTCGAACAATTCGCGCGGCGTACCGCAGAGGACTTCGGCCCCGGTTTCGGTGACGACGACGGTATCGCCCAACACCATATACCCGGTGTCCGGATGATACGTGTTGGGATGGATGATCATGGTCATCCCGGCTTCCAGCACCGTATCCACGTCCTCGAGGATATGCGGCTTGGTATCGACGAAAAGCCCCAGCCCGTGGCCGCGCACGCGGGTGTATTTGCTGGTCGCATATTCGCCGAGGCCGTATTTGCGGAAGATGTCGTTCTCGGCTTTCGCCACTTGTCCGGCGGTGACGCCGGGCCGAATAGTCGCGATGCCGGCTTCCATCGCTTCGCGATAGACGGCATGGGCCTTCTTTTGCAGATCGCTGGCTTTGCCCAGCACCATGGTGCGGCAGATCTGAGCGAAATAGCCGCGGCAATTCGGCGTCAATTCGGTCGTCACCATGTCCCCGGCGACGAGACGGCGCTCGGACGGCGGCGCCATCGCGAACACGTCCTTGCCGCCCGATCCCATGATCATGAAATTGTCGGGGCAGCCGCGGCTGCGGAAGAAGCCCTCGATATCGGCGATCAGCTCGAACTGCATCCGGCCCGGCACGGCGGCTTTTTTGAAGACTTCATAGCCCTCGTCGGCCCATTTGGCGGCTTGCCGGATGGCGTCGATTTCCTCCGGCATTTTTACCATCAGAAAACGATCGACGAAGCTGGTGCCGTCCTCGAGCTTGTAGCCGCGCGTGGCGTCGGCGAGGAATTTCGGCATGAAACCCAGCGGCGCCGCGGCAATACGATGATTGGCGATACGATCGAGGCGGGACGACACGGCGCGCGCGATTTCCGGCGCCAGCTTTACCTTGATGTCGGTGGTTTCGATCTCGGCCCGCTCGGCTTCGGCCGCGCTGTCGAGAAATAATTCGATCGACCCGTCGGGGGTAATGATCGCGAGGCCATGGCCTTCCAGCGACGAGAAATCCGCGACATAGCGCAGATAATCGCTTTGCCAGGAATTGCCATAGACGATCAGCGCCTCGATCCCCGTCTGTGCCATCGCCTCGCGCAGACGATTGCGCCGCTCTTGCGCCAGCATCGCTTCCTCCCAATTTACCGGCTCAATCTATCGGCCAGGGCAGGGCGCGGCAAGAAATCGTCCGTCTCGCCAGGGCGCGGGGACGGCCCTATCCTTCGCGCCGTTTGAGAAGTGAGGGACGATGAGCGCGCAAGAGCTTTCGAGCGGCGAGATCGGGTTGCCGCAATTCACTGCCACGCCCACGGCGGACGCGAAAATCTTCGATTTGGCCAGCCATGCCCGCGCCCGCGCGGCACTTGATTCCGGCCTCTCGATAACCGGCATTGGATTCAACGTCTTCGTGGTGGGGGCGGATCGCTCAGCGCGGATGACTGCGACGCTGCGCTACCTCACAGAAGCTGCGGCGAAGCGGCCGGCGCCCGGCGACTGGGTTTATCTGAATAACTTCCGCCATCCCGAACGGCCGACGCCGCTCGCGCTTCCGGCGGGAACCGGCCGCCGCCTTTGCGACGCGGCGACGGCGCTGGTCGCGACACTACGCGAGACGTTGGCTGCCTCGTTCGGTGGCGACGCCTACCAGGCCCGGCTTCTGGCGCTGCGCGAAGAGGCCCAGAGAGACGTCTCCGCCGATATGACGACCCTCGCGCAACTGGCCGAGGCGCATGGGCTGCGGCTCGCCTCGGGCGAGGATGGCGCGTTGCGCCTGATGCGCGCGGAAACGCCCACGCCGGCCTTGAAGCTCGATGCGGATACCGAGCGGGAAATGGCGACGGCGCTGACCCGGGTTCAGACCGAGGCGGTCGAGGCGCGGTCCCGGCTGGCAGCGCAAATCCTGGTCCTCAATCGCGGCATCGCCGAGGAAGTCGTCGCCCCGGTGATCGCGGCGATGGGCACGCAATTTGCGGCTTTTCCGGCCATTGGCCGCTGGCTGACGGCGATGCAGGTCGATATCGCCGAGGCACCTGAAAGGTTCCAGCTTCAATCCGGCATGGCCCCGGAAGCGGAACTTCCCGAGCGGCGTTACGGCATCAATCTGCTGGTTGATCACGGCGGCGATGCCCATCCGCTAGTCGTGTTGGAAAACAACCCGAGCTACGAAAATCTCTTCGGCCGGATCGAATATCACCAAGCCAAAGGCTCGATCGAAACCGACTTCCTCCAGATCAAGGCTGGGGCTTTGCATCGTGCCAATGGTGGCGTGCTGGTCTTGCGGGCCGAGGCGCTGGCGGCGAATGCGACCGTCTGGGCGTTTCTGAAAGCGGCGTTGCGTGACCGGGAAATCCGGCTCGAAGACCCATCCCGTGATCAGGGCCAGCCGATAGCCGGTGCGCCGAAACCGCGCCCAGTGCCGCTCGATCTGAAGGTCGTGCTGGTCGGCGCGCCGCATTGGTATGCGACCTTCTTTGAAAGCGACCCGGATTTTCGGACCTACTTCAAGATCAGCGCCGATATCGATCCCGATTTGCCCACCGATGCGGGCAATCTCGGGCTTTATGCGGGGCTCATCGCGCAAATGGCGGCGGAACAGAAACTCGACGGTGTCGAACCGGCTGCGCTCACGCGGCTTTTCGGCATTGCGGCGCGTTGGGCCGAACGGCGCGACCGGCTGACCGCGCAAATCGAATTGATCGAAGATGTCGTCGCCGAGGCGGCGGCGCTCGCCCGGGCGGCCAAGCAAAAGACCCTGACCGAGGCGGTCGTTCGCACGGCGTATGAAACGCGCCACCGCCGCAACGCGCGGATCGAAGAGCGCATGCTGCAGAACATCGTCGATGGCATGATGCTGATCGACACGGCGGGCAGCGCCATCGGCCAGATCAACGCGCTGACGGTTCACACCGCGGGCGATCACGAATTCGGCACGCCGGTACGCGTCACCGCGCGCGCCTTCGCCGGGCGTGGCGGCGTCGTCAATATCGAGCGCGATATCGGCATGGGCGGCCCGATCCAGCAAAAGGGCGCGATGGTGATCGGCGGTTATCTCGCCGGGCGTCTCGCCACGCTGCGGCCGCTGTCTTTCACCAGCAGCATCACCTTCGAACAGGTCTATGGCGGCGTCGAGGGCGATAGCGCTTCGATGGCGGAACTGGTCGCGATCATCTCGGACCTGGCGCAACTGCCGATCCGGCAAGACATCGCCATCACCGGCTCGGTCAATCAGGAAGGTCAGTCGCAACCGATCGGCGGCGGCCATTGGAAGATCGAAGGATTCTTCCGTCTCTGCGCCGCGAAACCGGGCGGCCTCACCGGCACCCAAGGCGTGATCGTGCCGCAATCCAACCGGATCAATCTTGTCCTTCACGACGAAGTGGCCGAGGCAGTTTCTGCCGGAAAGTTCCACATCTGGTCGGTGGCGACGGTCGAGGATGTTGTCGCGCTGTTGATGGGAACGGAGGTCGGCCAGGCTGATGCGGCGGGGAAGTTACCGCCCGACAGCGTCTTCGGACGCATCGCGGCTCGGCTCGACGTGTTCGACCAGATTTTGGCCGAACGCAAATAATACTTCGATATTGAAACATCGTCATTGCGAGGAGCATCGCGACGAAGCAATCCAGTCGTGCCTCGAACTGGATTGCTTCGTCCCTCTTCAAGAAGGGGCTCGCAATGACGGAGTTTAGACTTTGTAACGCTGTTCCAACCGCGTGTAGTCGGGCAGGCCGACTAAACGCGTCAGGTCGTCGAAACCCGCTTGCGGCGGGGCGTTGGTCATGTTGTCGGCTTTGAGTGCCGTCAGCGTTCCCTGAACTGCTGCGATCGCGGCATGGACCAGCACGTTGTAGGTGACGATGCTGAAGCCCATCGCTTTCAGCTCGGCGCGCGATTTGACCGGTGTCTTCGGCATCATGTTGGCCAGCTTGAAGGTCTTGGGAAACCGGCTGCCGAAATCCTTCAACTCGGCCTCGGTTTCCAACGCCTCGGCGAAAATGATGTCGGCGCCCTCGGCGACGAAATCCTCGCAGCGCGCCATGGCTTCGTCGAAGCTGATCGCGCCGCGCCCATCGGTGCGGGCGAGGATCAGCATGTCGCTGCCGGATTCGTTGCGCGCCTCGACCGCGGCGCGGATTTTCAGCCGGGCCTCGGCGCGGGGAATGACCTCGCGCTTGCCTCCATAATGGCCGCATTTCTTGGGCCAGACCTGGTCTTCCAGCAGCGTGACCGCCGCGCCGGCGCGGGCGAATTCCTTGATCGTCCGGCGGACGTTCATCGCGTTGCCATAGCCGGTGTCGCCGTCGGCGATGACCGGGAAACCGGGCACAGCGGCGCAGGTGTTGTGGAGGGCGGTGACCACTTCGGTGAAGTCGATCAGCCCGGCATCGGGCATGGCGAAGCTCATCGCGGCGATGCCGAACCCGCCCAGCATGGCGAGGGGGAAGCCGGCTTCCTCGGACATCCGCGCCATCAGCGGATCGCCGATCACCGGACAGACCAATATCTCGGGTCCCGCCATCATCCGCCGCAGTTTCTGTGCCGCGCTTTCCGTCATCACTATTCCTCCGGGTAATTTCCTGTCGAAAACACATAGTGAAGCATGCCGAACGTGCCGAAAAGAGTGGCACGGAAAAGGGAAAGAGTGGCACGGAAAAGGGATTGCGTCATTTCCGTTGCTCCGCGATAGTCGCGCCCGGCACCGTGCCGCCCCGAGGCGGCTTGCCCACAAAATTGTGCGCCAGGTGCAGGAACACGTCAGAGGGACAAAATATCGTGGTTTTTCTAGCGGTTGATATCGGTGGGACGTTTACGGATCTGATTGCGTTCGACGACAAGACCGGGCGCTTTTTTCAGGCGAAAAGCCTGACCACGCCCCGGAATCACGTCGATGGCATCATCGATTGCATCGAGAAGTCCGAACTCGATCCCGGCACCATCAATCACCTGATCCATGGCTCGACCACGGCGATCAACACGCTGATCGAGCGCAAGGGTGCGAAGGTTGGCTTGATCGTGACGCGCGGTACACGCGACGTTTACGCCATCGGCCGCGGCAATCGCCCCGAAGCCTACAACCTCTTCTTCCATCGGCCGAAGCCGCTGGTGCCGCGCCATCTGACCATCGAGGTCAATGAGCGCCTCCTCGCCTCCGGCGAAGTCCGCGAAGCGCTCGACCCGGCCAGCGTCAAGGCGGCCTGCGATATCCTCGTCAAGGAAGGCGTCGATGCGGTCGCGGTCTGCTTCCTCCACTCCTACGCCAATCCCGAGCACGAGCAGCAGGCCGGCGAGATCGTCCGGAAGGCGATGCCGAAGGCTTATGTCTCGCTCAGCCACGAGATCATGCGCGAATATCGGGAATATGAGCGTATCTCGACCACGGCGGTGAACGCCTATATCGGCCCGGTCGTCGGCGGTTACGTCCGTAATCTGCAAAATCGCCTCGAAACCATCGGTTTCAAGGGCGAACTCGCGATCATGCAGTCGAACGGCGGCGTCATGGCCCCGGCGACGGCGATCAACCGTCCGGTCACGATGATGGAATCCGGCCCGGTCGGCGGCATCATCGCCGCGGCGCAGGTCGGTCAGGCGCTCGGTTATGCCAACGTCGTTTCCTTCGACATGGGCGGCACGACCGCCAAGGCCAGCCTCGTCCGTGACGGCGAAGCCTCGATGGCAGAAGGCTATTACGTCGGCGGTTACGCCTCGGGCCATCCGGTCATGACCCCGGTCGTCGATATCGTCGAAGTCGGCGCCGGCGGCGGCTCGATCGCCTCGATCGACGATGTCGGCGCGCTGAAAGTCGGCCCGCAAAGCTCCGGCGCCGAACCCGGCCCGATCTGCTATGGCCGCGGCGGCACCGAGCCGACGATCACCGATGCCAACGTTATTCTCGGCCGTATCGGTGCCAATGACTTCCTCGGCGGCGAGATGAAACTCGACCGCGACGCGGCGCTGAAGGGCATGCAGGAGCGTATCGCGAAACCGCTCAACATGACCGCCGAAGAAGCCGCCAGCGCCGTGGTTCAGATCGCCATCGCCAAAATGGCCCTCTGCGTTCGCGAAGTGTCGGTCGAAAAGGGTTACGATCCGCGCGATTTCGTGCTCATCGCCTCGGGCGGCGGCGGCGCCGTCCATGCCGTCGCGATCGCCCGCGAGCTCTTCGTTCCGACCGTCATCGTCCCGCGGTTCCCGTCGCATTTCTCGGCGCTCGGCATGCTGATGGCCGATGAACGGCACGACTTGGTCCGCACCTATCTCGCCGAACTCAATGTCGCGGATTTCGACCTCATCCGCCGCATTACCGAGGAACTGACCGGCGAGGCCTACAAGCTGCTGGGCCGCAAGGACAACTGCACCACCCAGGTCCAGTTCGATCTGCGCTATGTCGGTCAGGAATTCACTCTGCCGATCAGCGTGACGCCGGAACAATTGGCGCGCGCCGACCGCAAAGCGATCCGCAAGTCGTTCGACGATCTGCACGAGCAGCGTTACGCCCACCAGGCGGCCGACGAACCGGTCGAGATGATCAACATCCGTCTGGTCGCTTTGGGCCAGCGCTCGAAGCTCGCTTTGCCGGCGCTGCCGCGCGAAGGCAAGCTGGCGCCGCGCGAAATCCGCCAGGTCCTGTTCGAAGGCAAGACGGCTGTCGATTGCCCAGTCTATGACCGCGAGAAGCTGACCCCCGGCGACAAGTTCGACGGCCCGGCGCTCGTCAGCGAATATGGCTCGACCACGGTTATCTTCCCACTCGACAAGGTCAGCGTGGCCGATACCGGCGAACTCATCATCTCAGTGGGGAACGCACAATGACGGCGAAACTCGATCCGGTTACCCTCGAAGTCATCCGCAGCGCACTGCCGGCCATCGCCACCGAAATGGCGGCGGACCTGCATCGTACCTCCTACAACATGATGATCTACGAGGTGCGCGACTTCTGCACCGCGATGTTGCTGCCGGACTCCCGTTTGGTCTCCCAAAATGTCGGCGGCGTTTCGCACTTCGTCGCCGATCTGGGCGCGATCATCGTCGATGGTATGAACCGCTACGGCGCGGCGGGCTTCAAGCATGACGACGTCATCATCACCAACCACCAGGCGGTGGCCGGTCAGCATCTCAACAACATCGTCATCTACATGCCCTATTTCTATAAGGGTGAGCTGAAGATGTTCTCGATGGTGCGCGCGCACTGGATCGATGTCGGCGGCATCTCGACCGGCTTCGGCGGCGGCGCCGAAGTCGTCGATCCCTGGATGGAAGGGCTGCAGCTCGATCAGCTCAAGATCTACGAGAACGGCAAGCCGGTCGAAATCCTCTTGAAGGTCATCCGCGACAATATCCGCTTCCCGGATTCGTCGATGGGCGACATGCGCTCGCAGATCGCGGCGTGCAAGCTGGCGCATCGCCGTCTCGACGAACTGTTCGACAAGTTCGGCCAGACCACGATGATGGAAGCGATCGAATACATCTTCCTCGAAACCGAAAAGCGTTGCCGCAAGGTCGTTTCCGGCTTCCCGTCGGGTGTCTATGAAGCCGAAGCGTTCCTCGATGACGACGGCGTCAAAAAGGGCGAACGCGTTCGCGTCCATGCGAAAGTGACGGTCGATCAAGAAACCGGCTCGATGGAAATCGATTTGTCCGGTTGCTCGGCGGAACGCAAGGCGGGCATCAATTCTCGCACGCTGGCCGGCGCGCGCGTCGCTTACAAGTCGCTGACCGCGCCGCTCGATGCCGTGAACGAAGGCTCGTTCAACGCGCTGAAGCATGTCATCCCCGAAGGCAACATCATGATGGCGCGCTACCCGATGCCGATGTCGGGTTGGAGCACGATCGTGCCAACGGTTGTCGATACCATCATCAAGGCGCTCGCGCCGGCCGCCAAAGAACGTATCCCGGCAGCCCATCTCGGCACGCTCGGCGCGGCGGTCGTGTTCTTCGGCCGCAACCCGAAGACCGGCAAAGCCTTCGTCGTCCAAAGCATCGAGGGCGGTGGCTGGGGCGGTCGTCCGCATGAAGACGGCGAATCCGGTTCGGTTTCGGTCTGCCAAGGCGACGTGCGCAACGGCAGCATCGAAGCGATCGAAATGAAGACGCCGGTGCTGGTCGAGAAGCGCGCCCTGCGGACCGATTCGGGCGGCCCCGGCAGGTTCCGTGGCGGCCTCGGTCTCGATGTCCAAGTCACCAACTTCGTCGAAGGCCGTTGGAACCTGCACAGCCCGGCGCGCGTCGAGTGCCCGCCGTGGGGTCTCTGGGAAGGCAAGCCGGGCAACACCAGCAATTACCTGCTGAAGCTGCCGGGCGATAACGACTTCCACGAAAAAGACGAAAACCGTTACCCGACCCCGGCCAACGCTCAGGTCATGGTGCGCAGCAACGGCGGCGGCGGTTGGGGCAACCCTCTCGACCGCGAAGCCGATCGCGTGCGCTACGACGTGATCGAGGGTTACGTGACGATCGAGCACGCCCGCAGCGATTACGGTGTCGTGCTCAGCGCCAAAGACTATGTGATCGATGCCGCCGCAACGGAAAAGCTGCGGTCGGAAATGCGCGCGAAGGCCGTCGCTTAAAGGCCAAGCGCGTCTGAACAAAAATCGACCGCCGCCGCACGCAAGAGGCGGCGGCTGGTCGAAGGGGAGGCATGATGCAACGCGTTCAACGCGGTTTCGGCAGCAAGATTCTTGTGGCCGCGGTACTTGGTTTCGGAACAGTCCTGGCCTTCGCGCAAGGCGGCAATGCTGCGGAGCCGTTGCGCGTCGGTAAGGGCTTTCCCTCGCTGTTCCAATTCACCCCGCTCGATGTCGGTGTTCAAGAAGGCATCTTCAAAAAACACGGCGTCGATGTCGAAATCTCTGCCTTCGCCGGCGATGCGAAACTGCATCAGGCTTTCACCGCAGGCGCGATCGACATGGGCATCGGCTCCGGCCCCGGCCTTGCCTTCATCGCCAAGGGTGCGCCGGTTCTCGGCGTCGCGCAGGAAGCCGGCCCGCCGCTTGGCATCAGCCTGTCGGTGTTGGCCAGCGGCCCGATCAAGTCGATCTCCGAACTCAAGGGCAAGCTGATCAGCATCTCGAGCGTCGGCTCGCAGACCGAATGGATGGTGCGGGAACTGTCGCGCCAGCAAGGCTGGGGCCCCGAGGGCATCCGCATGGCGACGCTCGGCGATGCGACGGCCCAGCTCTCGGCCCTACGCACCAATCAGATCGACGCCGCGCCCTTCGATATCACCACCGCCTATCAGTTGAAGGCCACAGGCGACGTGCGCATCCTGATGCTGTTCGGCGATATCGTGAAAGACTATGTCAATCACGTCATCTATGCCGAAACTTCGGTGATCGAGAAGCGGCCCGAGGATGTGCGCAAATTCCTCGCCGGCTGGTTCGAAACCATCGCCTTCGTGAAAAAGAACAAGGACGAGACCGTGCGCATCTCCAGCGCCGTGCTCAAGATTCCGGCGCCGGTCGTCGCGCAGGTCTATGACGAAACGATCCCGATGCTGACGGATGACGGCCGATTCAACCAGAAAGGCCTTGCTGTCCTGTCGCGCTCTTTCGTCGAGACGAAGATGCTGCCGACGGAACCCGACATGAGCAAGCTCTATACCGAAAAGTTCCTGCCCGGCGCGGCGAAGTAAGCCGTCGCCTTAAAGAGGACCAGACATGACGCCCTATCGCGCCATGCCGCGTTTCATCGCAACGATCGCTCTGATGGTGTCTTTCGCCGCGCCGATGGCGTCGGCGGACGAGCCGATTCATTTCGGCAAATCACTCGCGACTCTGTTCCACTACACGCCGATCGATGTCGGCCTCGATCGCGGCATCTTTAAAAGCCACGGCATCGATGTCGATGTGACGTCGTTCGATGGCGATGCGAAGCTGCAGCAGGCATTGGCCTCGGGCTCGATCGATATGGGCGTGGGCGGCGGTCCGTCGCTCGCCTTCATCGCCAAAGGCACGCCGGCGCTGGCCGTCGCGCAGGAAGCCGGCGCGCCGCTGGGCGCGACGCTCACCGTGCTTTACGATTCGGCGATCAAAACGCCCAATGATCTCAAAGGTAAAACCACCAGCGTTTCGACGGTCGGCTCGCAACCGGAATGGATGACCCGCGAGTTGTCGCGACAACAAGGCTGGGGACCTGACGGAATCAACCTCGTGGCGCTGGGCGGCGTGCCGTCGCAGGTGGCTGCGTTGAAAACGCGCCAGACCGACGCTTTCGTCGCGGATATCACCACGGCCTACCGGCTTGAAGACAGTCGTGAAGGCCGAATCCTCGTAAAATTCGGCGATGTCATTCCGAATTACATCAACACCGTCATGTATGCGAGCAACCGCATGATGGCGGATCACCCCGATAAATTGCGGTCATTTCTGACGGCGTGGTTCGAAACCGTCGCTTTCATGAAAAAGAACAAGACAGATACGGTTCGGATCGTTTCAGGTGTGCTGAAAATTCCCGATACCATTGTGGGCCGCGTTTATGACGAGACGTTTCGGATGATTTCCGAGGACGGAAAATTCGATCCGAAAGGTCTGGCGGTCCTCAGCCGGTCTTTCGTCGAAATGGCGATGCTTCCGACGGAACCGGATACGTCAAAACTCTATACCGAAAAATTTTTACCGGTAATATCCCGGTAACGAAACGGTCTCGTGGGCCGGTTGCCCATCCGTATGGTGTTTAGGAGCGTTGTTGGAATGAGTATGCGTGGTTTCTGGCTTGCAGGTACGGCGATGGCTTTGGCGATGTCGATCGCCATGGGCGCGCCGGCGCAGGCTGCCGACAAGCTTCGTGTCGGCAAGGCGCAGGCTCAGCCCTTCACCTTTGCGCCGCTCGATATCGGCATCGAGGAAGGCATCTTCGCCAAACATAATCTCGAAAT
The DNA here is from genome assembly GCA_903822185.1 of uncultured Rhodospirillales bacterium. Lineage (GTDB taxonomy): Bacteria > Pseudomonadota > Alphaproteobacteria > ATCC43930 > CGMCC-115725 > CAIKMD01. The sequence goes on along the minus strand of CAIJOA010000048.1, from coordinate 119,236 downwards.
CGAAATGGTGAATTTTCCGGGCAGCGCCAATCTGCAGCGCGGCATCACCGCCGATGCGATCGATATCGCCGTCGGCTCGGGACCGGAACTTGCCTTCATCGCCAAGGGCAATCCCGAACTCGGCGTTGCCGCGATGGCGAACGAGCCTTCGCTGCTTGTGCTGATCACGCAAAAAGACAGCGCGATCAAAAAGGTCGCCGACTTGAAGGGCAAGCTGATCAGCGTCAGCACCAAAGGTTCGCTCACCGGCTGGCTCGTCAAAGAACTGGCGCGTCAGCAAGGCTGGGGCCCCGAAGGCATCAACATGGTCGAACTCGGCACCGATACGGCGCAGGTCGCGGCGATGCGGGTCAATCAGACCAACGGCATGGTCCTCGATGTCGCGACCGCCTACAAAATGGAAGAAGAAGGCAACGGCCATATCGTCGTGAACTTCGGCACGATCGTGAAGGATTTCCACATCCACGTGATCTATGCCTCGAACAAAATCATGACCGAGCATCCGGAACAGGTGCGCGAATTTCTTGCCGGCTGGTTCGACACCATCGCCTTCATGAAAGCGAACAAGCCCGAAGCCGTGCGTATCGGCGCGAAAGTCGGGCGGGTCTCGGAAGAGATCGAAAGCAAAGTCTATGACGAACTGATCTCGACCTTTTCGACCGACGGCAAGTTCGAGCCTAAGGCGATGGCGGCGCTCGCGCGCTCCTTCGTCGAACTGGGCACGCTGCCGACCGAACCGGATATGAGCAAACTCTATACAGAGAAATTTCTGCCCGGCGCGTCCCATTAAGGGAAGCGCTTGAAGCGCAGAAAATACCAGGAGGAAGTACGACATGACGAGGACTTGGAGGGCGAAAGCTCTCGTTGCCGCTGTGGCAGCGTGCGCGTTGGTGACGTTCGGCGGTGGTCAGGCATCGGCGCTGGATAAGCTTCGCGTCGGCAAGGCAATCGCGCTTCCTTTCGACTTCGTGCCGCTGGATGTCGGCATGGAAAAAGGCTTTTTCAAAAATCACGGGCTTGAAATCGAAGAGATCGGTTTTGCCGGCAGCGCTAAGCTGCAGCAGGCGCTGGCCGCCGATGCGATCGATCTCGGTCTCGGCTCGGGGCCGGAACTGCTTTTCGTTGCCAAGGGTAATACCGATCTCGGCGTTGCCGCTTTCGCCGGCCCGATGGGGCTGATGCTGATCGTCCGTCCCGATGCAGGCATCAACACGCCCGCCGATCTCAAGGGTAAGAAGATCGCCGTCTCGACCGTCGGCGGTCTGACCGACTGGGCGGTGCATGAAGCCTCGCGCCAGCAAGGCTGGGGCGCGGACGGCATTCAAGTGACTCCGCTGGGCAGCGACGAAGCGCAGGTTGCGGCGCTACGGACAAAAGATATCGACGGCATGGCGATCGACGTCGCCGGTGCCTATCGTCTCGAGAAGGAAGGCGCGGCGAAGATCTTGCTGCATTTCTCGACGGTCGCGCCCGACTTCATCAATCACATCACCTACGCCACCAACAAGCTGATCGAGCAGCATCCTGATCAGATCCGCGCGTTCCTCGCCGGCTGGTTCGAGACCATCGCCTGGATGCGCCAGAACAAGGCGGAATCGGTGAAGATCGCGATGCCGGTGATGCACCAATCGGAAGAGATCGCCGGCCGCGCCTATGACGAGATCATGCCCAGCTTCTCCGATACTGGGAAATTCGATCCGAAAGGCCTCGCCGTTCTCGCGCGCTCGTTCGTTCAAACGAACCAGCTTCCAAGTGAGCCCGATATGAGCAAGCTCTATACCGAAAAGTTTTTGCCCAGCACGAAACATTGATCGGCTAAAGAAAGCCCAGGGATAGGAATCGTGATGACGGGAAGACGAACGACGCTTGTTGTTGCTGCGTACGCGCTGACCATGATGTTGGCTGGCGTGAGCCAGCCTGCGACGGCGGCTGACGCGCTGAAGGTCGGCAAGGCCCAATCCGAACCGCTCGATTTTACCCCGATTGATGTCGGCGTCGAAAAAGGCTTCTTCAAAAAGCACGGCGTCGATGTCGAGATCGTCAATTTCGCCGGCGCGGCCAAGCAGCAACAAGCTTTGGCGGCGGGCGGCGTCGATATGGGGCTCGGCGGTGGGCCGGAAATGGCGACGATCGCCAAAGGCGCGCCGCAGCTCGGCATCGCCGCTTTTGCCGGCCGGCCCGATGGTCTTGTGATGGTGGTCAAGAAAGATGGGCCGATCAAAACGGTCGCCGATCTGAAGGGCCAGAAAGTCAGCGTTTCCAGCGTCGGCTCGCTGACCGAATGGATGGTGCGCCAGACCTCGAAACAGCAGGGCTGGGGGCCTGACGGTATCGAACCCGTTTTCCTCGGCAATATCGCCGGCCAGATCGCGGCGTTGCGCACCGATCAGATCGAGGGAATGTCCAACGATATCGGCACGGCGCTGAGGATGGAGGACGAAGGGATCGGTCGCATTCTGGTGCGTTACGGCCAGATCGTCCCCGATTTTGTCATACACATCATCTATGCGACCAAAGCGGTCACGACCGACCATCCCGACCAGGTACGGGGTTTCCTTGCCGGCTGGTTCGAGACGATAGCCTGGATGAAAGCGAACAAAGCAGAGACGGTGAAGATTATCGCGCCGATCATGCGCCAGACGCCCGATGTCGTCGGCGGCGCCTACGATGTCGTGATGCCGACTTTTTCGGATACGGGTAAATTCGAAGAAAAACCGGTTGCGGTACTGCGTCACTCCTTTATGGATATGAACCTACTTCCTACTGAGCCTGATATGAGCAAGCTTTACACCGAGCAATTTCTGCCGGGGGCATCGTGACAATCACGGAGGATCGCGTCGTGAATCGGACCTCAACGGTCATTAAAGTCGAAGGCGTAAGCCAAGCCTTCGGCGCGGAGGGCGATCCTCGCCGCGTCGTCGCACTGGAAAGCGCGACACTAGACATCCCGCGTGGCGAACTCTTGAGCCTCATCGGCCCCTCGGGCTGTGGCAAAAGCACGCTGCTGAACATCATTGGTGGTCTCGCGACCCCAACGACCGGGCGCGTCACCATCGACGGTGTCGAGGTCAAAGGGCCTTCGCCACAGAAGGTCGCCTATGTTTTCCAGGAGAACACGCTGTTCCCCTGGCGGACGGTGATCGACAACGTGAAGCTGGGCATGGCATTCCAAGGCGTCAGCAAAAGCGAACGCGAAGGCCGCGCACGCGAATCGCTGGAAGCCGTCGGCATGCAGGATTTCGCCAATCATTTCCCCGGCCAGCTTTCGGGTGGCATGAAGCAACGCGTGCAACTTGCGCGTGCTCTCGGTCTGCAAACCGAAATCGTGCTGATGGACGAGCCCTTCGCGGCGCTCGACGAACAGACGCGCATGGTGCTCGGCGAAGATCTCTCGGTACTGCTCGCGCGCACCGGCAAGACGATCATCTTCGTCACGCACAGCTTGGTCGAAGCCGTGTTCCTCGCGGATCGCGTCGCCGTGCTGACCGCGCGTCCCGGCAAGATCAAAAAGATCATCAATGTCGAAGAGCCGCATCCGCGCAAAAGCAACTTCATGACCTCGGCCAAGCTCGGCGCGATGCGCAACGAGCTTTACGAGTTGCTGCATGACGAAATCCGCAAGACCATGACCCTCCGCGCGGAAGTCGGCGGGGACAAATGAAAAAAGAATCGAAAATCCCGCAACGCCTGATCCAACTGGGCGTTCTGCTGGCGATTCTTCTCGTCTGGTGGTGGGGGACGCTGCCGGGCCGCATCAATCCGCTGCTGTTGCCGCCGCCCGCGCCGGTGTTCAAGAATTTCTGGCTGCTGTTGACGACCGCGAGCATCTGGCCCGATCTGTGGGTCACCGTGCATGAATGGATCGTCGCCTTCCTGCTGGCATCGACCACCGGCTGCACCCTCGGTTATGTCATCAGCCGCTCTGGCTATGCCGTGCGGGTGTTCGATCCGCTGCTCGCCGGTCTCTATTCGATCCCGGCGATCCTGCTGTTCCCGCTCTATCTGCTGTTCTTTGGTTTGGGTTCGGGTTCGAAGATCGCGATCGGTACGACGATCGCTTTCTTCCCGATCGTCCTCAACACCATCGCCGGCTTGGCCTACGTCGATAAGGCCTATATCCGCGCGGCGCAGTCGATGGGCGCGAACGACTTCCAACTCTTCTGGTCGGTCATGATGCCGGCGGCGTTTCCGGTTGTGCTGACAGGTCTGCGGCTGGGCTGCATCATCGCCTTCCTCGCGATCCTCGGCGGCGAAACGATCTCGTCGCTGGCGGGGCTCGGCCATCGCATCGTGTCGCTGGCCGAGAACATGGAATCGGCTCAGATGTTCGGCAATATCTTGTTCGCCATTCTCATGGCGTTCATCATCAACGGCACCGTCTCGTATGTCGAGGCACGCGGCCGGCGAGGGATGCAGTAATGAACCGCAAAGGCCCCTTGATGTCGCCGGGGATCGCGCGTCTCCTGGTGATCATCGCTTTGCTCGCGCTCTGGGAAGTCGGCGCTCGGCTTTATGCCGATCCGTTGTTCCTGTGTCCGCCGTCGCAGGCGGTTCGCGCGCTGCCGCATATTCTGACGGACCCGAAAATTCTCAACGCCATCCGCATCACGGTCTATGAAGTGCTGACCGCGTTCGTCATGGCGGTCATCTGCGGCATGGCGATCGGTCTTGCGGTCGGCCTCAACGGCTTCACCAAGCAGTCGATCCTGCCGGTGATCCTGCTGCTCTACGCAACCCCGCAAGCGACCATCCTGCCGCTGTTCATCCTGTCCTTCGGCATCGGTCCGGCGGCCAAGATCGCGTTCGGCTTCAGTCACGGCATTTTCCCGGTGATTGTCACCGTCGTCGCCGGCGTGCAGAACTTGAAGCCAAGTCTGCTGACCGCGGCGAAGTCGATGGGCGCGAGCCGCTGGCAGATTTTCACGACGATCATCTTCCCGCACATGATTCCCAGCTTCTTCACCGGCATGCGTCTCGGCATGACGGCGGTGCTGCTCGGCGTGCTGCTGGCCGAACTCTATGTTTCGACGGCGGGTATCGGCTTCTTCACCCGCCTCTTCGCTGAAAGCTTCTCGCCGCCGGATCTCTTCGCATTGATCTCGGTGTTGGCGACGATCGCGGTGGTCCTCAACGAAGGCTGCCGAACGGCGGAACGCCGCTTCAGTCGCTGGCATACCGCCTAAGCGACGACGGACTAAAAGGGGCGACCGCAATAGCGGCGCCCCTTCTTCATTCGGGAGGGCGCGTGACGAGATTTTTCGGGCCGGTTTTTGCCGTCGTCCTGGCAACGATCGCGGCATCGTCGGCACAAGCTGATACCCCGGCCCTGCGGGTCGGCAATTCCTCGGCACAAGCCTTCTCCTTCATCCCGCTCGATGTCGGCATCCGCAAAGGCTTCTTTAAAAAAGACGGCATCGAGATCGAACGCATCGACATGCCGGGCAGCGCCAAGCTGCATCAGGCTGTTGCCGCCGGCGCGATGGACATCGCGCTCAGCGGCGGCCCCGATATGGCTTACATCGCCAAGGGCGCGCCTGAACTGGGCGTTGCGCAAATGGCTGGGCCGCCGCTGTTTCTCGGCATCACCGTGCCTTATGATTCACCGATCAAGAACGCCGACGGCCTCAAAGGCGCCAAGGTCAGCGTGTCGGCCGGTGGCGGTGTCACGCGTTGGCTGATCATGCGGCTGGCACAGCAAAAGGGTTGGGGACCGGATGGCGTCGTGCCGGTCGCTTCGGGCGGCGACTGGGCGTCCCAGATCGCGGTCCTGACGACCCATCAAGTCGATGCTGCCGTCACCGCGGCGGCTCTCGGCTTCAAGCTCGAGGAAACCAAGCAAGGCCGTTTGCTGATGACCACCGGCGAGATCGCGCCCGATTTCATTCAGCATGTGATTTTCGCCTCGAACGCGATCATGCACGACAATCCCGAAGCGGTACGCCGCTTCCTCAAAGGCTGGTTCGACACGATTGCCTGGATGCGCGCCAACCGCAAAGAATCGATCGAGATCGCGCGCCTGACCACCGGCTTCGACGAGAATGTCGAAAGCCGTGAATTCGATCTCGTCATGCCGATGTTCTCGGCAGACGGAAAATTCCTGCCGGCCGGGTTGAAAGTCATTCGCGAATCCTTTGTCGATCTGGGCCTGCTGCAAACCGAACCTGACATGTCGAAACTCTATACCGAAGCGTTCCTGCCTGGCGCAGCGCGTTAATTCATCGAGGACTCATGCAGAAGAAAATCGTACCGGCCGTCATTGCGCTGCTCGCTGCTACCGCCTTCATCGTGCCCGCGCAGGCGGAAACGCTGCGTATCGGCAATCCGCAGATACAGGCTTTTTCTTTCGTCCCGTTACAAATCGGCGTCAAAAAAGGCTTTTTCGAAAAGCAGGGATTGCAGATTGAGGAGATTGGCCTGGGCGGCGCGGGTAAGCAGGAACAGGCGCTGATATCCGACAGCATCGACATCGCCTTGGGCGCCGGGACCGATCTTGCTTATGTCGCCAAGGGCGTGCCGGCGATCGGCGTCGCGCAGATGGCGGGACCGCCGCTGATGCTCGGCGTCGTCGTGCCGTACGATTCATCCGCAAAAAGTGCCGACGACCTCAAAGGCAAAAAGATCGCCGTCTCGACCGCCGGTTCGCTGACCGAATGGTTCATGCTCAAGCTGGAACAGAAACAGGGCTGGCCGAAAGGCACGATCAAGACCGTGCCGATGGGCGGCGATTGGACCGGTGAGACGGCGGCGATGCTGACCGGCCAGATCGACGGCTTCGTCACCGTCTCGGCGCTCGGCTACAAGCTTGCTGAAACCAAGCAGGGCCGCACGCTGCTCTCTACCTCCGAAATCGTCCACGATTTCATCCAGCATGTGATCTTCGCCCAGAACAAACTCGTCGAAAAGAATCCAGATTCAATCCGGCGTTTCCTGACTGGATGGTTCGACACCATCGACTGGATGCGCGCCAATAAAGAAGAAGCGGTCCAGCTCACCATGCTGTCCACGCGCTTCGATCATGAAGTCGAATCGCAGGAATTCGATCTGGTGATGCCGATGTTTTCGGCCGACGGAAAATTCCAAGCCGCCGGCCTCAAGACGGTCGAGGAATCTTTCATGGATCTAAAAATCCTGCCGTCGCCGCCGGACATGTCGAAACTTTATACCGAGGCTTATCTGCCGAAACGTTGAAACATCTATCGTCACCCCCGCGAAAGCGGGGGTCCATCCATCAAGCCGTACGTCGGTACTATGGATTCCCGCTTTCGCGGGAATGACTACAAATAATAATGAAGCGAGGGGGAAGCACAAATGAAGACGAAGATCACGTTCTGTGCGATCGCAGCCGTCATGATGGCGATGACGGCAACGCCATCTCACGCTGCTGATAAGCTCCGCGTCGGTAATCCCTCGGCGCAGGCTTTTCCCTTCATCCCGTTCGAGATCGCGCTACGCAAAGGTTTCATGACCCAGAACGGCATCGATGCCGAACGGGTCGATCTTTCGGGCGGGGCGCAGTTGCATCAGGCGATGATCGCCGGCGGCCTCGAGATCGCCATCGCGGCCGGGCCCGATCTTGCGTTCGTCGCGAAGGGTGCGCCGGAAATCGGCGTCGCCGCCATCGCCGGGCCGCCGCTCTTTCTCGGCATTATCGTCGGCTATGACTCGCCGATCAAAACCTCGGACGATTTGAAGGGCAAGAAGATCGGTGTGCCGAACGGCGCGCTGCTGCAATGGCTGACCAAGCGGCTGATGCAGAACAAGGGCTGGGGCCCGAACGATCTGATCCAGGTATCGGTGGGCGGCGATTGGCCGTCGGAAATCGCACCGCTGGTGACCAAGCAGATCGACGCCGTCGAATCTGCCGCGGCCTTGGGCTTCCAGCTCGAGACGACCAAGCAGGGCCGGCTGCTGATGACGACCGGCGAGATCGTGCATGACTTCATTCAGCACGCGATCTTTTCGTCGAACAAGCTCGTCGCCGAAAACCCGGATGCGCTGCGGCGTTTCCTGAAGGCCTGGTTCGAAACCATCGCCTGGATGCGCGCCAACAAGGCCGAGACGGTCGAGATCGCCCGCTCGGTGACGAAATTCTCGCCCGAGGTCGAAGCCAAGGAATATGACTTGGTCATGCCGATGATGCTCGATGACGGTCACTTCCAGGCCGCAGGCCTCAAGACGATCCAGGAATCCTTCATCGAGATGGGCCTGCTCGACACCAAGCCGGATATATCGAAGCTCTATACCGAAGCCTATCTGCCGAAGAAGTAAGCGGAGAACGATCTATGCGGTTTGCGGTAATCGTGATTCTCGGGGCACTGGCGGTGATGCCGGCGCGGGCGGAGCCGCTTCATGTCGGCACGCCTGCCGGCGGCAACTTCACCTTCATCCCGGTACGTGTCGGTACCGACCAAGGCATCTTCACCAAGCACGGGCTCGAGGTCGAAGTCACCGATTTCGGCGGCGGTGCGAAGTTGCAACAGGCGATGGTCGCGGGCAGCGTCGATATGGCGGTCTCCGCCGGTACGGATCTGAGCTTCATCGCCAAGGGTGCACCGGCCTTGGCGGTCGCGGCAGTCGGCAACCGTCCGCCGTTGGGCATGACCGTGCCCTATGATTCACCGATACGCACCGTGGACGATCTCAAAGGCAAGCGGGTCGGGGTGACGACCAAAGGCTCGCTGACCGAATGGTTGATGTTGCAACTGATAAAGAAACAAGGCTGGTCCAAGGACGACGTCACGCTGATCGCAATCGGCAGCGAGTTGTCAGGCAATGTCGCGCTGCTGACCACGGGGCAGATCGACGCCGTCGTCGCGCCGCCTGCGCTGGGCGTGCAGCTCGAATTGACCAAGCGTGGCCGGTTGTTGCTGTCTTCCTTCGATATCGGCCGCGATTTCCTGGGCGAGAGCATCTATGCCTCGAACGCGATCATGCACGACCACCCCGACACGGTGCGTAACTTCATCCAAGGCTGGTTCGAAACTATCGCCTGGATGCACGCGCACAAACCGGAAACTATCGAGGCCGCACGCAAATACACCCGCTACACGCCCGAGGTCGAAAGCCGCGAATATGATCTGGTGATGCCGGTCTTCTCCGCCGATGGACATTTCCATCCGGCCGCGCTTCAAACGCTTCAGGAAACCTTCGTCGAGATGGGCACCTTCGAACAGCCGCCCGATATGACGAAGCTTTATACCGAGGCGTATCTGCCGAAGAATTAGTGGATCAAGACAAGCATGACGACCAATCTCGAAAAACTCGCTGAAACCATTCTGGCGCCGGTCGGTGACGCGTCCGGCAAGCTCGCGCTGCATGTGCTCGATACGCTGGGCGCTTGGCATGCCGGCACGCGGGTCGAGGAAATGGGTCTGCTGAAGGCGATGACCGCGGCGAGCCCCGGCTTCGCAGCGATCACGCCGGATACGCCGCTCGACCGCCTGGCGCAGCGCGTTGCAACCGTGCGCGCGACCGAGATCGACGATATCCATATGGAATCCTGCACCACGGTCGGATCGGTGATCGTCCCGGTGGCGCTGACATTGGCCGGCGTGCTCGGCACCGCCAGCGCCAAGACCTTCGCGCAGAGCGTCGCCGCCGGTTACGAGGTGATGGTGCGCTTGGGCCTCGCCGTGTCCGGCGCGACGATCCTCTATCGCGGCATCTGGCCGACCTATTTCTCGGGGCCGATCGGCGCGGCGGCGACGGCAGCCCCGCTGCTGGGACTCAACCCGGCGCAGACCGCGAATGCGCTGGCCATTGCCTTAGCCTCAACCTGCGGCGCGTTGGGCGGACCCAGCGAAGCTTCACCGCGTTTCCTCGTTCTCGGCCAGGCGGCCCGCGCCGGCGTCTTCGCCGCGCTCGCCGCGGCCAAGGGCTACCAGGCGGATCGCACCTTGCTCGACGGCGAATGGCTGCAAAAGACGCACGGCATTGCGCTCGATACAACACCACTGCTCGCGGTGAAGGCCGGCGACGGTGCGATCGATGCGATCAGCTACAAGCCGTTCTGCGCCGCGAAACAGAACACCGCGGCCATCGACGGTTTCCGGCAAATCCTTGCCAAGGTGAAGGCCGAAGACATCGCCTCGGTAAAGGTAAAAGTGCCGCCGTCCTATGCCGGCATGATCGGTCATAAGCACGCGGCCAAAGGCCGGATCGAACGCGTCTCCAGCACGGCTTATCAGTTCGCGCTGTGCGCTTATCATCCCGACATGGTCGAAGATGTCGTGCGCCCGAACCTGTCGCAGGAAGCGCCGATCGCCGCTTTCATGGCCAAGGTCGAGGTTGCCGCCGATCCGGACCTCGCGGCCTATTTCCCCAAGACCTATCCGGCGCGGGTCGAGGCGACGCTCCATAACGGGGAAAAGATCACGCAACTCGTCACCGACGCGACCGGCGATCCGGCGCGTCCCCTTGATGCGAAAGACGTGATCGCGAAATTCCATCGCCTCGCCACGCCGGTCGCGGGCAAGGACATCGCGGCCCGCATGGAAAAAGCGGCGCTCGGTGCAACGACCAACGATGCGTCGCTGAAAGACCTGATTGCGGCGATCGCGACGGTGCCGTCGCTCGACGTCAGATCGTAATCACGACCTTGCCGAACTGCTTGCCGGTCAAGAAGTCTTTATAAGCCGCAACGCTGTCGGCCATCGCGAAGGTCTTGTAGATCTGCGGCTTCAGCTTGGCGGTGGCGATGGCGCGATTCATCGCTTCGAACATCGCGCGGCTGCCGACATTGATGCCGCGTACATTGATGCCCTTGCGCAGGATGAAGCTGCGATCCAGTTCGCCGCCCGGGCCCGATCGGCCGCCGATGATGCCGATGAAGCCGCCATGCCGCACCGCCGTCAGCGCGCCCCTGGTGCTATCGCCGCCGGCAACATCGAGGATCGCATCGACGCCGCGTCCACCCGTCAGAGAAACAACCGTTTCGGCCCATTTCGGGTTCGTGGCGTAATTCACCGTGCCGGTCGCGCCTAACGCCTTGGCGCGTTCCAGCTTGGCGTCGCTGGACGAGGTGATAATGGCGTTCGCGCCCGCCGCGCGCGCGAATTGCAAACCGAACACGGAAACACCGCCGGTACCGAGCAGCAGCGCCGTCTCGCCCGCGCGCAAACCGCCGGCTTCGATCAGTCCGTGCCACGCCGTCAGACCGGCGCAAGGTAAGGTCGCCGCTTCGGCATAAGACAGGTGATCGGGAAACGTGACGACGCCATCGCCTTCCAGCAGCGCATATTCGGTCAGCATGCCTTCGGCGGTCCCGCCCAGCGCATGATTTTGCATCTCGGGAAAGACGGGACCATCGATCCAGCGTTGGAAGAAGCTGCCGCAAACGCGGTCGCCTTTCTTGACGCGCGTCACCTCGCTGCCGACCTCGATGATCTCGCCCGCCCCGTCCGACAACGGAATGCGCGGCAGATCGACACCGCGGGCGTGCCCGCCCGACAGGATCATGGCATCGCGATAATTGATCGACGCGGCATGGACCCGGACCAGCACCTGACGCGGTCCGACCGTCGGCATCGGCCGTTCGGCAAGGCGCAGGCCGTCGGGGCCGGTGGTCGTGGCAATCTCAACGCATTTCATCGGATGATTCCTTGGGTTTAAACGCCGCCGCGAACGTGATCGGCGAGCGCCAGCGGGTCTTGATGCAATGTATCCGATCGCCAGGCCACATGGCCGTCGGGCCGGACCAGGACAAGCTTCTTCTCATAGAGTTTGACGATATCGGGATTGGTCAGCGTCACGGTCTCGATCGGCACCTGCCGCTGGCGGAAGGCTTGTTCGATCGCGGCGGCATCCGGCGCATCGTCGCCGAGACGCAACAGGACGAAGCCCTTGCCAAATAGATCGACCGTCGATTGGCCTTCCTTGATCCAGGCATGCGGTGCGCGCGATCCCGGTCGCGTCGTCGGTTCGTAGAGGCTGATCGTGTCGGCGGTCGCCGGCGTGCCGTCGGCACAGACGATCGGCGAGCCTTCATAGCGATAGCCCAGCGCCACGCCATCGGTCAGCACCATCGCGGGCTGTGACGATAGAATCTGTTCCCTCATGCGTGTGCGGGCCGCCGCGCCGTCGGGCGTATCCTTGGCGATATCGGGATGCGAGACGCGGTCGCGATTGTCGATATGGTTGTTGAAGGCCTGGCTGATATTGCGCAAGCCTACCGGACGGCGCTCGACCTCGTAGGAATCGAGCAAGGCGGCACCGCCCCAGCCTTGCACCGTCGCGGCCAGCTTCCAACCCAGATTGTCCATGTCGCCCATACCGGTGTTCAGGCCGAAGCCACCGGACGGATGATTCTGATGCGCGGCATCGCCGGCGAAGAACACGCGGCCGACGCGATATTTCTCGGCGACGATATCGCGCGCTGCCCAGCGGATGACCGACAGGATTTCATGCGGCACGTCGCCGCCCATCGCCTCGGTGAAATATTTTTCGACATCGACCGCGTCAGGATTGTCGTAAAACTCTTTGCCGGAAATGCCGAAACGATAAAGCTCGCGACCGTCGATGGCGACAAGGTTTCGCCAATTGCCCTTCTCGTCGATGAAGAAGGTCAGCGCCGCCTTGCCCTTTTCGTGCTGCTTCCACAATTCGGGCGCGCGGACGAAGACGCTGAGGTGATGTTCGGCGTCTGCCGCGCCGGTCATGGCAATGCCGAGTTGCCGCCGGACCGAGGTATGGCTGCCGCTGCAGTCGATGACATAGCGTGCGGCAATCGTCACCGGCGTTTCGGTGGTAAGGTCCATTGCCGTGACGATGACCTTGTCATTTTCTTCTTTCAGCGAGTCATAACGGCAGCGATAACGCAGCGTGACCGAGGGAAAGCTCTTATCGAGTTCGACCAGTATCGGATCGAGCCACAACTGATTGCAACGTTGCGGGCGTTCAGGGCTGATCGGCGAAGGCGTACGCGCGCCGTGGCTTGGCCGTTCGATGCGGGCGATCTCGTTGCCTTTGAGGGTCGTGACGTAAAGAACGTTGTGCGGAAAGTCCGGCGGCGTGCCGTCTTGTTTGACGCGCTCGCTAACGCCAAGGCGGCGCAGGAACTCCATCGTTCGCGCGTTGAGCGCGGTCGCGCGCGGGTGATAGATCACGCCATCGCTCTGCTCGATCACCAAACAAGGAACATCGCGGCGACCCAGTTCAGCGGCCAAGGCCAGGCCGATCGGGCCGGCGCCGACGATAAGGATCGGTGTTTCAATGGTGGTGGTCATCTTGGCTTATTCACTCTCCTAGCGCCATTGCCCGGCTCGTCCGGGCAATCCGCGTCTTCTATCGCAGATGCCCGGAACACGTCCGAGCATGACGTAACGATTAAGCGGCGTTAGGCCGGCGTGCCGATTGTTTCATCGAGCAGGTCGAGACGGCGCAGCACTTCGCGGTCGCTGACTGTGAAGATGCGGGCTTTGCCGTTGGCGCGGTGGCGAACAGCGGTGCCCGTCGGCAGGGCGAAGACGTCCTTCGGTTCCCAATGGAACACGTCGTCGCCGACATGCGTCGTGCCGGTGCCTTCGACGATGGCGCAGACCGTGCTGGCGCTGGTGCTGACCGGCAAGGCTTGATCACCTTCGATCTCGAACATGGCGCAATCCATCAACGACATGCAAGAACCGCCGGTCATCGGATTGACGTAGCGCACACGCCGCGTGCCGTCGGGGCCGATCGGCGTTGCCGCCAGGGCGGCGACGACCTGCTGGTACGGATAACGGAAGACCGGTGAGAAGTTCGGGTTGGTCTTGATGCCTTCGGGCACGACATTGGCGATGGCGAACATCGCATCCGGCAGGGTTTCCGGCATCTTGTTCGGCGGCGGGCCCGGCTGAAAACCATCGGTGCCGAAATAGCGATGCAGCGGCACGTCGAGGGAATCGAGCCAGATGATCGGACGCGTGCCGCGATGCTCGTGCTCGTGCCAGGTCCAGCCTGGTGTGATGACCAGGTCGCCTTCTTCCATCAGGCATTCCTTGCCATCGACGATGGTATAGGCGCCTTCGCCTTCGAGGACGAAGCGGAGGGCGCTGGGTGAATGGCGATGCGGCCGGGCGACTTCGCCGGGCTTCAGGATCTGCAGCGCGGCGGTCAGGGTCGGTGTCGCGCCCATCGACGGGTTGCGCAAATTCGGATTGTTGAAAGTCAGAACGCGGCGCTGAATCGCGGCCATATCCTGCAGCGCCAAGGCATCGTCGATCAGCGGGCGCATCGTCTGCCATTTCCAGATATAGCCGCGGTCGCGCTTCACCTCGAGGGAATGGGCGTTGAGCTGTTCCCACAGCGGCGAGACGTTGGCGTCTTTCCATGCCTGGCGGACATGATCGGGTGTCGTCGAAGGATGCGTTTCGGCTGCGCTCATCGTCTCTATCTCCCGATGCAGACTGCGTTTTTTGCAGCCTTCCTGGCCCGAGGGCCTGCCCTTTCGGAAAGCATAGACGCAGGCAAGCCCGGCGCGCAAATGAGTTATGATCGCCTTCAACCAAAGCCAATGACGGGACGAAACGACCATGCCCAGCCTCAGTGAAACGATCGCCGCTTGGAGCAGCGGCCTGACCCTAGCCGCGATCCCGGCCGATGTCGTCGCGTCGGCCCGCTGGCGGGTTCTCGATACGCTGGGCTGCATCTTCGCGGTCGCGGGGCAGGACTATGGGCAACGGATAAAGGCCGGGTCGCTGGCGCTGGGCGGGCAGGGCGCGTCCCACATTCTCGGCTCTGCCGACCGAACCTCGCCGGCGGTGGCGGCGATCGCCAACGGCGCGATGGCCTCGGCCCAATCCTTCGACGACACCCACAACGCGACCATCGTCCATGTTTCCGCCTGCCTCGTTGCGGCGACCCTGGCGCTGGGTGAGGATCGGGATGTGTCGGGCGAGGATTTCCTCGCCGCCTTCATCGGCGGCAGCGAGATCGCCAGCCGGATCGGCCTCGCCGCGCCGCTGCAATTCCACAAACGCGGCTGGCACCCGACCGGGCTCTTCGGCGCGGTCGGCGCGACCTATGCGGCGGCCAAGCTGCTGGGACTAGATCCGGCACGGACGGCTCAGGCGGTGGGCATCACCGGCTCGTTCGCTGCCGGCATCGGCGAAGGGATGCGCGAGGGCGTCGAATCACCGAATCTTCATGCTGGATGGGGTGCGCAGGGCGGGATTTCGGCGGCGCTCCTGGCGCAGCACGGCCACACTGGGCCGATCAATGTTTTCGAAGGAACGGCGGGGCTGTTCCGCACCCATGTCCAGGACCCGGATTACCGCTTCGATTTTTCGGCCGTTACCGAAGGGCTGGGGCAACGCTGGGAAAGCCTCGGCATCTCGCTGAAGCCATACCCTTGCGCCCATGTCTCGCATTCCTTCCTCGACGCCATCCTGGCGCTGCGCGCCGAAGGGCTGCGCGCGGATCAGGTGAAACGCATCGTCTGCCCGATCGCCGATTACATGGTCGGGGTGGTGTGCGAACCGCGCGAGAAGAAGCTGGCGCCGGTCAATGCCTGGCAGGGTCGGGCATCGCTTTATTATTCCCTCGCCGAGGCGCTGATCACCGGCAAGCTCGACGGCTCCAGCTATCGCATCGATGCGGCAACGCATGGCGACATCGGCGCGCTGGCGGCGAAGATCGAATGCGAGATCGACAAGGACGCGAAGCCCGGCCAGTTCAAAGGCTGGGTGATCGTCGAAACTACTGATGGTCGCCGGCTCGAGAAAATCGAGCCGTTCAATCACGGCAGCGCTGAACGGCCCTTGAGTGACGCGGATATCCTGAAGAAGTTCCGCGATAACGGCGCGGGGCTTTTCTCAAGCGCGCGGCTGACGGCAATCGAAGAAGCGGTGCAGGGTTTATCGGGTCCTGGCGCGGTACGGCGGTTAACTGCGGCCTGTGTGTCTTAACCCTCTCCGCGCTTGCGGGGAGAGGGAGGGGCCCGCGCACCGCGTGGGAGGGTGAGGTGTTTTTCAAAGGCACGATCTCGCTTGTTCTGCTACCCACCTCACCCTGCCCTCTCCCCCCGCAAGCGGGCCGGAGAGAGTTCTTATTTTTTAGAACTTCACCGGCACGAACTGCCGCGTCAAAATCTGTGCGTCGGTTGGCGCATCAGGCAACAAACCCATGTCGCGATAAGAATCTTTCAACACGGTCAGCGCTTCTGCATCGAACGCACCATCATCCGACAACATCGCGATTTCGTAATCATAGGTCTTGGTAATAACCGCTGGACTCATATGGATGACCCGCGATGTGATCTCGATCGTCTTGTCGCGGTTCTTCTTCATGAAGGCGACCGAAGCGAAAAGCCCCTTGAGGAAGCGCTCGACGACGGCAGGCTGTTCGCGCACCGTCTTTTGCTGCGCGAGAATTACTTGCGTGTGGAAACGCGGCACGAATTTCTCCATGCCGGCGATGATCTTGCCTTCGCGCTTTTCTTCGAGCTGATAGCCGAGTTCGGTCGCGCCGGTAAAGCCGTCGATCTGGCCGGTTTTCAGCGCGGCGATGGTGCCTTCGAAACCACCGGTGGCCACGGTTCGAATGCCGTCCGTGCCCCAGCCCTCCCGGGTCGAGATATGTTTCGCGAACCATTCAACCAGCGAGCCGACCGTCGAGACGCCCAGCAACTTGTTGTGCATATCCTTGGCTGAACGGATGGTCGAGGATGGGCCGACAATGATCGAAAAATTGCGCGGCGCATCGGCGAGCGCGGCGATGCCGACGACGGGAGAACCCTTTACGGCAAAGACCATCCCGGTGCCGCCGGCCAAACCGACATCGACGCTGTCGGAAATCAAAGCCTGTTGCAGCTTGGTATCGCCGTTGAGGGTCGTGATTTCGACTTCGATGCCGTATTCAGCGAAGATGCCTTCCTCGACGCCGACATCGACCGGCGTCAGCGCCCAGAGAACGCCGATGGTCTTGCCGGCGCGGACTTTGTCGAGGGCATGCGCGGGTGTGCCTAAAAGTACCGTCATTGCGAGGAGCGTAGCGACGAAGCAATCCAGTGCGCGGGACCACTGGATTGCTTCGCTGCGCTCGCAATGACGTAATGTCATCGGAATTTCACCGGCACAAATTGCCGGGTCAAAAGCTGATCGTCCGTCGGTGCTTCCGGCAGAAGCCCCATCTCGACATAAGAATCTTTGAGAACTTTCAGCGAAGCCGGATCGAATACGCCGTCGTCGGACAGCATCGCGATCTCGTAATCGTAGGTCTTGGCGATCACCGCCGTGCTCATATGCATGATCGGCGCGGTCAGCTCGATCGTCTTGTCGCGGTTGGCCTTCATGAAGGCGATGGCTTCGAAAAGACCTTGCAGGAAACGTGTCGCGACATCGGGATGGTCGCGCACGAAAGCTTCGCGGCCCAGCACGACATGAGTGTGAAAGCGCGGCACGAATTGCTCCATGCCGACGATGATCCGGATCTGCTGTTTCTCGGCAAGTTGATAGCCGAGTTCGGTCGCGCCGATGAAGCCTTCCAACTGACCCGTCCGCATCGCCGCGATGGTGGCTTCAAAGCCACCAGTGACGGTGGTCTTGATCCCGTCCGGTCCCCAGCCTTCGCCGACCGATACGCGTTTGCCCAGCCATTCGGGGAACGAGGCCGTTACGGCGGTGCCCAGCGATTTGCCTTTGAGGTCTTTGACCGAGGTGATGGACGAGTTGGGCGCAACCAGCAGGGAAAAATCGCGTGGCTCGCCGTCCAGTGCGGCAATGCCCCGGATGGGCGCACCCTTGGCGGCGAAGATCATGCCGGTCGAACCGGAAAGGCCGATGTCGAAATCGCCCGAGACGAAGCCCTGCATCAGCCGCGAATCGCCCGCGAGCGTCGTAATTTCTACGTCGAGTCCGCGCTTAGCGAAGAAGCCTTCGGCGACGCCGACATCAATCGGAGTCAGCACCCACAACACGCCGATGGTCTTGCCGGCGTGGATTTTGTCGGCGGCGATGGCGGGAGAAACGAACGTGGCTGCTGCGAGGAGCAGCGTGGAGAGAAGAAACGATATTCCTTTCGTCGTCATTGCGAGGAGCGTAGCGACGAAGCAATCCAGTGCGCTGATCGACTGGATTGCTTCGCTTCGCTCGCAATGACGACGAAGGAGAAGTTCATTAGGTTAGAACTTAACCGGCGTGAATTCCGTTGTCAGGATTTGTTCGGTCGTCGGCTTCTGCTCGAGCATGCCCATCTCGACATAGGACGCTTTCAGCACGTCGATCGCTTCGGGATCGAAAGCACCGTCGGTCGAGAGCATGGCGATTTCGTCGTCATAAGTCTTGCTGATGACGGCGGGGCTCATATGCAT
Source organism: uncultured Rhodospirillales bacterium (assembly GCA_903822185.1). Taxonomy (GTDB): domain Bacteria; phylum Pseudomonadota; class Alphaproteobacteria; order ATCC43930; family CGMCC-115725; genus CAIKMD01. The sequence continues at coordinate 100,953 of CAIJOA010000048.1, read as the reverse complement.
TACCTCGGATGAGATGGCGATGGTCTTGTCGCGGTTGGCTTTCATGAAGGCGACGGCGGCAAAGAAGCCTTTGAGGAAGCGGGCGACTGCGTCGGGCTGGTCTTTGATAACTTCGGTGCGCGCGACGAGGACGTGGTTGTGGAAACGCGGCACGTATTTTTCCATCGTGTTGAGCACGCGCCCGACGTGCTTTTCTTCCAGCATCAAGCCGGCTTCGGTCGCGCCCATGAAGCCGTCGGTCTGATGCGTCTGCATCGCCGCGGCGCTGGCCTCGAAGCCGCCGACCGCCGTGGTGCGGATGCCGGTCGGACCCCAGCCTTCGCCGATAGCGAGCCGCTTGATCAGCCATTCGGGAAAGGAACCGCTGGTCGCGACGGACAGCAGGCGGCCTTTCAAGTCGGCGACTGTCTTGATGTCGGAATCAGCGGCGACGGTGACCGAGAAATTGCTGGGCGCACCGGCGATCGCGGCGATACCGCGGATGGGGGCGCCTTTCGCCGCGAAGACCATGCTGGTGCCGCCGGCGAGACCGATATCGAGACTGCCCGCGGCAAGGCCCTGTTGCAGCTTAGCGTCGCCGCTCATCGTCGCGACTTCGACCTCGACGCCGTATTTGGCGAAGATGCCTTCGTGTATGGCGATATCGACGGGTACCATCGCCCAGATGACGTTGATCGCCTTGCCGGCGCGGATCTTGTCGGCGGCATGGGTCGGGACGATCGGCTGCAGCAAAAGAACCGCGGCGGCGATTGCCGCGCGCAGCGGGAGGGAACGGCCGATCGTCATGCGAACACCTATGGCGTGATGGGAACGAACTTCGTCGTAATGATCTGATCGTCGGTCGGCTTTTCCGGCAGGATCGCCATGTCGATGAAGGATTGCTTCAGGACGGCGAGGGCTTCCGGATCGAACGAGCCGTCTTTGGAGAAGGTCGAGATTTCCGAATCGTAAATCTTGCCCATGATCGCGGGCGAGAGATTGAGGATGCGCGCCGCGGTCTCGTCGGTCTTGTCTTTGTTCTTCTTCACAAAGTCGATCGAGGCGAAGACGCCCTTGAGAAAGCGCTTCAATACGTCGGGATTGTCCTGCATGAAGCCGGTGCGGGCGAAGATGATCTCGGTGTGAAACTTCGGTACGGAATCGCCCATCGTCGTGACGATGCGGCCCTTGCCCTGTTCTTCCAGCGAGATGCCCGTCGCGGTCGCGGTCATCATGGCATCGACCTGATGCGTCTGGACCGCGGCGAGGCTGGCGCTCGGCGAGCCTAGCGCGATGCTTTTGATTCCGTCGGGGCCCCAGCCTTGCGTCACGGCCAGATGCCGCACCAGCCATTCCGGCAATCCGCCGGCCGACGCGCCGGAAACCTGTTTGCCCTTAAGATCGGCCACCGTCTTGATCGGCGAATCCGCCGCGACGACGACAGCGAAATTGCGCGGCTGGTTGGTCAGCACCGCAACGCCCAGCAGCGGTGCACCTTTGACGCTCAGCGCCGCGCCTTGCGGACCGGCCAAGCCGATATCGAGGCTGTTGGCGGTCAGACCCTGCGCCATCTTGGCTTCGCCGGTCATGGTCGAGACTTCGACGTCGAGGCCGTATTTGGCGAAGATGCCTTGCTCGACGCCGATATCCATCGGCACGAAGACCCACATCGAGCCGACCGCCTTGCCGACGCGTACCTTGTCTGCGGCGACAGCGGGAGCGGCAAGAGCAACAGCGCCGCCTAACAAAGCGACGATCGGCAAAAACGATTTACGCATTTAGAATTTCACCGGTACAAATTTGGTTGTGATGATTTGATCGTCGCGCGGCTTTTCGGGCAGCGTCGCCATATCGACCATGGATTGTTTCATCGCTTCGACCGCTTCGGGCTCGAAATGACCGTCGCTCGATAAGGCTGGGCTCTCGATGTCATAGACGCGGCTGGCGATCTCGGGGCTCAGTCGCAGCACCTTGGTGGCGATCTCGCTGGTCGCTTCTTTGTTCGCCTTCATATAAGCGATCGTCGCGAAGAGGCCTTGCAGGAACCGCTTGGTCGCGTCGGGCTTTTCTTCGATGAAACCTTTACGCGCGAAGACCAACGCGGTGTGGAAATTCATAGCATAGGAGCCCATTTGGGTGACGATGCGGCCGATGCCTTGGCTTTCCAGCGTCAGCCCTGTTGCCGTCGCGGTCATCATTCCATCGACCTGGCGCGTGCGCATCGCCGAGAGGCTGGCGTCGGGCGAACCGACCGAGATGCTTTTGACCGCGTCCGGTCCCCAGCCTTGCGTCACGCCCAGATGCTTCACCAGCCATTCCGGCAAGCCGCCGTTGGTCGCGCCCGACAGCGATTTGCCTTTGAGGTCGGCAACGGTCTTGATTGGTGAATCGGCCAGCACGACAACGGAGAAATTACGCGGTTCGTTGAGGAAGGCGGCGATGGCGACGGTCGGTGCGCCTTTGACCGACAAGGCGGCGCCCGAACTGCCGGCGATGCCGATATCGAGACTGCCGGCGGTTAGCGCCTGCTGCAGGCGCGCTTCGCCGGTCATGGTGCTGATTTCGACGTCGATGCCGTATTTGGCGAAGATGCCTTTCTCGACCCCGACATCCAACGGGATGAAGACCCATTGGCTGCCGACGGCCTTGGCCGCGCGAACGACATCGGCGGCATGTGCGGGCACGGCAAGAGCGATCGTGGCGACGCCGATCAACGCGGCGTTTCGAAGTTTAGAGACGATGCAATTCATCAGGGTTTCACCGGAAGAAATCGTGTTGTGAACAGTTGGTCGTTGCTGGGTTTCTTATCGAGAATGCCCATCTCGAGATAGGACTCTTTCAAGATCTCGATTGCTTCCCCATCAAACGCGCCATCGTCCGACAACATCGACACTTCCGAATCATAGGTACGGTCCATCACCGTGCGGCTTTGATGCAGCACGCGGGTCGTGATCTCGCCGGTCTTCGCCTTGTTCGATTTGACGAAGGCGACGGTCGCGAACAGGCCTTTGAGGAAGCGATCCACCCGGTCGGGATGCTCCGCGATAAAATCGGTGCGCGTCGAGACGACTTGGGTGATGAAGCGCGGTGCGTAACGCTCCATATCGGTGATCACGCGTCCACGCTTTTCTTCTTCCAGTTGAAGCCCGGCCTCGGTCGCACCCATGAAGCCGTCGGTCGAATGGGTCAGCGCCGCGGCGAGGCTCGCCTCGAAGCCGCCGGTCGTCGTGCGGCGGATGCCATCGACGCCCCAGCCTTCCTTGATCGCCAGCCGTTTAATCAACCATTCGGGCAGCGACCCTGCCGTCGCGGTGGAGAGCAACTTGCCCTTTAAGTCGGCGACGGTCCTGATCGATGAGTCGGCGGCAACGATGACCGCGAAATTGCGCGGCGCTCCGGAATAGGCGGCGACGGCAATCGCCGGCGAACCTTTAAGCGAGAGCGCCATCGCAGTGCCGGCGGAAAGGCCGATATCGATGCTCTTCGAAATCAACGCCTGCTGGAACTTCGCATCGCCCGGCAAAGTGGATACTTCGACGTCGAGGCCGTATTTGGCGAAGATGCCTTCCTCGACGCCGATATCGAGCAGTGAATAGACCCACAGCACGTTGATCGCCTTGCCGACCGCCATCTTGTCGGCGGCCTGCGCCGGTGTGCCGGCGAACAGGGCGGCGAGGGCAAGCCCCGCCGCGACGATGTGTTTGCGGGTCATGGTGAGGCTCGCTTTCAGGGTTTGACGGGCAGGAACCGCGTCGTGAAGAGAAGATCGTTGGCCGGCTTCTCGGTCAGGATACCCATGCCGACGAAGGAATCCTTGATCACCTCGACCGCTTCGGGATCGAAATGACCGTCGGTCTCGAGCATCGAGATTTCATAGTCATAGGTCTTATTCATCGCGCTGACGGTTTGATGGGTGACGCGCGCGGCGACCTCGGTGGTCTTTTCTTTGTTCGCCTTCATGAAATCGATCGAGGCGAAGAAGGCCTTGAGGAACCGCTCGACCAGCGCCGGGTTGCTGGCGACCAGATCCTTGCGGCTGAAGACGACATGGGTGTGGAACTTCGGCGCATATTTTTCCATGCCGACGAGGATACGGCCCTCGCCGCGTTCTTCGAGCAGATAGCCGGCTTCGGTCGCGACCATCATGCCGTCGATCTGTTTGGTCTTCATCGCCGGCACCGCGGAATCGAAACCGCCAATGGCGGCGATACGCACGCCGTCCGTGCCCCAGCCTTCCTTGACCGACAGGCGATGCACCAACCAATCGGTCAGCGATCCGGCGGTCGTCACCGACAATAGTTTGCCCTTCAAATCGGCGACCGTCTTGATCGGCGAATCCGCCGGCACGACAACCGAGATATTGCGCGGCTCGGCGGCAAAGGCGGCGACGGCGATCACCGGTGCACCTTTGACGGCAAAGGCCATCGACGGGCCGCTGCCCAAACCGAATTCGAGACTGTCCGATGCCAGCGCCTGTTGCAGCTTCGCGTCGCCGGTCAGCGCGCTGATCTCCAAATCGATGCCGTACTTCGCGAAGATGCCGGCTTCCAGACCGACATCCAGCGGGATGAAGGCCCAAGCGGTGTTGACCGACTTGCCGGCATGGACCTTATCGGCAGCTTGCGCTGTCGCGCAAAAGCCGAGGATCGTTGCGCCGAGCAGGAATGATTTGAAGATTGCGTTCATCGGAGTCCTTTTGGACCTTCGTGGGTTATGGTTTCACGGGCAGGAATTGCCGCGTCAGGATTTGATCGTCGTTCGGCTTCTCGGTCAGAATATTCATCCCGACGAAGGATTCTTTCAGCACGTCAAGCGCCGCCTCGTCGAAATGGCCGTCATTTTCCAGCATCGAGATTTCATAATCCCAGGTGCGGCTCATCACGGCAGGGCTTTGATGCAGGACGCGGGTGGCGACCTCGGTGGTCTTTTCCTTGTTGGCTTTCATGAAGGCGACCGAGGCGAAGAAACCTTTGAGGAAGCGTGTCACCAGATCGGGCTTGTTCGCAATGATGTCGTTGCGCGCATAGATCACATGGGTGTGAAACTTCGGCGCGTATTTTTCCATGCCGACGAGAACGCGGCCTTCCTTGCGTTCTTCCAGCAAATAACCGGCCTCGGTCGCGACCATCAGACCGTCGATCTGCTTGGTGCGCATGGCGGCGACGAAGGATTCGAACGAACCCAAGGCGTTGGTGTGAATACCATCGACGCCCCAGCCTTCTTGCACCGCGATGCGATGCGCTAGCCAGTCAGTCAAAGATCCGGCGGTGGTGACGGCCAGAAGTTTGCCCTTCAGATCGGCCACGGTCTTGATCGGCGAATCCGTGGCGACGACAACCGAAATGTTGCGCGGTTCGGCGGCGAAGGCGGCGACGGCATGGACCGGCGATCCTTTGACAGCGAAGGCCATGCTGGGCCCGCTGCCAAGGCCGAAATCGACACTTCCGGCTGTCAGGGCCTGTTGCAGCTTGGCGTCGCCCGTCATGGCGGATATCTCGATATCGATGCCGTATTTGGCGAAGAGGCCTTGTTCCAGGCCGACATCGAGCGGGATGAACGCCCAGGCGACATCGACCGATTTCGACGCCTTCACGGCATCGTTGGCTTGCGCGGCCATTGGGCTCAACATGGCCGCGCCAATGACGGCGGCGGTGCCGAAGATTTTCCATGGATTGATCGTCATCGCATTTCCCCTCGATTTTTTGTGTCGTGATGCGCCGGTTCGAACGCTCTTACGGCTTCACCGGCAAGAACTGGGTCGTCAAAAGCTGATTGTCGGCAGGCTTCTCGGTCAGCAATCCCATATCGACGAAGGATTGCTTCAGCACGTCCATCGCCTGCGGATCGAAATGGCCGTCATCCTCGAACATCGAAATCTCGGTGTCGTAGGCATGGCTCATCACGGTCGGGCTTTGATGCAGTACGCGCGTCGCGATCTCGGTGGTCTTTTCTTTGTTCGCCTTCATGAAGGCAATCGAGGCGAAAACGCCTTTGAGGAAACGATTGACCACGTCGGGATTGCTCGCGACCAGGTCTTTGCGGGCAAAGATGACGTGGGTGTGGAACTTCGGCGCGTATTTCTCGAAGGTCAGAAGAACGCGGGCCTGATTCTTTTCTTCCAGCAGATAGCCGGCTTCGGCTGAGCCGACCATGGCATCGACCTGATGCGTCTTCATCGCGGCAAGGCTGCTGTCGAAAGAACCGATCTCGACGAAATGGACGCCGTCGTGACCCCATCCTTCCTGCGCAGCCATGCGCCGGACCAGCCATTCGGTCAGCGACCCGACGGTGGTGACGGCGACGGTCTTGTCTTTAAGGTCGGTGGCCGTCTTGGCCGGCGAATCCTTATCGACCAGAACCGCCAAATTACGCGGCTCGCCGGCGAAAGCGGCGATGGCGACGGCGGGAATGCCTTTGGCGGCAAAGGCCATCGAGGGGCCGCTGCCGAGGGCGAAATCGATGGCGCCCGCTGCCATGGCCTGTTGAATTTTCGCGTCACCGGCAAAGGCGGTGTAATCGACGTCGAGTCCGTATTTGGCGAAAATGCCTTCTTCGATCCCGACATCGAGGAGGGTGAAGGTCCAGACCGGCGCGGCAGCCTTGCCGGCATGAACCTTATCGGCGGCTTCGGACGGTGCGGCGTGGAGCCATAAGCATAAAGCGCCCAAGGCCGTCGAAAGCGCAAACCGGCTAAGCGTCATGCGGTCCTCCCGTTCATCCGACGCTCAAGGCGCCTTGCCGTCAAAATAAGCTAACGGCGTGGCTATGTCGATGTCGGCGGTGGCCGGGCGCTAGGGTTTTACGGGTACGAAACGCGCGTCGAAAAGCTGCGCATCCTCGGGCTTCTTGTCGAGAATGCCCATGTCGAGGAACGAGTCTTTCAGCACCGCCACGGCCTTCGGGTCGAAATGCCCATCTTCGATCATCATGGGCATCTCATGATCGTAGATTTGCTCGGTCACATCGGCGGGCTCGTTGAACAACGGGGCCAGGAAGGCGACGGTCTTGGCCTTGTTCGCCTTGGCGAACTGCATCGAGGCGAAGAAGCCTTGCAGGAACCGGCCGATGATCTCGGGCTTCTTCTCGATCATGCTGTTGCTGGCGAAGACCACATGGGTGATGAAGTCCGGCGCATAGTCCTCCATGCCGGTGACGATGCGGACCTGCTTCTTTTCGACCAGCAATAGGGCGTTTTCAGTCCCGGTCATCATCGCATCGACCTGCTTGGTGAAAAGCGGCCCGTTCATCGCTGCGCCCGCGCCCAAGGCGATTGTTTTGACCCCTTCCGGTCCCCAGCCTTCCTTGACCGCCAGCCGCCGTGCCAGCCATTCGGTCAGCGATCCGGTGGTGCTGATGGCCAGCGTTTTCCCTTTGAGATCGCTTGCTTTCTTAATCGGTGAATCGGGAATGACCGCGACGGAAATGGTGCGCGGTGGGCCGGCAAAGGCCGCGACGGCAAGGGACGGCGCGCCTTTGACCTGAAAGGCCATGGCAGGGCCGCTGCCCAATCCGATATCGACGCTCTCGGCGGCAAAGGCCTGCTGCAATCGCGCATCGCCGGTGAAGGCGATGATCTCCGGCTCGATGCCGTATTTGGCGAAGATGCCTTCGTTCACGCCCAGATCGAGCATCGCCATTGGCAGCGAGGTCGCAACAGCCTTGCCGGCGCGGACTTTGTCGGCGGCATGGGCCGACGATGCGAGGAGGGCGGTGCCGAGACAAAGACTGAGGCACAGCTTCGCGAGGTACCCCCCACCCCAACCCTCCCCCTCAAGGGGGGAGGGAGAAAATGAACGATGACGGGTTTCATTCCCTCTCCCCTTGAGGGGGAGGGCCAGGGTGGGGGGTGAATTACGCATTCGGTATTCCTTTAGTTATGGCTTCACCGGCAGAAACTGACGCGTGAGAATCTGATCGTCGCTCGGTTTCTGATCGAGGATGCCCATGTCGAGGAACGAGGTCTTGATGAGATCGAGTCCTTGCGGATCGAACTGACCGTCGAAACCCATCATCGGCATCAGGTAATCGTAGGTCTTGTTGAGAACAGCGGGACTTTCATGCAGCACCGGCGCTGCGATCTCGGCGGTCTTTTCTTTGTTGTCGCGGATGAAGGCCATCGAGGCGAAGAAGCCTTTGAGGAAACGGTTGATGACATCGGGCTTTTCGGCGACGAACTGTTTGTTGGCGAAAATCACGTGGGTGACGAAATGCGGCACGTATTTTTCCATGCCTAGCAGCACCCGGCCTTCGCCGCGCTCTTCGAGCTGATAGCCGTTTTCGGTCGCGCCCATCAAACCATCGACCTGTTGTGACTTCAGCGCGGCGGTCATTTGCACGGCATCGCCGATCGCGACACGGCGCACGCCATCGGCGCCCCAGCCTTCTTCAACCGCAAGACGCTTGGCTAGCCAATCGGTCAACGAACCGCTGCTGCTGACGGCGATCAATTTGCCTTTGAGGTCTTGGGCGGATTTCGCCGTCGAATTGATCGGCACGGTGACCGAGATATTACGCGGCTCGTTGGCGAACGACGCGACGGCGATGACGGGCGAGCCTTTGACCGAGAAAGCCATCGACGGCCCGCTGCCCAATCCGACATCGAGTGCCTCGGCTGCCAACGCCTGCTGCAATTTGGCGTCACCTGAGAACGAGGCCATCTCAAGGTCGATGCCGTATTCGGCGAAGATGCCTTCCTTCATGCCGACATCCAGTTGGATGAAGGTCCAGGTCGTGCCGACGGACTTGCCGACGCGTAGTTTGTCGGCAGCTTGGGCGCTGCTGAGAGTCAGCGCCGTGAGGGCAATTGCACAGAACCAATGCTTGAACGGATGCACCGAAGGTTCCTCCCTGTAAGTCGCTTTTGATGCGGCCCTTATGGGCCTGCTTATGCGACGTTCTTCTTATACACCCGTCCTTGCGAGGAGCGTAGCGACGAAGCAATCCAGTGCGCGGACGGACTGGATTGCTTCGCTACGCTCGCAATGACGATAGAAAAATAGACTTTACGGCTTCACTGGTACGAACTTCGTGGTCATGAAGCTGTCGTCGGCGGGCTTGGTGTCGAGGATGCCCATATCGACGAACGACGTCTTCAATACCTCGATCGCCTGCGGGTCGAAATGGCCATCGCTTTCCAGCCAGCCGGACAGGTTATCATAGACGCGATTCATGATCTCGGGCGTGTTGTTCAATTCCTTCACCGCAAGCTCGGTCGTCTCTTTCTTGTGCGTCTTCAGATAGGCGACGCCGGCGAAGAAGCCTTTGAGGAAACGTGTGACCAGATCGGGATTGCTGTCGATCAATTCCTTGCGCGCGAAGATGATATGCGCGTGGAAATGCGGCGCGTATTTCGCCATGTCGAAGGCGACATGGCCTTCATGGTTCGCATCCAGCAGATAGCCGACTTCCGGCGGGCCGGTCATGGCGTCGGCTTGATGCGTTTTGATCGACGCGACATTGGCGGGGATACCGCCCTGGCCCAGCGTATTGATGCCGTCTTTGCCCCAGCCTTCCTGAATCGCCATCTGCCAGACCAGCCATTCGCTGACCGATCCGACGCCCGGCATCACGACCAGCTTGCCTTTGAGATCCTTGGGTTCCTTCACCGGTGAATCGGCGGCGACGATGATGACGACGGTCTTAGGCTCGCCGGCGAAAGCGGCAACGGCGCGAACCGGTGCGCCCTTCGCGGCAAAGGCCATCGCCGCGCCGCTACCGAGGCCGAAATCGAGGCTGCCCGCGGTCATCGCCTGCTGCAGCTTCGCGTCGCTGCCGCTGTTGGTGATGTCGAGATCGATGCCGTATTTTTCCCAGATACCTTGCTGCTGCCCGATCTGCAGCGGCAGGAACGCCCAAAGCGGGACGGCGGTGCCGGCGTGAACCTTGTCCAAGGCGCGTGCCTGCGGTGCGCTGGCGAGCGCCAAAGCGATGACGGCGAAACCGAGATTTCGGATGATGCGCATGTTGTTCCTCCCTAAGTGGGCAACATACGAAAGGGAGCCGTGGCTGTCGATCAAACTTGATACCCTCTCCGCGCATGGCGAGGTGAGGGAAGGGTCGCGCTCCATTCGTCATTCCCGCGAAAGCGGGAATCCATCAGGCAGCGAGTTCGTTGTTGGCATGGACCCCCGCTTTCGCGGGGGTGACGAGAAGGGAAGCTGTCGGTGATCGGCGCGGGCGAGCAGGACTTTCCTTACGGCTTCACCGGCAAAAACTGAGTCGTCATGAACTGGTCGTCGTTCGGCAGGGTCGGCAGCATGCCGAGATCGACCCACGACTTCTTGATGATATCGATCGCTTGCGGATCGAACTTGCCGTCGGACAGCAGCATCGAGATTTCGTAATCGTAGGTACGATCGACGATCGAATGGCTTTCGTTCAGCGTCTTCATCGCGATCTCGTTGGTCTTTTCCTTATTCGCCTTGATGAAGGCGATCGAGGCGAAAAAACCTTTGAGGAAACGATCGACGACGTCGGGCTTTTGCGCGATCAGCGTCTGTTGGGCGAAGATGATATGGGCGTGGAAATGCGGCGCATATTGCGCCAGCGGGACAAGGATACGGCCTTGATGCTTGTCTTCGAGATTGAAGCCGACTTCGACTGGGCCGGCCATGGCGTCGATGGCATGGGTGCGCATGGCGGCCACGTTCGATTCGACCGCGCCCTGCGCCACGATCTTCACGCCGTCTTTGCCCCAACCTTCGGCGATGGCCATGTGCCAGATCAGCCATTCGCTGACGGTGCCAAGGCCGGGGATGCCAATCAGCTTGCCTTTAAGGTCGGCGACGGTCTTCAGCGGCGAATCGTCATTGACCATGATGACGACGCTGCGCGGTTCCTCGGCGAAGGCGGCGACGGCGCGGATCGGCGAGCCTTTGACGGCGAAGGCCATGTCTGACCCGGCGCTGAGGCCGAAATCAATGCTTTGCGAGGCGAGGGCCTGTTGCAGTTTCGGGCCGCTGCCGAGGGCGCTGATTTCGACATTGATGCCGTACTTGGCGAAGATGCCTTCTTCCATGCCGACATCGACCGGCAGGAAGGCCCAGAGAGAGCCGACTGACTTGCCGGCCTTCACCGTGTCGGTGGCATGTGCGCCGGCCGAAATACCCATCACCATGGCGCAAGCGAGCGCCGCGCACCGTAATCCACGCATCACAAAACTCCGAAACCGAAATGCAAAATCGTTACGGTTTTACAGGGAGAAAGCGCTTGGTCAAAATCTGGTCTTCGGTCGGCTTCTTATCGAGAATGCCCAGTTCGACGAAGGAATCGCGCAGCATCTCGACCCCGGCCGGATCGAAGCTCCCGTCATCGGGGAGCATGAATAATTCTTCGTCGTAGGTTCGCTCCATCACCGCCTTGTCCATATGCAGGATGCGGGCGGCGATCTCGCTGGTCTCGTCTTTATGGCTTTTGATCCAGGCGATCGTGGCGAAATAAGCCTTGAGATAGCGATCGACCAATTCGGGATGCGCTTCGACGAAGGGCGTATGTGCGAAGATCGCCTGCGTCACCAGATGTTTGGCGTAATCCTGCATGCCGACGATGATGCGGCCCTGCTTTTTCGATTCGAGGAACAGGCCCAGCTCGGTCGTCGTCATCATCGAATCGAGCTGATGCGATTGCACCGCCGCGTTGCTCGCTTGCGCGCCGCCGGTGGTGACGCGCTTCATACCGTCCTTGCCCCAACCCTGGGCGATGGCGAAACGCTGCGACAGCCAATCGGGCAGTGAGCCGTTGGTGGCAAAGCCGATCCCTTTGCCTTTAAGGTCGGCGATCGTCTTGATCGGCGAATCCTGCGCGACGACGATCGAGAAATTGTACGGCTCGCCGGCGAAGGACGCGACGGCGATGGTCGGCGAACCTTTGACCGAAAGCGCCATCGCCTGCGCGCCGCCGAAACCGAGATCGATGCTGCCGGCGAGCAGCGCCTGCTGCAGTTTGGCGCCGCCCGACAGCTGGGAGATTTCGACGTCGAGGCCGTATTTGGCGTAGAAGCCTTTCTCGGCGGCAATATCGACCGGGACATAAACCCAATTATCATCGATCGCTTTGCCGACATGGATCTTGTCGGCGGCATTTGCGGCGCTCGAGACGATGAGCGCGATGCCGAGGATTGCAGCACGAAAACGAAGATTCATTCGGCACTCCAAAGTAGGCGTCATTGCGAGCGAAGCGAAGCAATCCAGTGCGCGGACAGACTGGATTGCTTCGCTATGCTCGCAATGACGGATTAAATTTTACGGCTTCACCGGGACGAACGTGCTGACGAACATCTGATCGTCTCTCGGTTTTTCCGGCAGAGTTCCCATCTCGACAAAGGATTCTTTCAGCAGCGCGATCGCTTCAGGATCAAAATGGCCGTCATTCTCCAGCATCGCGATCTCGCGATCATAGGAATGGCTCATCACCGCCGGGTCTTGACGCAGGTTCTTCGCGGCGATGGCGACGGATTCGTCCTTGTTGGTCTTCATGAAATGAATCGCGGCGAAGAAGCCTTTGAGGAAGCGCGTGACCAGATCGGGATTCTCGGTGATCAGCGCGCGGCGCGCGAGCACGACATGGGTATGAAAATGAGGCGCGATGGTTTCGAAGCCGAGCAGGATGCGGCCGATCCCCTGCTGCTCGAACTGGAGGCCTTTCTCGACGGCGGTCACCATGGCGTCGGTCTGATGCGTGCGAACGGCGGCGAAGCTGGCATCGAATGTGCCGAGGCCCAAAGTCCGTATGCTGCCCGGTTCCCAATTCTCGCGAACGGCGATGCGGTTGGCCAGCCAGTCGGTCAGTGATCCTTTGCTGGAGACGCCGATCAATTTTCCTTTCAAATCATCCACCGTCTTCAGCGGTGAATCGGCGTTGACCAGAACGATCATGTTACGCGGCTCGGCGGCAAAGGCGGCGACCGCGATCGAGGGCGAGCCTTTGACGGCGAAGGCCATCGACGGGCCGCTGCCCATGCCAAAATCGAGACTGCCGGCGGCGAGCGCTTGCTGCAGCTTCGCGTCGCCACCCATGTCGCTGATTTCGACATCGAGGCCGTATTTGGCGAAGAAGCCCTTCTCGACGCCGATATCGGCGGGAATGAACGACAGCGGCACGGCCTCGGCTTTGCCGAGATGGACCTTGTCGGCGGCGAAGGCGGGAGCCGCGCCGATCAAGGCGATGCCGAAAACAGGAAGCAGGCGCAGAAAATTCATGGGTTATCCTCGTTAGGGGCGCATCGGTTCGTAGCGTGTCGTCAGAATCTGATCGTCACGCGGTATGTCGGGCAGCAGTCCCATATCGACGAAGGATTGCTTGAGGACATCGACGGCCTGCCGATCGAAATGCCCGTCATCCTGCAGCATGCCGATCTCTTCGTCATAGGCGCGGTTCATCACCGCTTCGTCCAGCTTCAGCAGCCCCATGGCGATTTCCGTGGTCTTCGCCTTGTTCTTTTTCATGAAAGCGATGGCGTCGAAATAGCCTTTGAGAAAACGCGCGACGCTGTCGGGATGTTCGGCCACGACCTGATTGCGGGCGACGATCACATGGGCGTGGAATTGCGGTGCATAGGCGCCGAGGACGGTGACGATCCGGCCTTCGCCGCGTGCCTCGAGCATGTAACCGATCTCGGTGGCAGTCACCATCGCATCCGTCTGCTTCGTCTTCAGCGCCGCGAGATTGGCGTCGAACCCGCCCAATGAAACTGTGCGCACGCCGTCCTTGCCCCAGCCTTCGACCAACGCGACCCGCCGTGCCATCCATTCGGTCAGCGACGCGGTGCCCGGCACGCCCAGCAGCTTGCCCTTAAGGTCGGCGACCTGACGGATCGGCGAATCGGCAACGGTGATGATCGCCATGTTGCGCGGCTCGCGCGCGAAGGCGGCGACCGCCAGCACCGGCGAACCGCGCACCGATTGCGCCATGGTCGGGCCGCCGATGACGCCGATATCGACGCTGCCGGCGACGAGGGCCTGCTGCAACTTCGCGTCGCTAGCGAGATTGACGATTTCGACCTCGACGCCTTGCGCGGCGAAGGTGCTGACCTCGACACCGACATTCACCGGAATGAAGGTCCAGGCATTCGCCGCCTTGCCGACGATCAGCTTGTCGGCGGCATGGGCGGGTGATGCGATGCAGATGAGCGTTACTAGACCCAACAAAAACATCGTCACCCCCCGCGAAAACGGTGGTCCATCCAACAATGCGGCGTGTGGTTGCCATGGATTCCCGCTTTCGCGGGAATGACGATGATAAGGAAGCAGCTGTCACGGCTTTACCGGCACGAACTTGGTCGTGAACAACTGATCGTCGCGGGGCTTTTCCTTGAGGATGCCCATATCGACGAACGATGTTTTCAGCACCTCGATCGCTTTGGGATCGAAATGGCCGTCGGTTTCCAGCATCGAGATTTCATGGTCGTAGGTCTTGTCGGCTATCTCGACGCTTTCATGCAGGAATTTTGCGGCGAGCTTCGAGGTCTCTTCGCGGTGCGTCTTCATGAAGGCGATCGAGGCGAAAAAACCTTTGAGGAAACGTTCGACCACGTCGGGCTTTTGCTCGGCCAATTCCTGACGGGCGAAGATCACGTGGGCATGAAAATGCGGCGCGTATTTTTCCATGCTCATGAAATTACGCCCGATCTTCTTTTCCTCGAGCTGATAGCCGACCTCGGTCGCGGCCAGCATGCCGTCGATCTGATGGGTGCGCAGCGCGGCAAGATTGGCGTCGTTGTCGCCCAGCGGCAGCGTCTTCACCCCGTCCTTGCCCCAGCCTTCCTGCACGCCCATCTGGCCGCCTAGCCATTCGGTCAGCGAACCAACGGTCGAGATGCCCAGTGTCTTGCCTTTCATGTCGGCGATCTTGTGGATCGGCGAATCGGGCAGGACGATGATCGCGATCTGGCGCGGCTCGCCGGCATAAGCGGCGACCGTGGTGACCGGCGCGCCCTTGGCGACGAAGGCCATCGACGGGCCGCTGCCCAGCGCGATGTCGAGGGCGTTGGCGATCAGCGCCTGCTGCAGTTTGGCGTCCCCGGCGAGGCCGGCGATTTCCAGCTCGATGCCGTATTTGGCGAAGATGCCCTCGGACATGCCGATATCGGCGGGGATGAAGGTCCAGCCGTTGGAATTGGCTTTGCCGAGGCGGATTTTGTCGGCGGCCGTCGCGCTGGTCGCGCTCACAGCCAGCAGAAGGGCGATGGCCGCGCCCCAGGTCCGTTGATGCTTCATATCCGTTCCCCCGTTGTCCGACTCTTGGGTCGTGTTTTCGCGCCCTTGGTGGGCAGGGCGAAGCCTAACCGATTTTCGGCCCGCATGGACTCGGGAAAAACGACAGCGTAACGTCCGGCCCAACAAGCCGGTTTGGAGGAAGATATGGCGCGGATCATTGAGGGCCCCAGCAATTGGCGTGGCCCCGACCTGGTGAAATCCACCGAATGGATTCACGATTGGAGTCCCGCCGAAATCGCCGAGATCGAACAGGCCTTTGCCACGGCGCGGTCGCGCGGCAAGACGCTCGAAACGCTGGAACGCGACGATTTTCCGCTGCCCACAGTGGCACGCTGCTTCGAAATGGCGCGCAACCAGCTCGAAAAAGGCTGCGGCTTGCAGCTTTTTCGCGGGTTTCCCTATGCCCGTTACAGCAAGGACGATCTGCGGCTGATCTATTGGGGAATGGGCAAGCATATCGGCACCGCCCGCTCGCAAAGCCGGGTCGGTGATCTCCTCGGCGACGTCAAGGATTTCGGCGTCCAGACCGACAGCGCCGCCGGGCGCGGCTATCAATCAAATCAACGGCTTAGCTTCCATACAGACACCTGCGACGTGACCGGATTGTTCGTCCTCCATGTCGCCAAAAGCGGCGGCCTCAGCAAGCTCGCCAGCTCGGTCGCCGTGCGGAACGAAATCGCCCGGCGACGGCCCGATCTGCTCGAGGTGCTGTATCAGCCTTTCACTTGGAGCTGGAACCGGCAAGAAGGGCCGGACCAGAAACCTTATTACCAGCAGCCGGTCTTCAGCGAATGCGACGGCCATTTCTGCTGCCGCTTCGTCGAATTGCAGATCAAGAATGCCCAGGCCTTCCCCGAGGTGCCGCGCTTTACCCCGGCGCAGATCGAAGCCCAGGCTTTGGTCAGTGAACTGACCAACAGCGAGGAATTCAATTTCTCGATGATGTTCCAGCCGGGCGATCTACAGCTCGTGAACAATCACATCTGCTTTCATTCCCGGACCGCGTTCGAGGATTGGCCCGAGGAAGACCGCAAGCGGCATCTGCTGCGGATGTGGCTGTCGATGCCGAATTCACGTCCGCTCAGCCCCCAGATGGCAACGATCTATCAGGATCAGCGCGCGGGTGCGGTGCGGGGCGGCTTCCCGTCGCGCACCGGCAAACATGTCTTCAACACCTATGTCATGACTGACTAAGGTCCTGAAAAGCTTTCGCAACCGCAGCATTGTGCACATTCGTTCTGTGCCCGGCAGGAAATAGCCCGGCGAAACATATGGGCAAACGCCGCGGGAGGACGCTACTATCAGAAAAATTCACGGCGACATCGAAAGGGACGGAAGCACTATGTCTGAAGTATTGGTGTGCAAGGACGGCGAGATTGTCGAAGGCGGCGTGCGCGTGATCACGGCCGGCGAGGTCGAAATCGGCGTCATCCGCCACGGCGGCAAATATTACGCCTATCGCAACCATTGCCCGCATCAGGGTGGCCCGGTCTGCGAGGGTGTGCGGATGCCCGCGGTTCTCGACATCATTGCGCCGGATCGCACGTTCCTGCAGCAAGACTACGACAAGAACGACATGCATATTGTCTGCCCCTGGCACGCCTACGAGTTCCATCTCGAGGACGGGGTCAATGTCTGCGACAAGCGCATTCGCCTGCAGAAATTCAACGTCGTCGAGAAAAACGGGGCCGTGTATGTCAACGTCTGACGATCGCAAAGCGAAGATCGCCGAACTCGCGAGTGACATCGCGGCGGTCTTTGCCGAAGTGATCGAAGAAGACAAATTGGGTGACGTGCCGGACGATTCGCTGGGCCAATTGTTTGCCAGCGTCGTCCGTCTCTATGCGGCAAAGGCGCAGGTGGGTAATCCGCCGCGTCCCTTCGCCCGTAATAGCGGCATTACCGCGACCGACGTGATGATCGGCTGCACCGCGATGCTCGAAGGCGTGAATGTCCCGCTGTTCGATCTCGCCTTGTGGCAATCCTGGTCCACCGTCGGCAAACGCCAACCCGAAGACGCTGATACCGCCGACAGCTAAGCCGCCGACCACTCATCCGGAGGAAGTCCCTTTGCCTATGGATACCGTCAATTTCCGCGATTTGTCGGTCGAAGAATTCGATACGACGACGATGCTGGAACACGCGACGCAGCAGGCGATTCAGCGCCGGTATGAGGATTTCTTTATCGCCGATATCGACGGCCATCATTACGAGACGGCCTCTTTCGCCAAAATCTGCGACTATATCGAAGACCCGGTGATGCGGGATCAGGCGAAGTATCAGGGGTTTGGTGGCAGCGGCATTGCCGGCGCCAATGGCGCGTCGCAGGAATTGGGCGGGCGCGTGACGCGCTATCCGGGCCGGCGCAAGGAAAAGACGCCGCCGACGCCGCATCGCGATATCACCCTGACCAAACGCTGGATGGATGCGATCGGCATCGACCAGGTCTGCATGTTCCCGACGCCGATGCTCAGCCTCGGCCTGACCC
The DNA here is from genome assembly GCA_903822185.1 of uncultured Rhodospirillales bacterium. Taxonomy (GTDB): domain Bacteria; phylum Pseudomonadota; class Alphaproteobacteria; order ATCC43930; family CGMCC-115725; genus CAIKMD01. The sequence continues at coordinate 83,274 of CAIJOA010000048.1, read as the reverse complement.
CGCGCGCCGAGGTCGAAGTCGCGCTGTCGCGCGCCTATAACCGCTGGCTCTGCGAAGAGATTCTTCCCGCCGAGCCGCGCATCAAATCATCGCTCTATCTGCCGATCAACGATCCCGAAGCGACCTATCAGATGGTCAAGGATTTCGGCGGCAAGCCCGGCGTCATCGGCTTCACGATCTGCTCGCCGCATTACAAGGCGGTCTATGACAACGCCTATATGAAGAGCTACGCTCTGATCGAGGAAATGGGCCTGCCGCTGGTGTTTCACGGCGCCTTCGCCTGGGGCGGCGATCAAAGCATGTCGCTGTGCAACCGCTTCCTCGCCGTGCACGCGCTGGGCTTTTCCTGGTTCAACATTCTTCACTGCACGAACTGGCTGTGCAACGGCATGCCGGAACGGTTCCCCAAGCTCAAGACCATCTGGGTCGAAAGCGGCCTCGCCTGGATTCCCTTCCTGATGCAGCGCCTCGATAACGAATGGATGATGCGTAGTTCCGAGGTGCCGCTGCTCAAGCGCCGTCCCAGCGATTACATGCGCGAAATGTACTACTCCACCCAGCCGATGGAGATGGTGCATAACCGTGAGGCGCTGGAACTCACCTTCAAGATGATCAATGCCGAGACGCAACTGATGTACGCGTCGGACTATCCGCATTGGGACATGGACCTGCCCTCGACGATTTACGATCTGCCGTTCCTGTCGGAACAGGCGAAGCGCAACATTCTCGGCGGCAACGCCAAGAAGGTCTTCAACCTCGACCCGACGATTTCCGAGGTGAAAGCGCAGCGCCTCGCGAGCCGTCCCGCGCAATAACGGACGCCGCGATGGATACCGTCAATTATCGCGATCTAGCCGTCGAATCCTTCGACACCAAGACGCTGCTGTCGCACGCGGCGCAGCAGGCGGCGCAGCGCCGGTACGAGGATTTCCTCATCGTCGATGTCGATGCGCATCACTACGAGACGGATTCGTTCGCCGAGATTATCGGTTATATCGAAGACCCGATCATGCGCGAACAGGCGCAGTATCAGGGCTTCGGCCGCACCGGCATCGCCTCGGGTCCGGGCAGCTATCAGAATCTTGCCGGCCGCGTTGGGCGTTATCCTGGCGTTCAGAAAGAAAAAACCCCGCCGACGCCGCATCGCGACATCACCCTGACGAAGCGGTGGATGGATGCGATGGGCATCGACATCGCCTGCATGTTCCCGACGCCGATGCTGCAGCTCGGTACCTGTCCGCGCATCGATGTCGAGACGGCTTTGGCGCGCGCCTATAACCGCTGGCTGGTCGAGAATGTTCTGGCACACGAGCCGCGGCTTCATTCGACGCTCTATCTGCCGATGCGTGACCCGGAAGCCTGTTACAAGATGGTTCAGGATTTCGGCGACAAGAAGGGCGTGATCGGCTTCACCGTCGTCTCGCCGGTCAAGACCGGCGTCTATGACAATGTCTATGCCAAGACCTGGCGCGCGATCGAAGAGCGCAATCTGACGCTCGTCTTCCATGGCGCTTATACCTGGGGCGGTGATCAACAGGCGGAACTGTGTAACCGCTTCATGGCGGTGCATGCGCTGGGCTTCACCTGGTTCAACATTCTGCACATGACCAACTGGCTCTGCAACGGGATGCCGGAACGGTTTCCGAACCTGCGCACGGTCTGGATCGAAAGCGGGCTCGCCTGGATTCCCTTCCTGATGCAGCGGCTCGACAATGAATGGATGATGCGCAGCTCGGAAGTGCCGCTGCTGAAGAAGAAGCCGTCGGACTATATGCGCGAGATGTATTACTCGACCCAGCCGATGGAGATGGTGAACAACCGCGAGGCGCTGGAACTCACCTTCAAGATGATCAACGCGGAAACGCAGCTGCTCTACTCATCCGATTATCCGCACTGGGACATGGATTTGCCCAGCACGATCTATGATCTGCCGTTCCTGTCGGAACAGGCGAAACGGAACATTCTCGGCGGCAATGCCAAACGGGCCTTCAATCTTGGGCCCGTCGTGTCCGAGGTCAAATCGCGTCGGCTCGCCGAACGCAACAACGCCAATGCCTAACGTCAGGAATTAAGATTATGCCCATGGACACCATCAACTTCCGGGATGTTCCCGTCGTCGAGACGGATACGGCGAAGCTGCTGGCGCATGCCGACCAGCAATCGATCCAGCGCCGCTATGAAGATTTCTTCATCGCCGACGTCGATGGGCATCATTTCGAACTTTCCTCCTGGGCGCAGATCATCGAGTACATCGAAGATCCGGTGATGCGCGAACAGGCCCGCTATCAGGGCTATGGCAGCGGCGGTATATCGACGGCGGTTTCGGGCGGCGGCTACCAGAACATGATGGGCCGTGTCACCCGCTCGACCGGCAATCCAAAAGAACAAACGCCGCCGGTGCCGCATCGCGACATCACCCTGACCAAGCGTTGGATGGATGCGCTCGGCATCGATGTGGCCTGTCTTTTCCCGACGCCGATGCTGACGCTGGGCCTAACGCCGCGGCCCGAGGTCGAGGTCGCGCTGGCGCGTGCGTATAACCGCTGGCTGGCCGAGAACGTGCTGGCGCACGAGCCGCGCATCCGCTCGACGATGTATCTGCCGCTGAACGATCCCGAGGCCAGCTATCAGATGGTCAAGGAATTTGCCGGCAAGAAGGGCGTCATCGGCTTCACGATCGTCTCGCCGCATTACAAGGCGGTCTATGACAACGCATATATCAAGACCTACGCCCTGCTCGAGGAAACCGGCATGCCACTGGTGTTCCATGGTGCCTATGCCTGGGGCGGCGATCAGAGCATGCAGCTCTGCAACAAGTTCATCTCGGTGCATGCGCTGGGCTTCACCTGGTTCAACATCCTTCATTGCACCAACTGGCTCTGCAACGGCATGCCGGAACGTTTCCCCAAGCTGAAAGTGGCCTGGGTCGAAAGCGGTCTCGCCTGGATTCCCTTCTTGATGCAGCGTCTCGACAATGAATGGATGATGCGCAGCTCCGAAGTGCCGCTGCTGAAGAAGCGGCCCTCGGATTATATGCGCGACATGTTCTATTCCTCGCAGCCGATGGAAATGGTGAACAACCGCGAAGCGCTGGAACTGACCTTCAAGATGATCAACGCGGAAACGCAGTTGATGTACTCGTCGGATTATCCGCATTGGGACATGGATCTGCCTTCGACAATTTACGATCTGCCGTTCCTCGGCGATCAGGCGAAGCGGAACATTCTCGGCGGCAACGCCAAACGGTTCTTCAATCTGGAACCAGTGGTATCTGAATTGAAAACGAAACGCCTGGCCGAACGCACGCAGCGCGGCTGATATAAAAGACGATAGGGAGAAAGCGCGATGCCGATGGATACAGCCAATTTCCGGGATTTATCGCTCGCCGAGGTCGATACCAAGACTCTTCTGGCGCATGCGGATCAGCAATCGGTCCAGCGGCGATATGAAGATTTCCTGATCGTCGATGTCGATGGCCATCACTTCGAGACGCATTCTTTCAAACAGATTTGCGAATATATCGAAGACCCGGTCATGCGCGATCAGGCCAAGTACCAAGGCTACGGCGCGGGTGGTCTCGCCTCGTCGCTGGGCGCCGGCGGCTATCAAAATATTCTCGGTCGCGTCACCCGCCACAGCGGCGGTAACCCGCGCGAGATCACCCCGCCGACGCCGCATCGCGACGTGACCCTGACCAAGCGCTGGATGGATGCGCTCGGTATCGACATCGTTTGCTTGTTCCCGACGCCGATGTTGACGCTGGGTCTGACGCCGCGTCCCGATGTCGAGAACGCGCTGGCGCGCGCCTACAACGCGTGGCTTTGCGAAGAGGTTTTGGCACAGGAACCGCGTATCTGTTCGACCCTCTATCTGCCGCTCAACGATCCTGAGGGCAGTTACAAGATGGTCAAAGACTTCGGCGGCAAGAAGGGCGTCATCGGCTTCACCATCGTCTCGCCGCGCTACAAGGCGGTCTATGACAACGCCTTTATGAAGACCTATGCGCTGCTCGAAGAAATGAACATGCCGCTGGTGTTCCATGGCGCTTACGCCTGGGGCGGCGATCAAAGCCTTGAGTTGTGCAACCGCTTCCTCGCGGTCCATGCGCTGGGCTTTGCCTGGTTCAATATCCTTCATATGACGAACTGGCTGTGCAACGGCCTGCCGGAACGTTTCCCGAAACTGAAGACGATGTGGGTCGAAAGCGGCCTCGCCTGGGTGCCGTTCCTGATGCAGCGTCTCGACAATGAATGGATGATGCGTAGCTCGGAAGTGCCGCTGTTGAAGCGTAAGCCGTCGGATTACATGCGCGAGATGTATTACTCGTCGCAGCCGATGGAGATGGTCAACAACAAGGAAGCGCTCGAGCTGACCTTCAAGATGATCAATGCCGAGACGCAGCTTTGCTACTCATCGGACTATCCGCATTGGGACATGGATCTGCCCTCGACGATTTATGACCTGCCGTTCCTCACCGAGACGGCGAAGCGGAACATCCTCGGCGGCAACGCCAAGCGGTTCTTCAATCTGGAACCGGTGATGTCCGAACTGAAAATCAAACGGCTGGCGGAACGCAACAAAGCTTAAAACCAATCCGGTCCTCCCCGAAGCGGCGAGACGCGCCATCCTCTGCGACAACCAGATCGCCTTTTTACCTCTGTTCACTGCCCGCTTATAAAGCGGCAAGCGCCTTTTCGTAGAAAGAGAAACGTCATGAAAGTCAGTGCCGCCATTGCCGAAATCATGCGCCGCGAAGGCGTGACCGATCTGGTCTGTTACCCGCGTAACGGCGTGATCGAAGCGGCGGCCGAAGCAGGAATTCGTCCCATCCTCGTCCGTCAGGAACGCACCGGCGTCCATATGGCTGACGCTTTGGGCCGTATGAGCTGTGGCGACCGTATCGGCGTCTTTGCGATGCAGCAGGGACCGGGGACCGAGAACGCCTTCGGCGGTGTGGCGCAGGCTTTCGCCGAATCGGTGCCAATGGTCATCATTCCGGCCGGCCATCCGCGTTCGCAAGCCAATGTGAAACCTAACTTCAGCGCGTTGGCCAATTTCAAGAACGTGACGAAATCGGTTGAACAGGTGACGACCGCGGCCGCCGTCCCCGACATGATGCGCCGCGCCTTCAGCATCGCCAAGAACGGCCGTCCGGGTCCGACCATGGTGGAAGTTCCGAGCGATATGTGGAACGAGGAAGTGCCGGAGCCGCTGGTCTATGAAAAGACCCAGCGTTATCGCTCGGGTCCCGATCCAAAGAATGTCTCGGAAGTCGCGGCGGCCCTCGTTGCGGCCGAACGCCCGGTGATCTTCGCCGGCCAAGGCATCCATTACGCGAAAGCCTGGACGCAATTGCAGAAACTGGCCGAGCTGCTCGAAGCGCCGGTCGGTACCAGCAACCCCGGCAAGAGTGTGTTCGACGAAACCCATCCGCTCGCCCTCGGCGCGAGCGCCACGACGCATTCGCGGCAGTTTTATCGCATGCTGCACAAGGCCGATCTGATCTTCGGTTGCGGCTGTTCTTGGACCTCGACGCCGTTCAACATGCAGATGCCCAAAGGCAAGAAGATGGTCCATTTGACCCTCGATCCTGCCGACATCAACAAGGACATCGCGTCGGGGCTTGCCCTGGTCGGCGATGCCGGGCTGGCGCTCGACATGTTGATTGCCGAGGTCAGCGATCGTCTCAAAGGCAAGCCACGCGGCCGTCTCGCCGCCGTGACCGCCGAGATCAATGCCCATCGTGAGGAATGGATGGCCGAGTGGCTTCCGCGCCTCACCTCGAATTCGGCGCCGCTGTCGCCCTATCGCGTCATCTGGGATTTGATGCATACGGTCGATGTCGCGAACACCGTCGTCACCCATGATTCGGGCAGCCCGCGCGACCAGATCATGCCATTCTGGCAGTGCAAGACGCCGCGCTCCTACATCGGGTGGGGCAAGAGCACGCAGCTGGGTTACGGCCTCGGCCTCGCCATCGGTGCGAAGCTCGCCGCGCCGGAAAAGCTCTGCATCAATGTCTGGGGCGATGCGGCTTTTGGCTTCACCGGTCTCGATCTTGAAACCTCGGCGCGCGCGGGATTGCCGATCCTGTCGATCCTCTTCAACAACTCGGTCATGGCCGCCGAACTGGGCGTGATGCAGTACTCGACCGAGAAGTTCAAATCGACCGACATCAGCGGCAATTACGCCGATCTTGCGAAGTCGCTGGGTTGCTACGGCGAACGCGTCACCGAACCCGGCGCGATCGTGCCGGCGATCAAGCGCGCTGTTGCGCGAATCAACGAGGGGCAACCGGCGCTGCTCGAATTCATCACCGAACGCCGCAGCCCGCGCTCGTCGGAAGTCGGCTGAGACTCAGCGCGCCTTCCAGGCTTTCCAGTCTTTGATGGTCGCCGCCGCCATACGATTGGCGGCGGCATAAAGCCAGCCATTACCGCGGCGTTTCAAATCGCGCCGCAACGCTGTGATCGCGTCGCGTGATCCCAAATGAATGTTCGCCGTCTCGCGGCCCATCGCTTCGAGGAGACGCTGCTCGTCCTTCTCGCGCGGCAACTCGCCGATCTCGATCCGGGTGCAATGCGGGGCGAGTCGTCGGAAGACCCAACCGTTCGTGATCGTGAGGAACGGGTCCGGATCGCGGATCGCGCGCTTCAAGATCGCGTCGTAATACAAAGGCTCGCGTTTCGAATTGAGCCCGATCCGCCAAGCCGACGGCAGCAGCGGCTTGGTTTCGCGCGCGACCAGCCCGCCCGCCGATTGGGCGATGACGGCGTAACGCGGCCGACCCAAGCTGCCCGCACCGGCAATGCGATGGACGAAGCGTGGCTTCTCGACATCGCCCGGCAGTTGGCGCAGCAGCAATGACTGCATCGCCTTCGGCGTCTTGATCGGCTTCTGGTTCGACAGCTTGGTCCAGAAACGAACCGGGTCGCGCTCCTTGCTCATCGCCATAACGCGCAGGGCCGGGTGTTCTTCTTCGAGAACGAACGGCTTTCCCTCGCCGGCCGTGATCGCATCGCGATAACCTTTGAGGATCGCCGCCGCCGCATAGCGCCCGCTGATCAGCAACACGCGGTCCTGTCCGGCGAGTAAGGCGCTGGTCGCCAGCCGAACAAGGTCGATCGCATAAGGCAGCGGATGCGCCTCGTCGAAATCGTTGATGCCCCAGACCAGCCGCGCCTCGGCATCACGCCAGGTGCCGAAATTCTCGATGTGCAGATCGCCGACCGCAAGCAGTTCGGGCGCATCGGCCAATTCGGGGCAGGCTTCGCGATAAAGCGCGGACCAGCGATAGAAGGTGGCGCGCAGAAACGGGAAGGGGGCAGATTCCATGCGCCGATGCTTGGCCTCGACGTCGGAGGCGATCAGCCCGATCCGCGCTTCGGCCCAGTCTTCGTATTGTGTGGTCGCTTCGACGATGTTCATACCGGATGGCTCATACGTACCGGACGGCTCAAGGTAAAGGCGGCATTGCTTCGACGTAGCAAGGCAAGCTGTAGTTTGTGCGACGGCAGATACGCCGCGAGCCGCAGCAGATACCAGATCGAAAAGACCGACGCGTCTTCGCGGCGCTTAGCCCAAAGCCAAGCGCGCGTGATCGAACGCCGCGCAGTTTTGGCGAAGACGTCGGCGGGCAGATCGTGTTCGGACAGGAAGTTGAGCAAGGTCAGGTTGGTGTCGTGTAGAAGCTGCGGCCCGCCGTCATTCAGTCGGCCTTCGGTTGCCTGAGGATGTAGCGTCGTCGGTATCTTGGTCGCGACGAACGGGCCTTTGGTCGAAAGCCGCATCAGCAGCGAATAGTCCTGGACGAAGACATGCTCGTCGCAACCGCCGACCGCCAAGGCAGCTTCGGTACGGATCAGGCAATTGCTGGGGCCGAGATAACATTCGCGCAGGAACAGCGGCAGCGCGTCTTCGAGATGCGCTTCATCGGCGGTGGTGTCGGTTGCCGCAAGGCGCGCAAGCGCTTCACCCGCATAGGCGTAATAGCCTGATTCGCCATAAGCCACGACGGCTTCGGGGTGCTGCGTCAGTGCGTTGCGAAGCCGCTCGGTCGCATCGGGCAGTAGGACGTCATCACCATCGACCAGCTTGACCAGGCCGTATCGTGCTTCGCGCAAGCCGCGATTGGTGGTGACGCTCGGTCCGGCATTGGCGTGATGAAGGACGCGCGCGTTGAGCAAATCCTCGATCAGCGGCAACAGCGCCTCGCGCGAGCCGTCGGTCGAGCCGTCATCGATGAAGATGAACTCGCGTGCGAAATCGCCACGCTGCGCTTTCAGCCCCGCAACGACCTGCGGCAGGAACGACCGCTTGTTGAAGATCGGGATGATGAAGCTGACGCCGTCGAGCAAAGCAGGGTGCCGAAACTAAAACCCTCTCCGCCCGCATGCGGGCGGAGAGGGCAGGGTGAGGTGGGTCGTGATCGCAAATACGATGGCGGGGTCGATAGACACCTCACCCTCCCATCGCTTCGCGACGGGCCCCTCCCTCTCCCCACTGCGTGCGGAGAGGGAAAAACCCATAAGCGTCATTCTCAATCGCGCTTCATGACGACGTTGCCGGACATCTCTTCGACGCTCGTCAGCTTGATCAGAACGGCGGTGCCCTTCTTTTCCGGATCGGGCTTGCGCTCGGCTTCCGGGATGAGGTCCCAGACCTTGTCGCGATCGGCGCCGGCTTCGAGGATCTGTGCTTCGCCATAGAAACGGATGACGGCGCCGCGGAAGGGAATTTCCTTCATCTTGGCCGAGTTGCGGTAATAGACCATGACATGCGGGTTCTCTTCGACGCGCTTCAGCGCGCTGCGGCCGCTGCGCTCCCAATAGCAAAGCGTGTCGTCGTTGAAGACGACGATGCTGCCCTTGGGGCTGATTTGCGGGTGTCCGTCTTTGCTGGACGTGCCCAACAGGGCCACCGCGCCGTCGGACAAAGCCGTGTTCAGCAGGTCGCGGATCAAATCGGTCAATTGAATCATGTTCTGTCTCCCCTTGGCGACGCGAAGCGCGCCGGTCTTCCTTTTTGGATGGTGCGACAGAGTGCGGGATTTGGATCGCCTCGGCAAGAGCGGGCGGCTTGATCCGGCCCAGTCCCCAGGCAACAATCGGGGATGGAAAAGACATCGGTACGATGCTGCATTGCGGGGGGCGGGCCGGCCGGCGTCATGGCGGGTTTGCTGCTCGCGCGTGCCGGCGTCGATGTCGTCGTGCTGGAAAAGCACGCCGACTTCTTCCGCGATTTTCGCGGCGACACGATCCATCCCTCGACCCTCGAACTGATGTACGAGCTGGGCAGTCTCGACGATCTGCTGCACTTGCCGCATCAAAAGACGGCGCGGCTGCGGTTTCAGTTCGGCGATACGTTCGGGACGATCGCCGACTTCACCCGGACCAAACTGCGCACGCCCTATATCGCGTTCATGCCGCAATGGGACTTCCTGACTTTTCTCTCGAAGCGCGCCGCGCGTTATCCGACATTCACGCTGAAAATGGGCGCCGAGGCGACGGGGCTTATCGAAGAAAACGGCCTTATCGTCGGCGTTACGGCGACCACGCCGATTGGCCCCTTGGAGATTCGCGCCGATCTCGTCATCGCCGCCGACGGTCGCACTTCGCTGATGCGCCAGCAGGCGGGCCTTGCGGTCGATGAACTCGGCGCGCCGATGGATGTGCTGTGGTTCAGCATGCCGCGCAAGCCCAGCGATCCCGACGAGACCATGGGCCGTATCGACGCCGGCCGGATGCTGATCGCGATTGATCGCCAGGATTACTGGCAGTTCGGCGACGTCATTCCGAAAGGGACATTCGAGGCGATCAAGGCGCGCGGCCTCCATGATTTCAGGGCAACCCTGACGCAGATGGCGCCTTACATGGCCGATCGCGTCGCGCTGCTCGACGACTGGGACAAGATCAAGCTGCTGACGGTGCAGGTCAACCGCGCCAAGTCCTGGCACCGGCCCGGGTTTCTCTGCATCGGCGATGCTGCCCATGCGATGTCGCCCGTCGCCGGGGTGGGTATCAACCTGGCCGTTCAGGATGCCGTCGCCGCATCGAACATCCTCGCCGGACCGCTTCTGGCTGGCTCCGTGACCGAGGACGATCTGGCGCGGGTCCAGAAACGGCGCGAATTCCCGATGCGCGTCATTCAGGCGATGCAACTGATGATTCAGAACCGGGTCCTGACGCCGGTCCTGGGCGGCGCACCGACCCTCAAGCCGCCTTTCATTATCAAGCTGCTTCAGGCTTTCCCGTTCTTGCAGGGATTGGCCGCCCGTCTTGTCGGGGTGGGGGTGCGTCCCGAGCATATTCGCACGGCACCGCACTGGCCCGAGAAGGGTTGAGCCCCCCGAAGCGGCGTGCAATAAAGAGCCTATCGTGACAAAAAAGCCTTCTCCTCCAAAGCGATCCGTCAAAAAGGTGGCCAAAAAGCCGGCGCCCAAACCGACCCGCGCGGTCGATCCAGGCGCTGCTTTCTGCAAGGCAGTCGATACAGCCATAAAAAAGGGTGTCGCGCAGACGATTACCGACGAACAGTTGCGTCGGGTGCTGACCGCGGCGGTGAAAGCTTATGCCGCCAAGGCCGAGGATGCCGAGCGCGAGTTAGTGCCGTTTCTCGAGGGCACCGTGACTGCGACCGAAACGGTTGTGGCGGCCTGCGCGATGATCCGCGCGGCGGGGCTGAACCTCTTTGACGTGGCAATGTGGTTCCGCCGGCCGGTCGCCGGGGAACTGTGACGGGGGCGGGAATGGCTGAAATCGAAGTCGGTGCGTTAAGCGAATTTGAACAAGACAGCCCCCGGGTCGTCGCTGTCGGCGGGCTCGAGATCGGCATTTTTCGGCTGGGCGAAAAGATCGTCGCCTACAAGAACGAATGCCCGCATTACGGCGGTCCGGTCTGCCAGGGTCATATCTTCAATCAGACCGAAGAATTGATCGGCGCGGACGGCACCAGTCAGGGCCTGCGCTTTTCCGAGACGCGCAACATCGTCTGCCCGTGGCATGGCTATGAATTCAGTCTCGACACCGGTTGCCATCCGGGCGATCCCTCGGTGCGGCTCCAGCCGATCGAAGTGACGGTTCGCGACAGCCAGGTCTATCTGCAGCTTCCGGCCTGAGCGAATGAAGGCGGCGGAATTCGATTACGCGCGCGCTGCCTCGGTCGAAGAAGTTTGCCGCCTGCTCGATAGCGCCAATGGCGACGGCAAGATCATCGCCGGCGGCCAGACGCTCGTTCCGCTGATGGTGATGCGGCTGACGCGTCCCAGTCTGCTCATCGACGTCAATCACATCGAGACACTGAAGGGCATCATGATCGATTCGGATGCCGTGGTCATTCGCGCTTGTACGCGTCAGTACGATGCGCTGAACGATGTCGCGCTGGCAAAGGCTTTGCCGCTGCTCGCCAAAGGACTGGCGATGGTCGGCCATCCGCAAACACGCAATCGCGGTACCGTCGGCGGCAGCCTCGCCAATTCCGATCCGGCGGCTGAAATTTGTCTGCTCGCGCGTGTGCTCGATGCCGAGATCACCGCGGTCAGTTCGCAGGGATCGCGCGTTATCGCCGACAAGAATTTCGCCCTTGGCGCGATGACGACAGCGCTTTCCAGCGAAGAATGCCTGACCGAAGTGCGCTTTCCGATCTGGCAAATCGCCGGCCGTATCGGCACGGCGTTTGATGAAATGAGCATACGCCGCAGCGACTTCGCGCTGGTTTCGGCGGCATGCCAAGTTGCGCTCGATCAGAGCGGCGTGTGCCGCCGCGCCGTGGTGGGTATCGGTGGCGCGGAGCCGTCGCCGCTGCGCGTCGATGCCATGGAACAACGGTTGGTCGGCACGAAACTCGAGGCCACCGATCTCGCCGCCGCAGCCGATTTGCTGCGCGATGCGATCGATCCAATCACCGACAATCATGCCTCGGCCGATTATCGCCGCCGCGTTGCCCGCGAGCTTTCGCTACGTGTGATGACCGTCGCGCGCGACGAAGCCCTGGCGGCAAGGAACTGAGCGATGTCCGAACATGACATCACGCTGAAGGTCAATGGCCGCACCTATCGCGGCAAGGCCTCGGCGCGCATGACGCTGGTCGATTTTCTGCGCGACGAACTGCGTCTCACCGGGACTCATACCGGTTGCGAACACGGCGTCTGCGGCGCTTGCTCGATCATCTTTGAAGGACAGGCGATCCGTTCCTGCCTGATGTTCGCGGTTCAAGCCGATGGTGCATCGATCACCACGGTCGAGGGCCTCGCGGAACCCGGCACCTTGAGCGTGCTGCAAGACTGCTTCTGGGAAACCCACGCGCTGCAATGCGGCTTCTGTACCCCCGGGATGCTGATCGCATCCCAGACCTTGCTGGATAAGAACCGCTTGCCGACGGACGAGGAAATTCGCGAAGCGATCAGCGGTAATCTCTGCCGCTGCACCGGCTACAAGCAGATCGTCGATGCGGTAAAGCTTGCCGCGCAGCGTCTCAGCGGCCTCAATGCCCCGGTTAAGTCCGATGGCTGAGCAGAACTTCCGTTACATCTCGAAAAAGCGCCGGCCCAAGGAAGATCGTCGCTTCCTCGCCGGGTCGGGCGTCTTCGTCGCGGATATCGCCATTCCCGGCATGCTGCATGTCGGGCTGGTCGCCAGTCCTTATTCGTTCGCCCGCATCCGCAGCATCAATGCGGAGGCCGCGCTGGCTTTGCCGGGTGTGCATCTGGTCGTGACCGGTGAGGACATCGTCGCCGGCACCGATCCGATGATGAGCGGCCTCGATGCACCGAAGCTGCGGCGTTATGTGCTGGCCGACGGCATCGCACGGTATGCCGGCGAATGGGTCGCGGCGGTCGTCGCCGATACGCGCGCCATTGCAGAAGATGCGGCGGAGCTGGTCGAGGTCGAGTACGAACCGCTGACGCCGGTGACCGATCCGGAACAGGCGATGTCGTCGGAGTCGCCGCCGCTCCATCCCGAACACGGCTCCAACATCCTCTTTCAGAAGAAATGGGTGTGGGGCACGGTCGAAGAAGATTTCGCGGCGGCCGATCATCGCATTGCGTTCCGCGCGCGTTGGCATCGCAGCTCGACCGTGCCGATCGAAACCTTCGGTGTTGTCTCGCAGTGGAATCAGGCGCAACAGCTGCTCGATGTCTGGGCGTCGATCCAGATGCCGAAGTTCCACGATCTGCTGGGCCGCGCACTCCGTGTGCCAGGCAATGCCATTCGCGTTCATTACGACGTCGATGTCGGCGGCTCCTATGGCGTGAAGCGCGGCCTCAAACATTCGATCCTCGGCGGCTATCTGGCCAAGCGCCTCGGTGTGCCGGTCAAGCTGATGGAAGACCGGCTCGAGAATATGCGCGGCGGCGATGCGCAAGGGCCAGATCGTATTTTCGATATGCAGGCAGCCTTCAATAACGACGGCATGATCCGCTCGCTGAAGATTCGCGCGCTCGACGATTGCGGCGCGCATGCAGGCCGCGCGCCGTTACAACTCGGTAAGCCGGTCGGCGCGATCTGCGGGCCTTACAAGGTCAACAGCGTCGAATACGAAGCGATCAGCGTCACGACCAACAAGACGCCGCAAGAAGCGGTGCGCGGCTTCGGTCAGGCGCCGACGAATTTCGCGCTCGAAACCATGGTCGATCGCGTCGCCGCGCATCTCGGCATGGATCGGCTCGAAATCCGCCGCCGCAACCTCATCACCGCCGATCAGTTCCCCTATCTGATCCCGTCGGGCAGCACCTATGACAGCGGCGACTTCCACACCGTCCTCGACAAGACGCTGACCGCCGCGACCTATAACGACTTGATCAAGCGCCGCGATGCCGCGCGCGCCGCGGGAAAGCTCGCGGGCATCGGACTTTCGACCTGTCTCGAACCGTCGGGCGGCAATTCCGCGTTCGAGCCGCTGTTCAACCCCAAGAACGAAACCACGACCTGGATGGAAGCCAGCACGATCAAGGTCGATCCGTTCGGCGCGATCGTCGTGATCATGAACACCTCGACCTCGGGCCAGGGACACGAGACGCTGGCCGCGACCGTGGCGGGTGAAATCCTCGAACGCGATCCCGATACCATCCGCGTGCTGCATGCAGATTCGCTGTCGGCAATGCCGTCGAACAGCCCGGTCGGCAGCCGCATGGCGATCATGCTGGGCGGCGCGACGGCGGGTGCCGGGAAGAAGATCAAGGCCAGCGTCACCGCGATCGGCGCCAAGAAGCTCGGCGTTGCGATCGATGCGGTCGAATATCGCGACGGCAATGTCGTGCTGCGCAGCGATCCTTCAAAAAAAGTATCTTGGGAAGTGATCGTCGAGATCGCCCATCGCAAATTCCACGAGCTGCCCGAAGGTATGGAGCCCGGGCTGCAGGCCAGCTTTGTGCTCGAAGTTCCGACCGGCGGCACGCTGCCCGATGCGACGGGCCGGGTGCAGATGTATCCGTGTTATGCCTTCGAAAGCCATATCGTCTATGCCGAGATCGATCGCGTCACCGGTCAGGTGACGCTCGGGCCTTACACGGTCGGGCATGATTGCGGCGTGATGATCAATCCCGACATCGTCCATGGCATGACCTATGGCGGCATCGCCCATGGCATCGGCGCGGCGCTCTACGAACGGTTCCTCTACGACGATACCGGCCAGCTACTTAGCGGCACCTTCATGGATTACCTCATTCCGTCGTCGCACGAAGTGCCCGATGTAAAAATCATCGATCATTGCACCCCATCGCCGCTGACCGCCTTCGGTCAGAAGGGATCGGGCGAGGCGGGGTATCTTGGCGGCCCGGCTGCCATTGCTTGTGCCGTGAATGATGCGCTCTCCCCTTTGGGGCTGAAGATCGCCGAATTGCCGATGACGCCCTCGGTCTTGGGCGATCTGATTGCCACCGTCGAAAATAAACGCACATAGGAGGCTCCATTGAATATCGACACCCATGGCCATTACGTCCCGGCCTCTTTCCTCGAAGCATTGGCGACGCAACGCCGTCTTTTCCCGTCGGTGAAGATTCTCAACGAGAAGCCCGGCATGAAGATGATCTTCGGCGATCATAAGCCGACGCGCCCGGTCGGCGCGCTGCTGTTCGATCTGGAAAAGCGCAAGGAATGGCTCGGCAAGGCGCGGGTCGATAACCAACTGGTCGGGTCGTGGCTCGACATTTTCGGCTACGAACTGCCGGGCGATGAAGGCGCCGACTGGTGCCGCTTCATGAACGAATGCACCCTCAACGACATCAAAGGGTCGCCCGAACTGACGCCACTCGCCTGCGTCCCGCTGCAAAGCGGCAAGCATGCCGCCCAGGTGCTGGACGAAGCCATGAAGAAAGGCTTCCACGGCGCGATGATCGGCACCCAGCCGAAAGGCGAACTGGGCAAGCTCGACGATCCCGATCTCAACCCATTCTGGGAATATTGCTCGGATAACAAGGTCGCGATTTTCATCCATCCGATGTTCGTCTGCGGTGATGATCGCGTGAACGATTTCGACATGATGAACGCGATCGGCCGCGTGTCCGACACCTCGATCGCGATCACGCGCATGATGTTCGCCGGTCACCTGACGCGCTACTCGGGCATGAAGTTGCTTGTGTCGCATGGCGGCGCGGCGCTGCCCTTCGCGCTGGGCCGTTTGAAGCGGAATAACGCCATCCACAAAGGCGAATTCGCCGATGCCGAAAAAGAGTTCGAACAGCTCTATTTCGATTCGGTCCTCTTCGACCCGCGCGCGCTGCGCTATCTCTGCGACGTCGCCGGTGCCGACAAGATTTGCCTGGGCTCGGATTATCCCTTCCCGATCGGCGATCCGGACCCGGTGAAGCTGATCGAAGACACGCCGATGACCGTCGCCGAACGCCGCGCCATTCTCGGCGAAACGGCGGCGCAGCTGTTCAATGTCGATTGCTCTTGTGGGGCGACGCTGTGACGGCTGCGTCGCGGGGTTATCCGGACCTCCACGACCATCTTGAGACGCTGAAGAAGAAGAATCTGCTCGTCACGGTTGACGAGCAGATCGACAAGGACGCCGAGCTTCATCCGTTGGTCCGCTGGCAATTCGTCGGCGGCCTGCCGGAAAGCGAACGCAAGGCGTTCCTTTTCACCAATGTGGTCGATGGCAAGGGCCGGAAATACGAAATGCCGGTCGTGGTCGGTGCGATCGCTGCCAACCGTGAAATCTATTCCGTCGGCATGGGCGCATCGGTCGAAGACATCCAGGCGAAATGGGATCACGCCATCGCCCATCCGATCGACCCGCGCGTCGTTAATGACGCGCCGTGCCACGAGGTCATCGTCGAGGGCAAAGACCTCGAAGGCGAAGGCCATGGCCTCGACATGCTGACGATTCCGATCTCGACGCCGGGCTTCGACAGCTCGCCGACTCTCACGGCGACCAATGTCATTACCCGCGATCCCGATACGTTGATCCAGAACATGGGCACCTACCGGGCAGCGCTGAAGGCGCCGGATCGCCTGGTCGTGCGCATGGCGACGCGCGTCGGCGGCGCCGGCGGTTTTCAGCATTACCTCAAGCATCAAAAGCGCGGCGACAAAACGATGCCCTGCGCCATCGTGCTCGGCTGCCCGCCCTCGGTCGCCTTCATGGGCCCGCAGAAGCTGCCGATCGACATGGACGAGTTCAAGGTCGCCGGCGGCCTCGTCGGGGCGCCGATCAATGTCGTGCGGGCTCGCACGGTCGATCTGCTGGTCCCGGCCGAGGCCGAAGTGGTGATCGAAGGTTTGATCGACACGGAATATCTCGAGCCCGAAGCGCCGTTCGGTGAATCGCACGGCCATGTCGCGCTCGAAGAATACAACATGCCGATGCGGATCACGGCGATCACCCATCGCCGCAACGCGATCATTCCGTCCTACATCAGCCAGGTCGCGCCGTCGGAATCGAGTGTCATCAAACGCGTGGCGTATGAGCCGCTGTTCCTCACCCATCTGCGCGACACGCTCAGCATCAAGGGCGTGAAGAAAGTTTCGCTGCACGAGCCGCTGACCGGCTTGCTGCGCGTTACGATGATCACGATCGAAAAAGGCATGCCTCGAACCGAGATTTGGCGTGCGCTGCATGGGGCCGCCTTCTTCAAAGGCGATATGAGCAAGATCTGCATCGCCATGAACGAGGACATCGATCCCGACAATGCCGATGCGATCCTCTGGGCCATGGCCTATCGCATGGACCCGGTGAAGGATGTCGAAACCGTCAAACATCGCGGCCAGGGTCATGGGCCGAAGCGCGAATCCGACGATGACGAAGATTCGACGCTGCTGATGGATGCGACGATGAAGGGCGACTTCCCGCCGCTGGCCTTGCCGACGAAGCCTTATATGGAACGCGCCAAGGACATCTGGGATCGTCTTGGCCTGCCGAAGCTGCGGCCGCAGCCTCCCTGGTATGGCTATTCGCTCGGCGACTGGCTGCCCGAATGGGACCAAGCGGCAGAGCGGGCGGCGACGGGCCGCTATCTCGAAAACGGCCGCATCAGCGCGCAGTACCGCAAGAAAGGCATCAAGCCCGAGACGAAGTTCCGGCCGGATAATCCGGAAGGCTGATTGTTAGAATCCCTCTCCGCACGCAGTGGGGAGAGGGAGGGGCCCGCGCATCGCGCGGGAGGGTGAGGTGTCTATCACCTGCACCACTTCTTTCGTCGAAAAACCCGCCTCACCCTGCCCTCTCCCCCCGCAAGCGGGCGGAGAGGGTTCTCATAGAGGCGTCGCTACTCCGCCGCTTGCCGATACTTCTTCGCGTTCTTTTCCATCAGCCCGACCAGCATGTCGGTCGGCATGATGTCGCCGAAGCTGGCGTAGAAGCCGGTCAGCGCGTTGTTGTGTTCCATGTCGCTATAGGCGGCGTTGCCGTCGGTCACCATCGTGACCTTGTAGTTCAGCATCATGCCGTCGCGGGCGGTGGATTCGCAGCAGACGCCGGTCACGGTGCCCGTGATCAGGATGTTGTCGATGTTGCGCGCCTTCAACACGCTGTCGAGATCGCTCGATCCCTGAATGAAGGCGGAGAAGCGTTTCTTCTCGACGACCGGGTCGCCGGCTTTCACCTCGAGCCCGTCCCAGATCGCGTGACCTTTCGCGCCCTTGGTCAGCGCCGCGCTGCGTTTCGCGCCGCTTTCGGCGGTCGATAGGCCGTAATAGGTGGACCATTCGGTATCGATGGCCTTGGTATAGGTCGTCACGATCCAAACAACGGTGCCACCTGCCGCGCGTGTCGCGGCGGCAAGCTTGTTGATGTTGGGGACGATGGTCGGCGCGGTCTTGATCTCGGCGAAGGCGACGCCCGGCAGCATGAAGCCGTTCTGCATATCGACGACGATCAGCGCGGTGCGTGCCGGATCGAAATCCTCATAGACATGTTCCTTGCCGCGGCGGGCGATCACGCGTTCGGTGACGTGGGGCGGAATGGCAACTTGGTGCATGAGATCCTCCGGACTGGCAGGGCAGCCATTATGCGACTCTCCTGCTTCGACCTTCAAGGATAGCCTTGCGGCGCTTCCAGCCGCTTCCTATCGTCGGTTGGGGGAGTAAGTGCGATGAAAGAATCGGCCATCGAGGTCAACGCCACCAAGCTGCACTTGTTCGAGGGCGGCGCGGGAGACACGGTTCTTTTCCTTCACGGTGCGGGCGGTTCGAACTGGAGTCCGCTCCTCGAAACCCTGGCCCAAACCCATCGCGTCATCGCACCGCAACATCCCAGTTTCGGCCGATCCAGCATCCCCGATTGGATGATGACGGTCGGCGATCTCGCGTTCTTCTATCTCGACATGCTGAAACAGCTCGATCTGCACGATGTGCATCTGGTCGGCCATTCGCTGGGCGGTTGGACGGCGGCGGAAATCGCGATCCGCGATACCGCGCGGCTCAAGACGATCAGCCTCTTGGCGCCGGCAGGCGTTCGCTCGCCCGATGTTCCGTTCGGCGATATCTTCTTGTGGCCGCCGGAAGAACATGCGCGCCGCATGTTTCACGATCAACGCTTGGTCGAGGCGCGTCTCAAACAACTCGCGGCAATGGATCAGGATGTTTATCTGCAGAACCGCGCGGCGGCGGCGCGCCTCGGCTGGAATCCGCGACTCTGCAATCCGCAACTGCCTTATTGGCTGCACCGCATCGACGTGCCAACCTTGCTCGTTTGGGGCCGGGAAGATCAGATTTGTCCCTTTGCCTGTGCCGAGCTTTATCGCCAGCCGATCAAGAATGCCGAACTGATCGCGATGCCGGAAACCGGCCACGCGCTTCATACCGAACGTACCGCCGAGGTGGCGGCGCATATCAATCGCTTTATCGGACAATCCTGATGGCACATCCGCAAACCCGTTCCTTCGTCGCTGCCGCCGATGGCTTTCGCGCGGGTACAGACACGCCGCGCGCTTTCCTTGATCGCTGTCTGGCGACGCTTGGCGAAATCGAGCCGCAGGTTCATGCCTTCGTAACCTACGATGCGGCCTCCGCGCAAAAGGCGGCGGATGAATCGACGGCGCATTGGCGCGCGGGCAAGCCGCTTTCACCGATCGACGGCATGCCGGTCGGCATCAAAGACATCATTGAAACCCACGACATGCCGACCGAAATGGGCGCGGGTTATTACAAAGGCTGGCGGCCCAATCGCGATGCCGCTTCGGTGACGGCGTTGCGCGAAGCCGGGGCGGTCATTCTCGGCAAAACCGTCACGACCGAATTCGCGACCCTGCCGTCGGGCCCGACCTGCAACCCGTGGGATCTGCGGCGCACGCCGGGCGGTTCGTCCAGCGGTTCGGCGGCGGCGACGGCGGCGGGCATGATCGCGGCAGGACTGGGCACGCAGGTGTTGGGTTCGATCCTGCGCCCGGCCAGCTTTTGCGGCGTCGTCGGGTTCAAACCAAGTCTCGGCGCTGTCAATCGCGGCGGCAGTCACGACGGTCTGAGCCAAAGCGTTCACGGTGCGCTCGCGGCCAGCATCGAAGACGCCTGGGTGATGCTGCGACAGATCGTCGATCGCGCCGGCGGCGACCCCGGCTATGGCGGCCTCATCGGTCCTACCGAAACACCGGCCGCGCAAAAGCCAGGCCGTCTTGCCGTGCTGGAAATGCCCGGCTGGGACAAGGCGAAAGGCGCGACGCGCGATGCCTTCGACGCGGCCATTGATCGTTTGGCAGGCGCGGGCGTCGAAATCCGCCGCGCCAAGGGCAGCGCCGCGATCGCCAAAGCCCAAGCTGCGCTGGACCGGTCGATGCCGGTATCGCAGCAAGTGAATTGCTGGGAAGCGCGCTGGCCGATCAACAGCTACCGCACGCTCAATTCGGCGGGGCTGACGCAGTTCACACTGGATAAGCTTGCCGAGGCTGAAGCGATGACCCTCGCGCAGTATCGCGAGGCGCTGGCCGAACGTGCCGCGATCCGTGCGCTCTATGCGACGCTCGCCGCAGAATGCGATGCGACTGTGACACTGTCGGCAACCGGGCCCGCGCCGATCGGCATCGCCAGCACCGGCGATCCTTCTTTCGTCGCGCCGGGTTCGCTGCTGGGCGTGCCGGCGATTTCCTTGCCGCTGCTGACGGTCGAGGATTTGCCCGTCGGTCTTCAATTGATGGGATTTCTCGACCAGGACGCGCCGCTGATCGGCGTCGCGCGATGGGTGCAAGAAAATCTCTCACGCTAAGTCAGGGAGGACGCGATGCATTTTCGTTTGTCGAATGGGCTTTCGCTGTCTTATCGGGTTCGCGGCGCGGGACGGGTGCTGATGTTCCTTCATCCGATCGGCACGCGCGGCGCTTTCTGGGACCCGGTGGTCGAGCGCATCGCCGATCGCTATCGCTGCGTGACGGTGGATTTACGTGGTCACGGCGACACCGACGTGCCGCACGATCGGTTCAGTCTCGATGATCTCGCCGACGATGTGATCGAGTTGTTGCGGATGGAACGCGGCGAAGGCGCTGTCGTCGTTGGCTGCTCGCTGGGCGGCATGGTGGCGCAAGGCGTCGCTTTGAAAGCGCCTGAACTTTTGGCCGGTCTGATCCTCGCCGATACCGGTCATCGCCAGACGCCGGAATCGCGCAAAGGCACGCAGCAACGCGCCGACGATTCTCTGAAGGGCATGCCGGCGATGCTCGATTCGACCATGAGCCGTTGGTTTCCCGCGCCGTATCTTGCCTTGAACGGCCCCGAAGTGCAGTCCTGCCGCAACTGGCTGCTGGAAGACGATCCCGTCGTTTTCTCGTGGGGGTGGGAAGCGATCCGCGATCTCGATTACGGCGACCGGTTGAAGACGATCGATCTGCCGACGCTGGTACTGCGCGGCTCTGTCGATGCGTCCAGTTCGCGCGAGAATATGCAGGCGATGGCGGCGTTGTTGCCTCGGTCGCGCTATGTCGAATCGAAGGCGCCGGCCACGTCGCGCCATTGGAGCAGGCCGCCGAATTCTCGGTTCTACTGACCGAATTTCTCGAACAGAATTTGCCGGCTCAATAACCAAACGGCGCCTCGCGGCGCCGTTTCTTTTTCCGATGGTCGGTCGTTTCAGGCGACCTGTGTTTCGGTCTCGTCTTCCTCGACGCAGAGCAGATGGGCGCGCGGATAATACATCGTGATCCCCCCGGCGAAGCGGCAATAAGCAAAGCCCGAGACGTTATGGCCGGCGCGGGTGACGTAACCTTCCGCAATGCCCTCGGCCGTGACTGGATCGTCGGTGACGACGCTGATGTCGGCTTCGGCACCGCTGAAGACGACGATATCGCCGCCCTCATCGGGCATCAGTTCTTTCAGCGATAGCGTCACGGCGTCCTCGGTTGCGGCTTCTTTGCGCTGCGTGTTCAGGCAGAAGATTCTTGTGGTCATGATTTCCCCCTATCCCCCTTTGCCTTAGGCCACTTGCACGTGGTGCGGCGTGCTGGAATTCGCGATCGCGTTCTCGACATAGACGTGAACGGTATTGCCGTTCGACGTGACGCCCGAGAACTCGGTGAAGCCCACCATCTGCGTGCCGGTCGTCGTGCTGGTGGTCGTGAGGCCTGGGCCATCGACGCTGGTCGGCGCGGTGGTCGGCGATGACGGGCCGAGGCCGGTCGTCTGCAGGCCGCTGTTGATCGGATTGCTGATCTCGGTGAAGCTACCGCCGGCATCGGCATTGAGATGCACGGTGTTGGAACCGTCGCCCGTGATCCACAAGCTGGTGATCGGGTTGCCGTTGCTGTCGGCGCCGCTGAACGATTTGATCGTGCTGTTCTCGTTCTGCGCCAGGCGGAAGACGTCGTCCGCCGTCAGGGTCAGGCTGTTGCCACCGGCATTGCCGAGATTGACCGTGTCGATGTTGGCGAGATGCGTATTGTTCAGATTGATGTTCTGACCAGCAGCATCGACGCGCAAGGTGTCGATACCGCTTTGAGCACTGATCGTCTCACTGGGCGACACGCCTGGGGTCGAGGCATATTCGAAGTAGTTGGTGTGGCCGTACGAGAGCGAGCCGGCGGCTTCGGTGTACTGGAAGCTCGAACCACCGCCGTAATTGGCGGAAAGTCCGATGCCGGTCAGGTTCGCATCGGCGTTGAAGGCGGTGGCGAGGGCTTGCGCCATTTGCGCCGTCGTTTCGCCCGCCGTAATGCCGACGGTGACCGTCTCGTGGCCGCCGACGAGGCTCGCGTTGCTGACGAGGATGCTCAACGAGTCGCCGTTCGTCGCCGTGCCGCCGATCATCACGCCAGCGGTGCCGTTGTAATAAGTCGGGGTCGTGCCCGCGTTCCACACCAGCACGTCCGAGCCGAGGCCGCCGAACTCATGGCCGACAACGCCAGCATTGACGGTACCAAGATTGAGGATCGTGCCGGTGCTATCGGCCGCCGTACCGGCGACGACACCCAGGTTGATCGCGCTGTTCTCGCCATAGACGTACTCGCCCGCCTGCGTCGCGAAGTAGCTGATGTTGGTGTCGGTCGAGGCGAGCGCCGTCGTATGCGAACTCGTATCGCCGGGCGTGATGTTCGGATTGATCAACGAGGTGAAGGCATGGTCGTTCCCTGCATCCGACAAGGTGATCGGCGCGAGGAAGTTTACGGTCTCGCCGCCGATGATCAGGCTGTTGATCGTGACCGGGCCGGTGCCGTTGATATGCTCGATGCTGACATTGGCCAGATCGCCCGGCTGGATCGGCGAGCCGTCGGTCGTGATCAGATGACCAAGGCCGTCCGTCGTCGCGATCGTCTCGAACGAGTGCGCCGGATTATAGAGATCGGTGTAGGTCAACAGAACCTGCGTGCCCGCACCGGCGGTCGCACCGACCGCGGCATTGATCGTCGTCACGTCGGCGCCATGGACATACATCACCAGCGGCGCGGTGGCCGTGTCGGTGCCGTTGGTCACGGTGACATCGTAGGTGTCGCTGACCGGGTAATAGAAGGCGGTGCCCGGCGGCTGCGTGACCGACTGGGTCAGAGCCTGCGAGAGGAAGTCCGAGCCGAGCTGATTGAGTACCGGGTTCGTGCTGACGTCGGTGTGATATACGTAGCTGCCGTTCGCATTGACCGTCAGCGTGCCGAAATTGCCGGTGATCGAACCGCCGGCGGCGACGACCGGCGAACCGGGCGCACCGAAATGGAAGCTCGTGACCGAAGCGGCTGGGGTCGAGGTCACGACCTGATGGCCGTTGATCGTGTCGGTGATGAAATTGCCGGTGATCCCCGAATTCGCGATGTGGCTGAACGAGGTCAGGTCATGGTTCGGCGGATCGACGATGCCCGAATTTGAATCTTCGAACACGGTCAGCGAATGAGGGCCCGGCGGCGGGGGCGGGTTGTTCGGCGGGGGCGAGCCGGGGGGTGAGCCCGGCTGGGGCGGGAAGCCACCATTGCCTGGGGGCGGGAAGATCACGTTGCTGCCGAAGCCTTCCGGACCCAACGGACCCAGCGGGGTCAGGCCGTTGCCGAGGCCGGCGACGTCGAAGGGCGTCGTGACCGGCGGCGCACCGGCGAGGATTGGCGTCGGACCGGCGGCGGGATTGATCTCTTCGGGACCGGCGGACGGATTGATTTCCGGCGCCTTCATCTCGGGGATCTTGTCATTGCCGGCAGCGGGCGAAACTTGCTCTTCCGGGAAAGCCTGCAACAGCTCGCACGGATTGATCACAGTGCCGTCCGGCAGTTCGAGTTGCGTTACCAGCGGCGTGCCATGGTCGGTGATGTGATGCAGGACGACGACACCGCCATCGGCGAAGGTCAGCGTCAGGTCATCGCCATGCCGCACCGCTTTCGCGTCGAGCGGGTTGAAGTCGAAGTTCAGCGGCTGATTGGCCGAAACCGTGATCTCGACATGCTGGCCTGGGGGCGGCGCATGCACGACGACCGGAGCGACCGAGCTGTTGGCGGCTGCCTGCGCCGGCGGCGGGCAGACGAGCGCGGCATGCGACGAGCTGGTTGCATGATGCACGGGGGCATGATGAACCGGCGCGTGATGGGCCGGCGCATGCGGTGCGGTGCCGCGCAATTCGGGACCGGCGGTCGGGTTGATCTCGAAAATCGAGTCGGGCGCTGCCGGGGTCGTGTTCTGGGCGAAGGTCATCGGAAGAGGGATCATGTCGGACATGTCAGCTACCTTGAAAAGCGGTTGCGTCTAAGCGTGATGAATTAGGAGTGCTGCGGCTGGAGCTGCAGTTGCGTCTGCAGCTTCATGCGCATCGCGGCACGTTGACGGCGGCGGCGGTAGAGGATGAGCCCCACCAAGCCGCTGCCGAAGACCGCGAACGAACCGGGCTCGGGAACCGGGATCGGGCTCACGCTTGCCGCCAGGACGTCGGCGCCCAAGGCGAAGATCGCGGTGCAGCTTGCCGGCGTGGCCGTGCAGGAACCGAGGAGGCTCGAGAAGATCAGATCGCCGAAGTTGAGCGCGACGCCGTTGCCGATGCCGATGCCGTTGAAAATGTTCTGACCGACGATGTGGCCGTTCACGACGATGCCGCCTTCGTCACCGGTTGCGCCGGTGCAGGCAAGGCTCGGCGCAAGCGAGGTCGCGCACAGCGCTTCGCTGCTCTGAATGTTGAAGATGCCGTTGGACGCCGCGAAGCCGGTCAGGAACAGATCGAAGACCGAGCCGCCGCTGTTGTTGACCACACCCACCAACACGTCACCGCTGTTGGTGAACGGGTTGTTGTTATGGAGGACCGTGACCGATCCGCCGGGATTGATCACCAGCACGGTGCTGCAGCCGGCGAGGGCGTTGCCGTTCGGCAGATTGGGGAAATTGGCGGGAAGCGTGACGCCGCCGCATGTGACGGCTTGTGCCGTCTGGGGCGTCATGACCGTGACGCCGAGGACTACTGCAGCGAGTGCTGAGAATCCAAGCGCCATACGGGCCAGGGAAGCGAACATACAAGTCTCCTTCGGGAAGGCCGAGGAGCATTCTGCTCGTTAACCAAGATTAGATTCTGGGTTAACAATATACGCTCAAGCTTTTCCGAAGTAAAGGCTAAATTAACTATAAATTTTCGAAATATTCGTCGAATAGATTTACACGGCGTAATGATATTCGACACTTTTTATTCTTGGAAACATTTATAGTCTCGACCGCAGGGCGGTCTATTTAGCGCCGGGCATTGTGTATCAGATAAGTCGCGATGTCGGTTGGCTTTAATTTAAGCGTTTCCCGCTCGCCGCCGCCGTCCAACGCCCGGCCGACGATCAGGCTGCTTTCGACATGGGTGGGGTTGATCTTAAAGATGCCCGGCGTGTCGCGAATGCGCGGATAGTATTTAGAATCGATCATCGTCTCGCGCTTGGCCAGCCGTTCCAGCACGACCTCTTCGGTCAACGCATCTTCGGTGTCTTTTTTGACGAGTGCCCAATCGGTTTCACCCGCCCAACCCGCCGCGACCAACTCTTTGATCGGTTCGTCGGTAATCCCGACCTTGTAGATATGTTTGCCGAGGCCGACATCGGACGCCCATTTCGACAGTTTGGTGCTTCGCGCGACATAAAGAGTGGCCATGGTTCTTCCTCGAGTTCGAGCAAAGGCGATGACGCAGTTTTTGTCCAAACCCATTGACACTGCAAGGCGTGCGGCAAACTCTGCAGGCGCTTTGTTTCGTGGTGGGAGACGGTTGATGACGGCAAGATTCTGGGCGGCGGTTCTCGCGCTGCTCCTTTGTGCCGCACCGCTCCAAGCAAAGACGCTGCATTGGTCGAACGACCAGGACGTGTTCTCGCTCGATCCTTATGCCCGTCAGGAAACGTTCTTGTTGTCGTTCAACGCGAATATCTATGAACCGCTGGTGCGCCGCGGCAAGGACCTTGCGCTGGAACCGGCCTTGGCGGTGCGATGGGAAGAACTTGCGCCCGATCGCTGGCGGTTCGACTTGCGTCATGACGTTCATTTCCAGGACGGCACGGCGTTCACGGCCGACGATGTGGTGTTCTCGTTCAAGCGCGCACGGGCGGCGACGTCCAATATCGCGGGCACGTTGGCGGCATTGCGCGACGTGACGAAGATCGACGATTACACGGTCGAGATTACCACCAACCAGCCCGATCCGATTTTGCCGCAAGCATTGCCGCTCTGGATGATGATGAGCGCCAAATGGTGCCTTGATCACGATGCCGCGGAACCTGCCGACGTGCGGCGTGGCGGCGATGGCTATGCCGCCGATCATGCCAACGGCACCGGACCGTTTCAGGTGATCGATCGGCAGCCCGATATCCAAACCATCCTCACCGCCAATCCGAATTGGTGGGACAAGCCCGAACACGATCTTGATCGCGTTGAGTTCAAGCCCATGCCCGGCCGCGCTGCCGTAACCTCGCTGGCATCGGGCAATCTCGATGTGCTGACGACGGTGCCGCCGCAGGCGATTGATCGCCTCCTTCATACGAAAGCGACACATTTGGTGCAGGGGCCCGAGCTGCGCACGATCATGCTCGCGTTCAACTTCGCTCACGACACGCTGGCCGACAGCGACGTAAAAGATAAGAACCCCTTCCGAGATCGCCGCGTGCGTCAGGCCGTCTATCAGGCGATTGACGAGAACACGATCAAGACCAAGGTTATGCGTGGCTTCGCCTCGCCGACGGGGCTGATGGTCGGGCCGGGCGTCAGTGGTTTTGATGCGGCGCTGAATGGCCGGTTGGCCTACGACCCCGTGGTGGCGAAGGAGCTGCTCGCCGAAGCGGGTTATCCGCATGGCTTTTCGGCGTCGATGGATTGCCCCAACGACCGCTACGTCAATGACGAAGCGATCTGCGATGCCGTGGTGGCGATGCTGTCGAAGGTCGGCGTGAAATTGCATCTCAACGCGACGACGCGCAGCAAGTTCTTCGCCAAGCTTTTAGCGCCGACGGCCGGTTCCAATTTCTATCTCATCGGCTGGGCGCCGCCGAGCTACGATGCGCTCAATGTGTTGGTCAATCTCGCCGCGACGCCGAACAAGGGCGCCCATCGCGGCGAGGCCAATTTCGGCGGCTATTCCAATCCGGCGCTCGATGCGGTGTTGGCGCAGATCGGTGGCGAAGGCGAGCCGACGAAGCGGCTCGGGTTTCTGCGTCATGCGTTGGCGTTGGCGAAGGACGACATCGCCTATATCCCGCTGCATCAACAGCAATTGGTCTGGGCCGCGCGCGACAACGTCGAACTGGTCCAGCAAGCCGACGGCTTCTTTCCGCTACGCTACGTGCGCTTAAAGTAAAGGCGCGGTGCATGAGCATGCACCGCGCCTTTGATCGGGTCGAGATGGTTCGTCAGACGCCTTCGCTGACCAGCTTTTCGTAAGCGGGCAGGGTCAGCCACTCGGGGAAAGCTTTGGCCGACAGCAGATCGCGGAACATGTTCGCCGCATCGTCATAGCGGTTGCCCGCTGATGCGCCGGCTTTCATCTTCGCCAACTCGTCGTCCAGCAAGCCGTAGCACAGATCGAGATCGACGGTCCGTCCGTCCACGAGCCGCGCTTTGTGGCGGATACATTGCCAAACCTGCGCGCGGCTGATTTCGGCCGTCGCGGCGTCTTCCATCAGATGGTGCAGCGGCACGCAGCCATTGCCGCGCAGCCAGGCTTCGAGATAACCGGTGCCGACGCTCAGATTTTGGCGAAGGCCGGCTTCGCTCAATGTGCCTTGCGGCACGGCGAGAAGATCGGCAGCGTTGATGCTCACGTCCTGGCGCTTGCGGGCCAGTTGATTGGCTTCGGGCATCGCCTTGTCGAAGATTTCCTTGGCGATGGGCACGAGGCCGGGATGTGCGACCCAGGTGCCATCATGACCGTCGGTCGCTTCGCGCAACTTGTCGGCGCGGACCTTCTCCATCGCGGCTTCGTTGGCTTCGGGGTTGTCGCGGATCGGAATCTGCGCCGCCATGCCGCCCATTGCATGGGCGTTGCGGCGATGACAGGTGGCGATAAGCAAAAGGCTATAAGACCGCAGGAAATGCGCCGTCATCGTGACGCTGCCGCGATCCGGCATGACGGCCTTCGGGTCTTCGGCCAGCTTCTTGATGTAGCTGTAGATGTAATCCCAGCGGCCGCAATTGAGGCCGGTCGAATGTTCTTTCAGCGCATATAGAATTTCGTCCATTTCGAACGCGGCCATGACCGTCTCGATCAGTACCGTGGCTTTGATCGTTCCCTGCTTCACGCCAAGCTGACGCTGCGCTTCGATGAAGATGTCGTTCCACAGCTTCGCTTCGTGCCGGCTTTCCATCTTCGGCAGATAGAAATAAGGGCCGGTGTTGCGGGCCAGCAGTTCCTTGGCGTTGTGGAAGAAATAGAGCGCGAAATCGAAGATCGCTCCCGACATCGCCTGGCCATCGACGAAGACATGGGCCTCGGGCAGATGACAGCCGCGCGGCCGCACTAGCAGCACCGCGGTCTTTTCTTTCAACTCGTAATGCTTGCCGTTGCCGGCATCGTCGAAGCTGATCGTGCGGCGCACGGCATCGCGCAAATTGATCTGGCCTTCGATGACATTGTCCCAGGTTGGGGTGCTGGAATCTTCCAGATCGGCCATGAAGACGCTCGCGCCGGAATTGAGCGCGTTGATGATCATCTTGCGGTCGGTCGGGCCGGTGATTTCGACGCGGCGGTCGAGAAGATCGGCGGGCTGGGGTGCAACGACCCAATCGCTTTTGCGGATCGCTTTAGTTTCGGCGGGAAAATCCGGACGCCAGCCGCTATCGAGTTTCACCTGTGTCGCAGCGCGTTCTGCAAGTAGCCGACGGCGTTCGCCACCGAACTTGCGTTCCAGCGATACGACGAAGGCCATCGCTGCCGGCGTCAGAATGGTTTCGAAACCCGGCTTCATCGGACCGCGCAACTCGACGCCGGATGAGGCGGGGCGGGTCTGGGATTCGGTCAAAGTGTCTTGAGTCATTTTGGTCTCCGATTGAGGCGTCATGATGCGATCGCGCGTTGCGATCGTTCGACGCCCCCTCTGTCGGAAGACCTGAAAGATTGACCAGCGTCCAAAGGCTGCCGGCTTACCTCGTCGGTGGAGCGCATGACCCTAAAGGGACGCGCTCGCTTTCCAGAGTGCTCCTCCGCGACAGTCCGTTTGCCTGAGAGTTTCCGGGGCGGTTTCTCCTTCGGCGCCGGGCGATGCCCGGTCTCTCCTGTCGCGGCACTAAGCGGCGCGACCTTAACACCGGTGTTTGCCGGATGACAGAGAAAGATGCTGCGACTGCGAGAATTCAATCGAGTCGCACCGCATGGTGGTCGGCCGATCGATTGGATTTTATGCGTTGTCCTATTGGCTGACGTGAATAACATCGCGCACCACCGGATAAACTTGGGTTGCCCAACGACGTCCACTGAAGACGCCGTAATGTCCGACGCCGATCTGCATGTAATGCTGTTTCTTGTAAGAGCGTAGGCTGCTGCAGAGATCTTGCGCCGCCAGCGTCTGACCGATGGCACAGATATCGTCGCGCTCGCCTTCAACGGTCAGCAGGAATGTTTTTCGGATCGCCTTCGGATCAACGGTGCGGCCGCGATATTTCAGTATGCCGCGCGGCAGATGATGTTCCTTGAACACGGCGCGGATCGTCTGAATGAAAAATTCTGCGGGCAGATCCATGACCGCGAAATATTCTTCGTAAAACTTTCGCGTCGCCTCGGCTTTGGCGGTGTCGCCTTTGACGATGTTTTCGTAAAGGTCGCTGAAAGCCTTGAGATGCCGCTCGAGATTCATGCCCATGAAAGCAGTGAGCTGCAGAAAGCCCGGATAGACCTGACGCATCGCGCCCTTATGCCGCCAGGGCACCACGTTGATCATGCTGGCATAGAACCATTCCATCGAATGGCTCGTCGCGAATTCATTGACCTCGGTCGGGTTGATACGCGTGTCGATCGGGCCGGCCATCAGGCTCATGCTGCTGGGCTGCGCCGGATGATCGTCTTCGGCCATAATTGCGACGGCGGCCAGGGCCGGCACTGACGGCTGACAGATCGCGACGACATGACAACCCGGCCCGATCGCAGCCATGAATTTGATCAGATGCTCGGTGAAATCGTCGAGGTCGAAGCGGCCATCGCTCAACGACACATCGCGCGCGTTATGCCAGTCGGTGATATAGACGTCGTGCTCGGGCAACAGAACGCGAACCGTATCGCGCAACAAGGTCGCGAAATGGCCGGACATCGGCGCAACCACCAGCACCGGCGGCTGATGGATGGCCGTATCTTTCTTGAAATGAAGCAGCGTCGCGAACGGCGTCGTAAAGGTCGCCTCTTCGGTGATGGCGACTTCCTGATTACCGACCATGACGGTATCGAAGCCGAACGGCGGCCGCTTGTGGGTTAGGCCGGCGCGGCGAACGATCTCGCTGGCGGCCGCCAATTTGCGCGTCCACGACGCGTCCTGCCATTCGACCGCCGGCTTCTTGAGCAGGTCGGATGCCATTTCGGCGAAATAGAGGAGGGGCCGCTTCGCGTCATCGAAGGTTTGGTAGGTCTGATACAGCATCATGAGGCGAAGGCTCTTAGGTTACGAAAGCGCGAGTCCGATCAGCCTTTACTGCTATGCAATATGCGCACCAGCGTGCGACCCCTTTGATCTGGCACAGGCTTTGCGAACTGATTAGCAGACACGCACTCTGGCGAGGGAACGGGCAATGGCGAATGCCGTGCTGACCATCAGCAGCAAGAACTACTCATCCTGGTCGTTACGCGGATGGCTGCTGACCAAATTCTCCGGTCTGCCGTTCGACGAGCAACTGGTGCCGCCGGGCGATGCCGATGCCCGCGCTGAAATTCTTTTACTGTCGCCGTCGATCCTGGTACCGCGCCTGACCCATGACGAGGTTTCGGTCTGGGACACCATCGCCATGGCGGAATATCTCAACGAGGTGATGCCGAAATCGGGGTTGCTTCCGTCCGGGCGGGCCGAACGGGCGCATTGCCGCGCGATCTGCGGCGAAATGCATTCCGGCTTCACGTCATTGCGTGCCGCCTTGCCGATGAATCTGAAGGCGCATTTCCCAGCCTTCAAGCTGTGGTCGCGAGCGCAGGCCGATATCGATCGGATTATCTCGATTTGGCACGATTGCCTGACGCGTTATGGCGGTCCTTTCCTCTTCGGCGAACGCAGCGCCGCCGACGCGATGTATGCGCCGGTCGCGACCCGGTTCGCGACCTATGACGTGCCGCTCGATCCCGTTTCGGCCTCTTATCGCGATCTCATCATGGGCTTGCCCGAGATGCAGGAATGGATCGCCGCCGCACAGGAAGAACCCGAAGATATCGACGAGCTCGAGGTCGAATTCTGACCCGGATCGGCACACCGCCTGTTCGTTTCGAGGGCACGTGCCGAAATTCTATGCGTTGAGGTGGGGCCGAGCGATCGGGAAAGGATTTCCGATCCGCTTAAAATGTAACGTTCTTTTGCGATACTGATTTTGCACCGCGGCAGGATGATCTGGCGCGGTTCTTGCGCTTGGGAAACCAATAGCCGGTTTACCCGGTGCGAATTTTTGAGCGAAGGATCATTCCATGGATGACATGATCAGGACGGATGCAACGTCGCCGACGACTTTCTCGCATAACCACGAGGGCGATACCGAATTCAAAAGCGGCGGCCTGCGCGACTTCTTTCTCTATCGCGATCTGGGCATCGCGGCGGCGACCAACGGCAAGGTGATCGCGCAGCTTGTGCGCGCCAAAGAGGCGCCGGAATCAGGCACCGGCTGGCACCGTCACGTCGCCGATTTCCATATCGTCATCATGCTCAAGGGCTGGGCGCGCTTTATGTATGAGGACAAGGTGACGTTGGTGAAGGCCGGCGACACGGTTCACCAGCGCCCGGGTATCGTCCACTTCTTGTTCGATTATTCGCCCGACATGGAATATCTCGAAATCGCCGGTCCGGCCGATTTCTCGACCGTGCCGATGCCGGGACCTTGCCCGGTTCCCGAACCGACGCCCTGGAGCTAACCCGCTAGAATTCCCACTGATCGACGATCATGGGTTCATTGCGGGCCGCCGCCTGCCATTCCTGGTAGGCCGGCCAAGCTTCGATCGCCTTGGCATAGGCTTCGGTTTCGCCTTCCAGCGGCAGTTTGAAGGTCCGGAAGCGGCTGACGACGGGGGCATACATCGCATCGGCAATGCCGAATTCCCCGAACAGGAAATCGCCGCCGGCGCCGTAATGTTGGCGGCAATCGCGCCACAGCGCGGTGATCCGGTCGAGATCGCCCTGAATCTCGGGAATGATGTCGCGATCGAACACCGACCGCATATTCATCGGGAAATGCCGGCGCATCGCCATGAATCCGGCATGCATTTCATGGCTGACGGCGCGGGCGACGGCACGGACCGATGGCGACTCGGGCCACAGCTTCGCCGCCGGGAAGATTTCGGCGAGATATTCGCCGATCGCCAGCGATTCCCAGACGGTTACATCGCCATGGACCAGCGTCGGCACCTTGCCCGAGGGCGAATAGCGGAGGATTTCCGCCCGGCTGGTCGGCTGGGCGATTGGAATAAGCTCCTCGTCGAAGGCGGCGCCGGTCTGCTTCAGCATTAGCCAGGCGCGCAGCGACCACGACGAATAGTTCTTATTCCCGATATAGATGGTGAACTCAGCCATCGGCTATTCTCGGCCTCCAACTTGACCCATTTCCAATGTGGCGGCAGCTTGGAAGCGGTGCAACCCCGGGCCGGGGCCAAGATTCTTGAGGAGATTTCGTTTGCTCGATCATCTGATTGCCGACAGCCAGGGCGCGGTGCCGATTCAGCCGGTGACCGAGGACGGTCTCGCCGCGGTGCTGGGCCGGTTGGGCGAGGTCGAGCGGCGCTGGATCGAAAGCACGGCCTATATCGGCGCGGCGGGCAAGGTCGCCTTGGTGCCGGATGCCGGCGGCCGGTTGCAGCGGGTGCTGGTCGGGGTGAAGCCGGGCGAGGAACTCTGGGGTTTGGCGGCATTGCCCGATGCGCTGCCCAAAGGCACCTATCGCCTCGAAGGTGATTTCTCGGGCGCGGCGGTGACGTCCTACGCGCTGGGCTGGGCGCTCGGCTGCTACGCCTTCACCCGTTACAAATCGCGCGACAAGGGCTGGGCCGATCTCGTCTGGCCGGAACATGCCGATCGCGGCAAGGTCGAAGCACTAGCGCGCGGCATCGCCCTTGCCCGCGATCTCATCAACACGCCGGCTGAAGATATGGGGCCGCCGGAACTCGCCGCGGCGGCGCAAGACCTGGCCAAGCGCCACGGCGCGCGCTGCACGGTGATTACCGGCGAGGATCTGCTGAAACAGAATTATCCGACGATCCATGCCGTTGGGCGTGCCGGGCCGAAACCGCCTTGCCTTGTCGATATCGTCTGGGGCGATGAATCGGCGCCGAAGCTGACGTTGGTCGGCAAAGGCGTCTGCTTCGATACCGGCGGCCTC
The DNA here is from genome assembly GCA_903822185.1 of uncultured Rhodospirillales bacterium. Taxonomy (GTDB): domain Bacteria; phylum Pseudomonadota; class Alphaproteobacteria; order ATCC43930; family CGMCC-115725; genus CAIKMD01. The sequence goes on along the minus strand of CAIJOA010000048.1, from coordinate 49,450 downwards.
GACATCAAGACGGCCGGCGGCATGAAGCTGATGAAGAAGGACATGGGCGGTGCGGCGACGCTGCTGGGTCTCGCCTCGGCGATCATGGATGCGAAGCTGCCGGTGCGGCTGCGCGTGCTGGTGCCCGCGGTCGAGAATTCGGTCGCGGCCAATGCCTTCCGGCCAATGGATATCATCAAAACGCGCAAGGGCATCACGGTCGAGGTCGGCAATACCGATGCCGAGGGGCGTCTCATCCTCTGCGACGCGCTGCACGAAGCCTGCACCGAAAAGCCCGAGCTGCTGATCGACATGGCGACGCTGACCGGCGCGGCGCGGGTGGCGCTGGGGCCAGATCTGCCGGCGCTTTTCACCCACGACGACAAATTGGCGGAGCAACTCGTCGCGAAAGGATTCGCCGAAGGCGATCCGATGTGGCGGCTGCCGTTGTGGAAGCCTTATCGCGCGATGATCGCCTCGCCGATCGCCGACATCAATAATGTCTCGGACTCGGGCTTTGCCGGCGCGATCACCGCGGCGCTCTATCTCGACACTTTCGTACCCGAAGAAATTTCCTGGGCGCATATCGATACCTACGCCTGGAACCAGAAGAATCGTCCGGGCCGTCCCGAAGGCGGCGAGGCGCTGTGCCTGCGCACGCTCTTTGCCTTGATCGAGGAGCGGTTCGTTCGTGCCACGCGCTAGTACGACGAAGAAAGCTGCGGCGAAGGGCAAAGGCGAGGCGGATCGGCTTCCGATCGCGATCCGTTTGAAGCACAAGCCCACGGGCAAGGAACGCAGCGTTGGTACCGGCTTCGCCTGGGATTTGTTTCTGTTCGCCGGCGTGCTCGGCATTCCGTTGTTCTGGCGGCGTCTGCCGCAATGGGGCGCGGGGATGCTGGGGCTGTGGCTGCTGGTGATTCTCACCGATGCTGCACGCTTCGGCATCGCGACGACCGACGTGGTGCAGTTCGTGCTCTTCGCCGGGTTTCTTGCGTTGCAGATATGGCTCGGCTTCTTCGGCAACCGGCTGACGGTGCGAACGCTGCTCGCGCATGGCTGGGTGATCGATCAGGCGAACGATGCCGGCACCAAGAAGGTGATCGCGCGCTGGGGCCTTGCGTCCTGATTTAAGAAGCGACCGTCTCGATATTGAAAGCCGCCGCCATCAGCGCTTTCGCGTAATCGGTCTGTGGCGCAGCGAAGATTGCTGCCGATGGGCCGTGTTCGACGACCTTGCCGTTCTTCATCACCATGACGTCATGCGCCAAAGCTTTGACGACGCGCAAGTCGTGGCTGATGAACAGATAGGCGAGTCCGTAGCGCCGTTGCAGATCGCGTAACAACTCGACCATTTGTGCCTGCACCGACATATCGAGCGCCGAGGTCGGTTCGTCCAGCAACAGGAAACGCGGCTTCAAGACCAGTGCCCGTGCCAGGGCGACGCGCTGGCGCTGCCCGCCGGAGAATTCATGCGGATAGCGATCCGCCGACGTGGGATCGAGTCCGACCTCCGTCAGCACGCGTTCGATCTCGCGCCGCCGCTCGATGGCATTGCCGCCCAGGTGATGAACCTTCAAACCTTCTTCGACGATCTGTGCAATCGACAGTCGCGGCGACAGGCTCGAGAACGGGTCCTGAAAAACGACCTGCATCTCACGCCGCAAAGGGCGCATCGCTTTGCCCTGCATCGTATCGAGGCGGCGGCCGTCGAAGGTGATCTCGCCCTTGCTATCGATCAGCCGCAACAGGGCGAGACCCAACGTCGTCTTGCCCGATCCGGATTCGCCGACAATGCCCAGCGTCTCGCCGGCGCGTAGGCTGAGATCGATCCCATCGACCGCCTTCACATAACCGGTGGTGCGGCCAAGCAGGCCGGACTTGATCGGAAACCAGACGCGCATGTCCTTTGCGGCAATCAGGACGTCGGCCTGCTCTTTCTTTTGCTGTGGTTCGCCTTTGGGCTCGGCGGCGAGCAGCTTCTTCGTATAGGGATGTTGCGGCGCGCCGAAGATCGTGGCGGTCGTGCCGCGTTCGACGATATGGCCATCGGTCATCACCAACACGCGATCCGCCATCTTGCGCACAATGGTCAGGTCGTGCGTGATCAGCAGCAGCGCCATGCCGAAGCGCGCCTGTAAATCTTTCAGCAGTTTGAGGATCTGCGCCTGGATCGTGACGTCGAGCGCCGTGGTCGGTTCGTCGGCAACGAGAATGTCCGGCTCGTTGGCGAGGGCCATCGCGATCATCACGCGCTGCCGCTGTCCGCCCGAAAGCTGATGGGGATAAGCGCCCAGCCGGCTTTCGGCTTCGGACAGGCCGACCAGGTGCAACAACTCGATCGTCCGCGCCCGCGCCGCCGCGCCGCGTAATCCCTTATGCAGGTTCAGCGTCTCGGTGATTTGCTTTTCGATCGTGTGCAGCGGATTGAGCGAGGTCATCGGCTCTTGGAAGACCATTGCGATGCGGTTGCCGCGAATGTCGCGCAGGACCGAATCGCGTGCGCCGATCAGTTCGGTGCCGTCGAACTGGATCGAGCTGCCCTTGCCGTGACTCGCCATCGGATAGGGCAGAAGCTGCAGGATCGATAACGCCGTGACCGATTTGCCGGAGCCTGATTCACCGACCAGGGCGACCGTTTCGCCTTTCTCGATTTCGAACGAGATGCCTTTGACAGCATCGACGCGGCTTTGGCCGTTCGAAAACGCGATTGTTAAATCTTTAACCGCAAGCAACGCCATCAATTCACCTTACGCGGATCGAAGGCATCGCGCACCGCTTCGCCGATGAAGATAAGAAGGCTCAGCATGACGGCGAGAACAAAGAACGCTGTCAGGCCCAGCCACGGCGCTTGCAGATTGGCTTTCCCCTGCGCCAGCAATTCGCCCAGCGAGGGCGAACCCGGCGGCAAACCGAAGCCGAGGAAGTCGAGCGAGGTCAAAGTCGTGATCGAGCCGTTCAGGATGAAAGGCAGGAAGGTCAGCGTCGCCACCATCGCATTCGGCAGGACATGACGCCAGATGATCGTCGGATTGCCGACGCCGAGCGCGCGCGCCGCGCGGACGTAATCGAAATTGCGCGCGCGCAGAAATTCGGCGCGCACCAGATCGACCAACGACATCCACGAAAACAGCAGCATGATGACCAGAAGCCACCAGAAATTCGGCTCGATGATGCTCGATAAGATTATCAGCAGATAGAGTACCGGCAGGCCCGACCATATCTCCATGAAGCGCTGGAAGCTGATGTCGATGATGCCGCCGTAATAACCTTGGATGGCCCCGGCTGCGACGCCAATGATCGAGCTGACGATGGTCAAAGTCAGGCCGAACAGGACCGAGATGCGGAAGCCGTAGATCAATCGCGCCAACACGTCGCGCCCCTGATCGTCGGTGCCGAGCCAGTCGGTGCTGTCGGGCGGCGACGGCGCGGGTGAGGGAATATTGTAATTGATCGTCTGGTCGGCGAAAGGTATCGGCGGCCAGAGGATGAAGCCTTGACCCTCGATCTTCTTTTTCATCTCCGGGTCGCGATAGTCGGCCGGGATCGGCAGATCACCGCCGAAATCCGATTCTTCATATTCGGTGACGACCGGGAAATAGAAGTGTCCGTCGTACCGAACGAGCAGCGGCTTATCGTTGGCGAGCAGTTCGGCGCACAGGCTGATACCGAACAGGACCAGAAACATCCAGAGCGAATAATAGCCGCGCCGGTTCGCGCGGAAATTCGCCAATCGCCTTTGCGTCAGCGGCGTCACGATCCGCGCGTCCCGAAATCGATTCGCGGATCGACCCACATATAGGTCAGGTCGCTGATCAGCTTCAGCACTAGCCCGATCAGTGTGTAGATATAGACCGTGGCGAACATGATCGGATAATCGCGGCCGATCGCCGCTTGGAAACCGAGAAGGCCCAGGCCATCGAGCGAGAAGATCACTTCGACCAGCAGGGCGCCGGTGAACAGGATACCGATGAAGGCGGCGGGGAAGCCGGCGATGACCAGCAGCATCGCATTGCGGAAGACGTGACCATAGAGGACACGGCCTTCGCTCAAGCCCTTGGCCCGGGCCGTCACGACATACTGCTTGTTGATCTCTTCAAGGAAGGAATTCTTGGTCAGCATCGTCAGGCTGGCGAAGCCGCCGATCACCAGCGACAGTACCGGCAGGGCGATATGCCAGAAATAATCACCGATCTGATGCAAGGTCGAGAAGCTGGCCCAGTCGTCGGAGGTCAGGCCGCGCAACGGGAACCACGAAACATATTTGCCGCCGGCAAACAGCACGATCAGCAACACCGCGAACAGGAATCCTGGGATCGCGTAACCGACGATGACGACGGCGCTGGTCCATATATCGAAACTGCTGCCGTCGCGCACTGCCTTGCGAATACCGAGCGGGATCGAAATCAGATAGATGATCAACGTGGTCCAGAGACCGAGCGAGATCGATACGGGCAGCTTATCGGCGATCAGCCGCAGGACGGGGCGGTCCTGATAGAAGCTATTGCCGAAATCGAACCGCAGATAATTCTTCAGCATGATCCAGAAACGTTCCGGCGCAGGCTTGTCGAAGCCGTAGAGCTTTTGGATTTCGGCGATGAAGGTGGGATCGAGACCGCGTGCGCCGCGCGACTGGCTGGTGCCGCCGGTTCCGCTGGCTAGCTCACCACCGCCGCCGGAAACGCGCTGCAATGAATTGCCGGCGGTGCCTTTGAGTTCAGCCACGAGCTGATCGACCGGGCCGCCGGGCGCGGCTTGGACGATAACGAAATTAACGAGGATGATCGCGAAGAGCGTCGGGATGATCAGCAGAATGCGGCGGATCGCGTAAGCGAGCATTACGAGCGCGGCGACGTCGTCGAATGGTTAGAGCGGTGCGATGGCCCCCTCACCCCAACCCTCTCCCCGGCGGGGAGAGGGAGGGACCCGCGTAGCGGGAGGGGGAGGGGGATATACGTCACAAGCATTACTTCTTCTCGACCTCGGGCTTCTTCGCTTCGACGGCTTGGGCGCGTTGCGGCACGATCCACCAGCTATCGAGATCGAGGCCGTAGGGCGGGGACACCTTGGGCCGTGCGAACTTGTCCCAACTCGCGACGCGGAAATGCGACAGGTACCAGTTCGGAATGACGATATGGCTCCAGGTCAGCACGCGGTCGAGGGCGTGGGTGCGCGTCACCAGGCTGTCGCGGTCGGGCGCGTTTATGATCAGATCGACCAGACCGTCGATGGCTTTGCTCTTGAGGCCGGTGGCGTTGCGGCTGCCCGGCTCGTCCGCTGAAGCGGATGTCCAGTAATCGCGCTGCTCGTTGCCGGGCGACAGGGATTCGCCCATCGCGACGACGGCCATATCGAAATCGAACTCACGCAAGCGGTTCTCGTACTGCGCCGGATCGACGGTGCGGACCTTCATAGTGATGCCGATGCGGCCGAGATTTTGCGCAAAGGGCAACACCACACGCTCGAACTCTGGCTGGTTCAGCAGGAATTCGAAATGGAAATCCTCGCCCTTGGCATTGACCATCTTACCGTTTTTGACGCTCCAACCGGCCTCGGCAAACAGCTTTAAGGCGATGCGCAGATTGTCGCGCATGTTGCCGCTGCCGTCGGTCGCCGGCGGTTCATAAGCCTTGCCGAAAGCCTCGTCGGGGATTTGGCCTTTCAACGGCTCAAGTATTTTTAACTCGTCGGCGCTGGGCATGCCGCTGGCGGCAAGCTCGGAGTTCGAGAAGAAGCTGTGGCTACGGGTGTAAGCGCCGAAGAACAGATTCTTGTTCGCCCATTCGAAATCGAACAAATAAGTCAGGGCATCGCGCACGCGCGGATCGGCAAACGGATGACCGGGACGGGTGTTGAAACCGAAGCCCTGCATGCCTTGCGGCAACTGATTGGCGATCTCGTCTTTCTTGATGAGGCCGGCGGTGAGGGCAGGGCTGTCGTAACCGATGGCCCAGTTCTTCGCGACGTTCTCGACCCGGATGTCGTATTGCCCGGCCTTGAAGGCTTCGAGCGCGATCGACTGGTCGCGATAATAGTCGTAGCGGATCGTGTCGAAGTTGTTGCGGCCGCGATTAACCGGCAGGTCTTTGGCCCAGTAATTCGCAACCCGCTGATAAGTGATCGAACGGCCGGCATCGATGGACTGGATCTTGTAAGCGCCGCTGCCGAAGGGCGCGTCGAGCGTCGTCTTGTCGAAGCCGGCTTTTTCCCAATAGGCCTTCGACAACACCGGCATCTCGCCGACGATTGAGGGCAGCTCGCGGTTTTCGCCATCCTTGAATGTGAATTTGACGCCGCGCTCGCCGACTTTTTCGGCCTTCAACACGTCCGCGTAATAGAGGCGATAGCGCGGGTGGCCTTTGGCCTTCAACGTATCAAAGGTCCAGATCACGTCGTCGGTGGTGATCTTGCTGCCGTCGTTGAAGCGCGCCTCGGGGCGGATCGTATAAATCACCCAGGTCTTGTCCGGCGCGACTTCGGCGCTCTCGGCGACAAGACCATATTCCGATGCCGGCTCGTCGGCAGCCGATACCATCAGCGTATCGAACTGCATGCCGGCGCCTGCCGCCGCTTGCCCTTTCAAGGTGAAAGGATTGAGCGTGTCGAAGGTGCCGAGCGCATAATATTTGACGCTGCCGCCCTTGGGCGCGTCCGGATTGACGTAATCGAAATGCTGGAAGTTTGCCGGATATTTGAGATCGCCGAACAGCGACAGGCCATGGCGCGGCTCCGCCGAGGCGGCGGTTGCAAGCGCCAGCAAGCCGGCGAGGAGGGCGGTTCCGCTTAAACGCATCATGGTGCGAAGCTTAGCGGGAAATGAGGAAGAGCCAAAATGACCAAACTGTTATCCCTCCACATCGAAGGGGAGGGACCAGAGTTAGGCGGTAAGAAGCTTTCTTGTCTTCCCCAGCAGTTTCTTGTCCCCGGCAGCGATGACGCGGCCGTCGGATTTGGTGGTCAGCTTCTTGCCATCCCAATCGGTCATCGCGCCGCCCGCGCCTTCGATGATCGGCAGCAGCGCACAGAAATCGTAGGGCTTGAGGTCGGCTTCGACGACCAAATCGATAAACCCGCTGGCCAAGAGGGCATAGGCGTAGCAATCCGCGCCGAACCGGGACAGCTTCACCTGCTTGCGCAGCCTGTTGAAGCCCGGTGCGTTGCGCCGGTTGAACATGTCGGGCGAGGTCGCATAGAGCGTCGCGTTCTCGATCTTGCTGCAGGGGCGGGTGCCGACCGGCTTGCCGTTGAGTTCCGTCCGGTGCCCGGTGGCTCCGATCCAACGTTCCCCGGATATCGGCTGGTCGATCACGCCGAGGATGGGCTGGCCGCGCCAAGTCAGGGCAATCAAAGTGCCGAATAGCGGCACGCCGCTGATGAATGATTTGGTGCCGTCGATCGGGTCCAGCACCCAGACGTAATCGGCATCCGGGTTCTGGCTGCCGAATTCCTCGCCGATGATGCCGTGTTCGGGGAACGAGGCTTCGATGATGTGGCGCATCACCTTTTCGGCGCTGCGGTCGGCGATCGTCACCGGGCTGGCATCGCTTTTGTCGTCGATGGCGATGTTGGTGCGGAAATAGCGGCGAATGATCTCGCCGGAAGCTTCGGCCAGGGTGTGGCCGAGGGCCAGGTGCGCGGCGGTGACTTTGGGCGTCATGCCGCCGCGCTTCCTGGTTGTTGGGCTTAAAGAACCGGGTCGGTTAGTTGGCCGGCTTGGCTTCGCCCTGCGGCGCTGCTTCGGCGGGCTTCGCTTCGGCCGGTGCTGCCGCGGGGGCTGGGGCCGCTGCCGGAGCCGGCGCGCTGCCAAGGCTGGCGAGCGGCTTCGGGCTGTCGCTTTCGGCGTTCAAATAGGCGATGACGTCGGCGCGGTCCTGCGGCTTCGCCAGACCGACGAAGGTCATCTTCGTGCCCTTGGCGAAATTCTGCGGCTTCCACAGCCATTCGTTCAACTTGTCGACGGTCCATTCGCCGCCTTTGGCCGCCAGCGCCGTCGAGAAGGCGAAACCGCCGCGGTCATGGGCGATCTCATCGCCGATCACGCCCCAGAGGTTCGGGCCGACACGGTTCGGCTGGCCCTTATCGAAGGTATGGCAGGCGGCGCATTGTTGCGTCTTCGCCTTGCCGTTGTCCGCATTGGCCGAGGCCATCAGCGCCCCGATCGGTTCCGGACCCGCGGGAGCGGCGGCACCGCCACCGGCGGCCGGCGCAGCGGCGACGCCCTCGATGGCGAAAACCGGCTTTTCCAGTTTGGTCGGATGCACCAGGATGCCCGAGACAATGCCGGAAATCATCGCCAGCATCATGGCGGCGAGGACGGCACCGAGAATTTTATTCAGTTCGAACGACATGCAGCGGACCCTTGGAATATGCCTGACGGGACGAAGGCTTAGTTTCGTGGTGCAGAAAAGCCAAATTTCGCTGACGACTCAAACGAAATATAGTGGCCTTCGGTAGCGTGCCGAGATTAGCGTGCTGCCTCTTTGGACGGCCTCGCTTTTCATGCGGCATAACGCCGCAATTTGCGAGGCATTCCGCCGTTTTTCGAGGATTAAGGAGTCGTGTTGTCTCACCCGCTGCTCGTCATCCCTGCGCGCATGGCCTCGATCCGGCTGCCGGGCAAGCCGTTGGCCATGATCGGCGACGCGCCGATGATCGTTCAGGTCTGGCGCCGCGCGATGGAGGCAAAGCTGGGTCCGGTGATCGTCGCCTGCGCCGAGCCCGAAATCGCCGCGGCAATCCGCAGCGCCGGGGGCGAGGCAATGATGACCAAGCCCGACCATCCCTCGGGTTCCGACCGTATCTTCGAGGCGGTGTCGATCTTCGATCCCGAGGGCCGGCACGATGTCATCGTCAACGTCCAGGGCGACCTGCCGCTGATCGACCCCAAGGCGATCCAGGCGTCATTGCTGCCGCTGGCCGAACCCTCGGTCGATATCGCGACTCTCGCCGCGCCGATCCATGACGCAGCCGAGCGGCAATCGCCGAATGTCGTGAAGATCGCCGCCGGATTCGCGCCCGGCGCGCAGATCGCCCGCGCGCTTTATTTCAGCCGTGAAGCGGTGCCGCACGGCGCGGGCTCGCATTACCATCACATCGGACTTTATGCCTATCGAAGGGAAGCGCTGGCGCGCTTCGTCAAACTCGCGCCCTCGGTGCTCGAAAAACGCGAAAGCCTCGAGCAACTGCGCGCGCTCGATGCCGGCATGCGCATCGACGTAGCGCTCGTTGACTCGGTTCCGTTCGGTGTCGATACTCCCGACGACCTCGCGCGTGCGCGCGACTTGATGGCAGCCCGTTTCCAGACAAAATCATGACCGCATCTTCCGGCGCTTCCCGCCGCATCGCTTTCCAAGGCGAACCCGGCGCCTATTCCGACCTCGCCTGCCGTCAGGTTTTTCCGGCATGGAAAAGCCTGCCGTGCGAAATCTTCGAGGACGCCATCGCCGCCGTGCGTACCGGCAAGGCCGCCCTCGGCATGCTGCCGATCGAGAATTCGGTCGCGGGCCGCGTTGCCGATATCCATCACCTGCTGCCGGATTCGGGCCTTCATATCATCGGCGAGCATTATCAGCGGGTGAACCATCACCTCCTGGCGGTGAAGGGCACTAAGCTGTCGGATTTGAAGATCGTGCGCAGCCACGTCCATGCGCTGTCGCAATGCCGCAAGCTGATCCGCGCGCTGGGCCTCAAGGCCGAGATCGTCGCCGACACCGCCGGCGCTGCTGCCGCGGTCGCAAGGCTGGGCGATAAATCCATCGCCGCCATCGCGTCGGAATTGGCGGGCAAGGTCTATGGCCTGACCTCGCTGAAAAAGAACATCGAGGATGCGGGCCACAACACGACGCGCTTCTTGGTCATGGCGCCCAAAGAAAAACGCGCCCGCAACGACGGCCTCGTCGTCACCACCTTCGTCTTCCGCGTCCGCAACGTCCCCGCCGCGCTCTACAAGGCGATGGGCGGCTTCGCGACCAACGGCATCAATATGACGAAACTGGAAAGCTACATGGTCGGCGGCAGCTTCACCGCGACGCAGTTTTATGCCGATGTCGAGGCGCACCCGAGTGAACGGCGTTTAGCATTGGCATTGGACGAGCTGAAATTCTTCACCGAAGAAGTCAAAATCCTCGGCGTCTATCCCGGCCATGCCTTCCGCAAGGACCAGTCGCAAAGCGCGGCGACTTAAAGGGCGCTTCTTATCCTCGTCATTGCCGGGCTTGACCCGGCAATCCACGACTTAGATTGATCTCGGTGGCAAATAGTGGATGCTCGGGTCAAGCCCGAGCATGACGGGATAAGGGTGTGTTCATCACCGTCCCAGCCAATCCTCCATCAGCCGCCGCGCAATCGAATCCTTGCGCGGCAGGCGGAAGGTCTCGTCATCGACATGCGAGAGCAGCCATGACTTCTCGTACCAGCGTGCGTCTTCCAATTCGCTGAGATCGACGGTCACGTCGGTCGTCTTCGCGCGGGCGTGAAAGCCGAGCATAAGCGAGGCGGGGAAGGGCCAGGGTTGGGACGAGTGATAGGTGACGCTGTCGAGCGTCACGCGGGTTTCCTCATAGACTTCGCGGGCGACGGCTTCTTCGAGGCTTTCGCCCGGCTCGACGAAACCGGCGAGGGTCGAATACATGCCGGGCGCCCACACCTTTTGGCGGCCGAGAAGGCAGCGGTCGCAGTCATGGACCAGCATGATCACCGCCGGATCGGTGCGCGGGAAATGCGGTGTGGCGCAGGCCTCGTTGGTGCAGCGCAGGACATGCCCGGCTTCGTCGGCGCGGGTCGGGTGACCGCAGACGCCGCAGAAGCGATGGCGTTGATGCCAGTAAGCCATGCCGCGCGCATAGGCGAGCATCGACGCTTCGCCGCGCGGCATCAACGGCCCGACACGGCGCAGGTCGAGGAATTGGGTTTGCGGATCGGGGATGAGGGCCGCTGGCGGCTCGTCGAGATGCGACAGGTCATAGGCGAAATAAGCGCCCTGATCGTCGGTGCCGAGCAGGGTCAATTCAGTGTCGGGAATGCCCAGTGTTTGGAGCGGCACGAATTGGGCGCGGGGCGCGTCGGTCTCGGGGCCGATGATCAAATTCTGGCCGCGCCATAGCGGGATGAAACGGCTGGTCGGATGTGCGCGCCGTTCGGCGAGCCAGTCGGGGTCCTTCCGCAGATGAGATACGCGGTCGAGGCCGCCGGTATAGAAATTTCCAGGCTTCGGTTGGTCGGGCATCGCGGCTCCCTGTTGCGGGGATCAGTATAGCGGCGGGGCGGGGAATGGCTTGCATGGCGATCACGAGCCCTTCGACAGGCTCAGGGTGAGGTCAAATGGTGCACGGCATTTGATGCCATACACAAACTCGCCTCACCCTGAGCTTGTCGAAGGGCTCGGATTGGTCCTGCCATCGAAAAGATGCACCACGGAGACACGGAGGACAGTGAGGAAGAGGAGATTGAACATTCTCTCCCTGTCCTCCGTGCCTCCGTGGTGAAAATTCTCCCCGGATTCTCGCCTTTCTCGGCCCCCCTTGTGGCATGCGCCGCCGATCCTGATATAGTCGCCTCGGGAGGCTGGCGATGGGCAGGTCCCTCGCCAACCCGGTCAGGTCCGGAAGGAAGCAGCCGTAACGAGTTTCGGTCTGGGTCGTTGTCCAGTCTCCCACCTTCTTTTCCCGGGGTAATCCCTTCTTCGGAGGCGTCATGAGCGAGCCGGGCAGCGTCTATCGCGTGCTCGCGCGCAAATACCGGCCGAGCACCTTTGCCGAGTTGATCGGCCAGGAAGCGATGGTGCGGACGCTCGAGAATGCGATCGCCACCGGCCGTATCGCTCACGCCTTCATCCTCACCGGCGTGCGCGGCGTCGGCAAGACGACCACCGCCCGCATCATCGCCCGCGCCCTCAACTGCATCGGTCCCGACGGCAAGGGCGGCCCGACCATCAGCCCCTGCGGCGTCTGCGAGCCGTGCCGCGCCATTGCCGAAGACCGCTTCGTCGATGTGATGGAGATGGATGCTGCGTCCCGCACCGGCGTCGAGGATATCCGTGAACTGACCGACGGCGTGCGCTACAAGCCGGTCGCGGCGCGCTTCAAGATCTACATCATCGACGAAGTGCACATGCTGTCGAAGCAGGCGTTCAACGCCTTGCTGAAGACGCTCGAAGAACCGCCGCCGGACGTCAAATTCATCTTCGCCACGACCGAGATCAACAAGGTGCCGGTGACGGTGCTGTCGCGTTGTCAGCGTTTCTCGCTGCGCCGCGTGCCGCTCGATCTTTTGTCGATGCATTACGGGCGTATTGCCGAACAGGAACAGGTTCCGGCGGAACCGCTGGCAATCGGCCTTATCGCGCGCGCCGCCGACGGTTCGGTGCGCGACGGCTTGTCGATCCTCGATCAGGCGATGGCGCTGGGCGGTAACAAGATCACCGAAGCCAGCGTGCGCGAGATGCTGGGCATCGCCGATCGCGGGTTGGTGTTCGATTTGCTGGAGGCGGCGCTTAAAGGTGATGCAGCGGGTTCGCTGGCGCAGATGCGTTCGCTCTATGAAGGCGGCGCCGATCCGAATCTGATCCTGCAGGATCTGTTGGAGTTGTCGCATTTCCTGACCCGGCTAAAACTCGCGCCGAATGCCGGTGAGGGCGATCCCGCGATGGAAGGCGACCGCGTCCGCGGCGCGCCGCTCGCGGCGAAGCTCGGCATCCCGGCGCTGACTCGCGTTTGGCAGCTTCTGCTGAAAGGCCTCTCCGAAGCGCAGCATGCGCCGTCGCCTCTACAGGCGGTCGAGATGGTTTTGGTGCGGTTGGCTTATATGTCCGATCTGCCGACGCCGGCGGATCTCATTCGCCAGTTCGACAACACGCCGGCCGGATCGGCGGCGTCATCGTCTTCTTCCGCGGCATCTTCATCGCCGCGCGGCGGATCGAGCATGGCGTCGTCGTCCAGCAGCGGCGGTGGTGCCTCCGCCGTCAGCAATCTCGCGATGCGCGAAAATCCCGCGCCGGTCGATGCGCCCAGCGCCAGCCTTCCGCAGCCGCAGAGCTTCGTTCAAGCGGTCGAGTTGTTCGAGAAAAACCAGGAAGCGCTGATACGCGCGTTCCTCTGGTCGCACGTCCATTTGGTCAGTTTCGAGCAAGGCCGCATCGCGCTGCGTCTCGCCGAGGGCGCGCCGCGCGATCTCACCAACAAGCTCGCCAGCTCGTTGACGCAATGGACCGGCGCGCGCTGGTTGGTCAGCATATCGGGCGAACCCGGCGAGCCGACGCTCAAAGAACAATCCGAAGCACGCAAGCAATCGATGACGAGCGAAGCCGCGCTCGATCCGCTGGTGCGCGCCGTCCTCGACGCATTCCCCGGCGCGCGGATCGACAGCGTGCGCGAACTCGCGCCGCCTGAAGTCGCCCCCGCACCCGACCCCGAAGAGATTCCCGAAGGAGACGACCCGTTATGAAGAATCTGGGCCAGATGATGAAGCAGGCGCAGGAAATGCAGTCGAAGATGGCCGAGATGCAGGAGCGCCTCAATCAGGTCGAGATGAGCGGCGCATCCGGCGGCGGCCTCGTCAAAGTGACGCTCAACGGCAAAAGCGAAATGAAGAAGATCAGCATCGACAAGTCGCTGATGGTGCCGGAAGAAACTGAAGTCCTCGAAGACCTGATCCTCGCTGCGACCAACGACGCCAAGGCGCGCGTCGAGGCGCATCTCGCCGACGAAATGTCTAAGGTGACGGGCGGGTTGAAGCTGCCCGGCGGCATGAAGCTGCCGTTCTAATTATAGCCGTCGTGTTCGTGTCACCCCCCACCCAACCCTCCCCCTCATGGGGGGAGGGCTATTGCTTCATCGTTCCCTCCCCCCTTGAGGGGGAGGGTCAGGGTGGGGGGTAATGACCGAACTCGATCGCCTCATTCAGCTTCTCGCGAAACTGCCCGGCCTCGGTCCGCGCTCGGCGCGGCGTGCGGCGTTGCAGTTGTTGAAGCGGCGTGAATCGCTGATGGAGCCGCTGGCCGTGGCGCTGGCCGATGCGGCGAAGGCGGTTCATCCCTGCTCGGTCTGCGGCAATCTCGATACCGTCGATCCCTGCGCTATCTGCGCCGATGTGCGGCGCGACGGCAGCATGCTCTGCGTGGTCGAAGACGTTGCCGATCTTTGGGCGATGGAACGCGCTCATGCCTTCAAGGGCCGCTATCATATTCTCGGCGGCACGCTTTCGGCGCTCGATGGCATCGGTCCCGGCGAACTTCGCATCGACCAACTGGTTGCGCGCGTCGGTGACGAAAATATCCGCGAGGTTATTCTGGCGATGAACGCGACGGTGGAAGGCCAGACCACCGCGCATTACATCATCGACCGGCTGACGCCAACAGGCGTCGCGATCACGCGCCTCGCGCATGGCGTGCCGGTCGGCGGCGAACTCGATTATCTCGATGATGGCACGCTCACCGCGGCCATGAGCCAGCGCACTTCGACGAACAAGACGATTTTTTAGATTCTCGTCGTCTCGGCTTTAAAGAAAATTCACCACGGAGAGCACGGAGAAGAAATTTTTGTTCTTCTCTCCTTCTTCCTCCGTGCCTCCGTGGTGAGTCCTTTTTATTCCGCGATCAGTCTCGGGCGCGGCGCTTCCTCGCGCATTTCCGAAACTTCACCTTCGATCATCGTATCCTGCTGCGTGACGGCGAAGAGCGGCAGGTTGTTCGGCAAAGCTTTGCCGGGCTGTAGTCCCAATCCCACCAGCTTTCGCGCGCGTGGCAGGACGAAGCGGTTAGCCGATCCGGCGAATTTCGCGAAGGACTCCGCCGCGCTGTTGAGTGCTTTGCCGACCGCGCCGACATGGACGAAGGCGCTACTGACGCCTTCCAGCAAGGCCTCGGCGGCGGTGACGATCTTCTGTTGGTTCTCGACCTGCTTCATCAGATTGATCTCGGCCGAGGCCAAGGAGATGAGGCAATGCAGCGTCGTCGGGCCGGCGAGATAGATGCCGCGCGCCCGTGCGCTGTGGAGAAAATCGGCATCGGCCCGATTGAGTTTATCGAGCGCGGCTTCGTTCGGCAGATACATCACGCTGACGATGCGCGCGATCTCATGCTCGTGGCCGCTTTCGCGCCAGGCGACACGAATGGCGTTGGCGTAATCCTTTTCACCGAGCGCGCGCAGATGTCGGGTCATGGTCTGGGCCAGGTTGCGGTAAGCCTCGCCTTCCTCGGCGGTGCCCTCGCGCGCGGCGATCTCGAGCAGATATTTCGACGCTTTGCTGTCGATCACCATGACGCCGTTCGAGGGCAGGAAAACGACCGCGTCGGGACGTAGCCGGCGGCCCTCCTCGTCTTGGGTCGAAAACTGCAGTTGGAAGTCGCGGCCCTGCTCGAGGCCGAAGGCCTTCAGCGTGTTGGCCAGCCCGACCTCGGCAATCTGGCCTGCACCGGAAGGATTGGTCAGCGAGCGCCAGACGGTATCGAGCACCTTGCCGTTTTGCTGCAAGCGGCCTTCCAGGGCGGCGACCGTCTTGGCCAGGGTTTCGACCTGCTTGAGGAAAGTCTCGCTCGCCCCGGTGACGCGCTTTTCCGCATCCTCTTTCGACTCGGCGTTCTCGCGCTTGTGGTCTTCGAGCAGTTTCGAGGAAAGCTGCGTGCCGCCTTCGAGCATCGCGGCCTTGGCCGAATTCAGCATCTCGATACGGTGCTTTTCGAACTCGGCCATGCGCTGTTCGGTGTCGGCCAGCTTCTGCTGTGCCGTGGCGAGGGCCGTTTCCGCGCCGAGTCGGGCAGCGACCGCCGAATCGCGTTCGGTCGTCAGTTCGGTGACGCGCTTGTCGCGCTCGGCCAAACCGGTTTCGGCGGCAATGCGGCGTTGGGATTCCCGGCTTTTCAGCCAGACGCCAAGCCCTGCCGTGACGGCGATGGCGAGAAGGACGATGAGAATTGTTTCCATCGCCCGAGTTTACCGGAAATCGCCGGGAGGCAAGAGAACGGGTTATGCAGTCCGCCAAAAGGTTGACGGAAACGGGCGGGAGCCTTACCTAAAAGCGGCTATGGCTATCCTCCCCATCATCACCGCGCCCGATCCCCGACTCGCCAAAAAGGCGAAGCCGGTCGCCAAGGTCGATGCGTCGGTGCGTAAGCTGATGGATGACATGCTGGAGACGATGTACGACGCGCCGGGCATTGGCCTCGCCGCGCCGCAGGTCGGGGCGCTGTTGCGGGTGATCGTCGTGGATTGCGCCAAGGACGGGGATAAGCCCGAGCCTTACCGCATCGCTAATCCCGAGATCCTGTGGACCTCGGACGAATCGGTTACCTACAACGAAGGCTGCTTGTCGCTGCCCGAGCATTATGCCGATGTTGTCCGCCCGGCCGAGGTCAAGCTGCGCTATCTCGACGAGCAGAACGAAATCCGCGAGCTGCATGCCAAAGGGCTGCTCGCAACCTGTATCCAGCACGAGATCGACCATCTGGAAGGCACGCTGTTCGTCGATCATATCTCGGCGCTCAAACGCAGCATGATCCTGCGCAAGCTGACGAAGCTCAAACGACAACAGGTTCCGACGCCGGCGTGATGCAAATAACCCTCTCCACCCATCGGGGGGAGAGGGTGGCGAGCAAAGCGAGCGGGTGAGGTGGGGACGCACAATATTGAAAATCGCCGTGGCTGAAAGACACCTCACCCTCCCATTGCGCTGCAATGGGCCCCTCCCTCTCCCCGCAAGCGCGGAGAGGGAAAATTGAAACGTCGTCTCGCCTTTATGGGTACGCCCGATTTCGCGGTGGTCATTCTCGACGCGCTAATCGCGGCGGGTCATGACATTGCCGCCGTCTATTGCCAGCCGCCGCGCGAGGCGGGGCGGGGGCATAAGCTGCAGCCGTCGCCGGTACAGCGCCGCGCCGAAGAGGCCGGGCTGATGGTGCGCCACCCGGCCAAGCTGAGTGCCGACGACATTCGCGACTTTGCCGCGCTCGATCTCGATGCCGCGGTCGTCGCCGCCTATGGCCTCATCCTGCCGCAGGCGGTGCTCGATGCGCCGCGGCTTGGCTGCCTCAATGTCCATGGCTCGCTGTTGCCGCGCTGGCGCGGTGCGGCGCCGATCGAACGCGCGCTGCTGGCCGGCGATACCGAAACCGGCATCACCATCATGCAGATGGAGGCCGGGCTCGATACGGGGCCGATGCTAGCGATGGAATCCGTGCCGATCACGCCGTCGAGCACCAGCGCCGGCTTACGCCACGACCTCGCCGCGCTCGGCGGGCGCATGATGATCGAGGTGCTGGACCGGCTCGAAACGCTGACGCCGACGCCGCAACCGACGGAAGGCGTCACCTACGCGAAGAAGATCCTGCGCAGCGAAGGCCGCATCGATTGGCGCCGGCCCGCTATCGAACTCGAACGGCAAACCCGTGGGCTCGATAGCTGGTTCGAGGTGAAAGGCGAGCGGATCAAACTGCATGCTGCCGTGACGGCACCGGGCAGCGGTGCTCCTGGTACCGTTCTTGATGCCGCACCGACAATTGCGTGCGGCGACGGGGCCTTGCGATTGACCAGCCTGCAGCGGCCGGGACGTTCGGCGCTCGACGGTGCGACCTTCCTGCGCGGCTTCGCACTGCCGCCCGGCACCGTCTTACCCGTCGAAGGCTGAGATGCCGCGTTACAAGCTGACGGTCGAATATAACGGTACGGGACTGGTCGGCTGGCAGCGCCAGACCAACGGTCTGTCGGTGCAGGAAATTTTGGAAATTGCCGTCGAACGATTCTGCGGCCAGGCAATTCGTCTCTATGCCGCGGGACGCACCGATGCCGGTGTTCACGCGCTGGGGCAGGTGGTGCATGTCGATCTGCCCAAGGAATTACCGCCCGAGGTCGTCCGCAATGCCATCAACCAACATGTCCGGCCCCATGCGGTCGGCGTGCTGGCCGCGGTAATGGTGCCGGACGATTTCGACGCGCGGCGATCGGCGATCGGGCGCGGCTATCATTATCGCATCCTCAACCGTCGCCCGCCCGCTGTGTTGGAACGCGACCGCGTCTGGCATGTCGGTCGGCCGCTCGATATCGCCGCGATGCAGGCCGGGGCGAAGCTTCTGTTGGGCAAGCATGACTTCACGACGTTTCGCGATTCGATGTGCCAAGCGAAGTCGCCGGTGAAAACGCTCGAGATGCTCGACATTAGATCATCGGGAGAGGAACTCGTGATCGAGGCACGGGCGCGTTCGTTCCTGCATCACCAGGTTCGCAACATGGTGGGCACGTTGAAGCTGGTCGGTGACGGGAAATGGCCGGTGTCGCGCGTCGCCGAGGCGTTGGCGGCCTGTGATCGGCGCGCCGGCGGACCGACGGCCCCGCCCGACGGGCTTTACCTCATCGACGTCATCTATCCGGAAATCTGAAGAAAGTTATTTCGGCTCGTTGAGCTGAATGCGGTACAGCAGGCCGATGAAGCCGCCGGGACCGCGTTTGTCTTCGCTGCGGCCGCCTTCGACTTCGACATTGGCGACGGGGCTGAATTTGAGGCTGACGCGGTTGCCTTCGACCCGCTGGCCGAAACCGCGGGCGCCCCACCAATAATGATCGGCGGAGATTTGGGTGTTCCAGGGCAGGCCGGGAAGCTGCATGCCTAGGGCGATATCATGGCTGGCCAACGAACGTTCGGCGGTGGCGCTGCCACGGCTGTCGGTATGAACGAGGCCGGATGAAACTTCGACGGCGCTACCGGCGGTGAGGGCCGACACGACGGGTTGGCTGTGGCCGATGGCCTAGGCCTGATCTTGCGAGGTCGAGGTGCCGATGGTGATTGGACCCCAGCTCATGCCGCGCGAGCCTGAAATCGACATCGCTTCGCGCAGACCCTTGAAGGCGGGGCCATTGCTCGATGCGGTTTCGAAATCGGTGTCGGTATCGATGCCCGAGGCTTCGCCGTTACGATGGGCGATCCAGCTTACTTCGAGCTCTTTGACCCAGTCGCTGGCGCGGGTGAGGGCGGTTGAAATTCCGTTGTCGATGATGGTCTGGCGCAGGCCGGTTACGACCCCGCGAATGCCGTCGCTTGTTTCCGTGTTGCCCGTGCCGTTGGAGGGAGCGAAGCTGGCGGTTGCCGATGGTGAATCGGCAGCGAAGGCAGCGCTCGGTAAGAGCAACGCCACGACGATCGCGCCAATGGAACTAAACCTCGACATACATACATTCTTATCCCTTCCACCGTTAATTTCGGGTTAACACGGAAAGGATTTTGTCTAAAAATAGACGCGTTAATGTTGATTGTTTCGTTGACTTCTGCGGGATTCGCTCAAAATCGTCGATGGTCAACGGTTAACAAGGTTAAGCGCGGCACCGACACTTCAACCTTCTTATGATTGCCAATTTATACGTAAAATTCCTAATTCGTAGCTGCCCTCATTTCAAAGCGCCCGACGGATTGGTTAATTCGCCGGCATGAATGACGCCGAACATTATCACGCCATGGCCGAGACTGTTCGAAAGCAAGCGGAGAGCTTTCCAGACCCGCTCAGCCGAAAACAGATGCTCGCCATTGCCGAGCAATATGAAGAGCTCGCGAAGCAGGTCGAACATTTCAAGATTGGCCGCTGGAAGTAACGCACCACCGCCGGCCCCGAAATTCCTCGCCGAAGCCGTAATTCGGACATTACCGACTTCTATAGAAAGACGATCGAATTCGTCGCATAGGAGCCGAACATGAACTTTGCCAAATTCATCGTCATTTCGTTGACGCTCTTGGGACTGACAGCTTGTGTCGTCGAAGAGCGGCCCATTCGCGGCCACGAACGCGGCGTGATTGTCGTTCCCTAATCCACCCCTGAAATAGCGAAGGCCACGCGAGCCCTCTAAAGGGCCTGCGTGGCCGTCACGAAGACGAGCCGGTGTCACCGAAAAGCTCGACTCCGTTCATCACGTCATGATGAGCGTCGCATGGTCGTCGAGGCATCTAAGGAATCGCGGACGCGAAAGTCCGTCATTCACATCCAGAGATGGCTCAGCGAGTAAGCCGAGATGGCGGTGAGAACGATGAGTTGAAGTATCCACATGGCGGTAGTCAGCCATGAAATCAGCAATTTTCGATTAATTTCGCGCGGGTTTGTCGCGCATGTCGATGGGAAGCAATGCGTTAGGCATCCCGTGTTCGGTTTGTAAAAACCTCGGATTTCCGCGGGTTCTCCCCATAAATACCACAATGGCTTGATTTCATCATTGCCCGGTCCACGAGGTCAGAGGCGACGATGACTCTGGTTCAATCATTTAACCGTTCGAATGGTGTCGGGCGGTCATTTCCCGCCCTCGCTTTTCTGGTGATTTCAGTCGCGATCATGTTCGTTGGATTATCGAACGTTCGTGAGCGGCTGGGGACGCCGTCCTGCGCAGCTGCTTTGCAGCATGTCGTTGCCGTTCGCGGCGATGGCTGGTCGGCGATGAAGCTTCAACTGTCGGAACTGCCCGGTCGTTGCCGCTTCAATATGCGTGGTTAATAAAAGCTGCTCGTCGTCAAGGCGATGCTCACGCCCAGGATAAGATCGAGACAGACCAACGCGCCGGCGATCCATGCCCCGGCGCCGATTGCCGCCCAAGCAATAAAACCTTCATAGCCAAGCGCCGCGACATAAGCGGCGAGATCAATATTGGGCGCCAACCGATGGGGCACCAGAAAAGCCGTCACCAGCCCGACAGCGACGAACATCGACGTCTGCCACACCTGCGACCAGTTATAGGCGATGAGGAAATCGAAGCCCTTTTCCGCACGGCCGATGCGCTGGCAGAAACTCAACGCCAGGAGCGGAAAGGCGGTCCAAGCGACAACGTAACCAATTGTCTCGACCAACAGGATGTTCGTCAGGCTCGTGCGTGCAACGGTGGCGTCATCGAGCCGCAGGAACAGCAAGGCGAGGAAACCGGGATAGCAAAGCGCGCTCGCCCAAAATGATTTCCAGACGGCTTGGTGACTGAGATCGAAATAATGCATGCCGAGGCGGTCGAGCCGCGCCAGCCGCCATGCCGCGTAAAGCGCCTGTGCGATCTCGCCGCGTTCGGGCATCAGGCCTTCGGGAAATAAAGATCGAGCAACTTGCGATAGATCGCCGTCAGCGCGGTCATATCCGCGACCGGCACGCGCTCATCGACCTTGTGCATCGTCAGGCCGACTAGCCCGCATTCGGCGACGGGGCAGAAATTCGTGATGAAGCGCGCGTCCGAAGTGCCGCCGGTGGTGCTGAGGTCGGGTGTCATGCCCGTGACCGCGCCGATTGCCCTGGTCAGGATGTCGCTGACTTCACCGGCCGGGGTTAAAAACGATTCGCCGCTGACTTTGACGTCGAGTTCGTAGTGACCCTCGGCGACAGCATCCAGTGTCGCCGTCATCCAAGTCTTCAGCTTCGCGCTATTCCATTGATCGTTGAAGCGAATGTTGAACGTGGCACGCGCGACACCGGGAATAACGTTGGTCGTCGGATTGCCGATATCGATCGTCGAGACCTGCAGGTCCGTCGGCGGAAAGCGATCGTTGCCCTTGTCGATCGGCTCGGCCAACAGCGCCGACAGCATCTTCAGCAGCCGGTGCGCGGCATTGTCGGCGAGATGCGGGTTGGCGGTATGGCCCTGGATGCCGCTGACGGTCAGGAAGCCGTTGAGACTGCCGCGTCGGCCGATCTTGACCATGTCGCCCAGTTTCTTGGCGCTGGTCGGTTCACCGACAACGCAAGCGTCGAGCGTGTCGCCTTTGGCTTTGACCCATTCCAGCAGTTTGCGCGTGCCATTGATCGCCGCGGCTTCTTCGTCGCCGGTAATCAGAAAGCTGATCGAGCCATCGAGGTCGCCGCGCGATGCGATGAATTGTTCCGCCGCCGCGACAAAGCAGGCGATCGCGCCCTTCATGTCGCTGGCGCCGCGGCCATAGAGCGATCCGTTGAGGATCTCGCCGCCGAACGGATCGACGGTCCAGCCTTTCATGTCGCCGGGCGGAACGACGTCGGTGTGACCGGCGAAGCAGAAATTGCGGCCCTTGTCGCCGCGCCGTGCATAGAGATTGAGGATGGGCGCGGTGCCTTCCTCGGTGAATTCGACGACGTGGCAGGTGAAGCCGAGACCTTCCAGCGTCTCTTTCAACAACGGAATTGCCCCGCCGTCCTGCGGCGTCACCGACGATTTCTGAATCAGCGATGCGGCAAAGGCGACGGGATCGATCGACATGCTAATCGCGCAGTAGTTCGTTGATCGAGGTCTTCGACCGGGTCTGCGCATCGACGCGTTTGACGATGACGCAGCAATAAAGGTCGGGGCCGGGCTGGCCGTTCGGGAATGGCTTGCCGGGCAGCGTGCCGGGCACGACCACGGAATAAGCCGGAACGCGGCCGACGAAGGTTTCGCCGGTGGCGCGGTCGATGATCTTGGTCGAGGCGCCGACGAAACAGCCCATCGACAAGACGGCGCCTTCCTCGACGACGACGCCTTCGGCAACTTCGCTGCGCGCGCCGATGAAGCAATTGTCTTCGATGATGACCGGCTCGGCCTGCAGCGGCTCAAGGACGCCGCCGATGCCGACGCCGCCCGAGAGGTGACAGTTCTTGCCGATTTGGGCGCAGGAACCGACCGTCGCCCAGGTATCGACCATCGTGCCGCTATCGACATAAGCGCCGACATTGACGAAGGACGGCATCAAGATGACGCCGGGTGCGATGAAGGCCGAACGGCGTACGACGCTGCCGGGGACGGAGCGGAAGCCCGCTTCCTTGAAGTTGGCGGGGGTCCAGCCTTGCGCCTTCACCGGGATTTTGTCCCACCAGGCGGAACCGCCCGGCGCACTCGAAATCTCGGCGTTGTCATTGAGGCGGAAGGACAGCAGCACCGCTTTCTTCAACCATTGATTGACGGTCCATGTGCCGCCGATCTTTTCGGCGACGCGCGCCTTGCCGGCGTCCATCTGATTGAGGGCCGCTTCGACCGCGTCACGGACGTTGCCTTTGGTGCCGACGTTGATCTGATCGCGCGCCTCCCAGGCGGCATCGATCACGGATTGAAGTTCATTGCTGCTCATCGTCTGACCCATAGGTGAAGGGGTGGAGGTTGCTGCCGAGTTTAGGACGTCGCCAGCGGTTGCGGAACGATCGATTGCAGGAACGCCGTCAGGTCGTCGATCGTGTAATCGATATGCGCGCCATGGCCCTCGTCTTCGCCATGCGGCCCGCCGGTAATCCAAATCGTCGTCATGCCCAGCGCCGCGGCCGGCGGCAGGTTGCGCGCCATGTCCTCGACCATCGCGGCGCGCGTCGGATCGATATCATAGCGGCGCACGAAATCGTCATAGGAAGCCGGGTTCGGCTTGGGCGAATAGTTGCAGGCGACGATGTCGTGGATCGCCGCGAAATGTTTCGTGAGGCCCAGCCGCGCCAGTACGCGTTGGGCATGCGGCACGGTGCCGTTGGTGAAGATCAGCTTGCGGCCGGGCAAGGCGCCGATCGCAGCGCCCAAGGCGTGATTCTCGCTGACGTCGGACAGATCAATCTCGTGGACGTAATCGAGAAAACGGCCCGGCTCCATGCCATATTCGTTCATCAGGCCTTTGAGCGTGGTGCCGTGCAGATCGAGGAAGCGGCGGCGCAGCGCGTGCGCGGCGGCGTGGTCGATCTTCAATTCGTCCATGATGAATTGGCCCATGCGCTGCTCGACTTCGCGATAGAGCGCGCAGGTGCCGGGATAGAGCGTGTTATCGAGATCGAAGATCCAGGTCTCGATCTCTGCGAGAGGAGGCCGTGGGGAAGAGGAAGCACCCATGATGCCGAGGGTTATGCGGAATCAAGACGCCTTTGTCGATCCTCTTCCCCGCCGCCGCGGAAGACCGGTTAGCGCCGTCCGGCGCGCTTCAGATCGCTGTCCCGCCGTGAGGCGTCGATCCGGATGACTTTTGCTTGCGGCCGTGACAGCGCCATGTAGCCAAGCAGGAGGATGGCGGCGCAAACCGCGATATTGACCATGATCGCCCACATGACGGTGCTGGCGAGGCCGCTGCCGTCGATATCGCCGGGCGATTCGATTAGCATCAGCGTGGTGCGGGCAACGGCGGTGTCCGCGAAGCTGCCGATGAAACCGAAGACGCAGGCGGTGAAGAGGGCGAGCAGGCGCAGGGTGTCCGCCGGTTTAAGGCGGCGGGTTTGGCGATGCGCATCCAAGGAAATAATCGTGGCGGCCGGCTGGGTTG
Source organism: uncultured Rhodospirillales bacterium (assembly GCA_903822185.1). Lineage (GTDB taxonomy): Bacteria > Pseudomonadota > Alphaproteobacteria > ATCC43930 > CGMCC-115725 > CAIKMD01. Next base: position 25,297 of record CAIJOA010000048.1, on the reverse strand, counting down.
GTTCGAGCGTCATGGCGAACACCTCAGTTGTTATACAACCACTTGAGCAAAGGCCATGCCATCTTTAATGGCTGGATTTACAGGTGCTTATAAAGCAATAGAGCAGCATCGTTGCCCCTTTTTGCGGCGCGCTGGCCACAATTTGTGCAGTGCACAAATCATGTGCGGGGAATTACGGACTTGAGGAATGGCCCGGATGTTGCAACGTGTCCCCCGAAGGACGGATCGATGGGCTTACGGATACTCCTGATCGACGAAGATGCGGCGCGGGTGACGGCCCTGCGCGAGGGGTTGGCGGATTCCGGCTATGAAACCGTCGGCGTCGCCAGCCTGACCGATGATCTCGTCGCCAAGGTCCGGGATCTCGCCCCAGATCTCATCATCGTCGATATGGAATCGCCGTCGCGCGATACGCTTGAAGATATGCGCCGGATTACCGCAGATCGGCCGCGGCCGATCGTGATGTTTGTCGATCAATCCGAAGACAATGTGACCGCCGAGGCGATGCGGATGGGAGTCTCGGCCTATGTGATCGATGGCCTCAATCCGGGCCGGGTGAAGCCGATTATCGACGTTGCCGTGGCGCGTTTCGCTGAACATCAAAAACTGCGCGCCGAGCTGGATCAAGCCAAGATGGACCTTGCCGACCGCAAGGCGATCGAGCGTGCCAAGGGCGCGCTGATGAAAAGCCGTGGCCTCACCGAAGATCAGGCCTATCGCCTGATGCAGAAACTGGCGATGGACCAGAATCAGCGTCTTGTCGATGTCGCCCGAACGGTGATGGCCCTCGCGCAGGTGCTCAAGCCTGAGCGCTGATCCGCGCTCAAATCCAATCCACCCGCTTTCAAAATAGGCAGGCCGTCGCGACCGCGTTTCGGCGCTACCTCGCGTTTCTGCGCGGCGTTCCGCCGTTTCGGCCTGTTGCACAGTACTGGCATACCAATTGCTACGTAGAGCGTGAGCAGTTCGGGCTAATGGCGGTCCGGGCGGCGAACCTTGGATGGTTCAAACGGACAATGGCGTCCGCACGCGGGTCTTTCGACTCGCGATGCGTGGCGCCTTTTTGTTTTGGGGTAAATGTTAGTGCAGATCGGCTTCGACAGTTTGGAAACGCGCTCGGTCACGCTGGGATTCATCCCGCTGCTCGACTGCGCGCCGCTGATCGTTGCGCGCGATAAAGGTTTTTTCCGCAAGCATGGTCTCGACGTCATGCTGTTGCGCGAACCGTCCTGGGCGTCATTGCGCGACCGCGTCGCGCTGGGTGTGCTCGATGGTGCGCATATGCTGCAGGCCATGCCGCTGGCCGCGACCGCCGGCCTCGGTGGCCTCAAAGTGCCGATGCTGTCCGCCTGCGTCCTTAATCTCGGCAGCAACGGCATCACCGTATCGACGGAACTCTGGGATCAGATTTGCGCCGTCGATGCCAAAGCCGCGAACGATACATTGGCCACGACGTCGGCCCTCGCCGCGATCGTGGCCGAGCGGCGCAAAGCGGCAGCGCCGCCGCTGACCTTCGCCGCGACGTTTCCCTATTCATCGCATAATTACGAACTGCGCCTCTGGCTCGCGGCCGGCGGGCTCGATCCCGATCGTGACGTGCGGCTCGTCGTCGTACCGCCGCAGCAGATGCTGACATATCTCACCGCCGGCCGGATCGATGGCTATTGCGTCGGCGCGCCGTGGAATTCGCTCGCTGCCGTGCAAGGTGTCGGCCGCGTCGTCGCCACGAAAGGCGATCTTTGGGAAAACGGGCCCGAAAAAGTCTTCGGCGTCACGCGCGCTTGGGCCGAGCGTCATCCGAACACACATCGTGCCTTACTGCGCGCCTTGATCGAAGCCTGTGTGTGGCTCGACGATGCGCGCAATCACGGCGAGGCTTCGGCGTTGTTGGCCTTGCCGGGAATCGTCAATGCGCCGGCAGCCTTGATCGAGGCACTGTTGGCGGGACGGTTGTTCGTCGAATTCGATGCGCCGCCGCGGATCGAGCCTGACTTCATTGTTTTCCATCGCTATGCCGCGAATTTCCCGTGGCGCTCGCAAAGCCTATGGACGCTCGACGCCATGCGCCGCGCCGGTCAAATCGGTCCCAAGATCGATTGCTTGTCGCTCGCCTCGCAAGTTGTAGCGCCGGAAATCTATCGCGCTGCGGCGGCCGAACTCGGTCTGTCGGCGCCGACCATCGACGACAAGACCGAAGTGACGCATGCGGTGAGCTGGACCTTGAACCAGGCCACACGCCCCATCGCCATGGCCCCCGACCGGTTGCTGGGCGGGCGGATCTTCGACCCGTCGAAATTCGATAACGACGCGCCGGTAACACCAACATTTATGCAGGAGCCTTCATGACAAGTTCATTGCGCCCGTTTACCCGCCGCACGCTGATCAAGGCGACCGGCGCTGCTGCGACCGTCGCTGCCGTGCGCGGCTTCTTTCCCGCCGGCGCGATGGCGGCCGAAGCCGGACCCGAAACCACAAAGGCGATCCTCGGTTACATCGCCCTGACCGATGCCTCGCCGCTGATCATCGCCAAGGAAAAGGGCCTCTTCGCCAAATACGGCGTCGGCGACGTCGATGTGCAGAAACAGGCAAGCTGGGGCACGACGCGCGACAATATGGAATTGGGCGGCGCTTCGGGCGGCATCGACGGCGCGCATATCCTTTCGCCGTTCCCCTATCTGATTTCGACCGGCAAGGTCACCAAGAACAATCAGAAGCTGCCGATGTATATCCTCGCGCGGCTCAATACCAACGGCCAAGCGATCTCGGTGGCGAAGGCGCATCTGCCGCTCGGCGCCAAGCTCGATTCGAAGCCGTTGAAGGCCGTCTTCGCCAAAATGAAGGCCGACGGTCACGCGGCGAAGGTCGCGATGACCTTTCCCGGCGGCACCCATGATCTCTGGATTCGCTACTGGCTCGCTGCCGGCGGCATCGATCCCGACAAGGACGTCGAAACCATTGTCGTGCCGCCGCCGCAGATGGTGGCGAACATGAAGGTCGGCACGATGGAGGCATTCTGTGTCGGCGAGCCGTGGAACAGCCAGCTCGTTCATCAGGATGCAGGTTACAGCGCGCTCATCACCGGCCAGTTGTGGAAGGACCATCCGGAAAAGGCGCTCGGTATGCGCGCTGAATGGGTGGACAAGAATCCGAAAGCGGCGCAAGCACTGCTCTCGGCGGTGCTCGAGGCCCAGCAATGGTGCGACGCCGATGTGAACAAAGAAGAGATGTGCAACATCGTCGGCAAGCGCGCTTGGTTCAACGTGCCGCCTGAAGACATCATCGATCGCGCCCAAGGCAACATCGATTTCGGCGACGGCCGTAAGCTCGAGAAGACGCCGCTCTATATGAAGTTCTGGCGCGACCATGCCAGCTATCCCTTCAAGAGCCACGATCAATGGTTCCTGACCGAGGATATGCGGTGGGGCCAATTCGCGCCCGGCGATATCGACATCAAAAAGCTGGTCGATCAGGTCAATCGCGAAGATATGTGGCGTACGGCCGCAAAGGCGATCGGCGTCAAAGCCGCCGACATCCCGGCCTCGACCTCGCGCGGCAAGGAAACCTTTTTCGACGGTAAGGTCTTCGATCCCGAAGCGCCGGAAGCCTATCTCAAATCGCTCGACATCAAGCGTATGGCCTAAGGGCGGACACGGACATGACAGCAAAAGACATGGTCGATCGCGGTTTCGTTGCGAAACCGAAAGAATCGCGGATGCAGGAATTCCTTCCTGTGCTTGTGAAGTTTTCCGGAAAGGTGGCGGCGCAGGTCGTGCCGCCGCTGGTGGTGATCGTGCTTTTGCTGTTGGTCTGGCATCTCTCGACGATGGGAGTGAAATCAAATCTGCCGGGACCGTTGAAGGTTCTGCATGGTTCGTGGGAGCTGATCACCAATCCGTTCTACGACCGGGGTGGGCTTGATAAGGGTCTTTTCTGGCATATCAGCGCCAGCCTGCAGCGCGTTGCGATCGGCTATTCGCTGGCGGCGGTTGTCGGAATCGGACTCGGCGTCTTGATCGGGCAAAGCCAATGGGCAATGCGCGGCCTCGATCCGATCTTCCAGATATTACGAACCGTGCCGCCGCTTGCCTGGCTGCCGCTGTCGCTCGCGGCGTTCCGCGATAGCCGTCCTTCGGCGCTGTTCGTCATCTTCATCACCGCGATCTGGCCGATCATCATCAACACGGCGGTCGGCATTCGCAACATTCCGCCGGATTACCGCAACGTCGCCCGCGTCGTGCGGCTTAGCCCGATCGAATATTTCTACAAGATCATGGTGCCGGCTTCGGTCCCCTACATCTTCACCGGCTTGCGCATCGGCGTTGGGCTTTCCTGGCTCGCGATTGTCGCGGCGGAAATGCTGATCGGCGGTGTCGGCATCGGCTTCTTCATCTGGGACGCGTGGAACAGCTCGCAGATCGGCGACATCATCGTTGCGCTGATCTATGTCGGCGTCGTCGGCTACTTCCTCGATCGCTTCATCGCGCTGATCGGCCATTGGGTCGGGCGCGGCACCTCATCGATGTAAGGAAACAGACCGATGTCAGCTTATCTTTCGATCGAAGGTCTCGGCATGACGTTCACAGGCGCCAGCGGGCGCTCTGAGGTGCTGCGCGATGTCGATCTCAAAATCGACCGCGGCGAATTCGTCGCGATCATCGGCCATTCCGGTTGCGGCAAATCGACGGTGCTTAACATCGTCGCCGGCTTGCTGGAATCGACGACGGGCGGCGTGATGCTCGAAGGCAAGGAAGTCAACGAACCCGGTCCCGACCGCGCCGTCGTCTTTCAAAGCCACGCCTTGCTGCCTTGGCTCACCGTTTATGAAAACGTCGCGTTGGCGGTGAACAAGGTGCAAGCGAAGAAAACCCCGGCGGAACGGGCGCAGTGGATTCTGCACAATCTCGATCTCGTCAACATGACCGAAGCCAAGAACAAGCGTCCTTCGGAAATTTCCGGTGGCATGCGCCAACGCGTCGGCATCGCTCGTGCCCTGGCGATGGAACCGAAGGTACTGCTGATGGACGAGCCGTTCGGTGCGCTCGATGCGCTTACCCGCGCGCATCTCCAAGACAGCGTCATGGATATTCAGCAAAAGCTCGGCAACACCTGCATCATGATCACCCACGATGTCGATGAGGCGGTGCTGCTCGCCGATCGTATCGTGATGATGACCAACGGTCCCGCCGCGACCATCGGCGAGGTGTTGTCGGTGCCGTTGCCGCGGCCGCGTCGCCGCCTCGATCTCGTCGCCGATCCGACCTACATCGCCTGCCGTACCCGTGTGCTTGAATTCCTCTACGCGCGCGAGCGGCGGCCGAGCACGCAGGTTGCGTGATGGCGTTGGAGCGTGAACGGCTCCTTCTGATCGGCGCGGGCATGGCGGCCAACCGCCTGCTCGGCGAACTCGCCGATCGTTGCCCCGACCGTTACGACGTAACGGTGCTCGGGGCGGAACCGCATCGTCCCTACAATCGTATTCTGCTCTCGCCGTTGCTCGGTGGCGAAAAGCATGTCGATGATCTTGTCCTGACGGAATCCGACGCTTTGTCGGATGCCCGCTTTCATCTCGGTGATGCGGTTGTGCAGTTGGATCGCGACCAACGCGTCGCCGTCACCGAATCCGGCGCACGTTTTTCCTATGATCGGCTCGTGCTGTGCACCGGGTCCAATCCGATCCGTCCAAATCTTCCAGGGAGCGATCTGGCGGGCGTGCATACCTTTCGCGACCGTGCCGACACGGACGCGCTGATCGATGCCACCACGACGGCGCGTCATGCGGTCGTTATCGGCGGTGGCTTACTGGGTCTCGAGGCAGCGTGCGGCCTCGCGCGCCGCGGCATCAAGGTGGCAGTGGTTCACCTGATGAACTGGATCATGGAGCGGCAGCTCGATCCAGCCGCGGGCGCGTTGCTGCGCGCTTCGCTTGAGACGCGGGGGGTCGATGTCATCACCGGCGGCGACACCGAAGCGATTCTCGGCGACGAACGCGCGACGGGGCTGCGTCTCAAGGACGGCCGCGAACTGCCCGCCGATCTCGTCGTCTTCGCGATCGGCGTTCGTCCCAATGTCACTTTGGCGAAGTCGGCCGGGTTGACGGTCGGGCGTGGCATCATCGTCGATGACGGCCTCACCACCAGCGATCCAGCGATCCTTGCCATCGGCGAATGTGTCGAGCATCGCGGCGCCGTCTATGGCCTGGTCGCGCCGCTGTGGGAACAGGCTGCCGTTACCGCTGCGGTTCTGGCCGGCGATGACGATAGCCGTTATGGCGGCTCGTGGGTTTCGACCAGCCTCAAGGTTACAGGCGTCGAGCTTTTTTCGGCAGGCGACATCCAGGCCGCGCCGGACGTTGAAGAGATCGTGTTCGAGGATCGCGAGGCGGGTATCTATCGCAAGCTTGTCGTGCGCAATGGCCGTCTCGCCGGCGCGGTGTTGCTCGGCGATGCCCGCGATGGCGCTTGGTATCTCGACCTCATTCGCAGCGCCGCCAACATCGAATCGTTCCGCAACGATCTCATTTTCGGCCGCGACTTCATCGCGATGGCGGAAGCTGCCGAATGACCGATACGGTTCGCACCACTTGCCCTTATTGCGGCGTCGGCTGCGGCGTGCTCGCCACACCGGACGGCAAAGGCGGTGCGACCATCGCGGGCGATCCCGATCATCCGGCGAATTACGGTCGGCTTTGCGTCAAAGGCTCGGCGCTCGGCGAAACCCTGTCGATGGAAGGGCGCTTGCTGCACCCCGAAATCGGCGGCCGCCAGGCAAGCTGGGCGCAGGCGCTTGATTCGGTCTCGGAAAGCATCCGCACCGCCATTGCCGAACATGGTCCGAATTCCGTCGCGTTTTATCTTTCTGGTCAGTTGCTGACCGAGGATTACTACGTGCCGAACAAACTGATGAAGGGCTTCATCGGCTCGAACAATCTCGATACCAATTCGCGACTCTGCATGGCCTCGTCGGTGGCCGGACATCGCCGCGCCTTCGGCTCGGACACGGTGCCGGGTTGCTACGAAGATATCGAACTGGCCGATCTCGTCATTCTGACCGGCTCCAATCTCGCCTGGTGCCATCCGGTGCTGCACCAACGGCTGGAAGCGGCTCGGGCAACGCGGAATATTAAAGTCATCGTCATCGACCCACGCCGCACCGCAAGCTGCGTCGGCACCGATCTGCATCTGGCGCTGACGCCCGGCAGCGATGTGACCCTGTTCAACGGACTCCTCGCCGATCTCGATCGCCGTGGCCTGATCGATCGCGAAGCGGTTGAAGATTACGCCGATGGCGTTGCCGAAACCGTCGCGGCAGCAAAGCGCGCTGCGCCCGACGTGCAAACCACCGCAAAACTCTGCGGCCTTGCCCCGGGCGATGTGGCGCAATTCTTCGAACTCGTCGCGCAACACGAAAAAGTCGTGACGCTCTATTCCCAGGGCGTCAATCAATCGACCAGCGGCAGCGACAAGGTCAATGCGATCATCAACGTCCATCTTGCCACCGGGCGCATCGGGCGACCCGGCATGGGGCCGTTCTCGCTGACCGGACAACCCAATGCGATGGGTGGCCGTGAGGTCGGCGCGCTCGCCAATCAACTCGCGGCCCATATGGATTACGGCGATGCCGGCGCGCTGGATCGCGTGCGGCGTTTCTGGAAAGCGCCGTCGCTCGCCACCGGCGCGGGGCCGAAGGCGGTGCAACTCTTTGAGCGCGTCGCACGCGGCGAGATTCGCGTGCTGTGGATCATGGCGACCAATCCCGCGGTCAGCTTGCCACGCTCGGATGCGATCCGTCAGGCGCTTGAAGCTTGTCCTTTGGTCATCGTCTCCGACGCTATGCGGTGGAGCGATACGGTTGAACACGCCTATATCCGTCTGCCGGCGCTGGCCTGGGGCGAGAAGGACGGCACCGTCACCAATTCCGAACGCCGCATCAGCCGTCAGCGGTCTTTCCTGCCGCAGCCCGGCGAGGCGCGGCCCGATTGGTGGATCGTCAGCGAAGTCGCGCGCCGTCTCGGCTTCGGCGATGAGTTCGCCTATGACGGTCCGGCCGCGATCTTCCGCGAGCATGCGGCGCTGTCGGGCTTCGAGAATGACGGCAGCCGCGACTTCGATCTCTCCGGTCTCGCGACGGTTCCCGATCAGGCTTATGACGCGCTGGCGCCGGTGCAATGGCCGGTGACGGCTGCCGCGCCCGAAGGAACCAAGCGCTTCTTCGCTGACCGGCGTTTCTTTACATCAGACCATCGCGCGAAGCTGGTGCCGCTCGCGGCACGTAAGGTCGCGCATCCGGTCGATCGTGATTACCCGATCACGTTATTGACGGGGCGCGAGCGCGATCATTGGCATACGCTCAATCGTACGGGAAAGTCCGCGCGGCTCACCCTGCGCGCGCCGGAGCCGGTGGTCGCGGTCAATCCCGCCGATGCACAACGTCTGCATCTCGATGATGGCGGCCTCGTCAAACTGCAAAGCCGCTGGGGTGGGATGATCGCGCGGCTGCGCGTGACCGACGATCAGAATCCCGGTACGGCCTTCGCGCCGATGCATTGGAACGATCATTTTTCGGCCTACGCTCGCGTCAACGCTTTGGCGCATCCGGCGGTCGATCCCTTGTCCGGGCAACCCGAATTCAAATCGATTCCGGTACGGCTTGTTCCGATCAAACGCGATTGGGAAGCGGTTTTGCTGATGCGTTCGCGGCCTGTCGGCATTGATGCCCCCTATTGGGCGATTGCGTCGGGCGCAGAGCATTGGCGCGTCTTCGCGGCGGGCGATGGGACGCCGGAACAGGCGCTCGATCAATTGAGTACGCTCCTCCCCACCGGCAATTCACTGAGCTTTCGTGACCCGGTCGGAAAACGCTTTCGCAGCGCCGTCATCGCCGATGGCGCGCTGGCGGCTTGGCTCGACATCCGGCCGCCGTCGATGCAGCTCGACACGGATTGGGTCGGTGCTTTGTTCGCCAAGGATCGCCTCTCGCCGGAAGAACGCCGGGCGCTGTTGGTCGGTCGGGCCGGTGCGGTGACGGTGGATGACGGTCCGATCGTTTGCGCCTGCCATCATGTCGGCCGGTCCAAGATTTGCCGCGCGATCGCCAAGGATAGTCTTGCCGATGTACGCGCCATTGGCGTTGCGCTCGGCGCGGGTACCGGCTGCGGTTCCTGCATCCCGGAATTGCGCAGCCTGCTGGCTGAAACAACAAAGGTCGAGGTGGCGGCATGACCGACAAACCCGCCGATCTGGCCGCACGGCTGTTGCTCGAAGCCGGTGCCGAGGCGATCAACGACGAACAGAAGCGTTATCTCGACGGGTTCATCGCGGGCGTGACGGCGAAACGCGGCGGCGCTGCGCCGCTGCTGCCCGGCGCTTCGGCGACCGATCCATCGGACATCAATCGACTGGCGCAGGATCGCTTTCTCGCCGCGGGCAAGAAACTCGTCGCCGAGGAAGAGTCGAAGCGTAAAGACGATCCGTTCGACGATTGGGATGCGCTGCTGGCCGATGCTGCAGCAGGGCGCTTCCCGAAAGGCAACGATATTTTCCGCCGCAAATTCTTCGGCATGTTCTATGTCGCGCCGGCGCAAAATTCATTCATGTGCCGGCTGCGGATGCCGAACGGTATTCTCAATGCGCATCAGGTACGCGGCCTCGCCGATCTCGCCGAGCAATATGGCGGTGGCTTCGTCGATGTGACGACCCGCGCCAACCTGCAGATTCGCGACATCAAGCCGCAAGGGTTGGTCGAACTCTTCACGGGCATCGAGGATTTGGGGCTTACCTCGCGCGGTTCCGGCGCCGACAATATCCGTAACGTTACCGGTAGCCCGACCGCCGGCATCGATCCGCAGGAATTGATCGATACGCGGCCGCTGGCAAAGGCGATGCACCACTACATCCTCAATCACCGCGAACTGTTCGGCCTGCCGCGTAAATTCAACATCGCTTTCGATGGCGGCGGCGCGGTGTCGGTGCTCGAGGATACCAACGATATCGGCTTCGCTGCGGTGCAAGTCCCGGCGGGTGCGGCGGTACCCGAGGGCGTTTATTTCCGCATGCTGCTGGGCGGTATCACCGGCCATGGCGATTTCGCCAACGACACCGGCATTCTGCTGACGCCCGACGAATGCGTCGGCGCGGCGGTTGCTGTCTTGCGGGTCTTCATCGCCGAAGGCGACCGCACCGACCGCAAACGCGCGCGTCTCAAATATGTGCTCGATGGCTGGGGCGTCGAGAAATTCATGGCCGCCGTCGAAACGGAACGCGGCGTGCCTTTCACGCGTCTGCCGCTCGATGCCTGCCTGCCGCGTCCGCCGCAGCAAAAGCACGGCCATATCGGCATCCATCGCCAACGCCAGGAAGGTCTGTCCTATCTCGGCGTCGTGTTGCCCGTCGGCCGCATCACGGCCGATCAAATGCGCGGCCTTGCCGATATCGCCTCGCGTTATGGCAGCGGCACGATCCGTTTGACGGTGTGGCAGAATCTTCTGATCTCCGATGTGCCGGACACGCAGCGTGATGCGGCGGCGGAGGCGATCGCGCAACTTGGGTTTGGGCTTTCGGCCAGCGCCATCCGTGGGGCGCTGATCGCCTGCACCGGTAGCGGCGGCTGTAAATTCGCCGCTAGTGATACCAAGGGTCATGCGGTGATCCTCGCCGATTATCTCGAATCGCGCGTCACGTTGGACCAGCCGATCAACATCCATCTGACCGGCTGCCCTCATTCCTGCGCCCAACATCTCATTGCCGATATCGGCCTCATGGGCGTTAAGGTCGGCGAGGACATGATCGAAGGCTATGCCGTCTCCGTCGGTGGCGGCGCGGGGGTGGAGCGCGGCATCGCCCGCGAAATTTTCCCCCAGGTCGCGGCGGCGGACTTGCCGCCTTGTATCGAGGCGATGCTGCAGTCCTATTTGTTGCAGCGCCGCCCTGCTGAATCCTTCCGCGATTTCACCGCACGTCATTCGGCCGATGACCTGAAAAATCTTTTCGCCACCGCCACTGAGATGGCTGCCTGACATGAGTTACGACGCACCCGTCATTCCGAATTCTGCACCGTTCAATCCTACGCAACGTGCGTGGCTCAACGGCTGGCTCGCTGCTTATTACGGCGGTGAATCGTCGGTCGGTACCGCGCCGATGGAAACGGACATCGCGGTCGTGCCTGCCGTCGAAGAAGATTTTGCCTGGCACGATATGACGCTGCCGATGGACGAGCGGCTGGCGCTCGCCGAAGGCCGTCCCTTGCCGCAGCGTCTGATGGCGGCGATGGCGCAGCAGGATTGCGGCCAATGCGGTTATCTTTGCAAAAGCTACGCCGATGCGATCGTGAGCGGGACCGAGAAAGCGCTCAATCGTTGTGTGCCCGGCGGCAAAGAAACCGCGCGGATGGTCAAGGAATTGCTGGAGCTTGGCGAAGTCGCCGCGCCGGCGGTTGCCACTGCGGCGCCCGCTGCAGCTTCGCTGACGACATCGCCTTTCCCGCTCGGTATGGCGCGGCTCGAGGCGGCCTTGCCGCTCAATCGCAACAGCAAAATCAAAGATACGCGTCATATAAAATTCGATCTCGCCGATACGGGCCTTCATTACGAGGTCGGCGATGCTCTCGGCATTCATGCAACCAACTGCCCCGATACGGTGGCGGCAATCATCGAACGACTTGGCGCAAAACCGGACGATGCTGTCGATGGACCTGACGGCGTTCGCCGCAGTCTTTATGATTCGCTGCTGCAAGGTTGTGAGATCGGCCGGCCGACGGACGAGGCGGTCGAAGTGCTGGCATCACGCGCGGTCAATCTCGATGAATCGCAGCGGTTACAGGCTCTGGCCGAAGGCTATCCCGGCGCGGGACCGGAAGGCGCGGATCTCCTCGAATTGCTCGAATCATTTCCGTCGGCGCGACCGCCGGTACAGGAACTGATCGCATCGCTCAGCGCTTTGCAGCCGCGCCTCTATTCGATTTCTTCCTCGATGAAGGAAGTGAACGAGGCGGTGCATCTGACCGTCGCCGCCGTGCGCTATCAGATGCGTGGACGTCATCGCAAAGGCGTCGCCTCGACGTTTCTGGCCGACAGGCTTGGTCCTGGCGGGACGGTGCCGGTCTTTATTCAACCGGCGCACAGCTTTCATCTGCCGAAAGACAACTATGCGCCGATCATTATGATCGGACCGGGCACCGGCGTTGCGCCGTTCCGCGCTTTCCTACAGGAACGCCGTGCGGTCGGCGCCAAGGGCCGCAACTGGTTGTTCTTCGGCGACCAGCATCGCGCCAGCGACTTCCTCTATGAAGACGAAATCACGGGGATGCAGCAGGACGGGTTGTTGACCGAACTGGAACTCGCATTTTCGCGTGATCAAGCCGAACGGCTCTATGTCCAGCAGCGCATGCGCGAACGGGCGAAAGATCTTTGGGCCTGGCTCGAAGAGGGCGCGTCCGTCTTCGTCTGCGGCAGCATCACGATGGGCAAAGATGTCGATGCGGCGCTGACCGCGATCATCGCGCGGCAAGGCAATATGGGCTCGGGCGCGGCGAAGGCCTATCTCGCCAAGATGACCAAAGAACAACGCTATCTGCGGGACGTCTATTAAGCTTCTCCCTCCGACGCCATAATGCCGTCATGAAGTTCGGGCCTGTTCAGAGGCCCGCACACTTTATGACCCGCGCCGGATCGCACGAGGAGCAATGCCCGACGATCGCCGTCAGATGCTGTTGGAAGGTCCGATCAATCGCGCGCTGATACGGCTCGCGGTTCCGATCATCCTGGGCAACATCCTGCAGACCGGCTACCAACTCACCGACGCCTTTTGGGTAGGACGGTTGGGCGCGTCTGCGGTCGCCGCGGTGTCGATCAGTTTTCCGGTCACATTCCTGGTGATCGCGCTTGGGGCCGGACTTGCCATGGCCGGCGCGACGCTGACGGCGCATTATATGGGCGCGGGCCGGCAGGACATGGTCAATCATGTCGCTGCCCAGACCATGCTGATGGTCGCCTTCAGCTCGATTATTCTTGGTGCGCTCGGCTATGTCTTGGCGCCGTATCTGCTGATCCTTCTCGGCGTTGAATCCGATGTCTATGCCGGCGCGCTCGGTTTCATGCGGGTGTCGTTCGTCGGCATTATTTTTGTTTTCATCTACGCCATGTTCCAAGCGCTGATGCGCGGCATTGGTCAGACGAAAATCCCGCTCTATATCGTGCTCGGCACGGTCTTCCTGAATTTCGTGCTCGATCCGCTGTTCATTTTCGGCTGGGGACCGGCGCCGGGCCTCGGCGTGACCGGCGCGGCGCTTGCGACCCTGGTGACGCAGGCTTTGGCTGCGGTGATCGGGATGGGAATCTTCCTGCGCGGCCGGCACGGGATTCAGTTGCAATGGAGCAGCTTCAGGCCGGACCTGCCTTATATCAAACGCGCTTTCTTCCTCGGCTTTCCCGGCTCGGTCGAGCTTTCGACCCGCGCCTTGGCTGATGGTCATGTCGTTCCTTGTCGCCAGCTTCGGCACTTTGACGATCGCCGCTTACGGCGTCGGCTCCAACATCCTGCAGGTCATCACCATTCCGGCGATGGGCCTGTCGATGGCGGTCTCGACCCTCGTCGGCCAGAATATCGGCGCCGGCAAGATCGAGCGCGCATCGCGCATCACGCTACTTGGGACAGTCTGGGGTTTTGCGACGCTCAGCATCGTCGGCGTTATCGCTTATATTTTTGCGCCGTTCTTCGTCGCCTTCTTCATTCCCGGCGATGCCTATGTGATTGCCGAGGGTGCGCAGTTCATCCGCATCATGTGCCTTGCCTGGGGCGGCATCGGGATTCAGCTTTGCATCGTCTCGGCGTTTCGCGCCTCGGGCAACATGCTCAGCGCGATGGTCATCGCCCTGGTGTCGCAATGGATGATCCAGTTTCCGCTGGCCTATGTCCTCGCCGAACATACCGTCCTGCACGCGCAGGGCCTGTGGTGGTCGTTCCCGGTGACGAACATCGCCGTCGCCATCATCTCGATCTGCTGGTTCGCGCGGGGTAGTTGGAAGACGACACGTCTGACCGACGACGACAAGCAAGTCGCCCAGGTTTCTCAGGAAACCATCATCGACGACAGCATTCGGTAAGCTGAAAGAAATCAGCCCTTAGCGGTGAAGCTAAGGGCTGATGATCGGTGTTATTTCTTCTTCGCTTTAGTCTTCGGCTTCTTGGCTTTTGGCTTCGGCTCGTCTTCGAGGTCGCGGACCTCGGTGTTCATGGCGACGTCCTTGCGGCGGCGCTTGGCGATCATCTCGCCGGTCTTGAAGTAATCGCCTTTGACGGCGCGGTCGGCGGCTTCGTCGAACTCATCCGACCACTCGCCGAGGGAATAGCCGAACCAAGGCGATTCCGGCTTCAAAGTCGGCAGGCCCAACTCTTCCCAGATCAGTTTCGCCTTTTCCATGAAGGGCTTCTTCGGTAGCGACACCGGTGGGAAGTTTTCCTTGAGCGTCGCGTCGATCAGCACCGCGCCGTCCTGTCCGCCGTTGCGATGGCTGCGCGGGCCATGCCCCTGATCGCGATGCGGCAGGATGTGCATGTCGATCAGCGGGTTGGCGCGATAGGACATCGCCCAGAACAGCGCGTTCGCATCGTCCGGATCGATATCGTCATTGACGGCGATGATCCATTTGCCCGCGGCGCGATGCAGCGCCGACGCGCCATAGATCGCGCGCCAGACTTCGGTGTTCGGCATGTTGCGGTCGCAAACCAGCACCAGCACCTTGCGCAGATTGGTCAGCGGCTCGTGCATCGAGACTTTCTTGATGCCGCGAATGCCGAGCGTGTCGCGCAGATGCGTCAGGAACATTGGCTCCAGCGCGGCGCGCTTGATGAGGCTCGATTCCGACGGCGTCACCTGGCTGATGATCGAGGTCAGGATCGCGTCGCGCTTGCGGGTGATCGCCGTCACTTCCATGAAGGCGTTGTATTCCTGCAGGTTGACGTGACCGTGCGATTCGCCGAACGGCGCTTCGGGCTCGAGATATTCGGTATTGATGAAGCCCTCGATCACGACTTCGGCCTCGGCTGGGACATAAAGATCGACCGTCTTGGCTTTGACGACATTGATCGGCGATCCGACGAGGCCGCCGGCGACCGTCAATTCATCCATCGTCTCGGGAAGCTTCTGGGCCGAGGTATAGGCGATGCAGGGCGGGCAGCCGAGAATGACCGCAGCCGGCAGCCTCTGGCCTTTGGCCTTGGCCTTTTCCCAATGCACCATGATGCCCGGGCGCAGTTCCAGTGACGGGTTCATCCCAAGACGGCGCGGCGCTTTCACCTGGCCGCGATAGATGCCCATGTTCTGAACGCCGGTGTCGGGGTCCGCGGTGATATATTGCGACAGCGTCGTATAGGGCGAAATGTCCCAGCCCGGTGTCGAGATTGGAATCGGCAGGCCGTCGAGGCCCTGGCCCGGCTTGTCGAGATCCTTGCCGGTGATGACGATTTCCTGGCACGGCGCATCGGTGACGACGTTCGGCTTGATCGGGTTGGCGATGGCGTTGTTCCAGGTCTCTTCGATCTTCTCGAGATCGCAGGCCATGCCCATCGAATAGATTTCGCGATTGGTGGCGAGGACGCCGACCGCGACGGGGATGCTGTAACGCTTGCCCTTGCTGTCGCTGACATTGTTAAAGAGGAACGCCTTGCGGTCTTTCTCGGCGATGCCGCCGCGGAACTGCCAGCGCACCAACGGGTGCATCTCGGTGTCTTTATTGATGACGCGATCGACCGTCACCAGCATCCCGGCCTTGTCGAGCGCCTTCAGATGATCGTGCAGATCGGGATAGCCGCGTTTCGGTGCCGTGCTGATACGCGGCTTGCCTTTCGCTTTCGTGGCCATGTCCATCAGCGTTACTCCCTTAAATTATTTAACGGCCGCGGCGGATCAGCGTGCCGGCCCCTTCGGCGAACAGTTCCAGCAATATTGCGTGCGGCACGCGCCCATCGATGATGACGGAGGCTTCGACGCCGCCGGCGATGGAATCGAGACAGGTTTCGATCTTGGGGATCATGCCGCCTGAGATCGTGCCGTCGGCGATCAGCTCGCGCGACTTTTCGACCGTCAATTGCGGAATCAGCTTCTTGTCTTTGTCGAGCACGCCGGCGACATCGGTCAGCAACAGGAATCGCGTCGCCTTCATCGCAGCGGCCACCGCACCGGCGACGGTGTCTGCATTGATGTTATAGGTCTCGCCCGCCTCGCCGACGCCGATCGGCGCGATGACGGGAATGATGTCGGACTTCTCGAGAAGATCGAGCATCTTGGTGTTGATGCCGACGGGCTCGCCGACGAAGCCGAGATCGAGAACCTTCTCGATATTGCTGTCGGTATCGGGGCGTGCCGCTTGATGTTCCAGCTTCTTGGCGCGGATCAGGTCGGCGTCTTTACCGGACAAGCCGACGGCCAGGCCTCCCGACTTGTTGATCCACATCACCAGCTCTTTGTTGATCGAACCGGAGAGAACCATCTCGACGATCTCGACCGTCTCGCGATCGGTGACGCGCAGCCCGTCGATGAACGAGCTTTTGATCTTCAAGCGATTGAGCATCGCGCCGATCTGCGGCCCGCCGCCATGCACGACGATCGGGTTCATGCCGACTTGTTTGAGCAGCACGACGTCTTCGGCGAATTGCCGCGCCAGCGTTTCGTCACCCATGGCGTGGCCGCCATATTTGATGACGATCGTCTTGCCGGCATAGCGCCGGAAGTACGGCAAGGCGGCGGAAAGGGTTGCGGCTTTCGTGGCTGCCGCGATGCTGTCGGATGTATCTGTCATGGCCGCGAAATTTAGCGCGGCGGACGAGGCTCCGCCAGCGCATCGACGGCCCCACGCAAGGCGGCGATGCCGAAACTGTCACGCGAACTGGTCATGTGAACGACAGGATGGGCGGCCGGATGCTTGGCGAGGCTTTCGATTAGCTTGGGCAACAATTTTGCCATCTCTGCGGGCTTCACCGTGTCGGCTTTGGTCAGGACGATCTGGAACGAGACGGCGGCCTTATCCAGCAACGTCATGAACGGCTCGTCCGGGGGCTTGATGCCGAACCGGCTGTCGAGCAGCAGCAGAACCCGGCGCAGGCTTGCCCGGCCGCGCAGGTATTTCTCGATGAGGCCGGTCCAACGCTGGATTTCGGTCTTCGGCGCCTCGGCATAGCCATAGCCGGGCAGATCGACCAGCATCAGCCGCTGCCCCAGATCGAAGAAATTGATCTGGCGGGTCCGGCCCGGCGTCCTCGAGACGCGGGCCAGCGCGTTATGCCCGGTTAGCGCGTTGACGAGGCTGGATTTGCCGACGTTCGACCTGCCGACGAAGGCGACCTCGGGCAGGGTGTCAGGCGGGATGATATCGGGCGTCGTCGCGCCGGCGACGAATTCGCACGGCGCGGCGAACAGCAGCCGGCCACGCTCTTCCGCCTCGGCATCGGGCGCCGCCTCGGCGGGATAGACCGTGTCAGCCATGGATCATGTCTTGGCGGGTTTGATGGACTTGCCCGGCTTCTTCGGCGGCGGCAGGGTTCCGGCGCGGCGCATGATCACCCACTGTTGGGTGATCGACAGCAGGTTGTTCCAGGCCCAGTAGATCACCAGGCCCGAGGCGAATTGCGCCAGCATGTAGGTGAAGATGAAGGGCAGGGCCAAGAACATCTTCGCCTGGATCGGATCAGGCGGCTGCGGGTTGAGCCGCTGCTGCAGGAACATGGTGATGCCCATGATAATCGGCCAGGCGCCGATCATCAGGATGGTCGGCGGCGTGAAATGGATGAGGCCGAACAGATTGGCGAAGCTGGTCGGATCGGGCGCCGACAGATCGTGAATCCAGCCATAGAACGGCGCTTGCCGCATCTCGATGGTGACGTAGAGCGTCTTATAGAGCGCGAAGAACACCGGGATCTGAATGGCGATCGGCAAGCAGCCGGCCATCGGATTGGCGCCGACGCGCTTATAGAGCGCCATCATCTCTTGATTGAGCTTGGCTTTGTCCTCGCCATATTGCTCGCGCAGCTTAGCCATTTCCGGCTGCAGCAGCTTCATCTTGCTCATCGCCGTGTAGGACTTGTTGGCCAGCGGGAAGAAGATGATCTTGATGAGAACGGTCAGCAGCATAATCGAGAGACCGAAGTTTCCGATATGCGCGTAGAAGAAGTCGAGCGTCAGGAAGATCGGCTTGGTCAGGAAGTAGAAGTAACCGAAATCGATCGCGCGATCGAAACGCGGAATGCCGAGCTCGCTTTCATAGCGATCCAGCAGCGCGACTTCCTTGGCGCCGGCGAAGAAACGTGATGTTTCCGTCGTCGTCGCGCCGGCTTCGATCGGATGTTCCGCGCCCCGATAATCGATCTGATAAAGGTCGCTGCCGCCGCGTTGGGCGAAGGCGAAACGGGTCTTGATCGCTTCTTTCTGATCGGGGATCAGCGCGGTCAGCCAATATTTATCGGTGAAGCCGAGCCAGCCGCTGGTCGTGTCGGTCTCGACCGGCTTCTCGCCTTTGAGCGCTGAATATTTGATCTCTTTCAGTGAACCATCGACAACGCCGATCGGACCTTCATGCAGCAGATAGGTGCTCGATACCGGCACCTCGCCCTCGCGCGCATCGAGGGCGTAGGGATAGAGCGAGACCTTCTTGTCGGTCGCGTTGGTGACGGTCTGGGTGACCGTGAACATGTAATCGTGATCGACGTTGATCTGGCGCTTGAAGGTCAGGCCGGCACCGTTGTCCCAGCTCATCTCGATCGGATGTTCGGGGGTCAGGCTCCCGGCAGTCGCCGTCCACTTCGCGTCGGGGCCGGGCGTCTTGGTGGCGGGATCGGCGGCGACCCAACCGAACTGCATCGAATAGGGATGCTCGCTGCCCTCGGGGGCCAACAGGACGATCTGCGGGCTGTCGGCGGGCGGCTCTTCGCGATAATTCTTCAGCGTCAAATCGTCGATTTTGCCACCGACCAGATTGATCGAGCCGCTGAGGCGCGGGGTGTCGATGGTCAGGCGCGGCGTGCCGGCGATGACCGTTTCGCGCGGTTGGATCTTCGAGGCGGCGGCCGTTGCGGCCGGGGCGCCGGGGGCGGTCGGCGCGGCGATCGGCTGGCCGGCCTGGGTGGCGTCGGGCGTAACGGGGGGCGTCGATTTCGGAATGAAATACTGGAAGCCGAAGAGGATGGCCGCCGAGACGACGATCGCGAGGATGAGGTTTTTCTGTTGATCCATGACTCAATGATCCGGGCAGGGCGGCACGGGGTCGAAACCGGCCCCGCCCCAGGGATGACAGCGTAAAAGCCGCTTTGCCGCCAGCCCGATACCGCGAAGCGGCCCGTGGGCCGCGATCGCGTCTTGGGCATAATGCGAACAGCTCGGCTCGAACCGGCAGCTCGGCAGCAAAAGCGGCGACAATAATAGCTGATAGGCGCCGATCACTCCGCGGAGGAGGGCACCGATCATACCGCACCCGGCCGTTCGCGCTTCTCGTGGATACGCGTCAACGCGGTTTCCAGGTCGGCGATCAGGTCGGGAAAAGGACGGGTAATCGTGGTCGTCCGGGCGACCAGGACATAATCATGGTCCGGCAGGCCATGGCGCGGCAGCAGCAATTCAACGGCAGCGCGGAGGCGGCGGCGGGCGCGGTTGCGCTCGACAGCGATGCCGACCTTCTTGCTGGCAGTGAAGCCGATGCGGGGCGCGGCCGGCAAATCAGAGTCCTCCGAGCGGCGCATGGCCTGTAGAATGAGGCCAGGGGCGACCCATCGACGCCGGGTCGCAGCGACCGCCAAAAACTCGGGTCGGCGCTTGAGGCGCGCGACGGCGGTCATAAAAAGCGAGCCGTTTCAGCCCTTTAGGCTGAAAGCCGCTTACGGCCTTTGGCGCGACGACGATTGATGACGTTACGGCCGCCGACCGTGGCCATCCGCGCACGGAAGCCATGACGGCGCTTGCGGACGATTTTGCTAGGTTGATACGTACGCTTCACGAAGGCGGCCCTTCTCTCGGGAATGAGCGCGCTGTATAGGAGACGCCGCCCTTCGAGTCAATCGCGACGAGGGGTCGCGGAAGGTGAAAATGCACAGGCGTCTCAGCCAGTTGCGGAGCGGGATTCCCACCGGCCTTTCGGCACGCCTTCTCGTTCTCACCGTCTTTTTCATCCTTTTGGCCGAAATGCTGATCTTCGTGCCGTCGGTAGCGCGCGACCGGCTGGCCTATCTCGATGACCGGCTCGATGCAGCTCGGCTCGCCGTCTTCGCCCTCGAGGCGACGCCCGACAACATGGTCAGCCAGACCCTTGCCAACGAATTGCTCGCCGATGTCGGGGCGCACGGCATCATCGTTCACAAGGAAGACGCGACCTTGATGATCGACTCCCAGATGCCGCCGACACCGAACATGACGTTCGACTTGCGCGGCGTCGGCATGTTCACGCTGATCCGCGATGCGATCACGGCGTTGTTCCGGTCCGACGATCGCATCCTGCGCGTCCTCGATGTGTCCTCGAAGGAATCCGGCGTCGTCGTCGAAGTGTTGCTAAACGAAGCGCCGCTGCGGGCCGAGATGTGGGGGTTCGGCCGCCGGCTGCTGGGCGTCTCGATCGTGATCTCGCTGATCACCGGAGCGCTGGTCTATCTCAGCCTGCAATGGCTGTTGGTCGCGCCGATGCGGCG
This sequence comes from uncultured Rhodospirillales bacterium, assembly GCA_903822185.1. Classification (GTDB taxonomy): domain Bacteria; phylum Pseudomonadota; class Alphaproteobacteria; order ATCC43930; family CGMCC-115725; genus CAIKMD01. Next base: position 4,640 of record CAIJOA010000048.1, on the reverse strand, counting down.
TCTGACGCAGGGCATGATCAAGTTCCGCGAAGATCCCGCCGATGCAACGCGGGTGATCAAGCCGGCCAATCGCCTCGACGAGGTCGGCCGCGCCGAACGCGAACTCGCTGTGATGCAGGAAACCGTCCGTCAGGCCTTGGCGCAAAAGGAACGGCTCGCCGCGCTCGGCACCGCTGTTACCAAGATCAATCACGATCTGAAGAATATTCTTTCGACGATGCGGCTCTTGTCGGACGGCATCGCCGACAGCCCCGCACCGGAACTGCGCCGCGTTGCGCCGGGCCTCGCCGCCGCAATCGACCGCGCTGTCGCTTTGACCAGCGGCACGCTCGACTACACGCGCGATGCTGCGCCGGCGTTGCGTTACAGCCGCTTTGCCCTGGCGGGCATGGTCGAAGAGATCGCGATGCTCGGCCTTAAATCGGGCGCGATGCCGCTGCAGGTCGATAACAAAGTTCCGCCGCCGATCATCGTCGCGGCCGATCGCGATCAGCTGTTTCGCGTTCTGGAAAATCTGGTGCTCAACGCCGCCCAGGTCGGCGCGCAAAATGTCGTGCTGCATGCCGCCGAAACCAAAGACCTGGTGATGATCGAGATCGGCGATGACGGTCCCGGCATGGCGCCGAAAGCGCGCGAGAATCTTTTCCGGCCGTTTGCCGGATCGGCGCGTCCCGGCGGCACTGGGCTGGGCCTCGCCATCGCGCGTGAGATACTGCGCGCGCATGGCGGCGACATCGTGCTCGACGAAAGCACCGGCTCCGGCACGATATTCCGCCTCAGCTTGCCGCGCGCGCCGCGCTAACAACTCCATCTGCCGTCATCGCGAGCGTAGCGAAGCGATCCAGAGTCACCGCTCGAAGCTGGATTGCTTCGCTGCGCTCGCAATGACGACGAGAGTTTAATCCAGCACCATCATCTCTGCTTTGAGATAGGCGCTCTCCGGCAGGAACGGATGCACCGGATGATCCGGCGCGGCGCCCGTACTGGCGAGGATGCGGCCTTGGCGTTCGGCATCCTGCATGCCGCGGCGTACCACCTCGGCGAAAGCATCGGGCTCGACCTGATGCGAGCAGGACGCGATCAGCATCGCGCCGCCTTTGGCGACAAGTCCCGCCGACAAACGCGCCAGCTTGCGATAGCCGCGCAGCGCCGGACCCAAATCTTTCTTGGTGCGGGCGAAAGCCGGTGGATCGACAATGACGAGATCGAACCGTTCGCCCTGCTGGTGCATGCGCGCCAATTCACCGAAGACATCGCCATGGGCAAAGCGGATGGCCGATTCGACGTCGTTCAGCTTCGCCGCTTCACGCGCAAGTTTCAGCGCCGGCTCCGAGCTATCGATGGCCAGCACCTGCGCCGCACCAGCGCGCGCCGCGGTGATGCTGAAGCCGCCGGCAAAACAATAAAGATCGAGCACGCGGCCGCCTTTGGCGAAGCGGCTGGCGAGCAGACGGTTCTCACGGTGATCGTAAAACCAGCCGGTCTTCTGACCGCCGACCGGATCGATCAGGAAGCGCGCACCATTCTCGATGATCTCGATCGGTCCGGTGATCTCGCCAACGGCGACGCGGTTCTCGGTCGGCAAGCCTTCGAGGGCACGGGCGGCCGTGTCGTTGTGCAGCATGATCGCACGCGGCGAAAAGACCTGCTGGCACGCTTCAAGGAATTCATTTTCCAAGAGCGCCATGCCGGCGGTGTTGAGCTGACACGACAACACGTCGCCAAAGCGATCGACCACAACGCCGGGGATACCGTCGGCCTCGGCGTGGATGGCGCGGTAGTACGGCGCTTCATAAAGCTTTTGCCGCCAAGCGACGGCGCGTTCCAGCTTCGTCGCGAAGAAATCGCGGTCGATGCGTGTTGCGGGATCACGGCTCAGAACCCGCGCGGCGATCAGCGTGTGCGGATTGAACGTCGCAACGCCCAGGCTCTTGCCGTTGGCGGTTTGAAGATGAACCAGCGTGCCCGGCGTTAGCGCCTTGGCCGCTGTGTCCATCGCGATCTCGTTGGAATAGACCCAGGGATGGCCGGTGCTGGCGCGTTTATCGTGTCCCGGCTGAAGTCGAAGGATGGGGCGGCTCTCGTCGCTCATAGCTCTCTACTTTCAATTGCCCAGCGCGGTGCCGGCACGTCGTTTGTCGGCGGCACCTTCGAAGCCTTGCGGCGTGACGCGGATGCCGGAAAGACCGCTAAGGCGGCCGTTGCGGCGGATGTCGTGGCCTTCCGCCGCCAATGTCTCGGCCAAGGCATCGGCTGATTTGCCCGATTCGATTTCGGTGCTGCCGTTACGGTTGCCGATATTCGGCAGGTCCATCGCCTGCTGCAGGGGATACTTCCAATCGAGCGCCGCTACCAGTGTCTTTGCGACATCGGTGATAATCGCCGCGCCGCCGGCTGAGCCGACGCCCATCAACAGTTTGCCCTGCGCATCGAAGACCAGCGTCGGCGCCATCGAACTGCGTGGCCGCTTGCCGCCTTCGACGCGATTGGCGACTGGTTTGCCGTCGCTGTCGGGAACGAACGAGAAATCTGTCAGCTCGTTGTTGAGCAGAAAACCGCGCGTCATCAGATGCGAGCCGAAGGCGAACTCGATCGTCGTCGTCATCACCAGCGCATTGCCGGCGCGGTCGATTACGGTGAGGTTGCTGGTCGAGGGAAATTCGGGCGTCGCATCGCGACCCCAATTGTCTGCGTGCTGACCGGGTGGATCGCCGGGCGCGACAGTGCCGGGCGTGAATGATTTGGGCGAGATCAGCTTGGCGCGGCGATCGAGATAGGAACGCGCGATCATGCCGTCGATCGGCGCTCGCACGAAATCAGGATCGGCGACATAGCGATCGCGATCGGCGTAAGCGAGGCGGCTTGCCTGCGTGAACAGATTCCAGGCGGCGGGCGTATCGATCTGATGCTTCATATCGAACGGCTGCAACAGTCCGAGAATTTCCAGCGTCGTCACGCCGCCCGAACTCGGCGGTCCCATGCCGCACAGTTTGTACTGACGATAGAAGCCGCAGACGGGCGGGCGTTCTTTCGCCTGATAACCGGCGATATCGTCGAGGGTCATGTCGCCGGCATGAATCGGCGCATGATCGACGGCATCGACGATGTCTTGTGCGATGGCGCCGCGATAAAAAACATCCGCGCCGTTATCGGCGACATTGCGCAAGGTCGCGGCGAGGTCGGGGTTGGACAACGTCGCGCCGACAGCCTTGGCGCTGCCGTCGGCATTGAAGAAATATTTTGCCGCGGTGCCGTCTTTCGGGAACAGCTTGTCGCGTTCCAACTCGCCATGCAGCTTGTCGGAAACCGGAAAGCCGTTTTGCGCCAGCTTGATCGCCGGCGCGAACAAGGCCGGCCAGGGCAGCTTGCCGTATTGCCGATGCACCAACTGCAACATGCGTAGGACGCCCGGCACGCCGACCGAACGGCCACCGACCAGCGCGTCGAAATAGGTCATCGGCTTGCCGTTCGCATCGAGGAAGCGATCGGGCTGCGCGGCTTTCGGTGCAGTCTCACGGCCGTCGAAGGTCGTGACGCGTTGATTCTTCGCCGCATAAAGCACCATGACGGCGCCGCCGCCGATGCCGGATGATTCAGGCTCGACCAGATTGAGCACCATCTGCGCGGCGATGGCGGCATCGATGACGCTCCCGCCTTGGCGCAGGATGTCGCGTCCAGCTTCGGTCGCAAGGGGACTGGCGGTCGCGATCATATCGTGCTTCGGGGCTTGGGCTTGTACCGCCCCCGTCGCGGCGATTGATACGAGAAGCGCTAGCGGAAGAAGGCGCTTCGCGGTCATGATTTGCGTGTGCTGGCGATCGGCGGCGAGAATTGCGGCTCGATGTCCCAGGGGAACAGGATCCAGGTGTCCTGGCTGAATTCGGTGATGAAGGTATCGACCAACGGCCGCCCGGCGGGTTTGGCATAAATGGTCGCGAAATGCGCCTTGGGCAGCAACTCGCGGACGATGCGGGCTGTGACGCCGGTATCGACCAGGTCGTCGATGATCAGCCAGCCCTCGCCATCGCCCGCAACGGGTTTCTTCAGCACCTGCGCCGTGCCTTGGGTCTTTTCCTCATAGGTCGCGACGCAGATCGTATCGATCAGGCGCAGGTCGAGCTCGCGCGCGACGATGGCTGCCGGCACCAGACCGCCGCGCGTGACGGCAATGATGCCTTTCCAGGGACCGAGATCGAGCAGCCGCCACGCCAAGGCGCGGGCGTGACGATGAAGCTCGTCCCAGCTGACAGGAAACTGTTTCGAATAAGGCGAACTGTCGGGCGCAGCCATGGCGCCTCTTACCGGACGAAGATCCGAACTTCGTTGCTCGCAATATCGGGGCTCATCGTCGCCGACAAGGACACCCGATCGGCCGGCAGGCCCATATTGGTGAGCGAGCGGAGAACGTTTTCCGCATTCTGCCGAGAGGCGTTGGTGTTCACCGCGACATCGCCGGCCGAACCCGCGTTGGGGGCGACGGCTTGGATGGTGAACTGGGCGCTGGGCTTGCGCTCAAGCGCACGGCTCACGGCGGTGTAGAGCGGCTGCTCATAGGCGACATCCGGCTTATCGAAGCGGATGACGACCAGCGGACGCTCGTCACCCGTGCCGACGGCGCTGCGGGTGGCCGCGGGGGCGGC
>CAIJOA010000047.1 GCA_903822185.1 uncultured Rhodospirillales bacterium | reverse complement strand
CTCTTCGGTGCGATGGGCATGACCGCGGTCGGCCGTGCGGCCGGCTCGGTGGTCGTCGAAGTCCGCCGTCAGTTCAAAGAGATCAAGGGCATCATGGAAGGCACCGCGAAGCCGGATTACGGCCGCGCGGTTGATCTTCTGACCAAGGCGGCGATCAAAGAGATGATTATCCCGTCGCTGCTGCCGGTTCTCGCGCCGGTCGTGCTGTACTTCGTCATCGCGGCGATCGGTGGCCAAGCAGAAGGATTCGCCTCACTCGGCGCGATGCTGCTCGGCACGATCGTCACCGGTATCTTCGTCGCCATCTCGATGACCTCGGGTGGCGGTGCTTGGGACAATGCCAAGAAGTACATCGAAGAAGGTCATCACGGCGGCAAAGGTTCGGATGCCCATAAGGCAGCTGTGACCGGCGACACCGTCGGCGACCCCTACAAGGACACGGCCGGCCCGGCCGTCAATCCGATGATCAAGATCTCGAACATCGTCGCGATCTTGCTGTTGGCGATCTTGGCCGCCACGCACTAAACGGCGAGCAGAAACCGAGCCCCTGGCGTTGGATCAAACGATCCAGCGTTAGGGGCCGGGGCTCGCGGCCTTGTCTTTTCCAGAATTATTGAACTTACCGAAATTGCCGATCAGCTGTTCGAGGAACGTGAATTCACGTCCTTGAGCAGGGGTCGTATCGGTATTGGGGCTGATCGCCTGGCTATCTTTGAGCCCTTTGTTATCGAGCCCTTTGACGATTCCATCGGCATTGAAATGGACGATATAGACTTCCTGGTCCAGCACATCGGGCTTCATAAACGCCACCTGCCGGGTTTCACGGCTGATGTAGTACCAAGTGTCACCGTCGAAGGCGGCGACCGTCGAGGGCGTGCCCAGTAAGCGTTGCACGGTCGCCTTATCGCTGACGCCGGGTTTCACCTGTTCCAAGGCGTCTGTTTTCGGCAGATGGCCGCGCTCGGTGGTCGGAAGATTGCACGCGGCGAGGGTGATCAAGCCGGCGCCGAGAACCAGCGGACGAAAGGCTTGGTAGGCGCGATGGGAATGTCGATGTATCATGCGCGGGACATTGCCTATAGGCGGCTGCTCCGTCAATCCTCGTGCCGTCGCACGGCTGCGCAACCGTCGTTAAGTTTTGTTAATCCCGTTCCCTGAGCATCAAGTTTCCTGATTCCCATGTCTTTAGCGTCCATCTTCCGCCGCCACCCGCACCGCCGCGAGGCGCATGCCGCCTACACCCAAATCGTCGCGCGAGCGCGCTCGCCAGAATTTTTCACGCAACTCGAAGCGCCGGACACGCTCGACGGCCGATTCGAGGTCATCGCGCTGCACGCCTTCCTGGTGCTGAACCGACTCCGGGCGGAACACGAAGCGACGTCTGATTTCGCCCAAGCGCTGTTCGACGCGATGTTCGCCGATCTCGATCGCGGGCTACGCGAGATGGGGGCCACCGACCTCGGCGTCGGCCGGCAGGTCAAGGAAATGGCCAAGGGGTTCTATGGCCGCATTGTCTCCTACGAGCAGGGACTTGCCGGCGATGACGAGGCGCTCGCCGAGGGGCTGCGGCGCAATCTCTTTGGGACCGTGGCGCCACGACCGGAAACCCTGGTCCAGATGATCGGTTACATGCGGCGTCAGGTCGAGGCGCTGAACGCCGAACCGGTTGAAAAATTCTTTGCAGGTGAAGTGAACTTCGCACCGTTATTTATTGAAAATGATTGATTCTCCGGAGTTCTCCCATCCCGTCGATGTTTTACGGCTGCCGTCGCAGGGGGCGAAATATTCGCTCAAGGCGTCACCGGCGGAATGCGCCGCCTTGGCCAAACGGTTCGGGCTTTTGAGCCTCGCGCGACTGTCGGCAGAGGTCGATCTGTCGCCGATGCCGGGTGGTTTCTATCGCGTGGATGCCGAACTGTCCGCCGAATTGGAGCAGGCCTGCATCGTCACGCTGGAGCCCGTCGCGAGCCGACTCGAGGAAACTTTTACGCTGCTGTTCGGGGAAGTCGGCTCAGAATCCGAGCTGGTGCTGGATAGCGTCGAGGAAACCGTCGAGCCGCTGGAAGGTGGGATCATCGATATCGGTGAAACCGTAGCACAGCAGCTTTCCCTCGCCCTGGACCCATTTCCCCGCGCTCCTGGGGCGGAAATCCCAGGCGGCGAGGCCGTGTTCGAGGATCCAGAACCGAAATCGCCGTTCGCCGCGCTGGCGAAGTTGCGTAAAAGTCAGGGCGACTGACGATAGTCGGGCAATTTTGTTGCCAGGAAGCCGGATTTTGGCTACTTAGCTCCGCTCGCCCCGGGGCTATTCTCTCTGAAGGGGCAGACAAAGGATTTACGACAATGGCCGTTCCTAAGAAAAAGACCTCCAAGTCGCGCCGCAACATGCGCCGTTCGCATCACGCGCTTTCCGCCGCGACTTATGCCGAATGCTCGAATTGCGGTGAAATGAAGCGCCCGCATCATGTCTGCGGTTCGTGCGGGCATTATGGCGAACGCGAAGTCGTCACTGTCGCTGCCGAGAGCGCCTGAACGCTTGCGCGGCAGGCCCTAGGGCGTGACCGATAAAGTTATCGTTGCGCTCGACGCCATGGGGGGCGATTCCGCCCCCGATGTGGTGATCCAGGGCGCTGCCATAGCGCTTCAACGATTTCCCCAAGTCGAGTTCATCTTCTTCGGTGTCGAGAGTCGGCTTAAGCCGCTCATCGATAAGCTGCCCGCGCTCGCCGGACACTGCTCGATTCGGCATACCGACCATTTCATCACCGGCGACGCAAAACCAACGACGGCGCTGCGCAGCGGCCGTCAATCTTCGATGCGTTTGGCGCTCGACTCCGTCGCGAACGGCGAAGCCCATTGCGCCATCTCAGCCGGCAATACCGGCGCGCTGATGGCGATGGCCAAGTTCGCGATCAAGATGCTGCCCGGCATCAGCCGTCCTGCGATTGCAGCGATGCTGCCGACGCGACGCGGCGAAAGCGTCATGCTCGACCTCGGCGCCAACGTCGAATGCGATGCCGAGAACCTCGTTCAGTTTGCGTTGATGGGCGAAGTCTTCGCTCGGACCGTCTTGGGCTTGGCCCGACCGACGGTCGGGATTCTCAATATCGGCTCGGAGGAGCTTAAAGGAAACGACGCCGTGCGCGGCGCGGCGGCGCGGCTGCGCTTGCCCGGCGTGCCGATCGATTTTCACGGCTATATCGAAGGCGATGAAATCGGCGCAGGCAAGGTTGATGTCGTCGTCACCGACGGCTTTACCGGCAATGTCGCGCTGAAGACCGCCGAAGGCACGGCGAAGTTGTTCTCGGAATTCATCCGCAATGCTTTCGCCAGTTCCTTCATGGCCAAGATCGGCTATCTCTTCGCCAAATCCTCGTTGGGAAAGCTGCGTGAAAGACTCGATGTTCGCAGCTATAACGGCGCGGTGTTACTCGGTCTGGAAGGCATCGCGGTGAAAAGCCACGGCAGCACGGACGCTCTCGGTTTCGCCAATGCCATCGGCGTTGGGGTCGATATGTGGATCAACGGGTTCCTCGACAAGATTCGCGATGACATCGCGCGCATGAAAGCTCTGCCGGAATCCGACGAGAAGCCTCAAGCGGCGGCGCTTTAAATGGCGTTCCGATCGCAATTCCTGGGCTGCGGCGGCTATCTGCCGGAACGCATCATCACCAATGCCGAGCTGGCCCAGACGATCGATACGTCCGACGAATGGATCGTTCAGCGAACGGGCATCTCGGAGCGTCATGTCGCGGCCCCCGGGGAGCTGACGTCCGATCTTGCGACGGCCGCAGCGCGTAGGGCGCTTACAGCCGCGAAAGTCGATGCCAGCGAGATCGATATGATCATCCTGGCGACGGCGACGCCCGACAATACCTTTCCGGCGACCGCTGCCCGGGTTCAGCATAATCTGGGCATTACCCGGGGCGCGGCGTTCGACGTCCAGGCGGTCTGCACCGGCTTCATCTATGCCCTGGCGACGGCGGATAATTTCATTAAGGCCGGACAGGTCAAAACCGCGCTGGTGATCGGCGCCGAGACCTTCTCGCGGATTCTCGACTGGAAAGACCGTGGCACCTGCGTTCTGTTTGGTGACGGAGCCGGAGCGGCTGTGCTCCGGGCCGTGCCATCGAACGGCAGCACGTCGGAACGCGGGACATTATCGACCCACCTCCACACCGACGGCAGCAATTACGACATTCTCTATGCCGACGGCGGGATATCGACCGGCAAAAGCGGCTTCGTCCGCATGGAAGGCAAAGAAGTCTTCAAGCACGCGGTTACCCGGCTTGCTGAGGTTGTGGATGAGGCTTTGACCGCAAACGGCCTCCACGCCAGCGATATCGACTGGCTGGTGCCGCACCAGGCCAACCGGCGGATCATCGATTCGATGGGAAAAAAGCTCGGCCTTCCCAAAGAAAAAGTGGTCCTCACCATCGACCGCCATGCCAATACCTCGGCCGCCTCGGTGCCGTTGGCCCTTGCGGAAGCGGCCGGAGACGGCCGGATTCAGCCAGGACAGCTCGTTTTGCTCGAGGCCATGGGTGCAGGATTGACGTGGGGCGCGGCGCTGGTACGTTGGTAATCCGCGCGCTTCAATCAAGAACCGCGCCCAAGCATCTGTATTTGCAAATTTTCTAGCCCCAGTTTAAGGTTTCGGAGACATGGGGGAGGCGGTGGCAATGGCGGGGCAGACGGTAACGCGGGCTCAGCTCAGCGAGGCCGTATATCAAGAGGTCGGTCTTTCACGAAACGAGTCGGCTGAACTCGTGGAAACCGTTCTCAATGAGATTTCAGAAGCGCTGGCACGGGGCGAGATGGTCAAGATCTCGTCTTTCGGCAGCTTCGCGGTACGTAAAAAAGGTCGAAGGATCGGCCGTAACCCTAAGACGGGCAAGGAAGTTCCGATTAATCCACGCCGCGTTTTGGTGTTCCGGGCTTCGCATGTCCTGAAGGACCATATCAACGCTGCATTGAGTAAAGAGGATTCAGGCGCCGTATGACCGCCAGAATGCCGGATCTATTCAGCACACCACCGCGCGCGCCGGCTCCGCGCCGCGCGCCGAAATCGGCTGAAGCTTTCCGTACAATCAGTGAAGTCGCCGACGAACTTGAGGTGCCGCAGCATGTGTTGCGGTTCTGGGAATCTAAGTTCCCCCAGGTGAAGCCGCTGAAGCGTGCCGGCGGCCGGCGTTACTATCGCCCGGACGACGTGCTGCTTCTGCGTCGTATCCGGCAATGCCTCTACGACCAGGGCTATACGATCAAAGGCGTGCAGAAGCTTCTGCGCGAAGGCGCGCTCAAATCCGACGAGGCGTTGCGCGCACCGCCGCCGGCGGCCCCAACCGTCGCGACGCCGACGGCTGCCGCGCCGAAGCCAGCCAAGGCCGACAACCTTCGCGGCGAACTCGAATCCATCCGCACCGAGCTGATGGCTCTGCGCGATCTTCTCAAAAAAGCGCCGCGCTGAATCGACAAGCACAGCATCGGGAGTGGATTTGCCAGCATCCTTCCCATGGCCTATATAGTCCAAGGACGGGCAGTAGCGCAGCCTGGTAGCGCATCAGCATGGGGTGCTGAGGGTCGGAGGTTCGAATCCTCTCTGCCCGACCAATTCTCGATCAATCCGTCCGAGACATAAGTGACCGAGCCGATCTCTCCTTCACGCCGGCGTTGGACATTTGCTGCCGCGATGTTGGTCAGCTTCGTCTCGGCGATCGAAGTCACGATCGTCGCGACCGCGATGCCGACAATTGTCGGCTCTCTCGGCGATTTCGATCTCTTCAGTTGGGTCTTCACCGCTTATCTTCTGACGCAAGGCGTGACCGTCCCGATCTATGGCCGGCTATGCGATTTCTATGGTCGCAAGCGTGTGCTCTATGTCGGGATGGCGTTTTTCGTCGTCGGCTCGATCATGTGCGGCTTCGCCTGGAACATGGTGTCGCTGATCGTCTTCCGCGTCATGCAGGGGCTTGGCGGCGGATCGCTCGCGACCGTATCGCAAACCATGGTCAGCGATATTTACCCGCCGGCCGAACGCGCGAAAGTTCAAGGTTATATCTCCAGCACGTTCGCCACGGCGGCCTTGGTCGGTCCGTTGTTCGGCGCCTTCATCGTCGCGCATTGGTCCTGGCAATGGGTCTTCTGGGTCAATCTGCCGCTCTGCGTTCTGATCGTCGTCATGCTCGAACTGACCTTCCGCGAGAAGATCGAGCATAAGTCGCACGAGATCGATTATCTCGGCTCTATCCTGATGGCGCTGGCGACATTCCTGCTGATGTATGCGCTGACGCGGGCGTCTGAATTGGCGGCAACGACGATCGTTGTGTTGCTCGTCAGCGCGGTGATCGCTTTCGTGCTGCTGCTCATTCAGGAAAAGCGCGCTAGCGAACCAATGTTGCCACTCGAGATATGGCGCAGCCGTATGGTCGTACTCGCCAACTGCGCCAGCGCGACGATCGGCGGCATGCAGATGGCGGTGACGGCCTTCTTGCCGGCGTTCATTCAAGGCGTGATCGGGCAAGGCGCCATGGCTGCCGGGCTTGCTCTGACTGCCTTGTCATTCGCCTGGCCGACCGGCGGCTTCATCGCCGGTCGTTCCTTGCCCTACATCACCTTCCGTAAATCGTCCTGTCTTGGCTGCATCGTTCTCGTTCTTGGCGCGGTGATGATGGCGGCACTCACGCCGTCCCTCGGTGCAGCCTGGGCAATCGGAGCCTCGTTTCTGACCGGGCTCGGCATGGGGCTCACCAATATGGGTTTCTTCGTCGGTATCCAATCCAGCGTCGATTGGCATCAGCGCGGCGCCGTCACCTCAAGCTTCAACTATGCCCGCATTATCGGTCAATCGGTCGGCACGGCGATTTTTGGCGGCATCGTCAACGCCGCCCTGTCTCGGCAGGTGGAGGGCGGCGGCGATCTGGTCAGCAAAGTTCTAGAGCCAGGGATGCGACAATCCCTGTCGGATGCTCAACTGGGCCCGATCCTCGAAGCGTTATCGGGCGCGCTGCATCATATCTATGAGATCAATATCGGCTTGGCGGCACTGGTGTTTGTCTGGGCGTATTTCCTGCCGCGAGGGCTCAGCGTCCGAAATCAAGTTCCGAAAAATTGATTTTCAGAATCAGACTCTTATAAAATCATTTTAAGAGATGACGTCGGCCTGGCTGCCGGCAATCTCGCGCCCGGCTATGGTGAGCTTGCAGACGTCCCAGTCGGGTTTCAGTGGATTAGGATACCAGGGTTCGGCCCAGCCCTGCTCGACACAGACACGGATGGTACGGATGTCGATATGTTGGCCGAACTCGTCGAACAGCGGCAATTTCCCGCCGGGTTGAACGAGTCCCCGCTTTAGCCAAGCGCGTTGGGCCTGACTGGGGGCGTGTCGCGCGACATCGACAGCAAGGTTCATCGATTTTCTCCGTCACGACGGATGCTAAACCCACTCGGTAAAATCGCCAAGCGTGCTGCGATGCTGTATGCGTTCGTGGCCCTGAGGGGGCGGTCGAGGAGGATTGATGTCGGTCATGTTCGTCTATGTAACGGCGGCGGATGGCGAGGAAGCCAAACGCATCGGCCGTCAGGTCGTCGAGGAGCGGTTGGCCGCCTGCGCCAATATTTTGCCTGGCGCTACATCGATCTTCTGCTGGCAAGGCAAACTCGAAGAAGCGTCCGAGACGGTGCTGATCCTCAAGACAACCGAGCGGATGCTGGAGCCGTTGATCGGCCGGGTGAAATCACTTCATTCCTACGATTGTCCCTGTATCGAGGCTTTGCCTGTGGTCGAGGGCAATCGCGATTTTCTCGAATGGGTCGTGCGCCAGACCGGCGGCGATCCGAAGCAGTTGCTCGATCCGGTCTGATTTGGCACGCTGACCCCATGACCAGTTCATCGGCCCGTTGGGTTTTGTTCTTCGCCAATATCGGGCACACGCTGACGCATCTTTTAATGCTGCTGTATCCGACCGTCGTGCTGACGCTCGGGCCGCAGTTCGGCCTTGGCTATGGCGCGCTGATGTGGTTGTCGGTGCCGGGATTGGTGCTGTACGGCTTCGCCGCATTGCCGGCTGGCTGGCTCGGCGACCGGTGGAGCGCCGAGCGCATGATGGTGATGTTCTTCGGCGGCAGCGGCGTTGCCGCGATCGTAACCGGCCTGGCGCAAACGCCGCTGGGCCTTGTGATCGGGCTCGGCCTCATCGGATTTTTCGGCGCGATCTATCATCCGGTCGGCATGGCGTGGCTCGTGCGTCACGCCGAGAACCGCGGCCGCATGCTCGGCTGGAACGGGGTCTTCGGCAGCATCGGGGTCGGGGCAGGGCCACTCGCGGCGGCAAGTCTCGCGACATTCTATGGCTGGCGTGCGGCCTTCATCGTACCGGGCCTGGTTTGCCTCGTACTGAGTCTCGCTTTGGCGTTGCTGTTGCGCGGTGGCTCGGTGGTCGCGGCAAAAACCGATCTTCGTCCGCAGAGTGAACCCGACACGGCCGATGTGCGCCGTGCGTTTTATCTTCTTTCGATCACGATGCTTTCGACCGGCGTTGTGTTCCAGGCGCTGACGACCGTTCTCCCCAAGCTGTTCGAAATCCGTCTCACGGACCTCACCGCCGGCGGGCTGCTCGGCACCGGCGGATTGGTCAGCGCGGTTTTCATCGCGAGTGCGGCGTTCCAGATGGTCGGCGGCATGTTGGCGGACCGCTTCCCGATGAAGTTCGTTTATCTGCTGTGTTGGGTCGTCGAGGTGCCGGTGCTGTTCGCGGCGACACGGCTGTTCGAGCTACCGCTCTTCGCCGCCTCGTTGCTGTGCTTCAGTATGATCGCGATCTCGACCCCGATCGAGAATGCGCTGCTGGTGCATTACACGCCGTCGCGGTGGCGGGCGACGGCATTTGGGGCCAAGTTCCTGCTGTCCCTCGGCGTCAGCGCGCTCGGCGTGCCGCTGGTCGCGGTGGTCTATGACCATACCGGTGATTTCATTTGGCTCTTTGCTATTCTAGCCATACTGGCGGCTGTCATCGTGGCGGCGGCTTCCTTTCTGCCGCGGGATCGACGCCAGAACCGGCAGAATTCCGCACCCGCGCCCTTACCGGCGGCGGCGGAATAGACGGATTAACAGTGTCGCGGCCAAGCCTTCTGTGCTATGCGGTGGCCGCGCAATTAGGAAGATGACGACATGGCGGATGTGGCAAGTGACGTTCTGGAGATCATCGCGAAGCAGGCGAAAGTCGAGCCCGCAGCGGTCTCCCGCGACACTAAATTGGCCGATCTCAACCTCGAATCGCTCGACACGATCGAGCTGATTTTCGCGCTTGAAGAGAAATTCGATATCGAAATTCCCTATAACGCCAATGAGGCGAATTCGGCGGGGATCAATTTCACCACTGCCGGCGATGTGATCGACGCGGTCGCCAAATTCCTCGACGAACAGAAGGGCAAGGCGTAGCGCGGTGCGTCGCACGCCAGCCTTGAATATCCCATTATGAATCGCGTCGTCGTCACGGGCATGGGCGTCTGCAGCGCCCTTGGCAAGAATGTCGCCGATTTTTCCGCGGCGCTGAAAGCCGGCGCAAGCGGCATCACGCCGATCTCGATTATCCCGTCCGAGGGGCTGATTACCAAAATCGGCGCACAGGTGCTGGATTTCGATCCGCTGACCTATTTCGCCGAAAACAAACTGCCGCTCTATGATCGCTGCACGCAGTTCGCGCTGGTCGCGGCGCGTGAAGCCGTCGCGCAAAGCGGCCTCAAGTTCCGTGGTGGCATCGGACCGCAGACGGCCGCCGTGATCGGTTCCGGTGTTGGCGGGCAGACGACGCAGGACGAAAGCTATCGCCGTCTTTTCGTCGAGGGCGCGCGTCGCTGCCATCCCCTGACGATCCCCAAGTTGATGATCAACGCACCGTGCAGCCATATCACGATGGAACACGGCATCACCGGCCCGTCCTTCGTTGTGGCGTCCGCTTGCTCGTCGGCCAATCATGCCATCGGCGTCGCCTTCAGCATGGTGCAATCGGGCGCGGTTGAAGCCTGCGTTACCGGCGGCACCGAAGCGGTCTTCACCTTCGGCACGATCAAAGGCTGGGAAGCACTGCGCGTGATGGCACCCGATACCTGCCGCCCGTTCTCGAAAGATCGCCGCGGCATGGTACTCGGCGAGGGCGCGGCGATCATGGTGCTCGAAACCCGCGATCATGCCTTGGCGCGTGGTGCTGATATCCTCGCCGAGATCATCGGTTTCGGCAGCACGTCCGATGCCGGCGATATCGTGCTGCCATCGGCCGAAGGAGCCGGAGGCGCCATCGCGGCCTGTCTCAAGAATGCAGGTATCGCACCAGAAGACGTCGATTACGTCAACGCGCACGGCACCGGCACGGCGGCGAACGACGCGACGGAGACCAAAGCCATTCACGCCGTCTTCGGCGCGCACGCAAAGAACCTTGCGGTGTCATCGACCAAATCGATGCACGGCCACACGCTCGGCGCGGCCGGCGCGATGGAACTGGCAGCGACGATTGCCGGACTGCGCGGTAACTTCATTCCGCCGACGGCGAATTACAACGAAGCCGATCCGGCTTGCGATCTCGACTATGTGCCGAATGAATCGCGCAACAAAGCGTTCAATGTCGGCATCTCGAATTCATTCGCCTTTGGCGGACATAACGCGGTCGTGGCTGTTCGTCGCGCCTGACGCGTTCGCGATATCCGATAATCTATGACCGACAAGACCCGTCACGATATCGCTCTTTACGGTGCGATCGTCGCGGGCTTGATCGTTTTTCAGACGACCGTCGAACATTTCATGGGACGCGTCGCGATCTGCAGTTGCGGCTACGTCAAGCTGTGGGAAGGGCAGGTGAACAGCGCCGGCAATTCACAGCACCTGACCGACTGGTACAGCTTCTCGCATCTCATTCACGGCTTCTGCTTTTATTTCGTGTTGTGGCTGGCCCTGCGCGATTGGCCGGTTGGGCGTCGTCTCATCCTAGCCGTTGCGATCGAGATGTCGTGGGAGCTGCTGGAAAATTCCAGTTTCATCATCGAACGCTATCGCACCGCGACGATCTCGCTCGACTATTACGGCGACAGCATTCTGAATTCGGTCAGCGATACGGTGATGGCGATCACCGGATTCTGGCTGGCCCGTTTTCTGCCGGTGAAATTGACGATTGCCTTGGCGCTCGCGATGGAGATCGGGGTCGGTTACGAAATCCGCGACAATCTTACCCTCAATATCCTGATGCTGGTGCATCCGACCGAAGCCGTTCGGGCCTGGCAGGCTGCGGGTCAGATTCGATAATCCTCAAAGGCCAAGACGTGGCATCTCGATGGCCGGACAGCGATTCATGACGACGTTTAATCCCGCTGCTTCCGCCTTTGCAGCAGCAACGTCGTCGCGAATATCGAGCTGGGTCCAGACGATCTTTGCGCCTTTGGCGATGGCTTCATCAACGACCGGGGCGACCTGATCGGACCGGCGGAACACATCGACCATGTCGATCGCCTCGGGAATATCCGCAAGCGCGGCATAGACGGTTTCGCCATTGAGGGTCGTGCCGGCGATTTGCGGATTGACCGGGATGACGCGAAAGCCCTTGCGCTGGAGGAAACTCATCACGCGGTTGCTGGCACGATCCGGGCGCGGGCTGGCGCCGACCAGGGCAATCGTTTTCACTGCGGCAAAGATGCCGCGCAAATAGTCGTCGCTATAGTGATCGTGATTCATCGGTCCTCCTGATGCCCTGAACTACCATCTTTCCCTAACGGTACTCCGCCGATACCATATCGGTATCCGGCGAGAATAAACAAAGAGGGAAGAAATGCGTTCTGTGATTGGCGGCATCGCGCTCGCGGGTCTGCTCGGCATTGCGCCGGTCCAGGCAGCAGACGTCGTGACCATCGGTATCGTTCCGGCCATCTCCGCTGCGGCAAGCTACATGGCGGTCGAGAAGGGCTATTTCCGCGAGGCCGGGATCGAGGTCCAATTCGAGAATTTTCCCTCGGCCAGTCCGGCCATGCCGCTCCTCGCCAGTAATCGGATGCAAGTCGTCGAGGGTGGTCTCTCGGTCGGCTATTTCAACGCCCTGGTTCAAGGCCTGCCGGTCATCATGGCGCTGGAACGTGGATCGAGCCCGCTCAATCACGATCTTCTCGTAAGACCCGATCTCAAAGACAGCATCAAAACAGTCGCCGACCTCAAAGGGAAATCCGTCGCTTTGTCTGCGCCGGGCTCGATCGCGATCTATGAAGTTGGCAAGGTCCTGGCGACAGCCGGGCTCACGCTGAAAGACATCGACGTCAAATATATTTCATTCTCCGACATGGGCATCGCGCTCTCCAATCGCGCCGTCGATGTTGTCGATATCGTGCCACCCTTCGGCGGTATCGTCCTCGATAAAGGCTTGGGTGTGCGTTGGGTCGATCCCGATACCTTCATCAAGCCGCAGCCGGTTTTGATCTCGGCCTACATCGCGAATTCCGATTGGACGAAGACGCACAAGGACCTCGCCGATCGTCTGTTCCTCGCCATCGTCAAAGGCGCGCGCGATTATTGCCAGGCCTATCATCATGGCCCCAATCGAAACGAGGTGATCGATACGTTGGTGAAATACGGCGCCGTCACTGATCGCAAGATTCTCGACGAAATGCCATGGCAGGCGCGCGATCCGAACGGCAAGCTCAACGCAGAAAGCGCCATAGATCAGCAGAAATGGTACGTGCAGAACGCACTCCTGAAACAGACCGTGCCGCTCGATCACTTATTGGATACGAGCTACGCCGATTATGCGGCAAGTCATCTGCCGCCTTTCAAAGTGGCCAATCAAAACAGCACACTCGAAGGCTGTCGCTGACACGCTGATTGTTTAATTGCGGCGCGGTTATTTTAACGGCGTCGCGATTACACATCATTCGATGCTTGTCAGGCTTCGCGCTTTGCGCCTATCTTTGGCGCAATGGCTTCTCGCTCTTACATCGCGAATAAACGGTTCGGACGGCTGCCGCATTGGCTGGCCCTCATGGCCGTGTTCGTCCAGCTCGTCGCCAGCTTCGGCCATATTCATGCTGAAGATTATAACTTCCTGCTGCGCGGCCATTCTCCGACGACGGTTGCTTCGACCGATGGATCGTCGGGAGGCTCTCAGCAATCGCTCGCTCCCGATGCCGATTGCGCCGTCTGCGCTTCGGCACAGATTCTCGGCAGCGGCGCGCTACCCGACCCGCTGTTGCTGTCCGCACCGCACGCGCAACGCGTTGCCAGCCAAGGCGTGCTGGTCGAATTTTTCCTTATTCCGCCGCGCCATATTCTTTTCACCTCGCGCGGACCTCCGCTCGTCTGACCTCGATCTCGGTTTTTCCGAACGTTGCATGGATTCGCCCATGCGACGGGAGTTCGATCATTCAGACGGAGCAGAACTGTGTCCAAACCCCTTCGGAGGCTTGCCTCCGCACGCCTAAAGCCATGCCATATCGTCATCTGGCTTACGTTCATTGCCGCTTGGTCCGGCAATGCAGCCAATAGCCAGGCCCAGGAAAGCAGCATCGTGGAAGGCATCGCCCGTGATGCGCTTCAACGTCCACTCACCGATGTGAAACTTCATATCAAAACCCCCGATGGCCGTGTCGTCGGCGAAGCGGTCAGCGACAACGCCGGCCATTACCGCATTCCCGGTATCGCGCCCGGCATCTATTCGGTCGCCGGCGAGAAAGATGGTTTCGATACCAGCAATGTCATCGTCACCGTCGCGGCCGGTACGCCGGCGAGCGGCGATCTGACGCTCGCCTCGAAGCAGGCGCTCGATATGAATGCGGTCGCGCAAAAACTCGACGCGGCGCGCAACAATATCGAACCGCAGATCGGCGCATCGAGTTACGGCTTCTCGACCCAGACAATCGAGAACATGCCGGCCGGTGACAATGCGCCGCTCATCAGGTTCTACTCCAAGCGCCGGGCGTCAATCAGGACAACCTCGCCAACGGCGCGATCCATGTGCGAAACGAGCATCTCAATGTTCAGTATCGCATCAATGGCGTGATCATCCCCGATGGCGTCAGCTTCTTTGGACAGGGCCTCAGTCCGCGTTTCATCGATTCGATGGACCTCGTCACCGGCGCGTTGCCGGCGCAATACGGGTTACGCACCTCGGGGGTCGTCGATATCCGCACCAAGAGCGGCTTGTTCCAACCCGGTGGTTCGATCGGGCTTTACGGCGGCAGTTACGGGACGATGCAGCCAAGTGCCGACTATGGTGGCAACCTCGCCGGTTATAATTATTTCGTCTCGGGCGACTTTCTTCATAACGACCACGGCATCAACGCGCCGACGTCGAAATATAATGCGGTGCATGACGAGACGAACCAAGAGCATGGCATCGGCTATGTCGAGAAGATCATCGACGCGTCGAGCAAAGTCAGCGTCATCGTCGGCAGTTTTGCCGGACGTTTCCAGATTCCCAACAATCCAGGGCAACAGGACAATCCAAACCTGACGCTTAATACCGTCGGCGGCGCGACCTCGTTCGATTCCAATCGATTGAACGAACAGCAGACCGAAAGCTCGAATTTCGGCATCGTTTCGTACCTGAGTTCGAAACAGGATTTCGATTTCCAGGTTTCGGGCTTCAGCAAATACAGCACGCTGCATTTCTTTCCCGATAATCCGGGCGACATCGTTTTCAACGGCATCGCGCAAGATGCCTTGCGGCGCGATTTCAGTAGCGGGTTGCAGGGGGAGGGTACTTATCGCCTGAACCCGGCGCATACATTGCGCGGCGGCGTGTTGCTGACGGGCGAGCGCACCAACTCGAATACGACATCATGGGTGCTCGACACGACCGGTGCGCTGCCCGCCGATCAGCCTTATGCGATCGCCGATAGTCACGCCAAGACGGGCTGGACCTACAGCGCCTTCGCCCAGGACGAATGGAAAATCCTGCCGACGGTGACGATCAATCTTGGCGGCCGGTTCGATGCGGTCGATACCTCCACCCACGAGAACCAGGTCAGTCCGCGTCTCAACACAGTCTGGCAGGCGACACAAACAACGATAGTTCACGCCGGGTATGCCAACTATTTTACCCCGCCGCCGTTCCAGATCGTTTCGATGGGATCGGTCAACGCGTTTAACGGTACCTCGGCCCAGGCGCCGAGTTCCTACAGCACGAACGTGAAGGCCGAACGGTCGCATTATTTCGATATCGGCCTTACGCAGCAGATCACGCCGGAACTCAAAGCTGGCATCGACGTCTATTACAAATATTCACGTAATCTGTTGGACGAGGGACAGTTCGGCGCACCCGTCATCCTCACGCCGTTTAACTACCATGTCGGTTACAACAAGGGCGTCGAACTCAGCACGTCTTACGAGAAGGATGGGTTTTCTTATTACGGCAATCTCGCCATTGCCGAACAGAAAGCCGAAGGCATTTCGTCGAGCCAATTCAATTTCGATCAACCGACGCTGGCTTATTCGGCGAGCCACCTCGTCAACACCGATCATAGCCAGCTCATGACGGCGTCGGCGGGGATGTCCTACCTCTATCAAGGGACGCGCTACAGCGTCGATATCATCGCCGGAACCGGTGTCCGTACCTCGGCGCCGAACGTGACGGACGGCACTTTCAACAACGGCACCGTTCCGTCTTACGAGCAGGTGAATTTCGGCGTGTCGCATCGCTTCGAAGATGCACCGGGCGGTCCGCTCGAAATTCGCGCCGATCTGATCAACGTGCTCGACGAGAAATATCTCATCCGCGCGCAATCGGGTATCGGCGTCAGCGCTCCACAATACGGTCCGCGCCGGACGCTCTCCGCCGGCATCCGTAAATTCTTTTAGGAAAGACAATTCCGATGAAGGATCTTCATGAGATCATCGCGACACTGAAGCTCGGCGGGGCCATGGTCTATCCGCTGGCCGCGCTCGCTGTCCTCGCTGCTGTCATAATTCTCGAGAAGGCCTTCGTGATACAACGCCGTGCCCGATTGCCCGGCGCGGTGATTGGGCTCGTCGAGACATTCGGGTTCGGTTGGGACGAATTGAGTCGGAAGCTCCAGCCGCTCGGTCCGCGGAATTATTTTGCCGCGTTCTTCGGCGTCATTCTTGAAAACCGCAACCGGCCAGCTTGGTGGGTCGAATCCCGAGCGGCGGACGAAGCGAGTGTGATCGAAAAATCGCTCGGCCGCTGGCTTTGGGTCTTGGAAACCATCGTGACGGCAGCACCGCTCCTGGGATTGCTAGGGACGATCACCGGCATGATCCGGTCGTTCAAGCTTTTCGGCAATCAAGGCCTGGTCGATCCCAGCGGCGTGACCGGCGGCGTTGCCGAGGCTTTGATTGCGACGGCCTTGGGCCTGCTCGTTGCGCTCGTGGCCCTGTTCGCGTTCAATTATCTGTCGGCGCGTCAGGCCGCGATCATGGACGAGATGGAACGGCTCGGCACGCGGCTGATCGATCACATGCGGCTCGATGCCGTGGCGAACGCGGAACGCACCTCATGAAGCTCGCCAAATCCAGAACACGGAAGCGCGGCCGGATTGAGATCATTCCGATGATCGACGTCATGTTCTTTCTGCTAGCGACGTTCATGCTGGCCTCGCTGTCGCTGCAGCATCTGAACTCCCTAGCGGTCAATCTGCCGAAGGGAACGGCTTCGGCATTACAAATCCAAAAGCCGGTAACGCTTTTGATCACCGTCACCGGCGATATCCGCTTGAACGATGTTCCAGTGACGCTGGATGTCCTTGCTGCGGCAGTGAAGCCGTTGCTGACCGATCCGACAACAAACGTCGTCGTTGCCGCCGACAGCGCCGCGCCGCACGGCACCGTGATCGAAGCTATGTTGCGGGCGCGCGAAGCGGGGGCCGATCATTTCGCTTTCGCGATCAAACCCGAGCCGCACGGCTGATGGCCAGCACGGTTTATGACGATGCCGGACGGCGGCTGTTTTGGATCGTGCCGTTGGCAATCACGCTGACCGTTCTATCACTGGGGGGCTTCCTGCGGATTATCGCCTCAGCGCCAGCGACGCCGGCGCCAGTACCGCTCGAGGTGCAGCTGGTCGAAGTACCGCCCGAACCACCGCAAGCCGAAGTGACCCCGCCGGCACCGCCCGAACCAGATCCGGAAATTTCGCAGGAGGTGGCACCGGTCCCTAAACCGTTGCCGCGTCCCAAGCCGCCTCCGCGCGCTGTCGTGCATCAAACCGACACGCCGCGCGTTACCGCACCAACAGCACCACCATCACCGCAACCGACGACACCGTCGCCCGCGGCCAGCGGTGGATCAATGGGAGCCCGCGCCTTATCCCAACCTGCGCCGGAGATTCCCGAAGAGCTGCGTCATCACAAGTTCGATCTCGTGGCCGTTGCGCGGTTTCACATTACCGCTGTTGGCGGGATATCAGTCGATCTGATCGAGCCTACGCCGGAACCTTTGCTGAACCGTGCGGTACTGGACGCGCTTCACAAATGGCGTTTCTTTCCGGCGCTCGAAAACGGCAAGCCCGTCGATTCAACACTCGATATTCGAATTCCCCTCACGGTACAGTAGCCATGATGAAAAGATTTGTTGTCGCCCTCTACGCATTGTTGCTTCCTACGCTTCATGTTGCACATGCGGCAGAACCGATGGATTTGTACGACACGGAACGCCAAGCATTGAGTGCCTGCGGCAAAGACCCCGTGGTCTGGCTCATCGTTCCGAAATCGACCTATTGGCGCAAAGGCGAGGCCGGGTATGGGACCGGACCGAATGGAGGCTATACCTGTCAGCGTGACGCGGACCACGCCTCGAACCATCACGTCGGCGCACCGACCAAGCGGGCAACCCGCCGTCACTAAATCGTCATAAGCTTGTCAGGGCGGCAGCGCCTCCCTATCCTCAGCGGCCATGACCATGGCCGGTATCAACGGAACAGGTTTTCTGGCGCGCTTTGCGCGGCAACTCGCGCTGTTCGCCTTGCTGGTGCAGATCGTCGCCAGTTTCGGTCATATCCATGCCGAAGATTATCGCTTTCTGCTGCGCGGCCATTCGGCCACGATCCTGACGGCGGATGGCGGTGCGCTGGGTCATTCTTCGCCCGCCCTCGCATCCGATACCGACTGCCCCATTTGCGCCTCGGCGCAGCTTCTCGGTAACGGCGCACTTCCCGATATCCAAATCCTGCGTACGCCTGGTGTGCAGGATGTTGCCCCCCTCATCGTCACGACAGCCTTCTGGCTGACTTGGCCACGGCATCTTCTTTTCAGCACGCGCGCACCGCCCCATCACTGATATCGCCTGATCGAATGTCCGCCTGTCCGATTTTTGGACGGGTTTTATCGATATCGGTTGATGGAGTGCGCGGTGGCTATTTCCGTTCATACGCAGCGTCTGGCAGCAACGAGCCTGCTGGTCGCGTTACCTTTGATGTTCAACTCGCCGGCCAAGGCCGACGATCTCGCCGATGTACGCAAAGACATGCAGGCGATGCAGCGGCAGTACCAAGCCTCGCTGCAAAAAATCCAAACGGATTACGAAGCGAAGATCAAGGCGATGGAAAAGCGGCTCGAAGCCGCCGAAAGCAAAACCGCCATCGCCACGACCAAAGCCGACGACGCGCAAAAGGCCGTTGCCGTGGTTCAGGCCGCACCGGCGCCTGTTGTACAGACTGCCGCAGCGTCACAGGACACGGGTAATGTCCAAGCCAATGCGGGCGCGTTCAATCCGGCAATCGGCGTCGTGCTTGATGGCAAGGCGATGGCGTCGGGCCGCAATCCCAATAATTACCGCATTCGCGGCTTTGCTCTTGGCGATCAGGCGAAACCGCCTCCGCGCGGACCGAGCATCGGCGAAAGTGAGATCAATCTTCAGGCGAATGTCGATCAGGCGTTGTTCGCCAATCTCACCGTCGCGTTCGAGAACGACAACAGCGTCAGCATCGAAGAAGCCTTCATTCAGCCAACGGCGCTGCCGTGGGGACTGACGGCGAAGGTCGGGCGGTTCTTCTCCGGCATCGGTTATATGAACGAACAACACGCCCATACGTGGGACTTCGCCGATGCGCCGTTGCCCTATATGGCGTTTCTCAACGGCCAATATGGCGATGACGGCGTTCAGATGCGCTGGCTCGCGCCGACCAATCGCTTTCTCGAGTTCGGCGTAGAAGCCCTGCGTGGCGCTTCGTTCCCGGCAAACGGGATCAGCGAGGCACTGGCCAGCAATCACAACGGCGGGGCAGGGGCATGGAGCGCCTTCGTTCACACCGGCGACGATATCGGCGATAGCGCCAGCTACAGCACCGGGCTTTCCTATCTTGGCACCCGGTCCAGCAACCGGGCGACCAATCCGGTCGGCGGCACGGCGGGTTCCGACCAATTCAGCGGTTCGGATCACACTCTCATCGCCGATGCAATTTACAAATGGGCACCGAACGGAAACTTCGCCCAGACTTATTTAAAGCTGCAAAGCGAGTTCTTCGTCCGCAAGGAATCCGGCTCGTTCACCTCGCTGAATTTCCCCGGTGCGACCGGCACAGCAACGACCAAACCGTTCAACGGCGGACTTCAAACCGGCTTCTATGCCCAGGCGGTTTATCAGTTCATACCGTTCTGGCGCGCGGGCATTCGTTATGACCAAGTCCATGCGCCGTCGCTCGGTAGCACATTCGCCGGCACGACATTGGATTCGCAAAATTCGACGCCGAGCCGTTACAGCGCGATGATCGATTACACGACGAGCGAGTTCGGCCGCTTCCGCCTGCAATATAATCGCGACCAGGCACGCACCGCGTCCGACAACCAATTCATCCTGCAATACACCGTGAGCATCGGCGCTCATGGTGCGCATCAATATTAAGGGGAGGCGAGAATGTATCGCTCCATCATCGCCATCGCCGCTCTCGGCATCGTGTCGCTTGCGACCACGCAAGCCGAGGCGGCCCTGAACGTTTTTACCTGCGAGCCCGAATGGGCCGCGCTGACCACCGTGCTTGGCGGCAGCGACGTCGATGTCTTCACGGCAACGACCGCCTTGCAAGACCCGCATCAGATTCAAGCAAGGCCTGCTTTGATCTCGCGCTTGCGCAATGCGGATATCGTCGTTTGCACCGGCGCCGAGCTTGAAGTCGGCTGGATGCCGGTGCTGTTGCGGCAATCGTCGAACGCCAAAGTACAACCGGGGGCGCCCGGTTATTTCGAAGCGTCTCAACAAGTGACGCTCCTCGAAAAGCCGGAGCGTCTTGATCGTGCCGATGGCGACGTCCATCCGGCCGGCAATCCGCATCTACAAACCGATCCACGCAACATGCGGATCATCGCACAGGCTTTGGCCAAGCGTCTTGCCGTCGTCGATCCCGCCCATGCCGATGGCTACGCGCAACGCGAACAGGCTTTTGATGCGCGTCTCGGTCAAACGATCGAGCAACTTCAAACCCAGGCAGCGTCGCTGAAAGGCGTGAAGTTCGTTTCGTATCACAAGAGCTGGATCTATCTCGCCAACTGGCTCGGCATGATCGAGGCGGCGAATATCGAACCTAAGCCGGGCGTGCCGCCGGGCAGCGCCTATATCGCCGATCTGCTTGGCCGTATCCCCGCCTTGCAAGCGCGCATGATCGTCTATGCCGCCTATGAAGACCCGAAGCCGTCGCAATTCATCGCCGACAAAAGCGGTCTGCCGGCGGTCATGCTGCCATTCACCGTCGGCGGCACGGATGGAGCGAAAGATATCATCAGCTTCTACGAAGACACGGTGAAGCGCTTACTCGCCGCCGCGGGAGGGAAGGGTGGCTGATTATCATCTCGAGATTCTGCTGCCGGCATTTCTGACCGGTCTGTTGGTGCTGGCGACGCATGTGCCGCTCGGGCGGCTCGTGCTTGATCGCGGCATCGTCTTCATCGATTTAGCCATCGCGCAGGTCGCGGGCTTGGGCGTCGTTGTCGCCGACTTCATCGGCTGGGAACCGACCGGCTGGTCGGTGCAGGCCGCGGCCGTTACTGCGGCGCTGGTCAGCGCCGGCTTTCTGATCTGGATGGAACGGCGATTGCCCGCCTTGCAGGAAGCCGTCATCGGCGTCGTCTTCGTCGTCGCGGCCAGCGCCGAGATATTGCTGCTGAGCTACAACCCGCACGGCGCGGAAAATCTTAAAGACCTGCTCGTCGGTCAGATTTTGTGGGTCGTTCCCGCCGATCTCATCCCGGTCGCTATTCTTTATGCCGTCATTCTCGCCTTCGTTCTCTTTGTCGATCTAGCAAAGCGGCGGGTGCTGTTTTATGCGCTGTTCGCCCTCGCCGTGACGGCGTCGGTGCAGTTGGTCGGCGTGTTCTTGGTGTTCGCCACCTTGATCATTCCGGCCCTGGTGGCGCGTGGGCTTGGCGTGAAGCATCCGGTGCCGTTTGCTTATGGCCTTGGTTTACTGGGTTATTTGCTGGGGTTGCTGTCGTCGGCGCTGTTGGATTTGCCGACCGGGGCGGCGATCGTTTGTGCCTTAGCCCTGTTGGCCGCTCTTAGCGCCATCGCCGGCGCCGTCCGCGTCCAAATGCGCGCCTGAATATAGGTATTATGATACCGCATTTAGGTATCATAATACCCTATCCATAAGATACTGATTTTGCTGTATCTTCATCGCTTGACGAAAAGGCAGTGCGTCGCCATATTGCCGTACCACCTAAGAGGTTTCGATGAAGACTTATATTGCGACGCCGGCCGACATTGAGAAGAAGTGGTTGCTGATCGACGCTGACGGGCTCGTGCTCGGTCGGCTCGCGGCGATCGTTGCTGATCGTCTGCGCGGCAAACACAAGCCCACATTCACCCCCAACATGGATTGCGGCGATCATGTCGTCGTCATCAATGCCGAGAAGGTCGCGTTGACCGGCAATAAGGGCCAGGACAGCATGTTCCAATGGCATACCGGTTATCCCGGCGGCATCAAAGAACGCAGCAAAGGCGCGATCCTCGCCGGCAAGCATCCGGAACGGGTTATCGAGAAAGCCGTCGAGCGTATGGTTCCGCGCGGTCCTCTGGGCCGTCGCATCATGGGCCATCTTAAAGTTTATGCCGGCACAGCACATCCGCATGAAGCGCAGCAGCCCGCCACACTCGATATCGCAGCGATGAACCGCAAGAACAAGAGGGCCTAACAAGTGGCTGAACAAACGACAACCAATCTCGGCGGCCTGCGCGACGCATTGCAGGGCGTGCAGCTTCGTCACACACCGACCTCAGGCGGCACCTCTTCGGCGGCTGCGGTCGATGTCCAACCCAAGATCGATGCTCAAGGCCGCGCCTATGCGACCGGCAAGCGCAAGAACGCCATCGCGCGCGTTTGGGTCAAACCGGGTACCGGCAAGATCACGGTCAATGGCCGTGACAGCCCCGTCTATTTCGCGCGTCCCGTCCTGCGCATGCTGATCAGCCAACCGTTCCTGGTGGTCAATCGCCTCGGCCAGTTCGACGTGAACTGCACCGTCGTTGGCGGTGGCTTGTCCGGACAGGCCGGCGCGGTGCGTCACGGCATCAGCAAGGCGCTGCTCAATTACGAGCCTGGTCTGCGGCCGGCGCTCAAGGCGCAAGGCTTCCTGACCCGCGATAGCCGCGTCGTCGAACGTAAGAAATACGGTAAGGCGAAAGCCCGACGTAGCTTCCAGTTCTCGAAACGCTGATCTCGCAGG
>CAIJOA010000046.1 GCA_903822185.1 uncultured Rhodospirillales bacterium | reverse complement strand
CGCCCATTCTTTAAGAGCGGGCTCGCAATGACGGCACTTCCATCACGAGTCCCTCGACTTCGCTCGGGATGAGGATGAGAAGGTGCGTTGCATCCAGCACAGTGATGCGATTGTCATGCTGCGCAATTTTTCTCCTCACCCTGAGCCTGTCGAAGGGCTCGTGATGTGAGTGCACGCGCCCCTGAATCTCGGCTGGCATGAACGGGACGAGCCCTTCGACAGGCTCAGGGTGAGGCGAGAAGAAACGTTGCAGAGAAATCCTTGTCGGGCTTGCAGTCGATTTCCCACGCTCTAAGCTGCGGCCGGGTTGATCGACAGGTCTCCTAAAAACAAAGCAACGTCTCAGAGACCGCCATGAATACGCCGACGCGCGATCCCACTATCAGTGCCTTCACTGCCTTCAGTCTGCTCTGGCTTTCGGGCACCGGCTTGCGGCTGACGCTGCTGTGCGTGCCGCCGCTCATTCCGCTGATCCATACCGAACTCAATCTCAACGAAACCCAGATCGGCACGCTTGGCACCTTGCCGTCGTTGCTGTTGGCCGCGGCGGCGATTCCGGGATCGCTGTTGATCGCGCGTTTCGGTGCGAAGGCCGCGTTGATCGTCGGTTTGCTGCTGGTCGGACTCGGTTCGGCGGCGCGCGGCGCGTCCGAGAATATCGGCATGCTCTACATCACGACGATGATCACGGCGGGCGGTGTGGCGATCATGCAGCCGTCGCTGCCGCCGCTGGTGCGAAGCTGGCTGCCCAATCGCGTGCCTTTGGCGACGGCGGTTTATACCAACGGGCTTCTCGTCGCTGAGTTGTTGGCCGTGGCGATCACCCTGCCGTTCGTGCTGCCCCTGGCCGACGGAAGCTGGCGATTGGCCTTCGTCTATTGGGGCGTGCCGGTGATTGTCGTCGCGTTGCTGGTACTGTTCATCGCGCCGCGCGAGGCGAAGACGGCGGTAACGGTGCCGCGGCGTTGGTGGCCGAATTGGCGCGACAAGCTGATGTGGCGGCTGGCCTTCTGCCTTGGCTGCGTGAACACCTGCTATTTCGCGACCAATACATTCCTGCCGGATTACCTGACCGCGATCGGCCGTCCGGACCTGATCAGCGCGACGCTGACCTCGCTCAATTTCTGTCAGTTGCCGGCATCGATCCTGATGTTGTGGTTCGCGCCGCGTTTGGTACCGCTGCCGGGTTCCTATGCGGGCGTCGGGCTGCTCAATCTTGCTGCCATCATCGGCATCGCGACCAGCAGCGGCTGGGGCGTCGTCGCCTGGGCCGGGGTGCTGGGATTTTCTGTCGCGGCGGGACTCATCTTGATCCTCGCTTTGCCGCCGCTGCTCAGCGCACCGGAAGATGTGCATCGCATGGCCTCGGCGATCTTCACCGTCTCTTACCCCTGCGCCGTGTTGATGTCGGTGCTGGGCGGTTTGCTGTGGGATACGACTTCGATTCCTTGGATCGCGTTCGTGCCGATCGGCTTCTGCGCCATCGTGCTGTCGATCCTACCGCTCGGTATCAATCTGACCCCACGCCATTCCTCTTAAAGAAACCTCGCCACTAAAAGAAATGGCCGGGACAACACCCGGCCATTTCATCGCAGAATGGACGTTCGCGCCTAACCCAGTTTGAACTGGATCGGCACGATGAGTTCCAGCGTATCGCCAGGTAGATCGGCGGGCATCGGCGGGAACGGCGCGGCGCGGTTGGCGAGATCCACCGCTTCCTTGTCGAGCATGTCGTGGCCGCTGCTACGTTCCAGCGACGCTTTCAAAACATTGCCGCGGCGATCCAATGTGAAGCGCAGCATCGGTACGCCTTGCTCGCCACGCTTCTGCGATAACGCCGGATAGCGCTTGAAGCGTTCGAGCTGGGCCGAGATGAGACCTTTATAGGTCGGGACCGCGTTGCTGGTCGGAACCGACGCGGGCGTCGGCGCGACGGTCGGCGCGGCGGCCTGCGGCGGCGCGGCTTGCGGTTGCACCTGCGGCTCGGGGCGGCTGACGGCCGGATGCGGCGCGGGCTTTGGGGTAACTTTCTGCACAACGACCGGCTTCGGCGGTTCGATATGTTGTTCGACCGGCGGCTGCGGCGGGGGTGGCTGTACCACCGGCGGAGCGGGCGGCGTCGGCAGCGGCGCGAGATCGATCATCGTCACCGTCTGCACAGGCTCGATCGGCATGACATGGTCGCGCCAATGCAGCAGGCTGAGCGCGCCCATCGCATGTAGCGTCACCGCGATCAAGAGGCTGACGCCCCAACGCGTGCGCTCGCTGTTGCGCGGCGCGGTCTCGTTGAAAGAAGTCATGACGAGCGTCATTTCAAGTCTCCTCCGTCGAGGCCGACCAACGCGACTTTCAAGTACCCAGCATTGCGCAGGTCGCTCATCACGTGCATCAGCTCGCCGTAATCGATCGTCTTGTCCGCGCGCAGGAAGACGCGCAATTCGCGGTCGCCGTTGCTCGCCTGATCCAGCGCGGCCGAGAGCGCGTTTTCAGCAACGATATTGTCGCCAACCGCCAGCTTGTGATCGGCCTGCACGGTCAGGAAGATCGGCTTATCCGGACGCGGCTGCGGCGCAGACTGCGCCGACGGCAGATCGACCGGCAGATCGACCGTCGCCAACGGCGCGGCAACCATGAAGATGATCAGCAGCACCAGCATCACATCGATGAACGGCGTGACGTTGATTTCATGCATCTCGTTGAAATCGTCGTCGTCGGTCGAGGAAACGCGCATCGCCATGGCGGCTATTCCGCCGCTTTGAGATTGGGGCGGCGATCGGCATCGCGGCTGGCAAGGCGTGCGAACTGCGCCGCGGCCTCGCGCAGAATCGCGCGATAGTCACCGGTCTGACGGGCGAAGAAGTTATACATCATCACCGCCGGGATCGCGGCGACGAGACCCGCCGCCGTCGCCAGCAAGGCTTCGGCGATACCCGGCGCAACGACGGCAAGATTGGTGGTCTGCGTCTTCGCGATGCCGAGGAAGCTGTTCATGATGCCCCAGACCGTGCCGAAGAGGCCGATGAAGGGTGCGGTCGAACCGATCGTCGCAAGCAGCCCCATGCCGCGCGCGATGCGGCGGCGGGCATCGGCTTCGACGCTGTCGAGCCGCGACTGAATGCGATCGAGCAAAGCAGCGCCGTCGGTATCTGCCGACGCGGTTTGTTCGTCGAACGTTTCCTGCGCCATGGCCGCAACGACGCTGCCATCATTGAGACGCGACGCCGCATCGCGCACGGTGCGCGCCGAGCCGATAAGCTGCAAGCCCGCACGGGCGCGGCGCTTGGCGCCCATCAGCTCGATCATTTTCGACAGCCACACCGTCCAAGTCGCGAGGGAAGCCAGCACCAGAAGAATCAGCACCGCCTTCACGATCGGATCGGCGGAGAGGAACATGCCCCAGGGCGAGAGATCGGTCGGTAGCTTGAAGGCCGTGGGCACGGATACGGCCGGCGCGGGTGTCGCAGCAACAGCAGCGGGCGCGGCAGCATCGGGTACCGGTGCAGCAACCGATGGGGCAACGGGAGCAACAGCGGCGGACGACGTTACGGGCGCTTGTTGTGCTTGCGCCGCCAACGGCGCGGCCAAGAGGAAAAGCATCAGGAACAAGCGTTGCATCGTCATCGCCTCAAAACTGAATTCGGAACAAAATTCTTCGTCGTCTTATTCGCCGGGGACGCCGGCGACGTTCAACCGCCCACGCGTCATACGACGACGGTTTTTGTATTTGCCGATCCACATCAGGATGCCGCTGACGGCGAAAAGCGCCGGCAGCAAACCCGAGAAGAACACCAGCGCGCGCCACCACACGCCAAGACCCGAGCCATCATGGATCGCGTGCATCGACGCGACGATCCGTTCGGCCAGCGAGTACGTGGCGGGGTCGCGCAGTTCGGTGACGCGTTGCGCGTAAGGATCGACCACCGCGACGGTCGCAAGGCTATGCGGTTCGCCGAGCGTGACGCGATAGGGCTGATCCGCGCGGGCGGGGATCGAGATCCCACGCAGCGGCTTGCCCGGCGCGGCGTTCATCGCCAGCGCCGCGACGCCATCGGCATTGAGCGGGGTTAGGCCTTCGCCTGTGGCGATCTTGCCGCCGGCAGCGATACCGGGGCGCAAATCGCGCACGCCCATCGACGCGGCCCAGCCGTTGAAGGCTTGCGGAAACGACAACCAGACACCGCTGAAGCTGACGATCAGCAAAACAAGCCAGGACCAGAAGCCGATCGCCCCATGCACTTCGCGCAGCAGGCGATAGCCGCGCGACTTGCCCGAGATGGTCACGGCCTGACGCCAGCGGCGGCGCTTCGGCCATTGCATGATGATGCCGGTGACGGCGAGAACGCACATCACGACGCCGAACCAGCCGCCGATTTCACGGCCGCTGCGGTCGCGCATCATCATATTGGCGTGCCAGAAGAACATCGTCCGCAGCCAGCCATCGCCGCCCTGCTGCGTGCCGCGCACATCGAGCGACACCGGATCGACGAACACCTGAAGCCCGCCGGGGCCGGGACGCGCCGGATCGGAGAAACGGATTTCGGCGAGATCGCCCTGCGTTGCAGGCGCGACGACGAGACTGGGCTTCAATCCTTCACGCGCCGAACCGCGCGCCGCCTCGACCATCGAGGTAAAGCTTTGGCTCTGGCCATCACTGGCCGGACCAAAGCCGCGCGACGGCGACAATTCCGGCTCGAACACGAGAAGGCTGCCGGTTAGGCCGATCATCGCCAGCGGCAGCGACAGGAACGCGCCAAGGCAAAGATGAATGCGGCGAAGGAAAGTTTCGCGCCAGGCCATATTACGTATCCGACCAAAGACGAAGCAGGTTGTGATAAACGCCCGCCAGCTGGATCACGGATTTCTCGTCCGGAACCAGACGATTGAGCTGTTGGATCGAGGTATCGAGATCGAGCAGCATCGTGCGGCGATCGTCTTCGCGCACCATGCTTTGAATCCAGAAGAACGATGAGATGCGCGCACCGCGCGTTACCGGCGTCACATGATGAAGGCTACTGGACGGATAGAGCACCATGTCGCCCGCCGGCAGCTTGACCTTATGGACGCCATAGCGATCTTCGACCGTCAGCTCGCCGCCGTCATAATCTTCGGGCGCGGTCAAAAACAGCGTCGCCGAGATGTCGGTACGAATGCGGTGCATCGTACCTTTGACGCTATAGACCGAGCCGTCGATATGCGTGCCGTAGGTCTCGCCGCCTTCATAGCAATTGAATAGCGGCGGGCAGACCTTCAACGGCAAAGCTGCCGAGATGAACAACGCGTTGCGTTCCAGCGCCGCGAGAATGATGTCGCCAACTTCGCGCCCGATCGGATGACCTTCGGGCACCTGCCGGTTGCGCTTCACCTTCTCGCCGAGATGACCGACCGTCGCCCTGCCGTCCGTCCAATCCGCCCGCGCCAGAGCAGCGCGGCATTGGGCCACTTGCTCGGGCG
Source organism: uncultured Rhodospirillales bacterium (assembly GCA_903822185.1). Lineage (GTDB taxonomy): Bacteria > Pseudomonadota > Alphaproteobacteria > ATCC43930 > CGMCC-115725 > CAIKMD01. Next base: position 89,477 of record CAIJOA010000046.1, on the reverse strand, counting down.
TTAGGACTTTCGGGACTTGCAGCAACATTGGCCGGTCGCGCGCTCCTCTTAGAACTTGTAGTTCGCAGTGAACATCGCCGTGCGGCCTGCGCCCGGGATGACATGCGACGGGTGGATGGTGTCGTAATAGAATTTGTCGAAGAGGTTGTTGATGTTCACCTGAACATCAAGCTTCTCGTTGACCGGATACTTCACCATCGCATTAAAGACGGCATAGCCTGGCAACTTACCGATGAAGGCCGTCGCACCCGCCGTTGTCGCGGTACAGGTGGTCGCCGCCGGCGAGCAGACGAGACGCGGTGTCGATTGCGCGTAACGCGCAGCGACATAATTCATGCCGCCGCCGACCTGAACGTTGTACCAAGGTAGGATGTACGACGTCCAAAGGTTGAAGGTATGCGCCGGCACATTGGCGAGATGATTCCCGATATCGCTGCCGAGACCGGTAACCGGCGTCTTGTCGATCACGCTGTAAATGTACGAATAGCCCGAATAGACTTGCCACGCCTCGGTGATATGTCCGGTGACTTCAAACTCGAAACCATCGACGCGCGCATCGCCAGCAAGGATATTAAAAGACGAATTGTTCGGATCGACTTCGCGGACATTGTACTTATTCGTCCGATAAACCGCGCTGCGGATCTGCAGCTGCTCGTGGAACAGATCCCATTTGGTGCCGAGTTCGAAGGTACGATTCTTATCCGGCGCAAGGCTGGCTGTCGCAACCGAGATCGACAAAGCTTCGGCGGAGGGATTGAACGAGGTGCCGTAATCGAAATAGATGCTGCCGTTCTCGAGCGGCTTATAGACGATCGCAGCGCGATAGCTTGGCAGCATATCGACCGGATGACCGGCAATCACACCCGTAGTAGCACCGGCTTGATTGTAGCTGACTTGGCGGTATTCCGACGCAAAGCGATCGAAGCGGGCACCGGCAATGAATTCCCATTGCTTGCCGAGCTTGATCGTATCGAGGCCATAGACCGCTTCGCCCCAAGAGGTGTCCTGCGTCCGCGATCCGAGAAACGTCGTCGCGTTGTAAGGCTGTCCCGGATTGGGATTGTTCAAAGGCGTCAGGCTCGACGCAGGCGTTGAATTGACAGTCGTGTAGCGGGTCGGATTCGATGTCTCGCGGGTAAGCTCGACACCGGCAACAACCGTATGGCCAATGTCGCCGGTCAAGAACTTGATCGTCGCGTCGGACTGGTTTGACGTGAACGTCTCGAGACTGCGCGTGACGATCTGGTTTCGCGTCACGTTGAGCGTCGAAAGCGGCGTGCCCGGCGTAACAAGCTGGGTGCCACCGTTTGCCGCGTCGATTTGGGGCTCGGTAATTGTCGCCTGACGTGCGTAATGCCCATAACGGAGGCGGTCGCTGAACGTCACGTACTCATTGAAATCATGCTCGAACTTCGCCGTCGCGATATCGACGTTGGTGCGCAGATAGTTGCCGCTGGTGAAGCCGTAGTAATTGGCGCCGCGCACATTGGCGACTGTCGCGATGCTGTGCGACCCAGCGCCGCCCGAATAGACCCACGGCAGACCGTAATCGGGCACGTCGTATTCGGTCTGATGCAGATAGCTGAGGTTCAACCGCGTATCGGTGCCGAGACCGAAGGCGAGGGTTGGCGCGATGCCGAAACGTGCCCAGTCGCCCGTGTCGCGGCCGGCGACCATGTTGTCGTTCCCCATCAAGTTGATGCGGAACGCCGCACCCGAACCCATGAAGCCCAGCGGCTGATTCACGTCGAGGGTTGCACGCCGCATGCTGGCGGTGTCGAGTGAGACGGAGGCGTTGGCGAAGGGCGTGAGGCCGGCCTGCTTGCTGTCCTGTTCGATGACGCCGCCGGTCGAACCGCGGCCGAAGAGGATCGAGGACGGACCCTTCAGGACCTGGATGCCATCATAGTTGAAGGGATCGCGATAATAGCTGCCGAAATCGCGCATACCGTCGAGATAGATATCGTTGCGCGCCGTGAAGCCGCGCAGGGTGAGATTATCGCCCTGGGCGCCGGCTTCACCGGCTGCGAGGCTGACGCCCGCCACGTTGCGCAACGCATCGCGCAGGGTCGTGACGCCCTGGTCATCGAGAAGCTGTTTCGGAATCGCGTCGATCGATTGCGGCGTATCGCGCAACGGCTCGGTCAGTTTGAGGATCGTCGGCGTATCGACCTTATAGTTCTGTTGCACCGTGCCGCCGACCGAGACGGTCGGCAGGGCGACCGGTCCATTGTCGGAGGTCTGGGCGAAGGACGGAGTCATCCCCGCCAGCAGCGCGACGAAGGAACTTGAGGCAAGAAGGCGAAGATGCTGTGAGGCCATGGCGGGCAGCTCCAAGAAAAATGAACGAGGATTCCTGGCTGGCTGACCGACACACGACGGATTGGCTGGCTTGGGGAGAAAGAAACGACGGGAGGTCACTTCACGAGAATCAGCTTGTTGTTGGTCGTGAGGCGAAGCCGGTATTGTTCCGACCCGTGTTGAATCAGAAGTTCGCGCTGCCCTTCGAGAAGGGACTCGCTGGTGACGAGTCGCGGCGCGGCAGCGTCGGCCGGCTGTGACTCGGTGGCGGCAGGGGGTAAGGGCACGGTCATCGCGTTCTAAGATTAATTCGCATTCGCATGGTGGCGAAATTAAGTGCAACTGCGAGTCATTTGCAACAGGAATTTTCTCATAGTTTTAATGTGTTGGCTGCCCTGTGCCGGTGTGGGGAGGCCAATCGGCACATTCAACGGCACCCTGCCCGCGAGAAATCAGTCCTGCCAATGACTCGTATAAGTTACGGGCCAGTTTTGAATTCTTATAAAGTAATGCGTACAGCGCAGCGGTGCCTTGAGGCTTTGTTTCTCGCCAAGGTCGCGGCCAAGGCATAGATTTCCATCATGCCCCACCCTCCCCATCCCGCGCCGGTGAGCTTTAGCCACCGCGATATCATGCACATGCTCAGCGGTACCATGCTTGGCATGTTCCTGGGCGCGGTCGATCAGACCATCGTCGCGACCGCCCTTCCGGTGATGGCCGGCGAGCTGCACGGCATCGCGCTGATGTCCTGGGCTGTGTCGGGCTATCTGCTGACCGCGACGGCAGCGACCCCGATCTATGGCAAGCTGAGCGATCTCTACGGCCGGCGGCCGATGTTCCTGATCGCGGTGTGCTTCTTCTTATTAGGCTCGATCGGCGGCGGGCTGGCGCAGACCATGGGCCAGTTGATCGCCGCCCGTGCCATTCAAGGGCTGGGTGGCGGCGGGCTGATTTCGTTGGCCATGACGATCGTTGCCGACATCGTCCCCGTGCGCGAGCGGGGCCGCTATCAGGCGTATTTCTCGGGCGTCTGGAGTCTAGCGACGTTGGGTGGCCCGGTGCTGGGCGGGTTCCTGGTCGATGTCCTGTCCTGGCGCTGGGTGTTCTGGATCAACCTGCCGATCGCGGTGCTGTCGCTGCTGATCTGCAACACCGCTCTCAAAAAGCTGCCGATCCGCGGCGGGCCGAAGAAGATCGATTATCTCGGCGCGCTGCTGATGGTGCCGGCGATCGTCGCCTTGCTGCTGATCACCACCTGGGGCGGCACCGAGTTCCCGTGGAGTTCGCCGGTGATCCTTGGCCTCATGGGCGCCGCCATTGTGCTCTTGGCGCTGCTGGTGGCACAGGAGCGGCGGGCGCAGGACCCGATCATGCCGCTGCGGCTTTTCACCATGAACGTCTTCACCGTCGGCAACACCATCGGCTTCCTGATGGGCGCGGCCTCGGTCGGGGCGACAATCTTCCTGCCGCTGTTCCTTCAGGTCGTGATCGGCGCGACCGCCAGCAATTCGGGCCTCCTCATCACGCCGCTGGTCGTCGGCATCACCATCGGCGCGCTGGCCGCCGGACGCTTCATCCGCTGGACCGGCAAATACAAATTGGTGCCGCTGATCGGACTGGTATTCGGCTTTGCCTCGTTCATCGGTTTCCTCGAAGTCACCCGCGACACGCCGGCGATCTATTACGTGCTGTTGATGATGCTGATGGGGATCGGGCTTGGCCCCGCCGGGCCGATGGTGTCGATCGCGGTGCAGAACGCGGTCGATCAACGCGACATGGGCGTCGCGACGTCGATGACATCCTTCTTCCGCTCGATGGGCGGCTCGTTCGGCGTCGCCCTGATGGGCGCGATCCTCTTTGCCGGCCTCACCGCACCTGGTGCGGAAACGACGGGCGTCAGCACCAGCGCGTTGCTGCATGGGGGGCCGGCGGTGATCGCGACTTTGTCGCCGCGCGGCCAGCAAGCGGTGGTCGAAAGCTTCGGCCGCTCGTTCCATTACGTCTATGCCGCCGGCGCGGTGATCTGCGCCCTCGGCTTTGTCCTGGCGTGGTTCCTGGAAGAATTACCGTTGCGCGTGCGCGGTGGACCGCCGATGGCAAAACCTGCCGACGCAACGCCGAAACAATCCGTCGAATCCTAGAAGCGGTTACGGCCGTTCGTTACTCGGCGGGGACCGCGTCGTCTTTGGCGAGCGCTTTTTCCTTCGCCGCTTTGCGCGCCGCGGGTTCGGTCAGCACTTCGCCAAGATGCTCGCGAATATCGGCGAGCTTCTTTTCATGCAGCGCCTTATGGCCGAAGAGATCCTTCACATAGAAAACGTCGATGACCTTTTCACCGAAGGTCGAAATCTTTGCGCTGGAAATCTGCAGGTTGAGTTGCGTCAGGGCGCGCGTCACTTCGAACAACAAGCCGGGCCGGTCGCGGCCATTGACCTCGATCACCGTGTAGGTGCCCGAGGCGTTGTTATCGATCAGCACACGCGGCGGCACGGTGAAGACACGCGTGCGGCTCGGCACTTTTTCGGGTGCTTCGAGTTCGAGTTGCGGTTTGACCTTGCCCATCAGAACGTTTTCGAACATCACCGACAACTTGGCGAGTTTTTGCGGCTGATCGAACGCCGCGCCCGACCGGTCCTGCACCCAAAACGTATCGAGCGCCATGCCGTTGGTCATGGTGTGAATCTTCGCATCGACGATGTTGGCGCCGGCCAGCGCCAACGCGCCGGTGATGCGCGAGAAGAGGCCAGGATGATCGGCGGTATAAAGCGTGACTTCGGTCACGGCACGCGACGGATCGACCCGTGTATCGACGACCAGCGGCGCTCCGCTGCGTTCGGCCTCGCGCATCAGCCGGGCATGACGCGCCTGACTTTGCGCGTCGAAGGACAGCCAATAAAGCGGATAGCCCTTGGCGAGATATGATCCGATATCGGTGGGCGTAAAATCGCCGAGCAGTTTCTTGACCACCTCTTGTGCGTTCTTCACCCGCTGATCGCGCGCCGTCGCATCGACGCCGCCCGACATCTGTTCCAACGAACGATGATAAAGCTCGCGCAGCAACGCGGCCTTCCAGCCGTTCCAGACCTTCGGCCCGACGGCACGGATATCGCAGACGGTCAGGATCAACAAAAGCTTCAGCCGTTCCGGCGACTGCACCTTCTCGACGAAGTCGTTGATCGTCTTCGGATCATCGATATCGAATTTGAACGACGTGTTGCTCATCAGCAGATGCCAGCGAATGAGCCAGGAGACGGTTTCGATTTCTTCCGCCGTGAAGCCGAGACGCGGTCCCAGCTTCTCGGCGACCTGCGCGCCCAATACCGAATGATCGCCGCCGCGGCCTTTGGCGATGTCGTGCAGCAGGACAGCGAGATAGAGCGAGCGGCGTGAATCGATCGTCGGGAAGACCGTCGTCGCCAACGGCAATTCGTCTTTAAGCGCACCGGTTTCGATCTGATGCAGGATGCCGATCGCGAACAGCGAATGCTCATCGACCGTATAGACGTGATACATGTCGTACTGCATCTGCGCGACGACACGGCCGAAGTCGGGCACGAAACGGCCGAACACCCCCGCCTCGTTGAGCCAGCGCAGCGCCACTTCGGGATCGGAATTTTTCGAGGTCAGGATTTCGACAAAGAGTCGATTAGCCTCGGGATCGGTGCGCAGGTTGTTGTCGATCAGCTTCAGCGATTGGGTAATCAGCCGCAGCGCATGCGGATGGATATCGAGGCCTTCCTTCTGCGCGACGCGGAACAGGCGGATGAGCGCGACCGGATCGGTAATGAACTGATCGTCGCTGGCGACATCGAGCCGTCCGGCATCGACCGAGAAGCCTTCGACCGTGCGTTTGCCGAACGCCCAGCGCGTCAGCGAGAAGCGCGCCTGATGCTTATGTTCAGATTCGAGCAAGGCGCAGAAGATACGCGTCAGATCGCCGACATCCTTGGCGATCAGGAAGTAATGCTTCATGAACCGTTCGACGCCGCGCGTGCCGGCATGATCGGTGTAGTTCATGCTCTCGGCGATTTCACGCTGCCGGTCGAAGGTCAGGCGATCCTCGGCGCGTTCGGTGATGAAGTGAAGATGGCAGCGCACCGTCCAAAGGAAATTCTGCGCCCGCTCGAACCGATGCGCCTCTTCGGAGGACAGCACTTTGAGATCGACCAGCTTGTCGATGCTATCGACCCGGTAAACATATTTCGCGATCCAGAACAGCGTGTGGAGATCGCGCAGACCGCCTTTGCTTTCCTTGACGTTCGGTTCGACCAGATAGCGTGAATCGCCAAGGCGCTGATGGCGCTGATCGCGTTCGGCGAGCTTCGCCTCGATGAAAGCCGCCGAGGTCTTGCGCACCAATTCGCTGTCGAAGCGGCGGCGCATCTCGTCGAACAAACCTTGATCGCCCCAGATGTAACGCGCCTCGAGTACGGCGGTGCGGATCGTCAGATCGGCTTCCGCCTGGCGCAGGGTCTCTTCGACCGAGCGCGTCGATTGCCCGACCTTCAATCCCAAATCCCAGAGCGCATAGAGAATATATTCGACGACCTGTTCGGTATGCGGCGTCACCTTGTACGAGGTGAGGAACAGCAGATCGATATCCGAAAAAGGCGCGAGCTCGCCACGGCCATAACCGCCGACGGCGATCAGCGACATGCGCTCGCCCTCGGTCGGATTGGAAATCGGATAAATATGCGTGGTGACGAAATCGTAGAGCAGGCGAATGACCTGATCGGTCAGGAACGACAGCGCATGGACCGCATCGGTGCCCGAGGCCCCGGCATCGAAACGCTTTTTCACCTCGCCACGGCCGGCGACCAGCGCCGCCTTGAGGATCGCAGCGATCTCTTTGCGATCGGGCGATGACTTGGCTTCGGCGAGGGCCGTCAGTTGTCCCGCGACCGCCCGGCGGTCGATGATGGCGCGTTGATTCGGAATATCGCTCATCCGGTCATTTTATCCTTGAAGCGTTAAGCTGTCGCGTGTGAAGCACGCCACCATTCAAATTGAACCCTCGCCCCCTTGGGGGAGAGGGCAGAGTGAGGGGGTAGCCACATATGGGATGAAACACCTCACCCTCCCGCGCTTCGCGCAGGCCCCTCCCTCTCCCCTAAAGCGGAGAGGGTTATTTCTCGGCTGCGGCTGCTTTGATCCGATAGACCATATCTAGTGCATCGCGCGGCGACAGTTCGTCCGGGCTAAGACTATCGAGAAGCGTATCCAGCGCGGTCGGCTCCGCCAGCACCGTCTCGGCGGGCGGTTTCATTGCCGCAAAAAGAGGCAGGTCTTCGGCCAGCCGGGTCAACGCCCCGTTCTGATCGCCTTTTTCGAGCGTCGTCAGCACCTGCTCCGCGCGGGCGATCACCGCTGGCGGCAGCCCCGCCAGTTTCGCCACATGGATGCCATAAGACCGGTCCGCCGCGCCGGGCGCGACTTCGTGCAGAAACACGACATCGCCCTGCCATTCCTTCACCCGCATCGTGTAGCAGGCGAGCCGGTCGAGCTTCGAGGCAAGGGCAGTCAGCTCGTGATAATGCGTCGCGAACAGGGCGCGGCAGCGGTTGTTGTCGTGCAGATGTTCGACCGCCGCCCAGGCGATCGAGAGCCCGTCGTAGGTCGCGGTGCCGCGCCCAATCTCGTCGAGAATGACCAGCGCGCGGGGACCCGCCTGATTGAGGATCGCCGCCGCCTCGACCATCTCGACCATGAAGGTCGAGCGGCCGCGGGCCAGATCGTCGGCCGCGCCGACGCGGCTGAACAGCCGATCGACGACGCCGAGATGCGCGGATTCCGCCGGCACGAACGAACCCATCTGGGCCAGCACGGCGATAAGCGCGTTCTGCCGCAGGAACGTACTTTTGCCGGCCATGTTCGGACCGGTCAGCAGCCAGAGACATTGCGCCGCCGACAATTCGCAATCATTGCCGACGAAGCTTTTGCCCTGCGACCGGCGCAGCGCCATCTCGACCACCGGATGACGCGCCTGACGGATGGTGAAGGCGAAACTGTCGTCGATGCGGGGCCGCGCATAGCGCTCGGTGACGGCGAGTTCGGCAAGCGCCGTCGCAACATCCAGCGCCGCCAACGCGGCGGCGGCACGGGCGATTTCGACGCTGCGCGCTTTTGCTTCACCGACGAGGTCTTCGAAAAGTTTGAGTTCAAGCGCCAGCGCCTTGTCGGCGGCCGAGGCAATCTTGCTTTCAAGCTCGCCCAGTTCGACGGTCGAGAACCGCACCGACGATGCGAGCGTCTGGCGATGGATGAAGCCGTCGCCCATCTTCGGCGCATGCGCCGGCGTCACATCGATGTGATAGCCGAGCACATTGTTGTGCCGGATCTTCAAATTGGTCACGCCGGTTTCCCCGGCATACCGCGTCTGCAGACCGGCAACGAGCTGACGGCTTTCGTCGCGCAAGCCTTTAAGCGTATCGAGTTCCGCCGCATAGCCCGGCGCGATGAAACCGCCATCGCGGGTCAGCACCGGCAGTTCGGCGGCGAGCGCGCGGCGCAACCGATCGACGAACGCTTCATGTTCACCGAGATCATTCTCGATCGACGCGACGAGCGCGGGCGGCACGCCGAAATCGACGGCGCGCAACATCGGCCGCAACACCGCTGCTTGAGCCAGCGTATCGCGCAGCGCCGCCATATCGCGCGGACCACCGCGCCCGAGGCCCAGCCGCGCCATGGCACGTGCCATGTCGGCGCAACGTTTCAAAATCGCGCGCACATTCTCGCGCAAGCGTTCGCTGCCGACAAAGAACGCGACCGCATCGAGACGTTGTTCGATCAACACCGGATCAGTCAGCGGTGCGGCGAGATAATCGGCGAGCAGCCGCGCGCCCGCACCGGTTTCCGTGCGGTCAATCGCGGCAAGCAAGCTGCCCTGACGTTCACCGGTCAGTGTTTCGGTGAGTTCGAGATTGCGCCGCGTCGCCGCGTCGATCTCCATCACATCACCGGCGCCGAGACGGCGCGGCACGCTGAGCGCCGGAATTTTTCCCTGCTGCGTCAGCTCGACGTAATCGACCAGCGCCCCTGCCGCCGCGACTTCGGCACGGAGAAACTGACCGAAGCCCGCCAGTTCGCGAACGCCGTACAAGGCTTCGAGACGCTTGCGCCCGTTCTCGCTGTCGAAGCGCGCATTCGGCAACGGCGTCAGGCTCGCCTTATGATCGTTGAACAACTCGAACAATTCGGGCCGTGCCAGCACACGCTCGGGCAACAGCAATTCGCCGGGATCGATCCGCGCCAACGCCGCGCCCAACGCATCCGCCGCGATCTCCTGCGTCGCGAATTCGCCACTCGATAGATCGAGCCAGGCGAGCGCAAACGAACCCCCGGCCTCGGCCAGCGCCGCGAGATAATTATGCCGTCGCGCATCCAGCAGCGCGTCTTCCGTCAACGTGCCAGGCGTGACGATGCGGACGACGGCGCGGCGCAGCGGTCCCTTGTTGCCGCGCTTCTTGGCTTCGCTTGGGTCTTCCATCTGCTCGCAGACAGCGACGCGGAAGCCCTTACGAATGAGGCGAGACAGATAAGCCTCGGCGGCGTGGACGGGCACGCCGCACATCGGGATGTCTTCGCCCTCGTGCTTGCCGCGCTTGGTCAGCTGGATATCGAGCGCGGCCGAGGCTTTGACCGCATCGTCGAAGAACAATTCGTAGAAATCGCCCATGCGGTAGAACAGCAGCGCATCGGGATGGGCGCGTTTGAGATCGAGATATTGCGCCAGCGCCGGCGTCACCTCGGTCGAGGCGGCGGACACGGCAACAGGGGGGGATTTATCCTCGAGGCCCTCGGGCGGCATGGCGCAAGGTTAGCACCCGGCCGCCTTGCTTGAAAACGCATCGGCCACTTAAACTGTGGACAACAAACAAGTGCCCGCCTGGGAGAAACGCCATGACCAGCCTGAAATTTTGCCGCCGCGCCGCGGTGGCTCTTGCCAGTGTGGCGATCGCCCTGACCGGCAGTCTTTCCGCCAGTTTCGCCAACGATCACGTCAAAGCCGGCGTCGTCCGGTCGCTAGGCGGCAGCCCCAGCTATATCGGCGTCGATAAGGGCTTCTTCGCCGCCGAGGGCATCGACGTCGAAATCGTCTTCTTTGAATCCGCGCCGCCGCTGGCGCTGGGCGTCGCCTCGGGCGATCTCGATTTCGCCAATACCGGCGCGACCGCCGCCTTCTTCAATCTGGCCGCGCAGGGGACGTTCAAGTTCCTGACCTCGGGCACCTGGGAAACGCCGGGCTTTCAGAGCACCGGCTTCCTCGTCTCGAACCAGGCCTACGACGCGGGGCTTCATTCCTTGAAGGACATCGCCGGCAAGAATGCCGCGATCACCCAATCGGGCACGCCGCTGCATTACGTCCTGGGCCTTGCCGCCGAGAAATACGGCATCGATTTCAAGAACGTCCATGTCCTGTTGTTGCAAGCCAACCCGAACGTCGCGTCGGCGCTGACCAGCGGCCAGGCGGATATCGGCGTTCAGACCGTGGCGCCGGCTTATGCCGTGATCGAAAAGGGCGGGGCGCGATTGCTCGGCTGGGTCGGCGACGAGTTGGGCCGTCAGCAGGTCGAAACGTTGTTTACATCAACTAAAACGGCCAACGAGCGCGGCGATCTGGTGAAGCGCTATCTCGCCGGCTACCGCAAGGCGATGGCCTATTATCACGACGCCTTTGCCGACGCGAACGACAAGCGCCACGACGGTCCTAACGCCGACGAGGTGATCGGCATCCTGTCGAAATACCTGCAGCAGACGCCCGACGTGATCAAGAAAGGCGTGCCCTTCATCGATTCCCAGGGCCGCATGGTGCCGGCGAATTTCGCCAAGCTGGCCGCCTGGTACAAAGAGCAGGGCATGCTGAAAGCCGATATCGACGTGAACAGCCTGATCGACAAACGCTACACCCTGGTGATGCCGTAAACCGGCAGCCAAAACCGCAACAACGCGTGGACCGGCCGACGGCGAGCCTTTATCCTCGCCCGGTGACCATGTTAAGAAATCCGCCCAACGAGACGGATATGACGAAGGGGAGGCTCGTGACAACGAGCAAGCAAACGGCGCCGTTCGGCCGTGCCGCCGCTGCGCTTTGCGTGGCCGCGCTGCTTTGCGCTGCCTCATCCGCCGATGCCGAAACCGTCAAGATCGGCGTCGCCAAATCGACCACTGCCGCCCCCGTCTATGTCGCTGTGGCCAAAGGATTTTTCGCCGCTGAAGGGATCGACCCACAGGTCGTTTTCTTCGAAGCCGCGCAGCCGGTCGCCGTGGCCGTCGTTTCAGGCGATATCGATGTCGGCGTCACCGGTTTCACCGGCGGCTTCTATGCGCTAGCCGGGCAGGGCGCGCTCAAAATCATCGGCGCCCATTCGCGCGAGGTGCCTGGCTTCCACGGCCTCGGCTATTTCGTCTCGGAAAAAGCCGCCGCCGCGGGCCTCAAGACAGTCAAAGACATACCCGGCCATTCGGTCGCCTTCACCACCGTCGGCTCGGCTTTTCATTACAGCCTTGCCTTGGCCGCCGAGAAATATGGCTTCGACATGCAGACGGTCCATCTGGAGCCGCTGCAATCGAATCCCAACGCCGCGTCCGCCGTCGCCGGTGGATCGGTCGATATCGCGATGGTCCCCAGCACCTCGGGCCTGCCGGTCGTGCAGCGCGGCCAGGCCAAAGTGTTGGCATGGGTCGGCGACGAGACGACGTGGCAGTTGGGCGCCACCTTCATTTCGGCCAAGACCGCCGATACCCGCGGCGACATGGTCAAACGCTTCATGAATGCCTATCGCAAGGGCGCGCGGCTGTATCACGATGCGGTGACCGGCCCCGACGAATTACCCAAGAACGGTCCCCAGACCGCCGAGATGATCGCGATTATCGCCAAGGCGATCGGCCAGACCGATGCCGAGGTGAGTACCGCGCTGGCCTATGCCGATCCTGACGAACGAGTCGACGTGAAGGATATCCTGCATCAGATTGCCTGGTATCGCGCCCAGGGGATGGTAAAGGGCGAATTCAATCCCGAAGACATGATCGATAAGCGCTATATGATCCCCTATCCGCAAAAGTGAGCGTCCGGAGAACGAAGACCCCGCTATGGATGTAATTATCGACGTCAAACGTCACTCCTATGACGACCTGCTTGTCCTCGAGGACATCAAGATCCAGGTCCGCGAAGGCGAGATCGTCGCCGTCATCGGGCCGTCTGGTTGCGGCAAATCGACTTTGCTGGGAATTGCCGGCGGCATCCTCAAGCCGTCCGAGGGCAAGGTCTTCCTTGAAGGCAATGCCCCGCCGGATTGCCTCAATCCGCTGACCTTCATCTTCCAGGATTTCGCCCTGCTGCCCTGGCGCACGGTCGAGCAGAATGTCGGGCTGCCGCTCGAACATCACAAATTATCGACGAGCGACCGCCAGGCCCGCATCGCCGACGCCCTACAGCGCACCGGCCTGTCGGATTTCGCCAAGGCCCTCCCGAAGCAGCTTTCCGGCGGCATGCGCCAGCGCGTCGGCATCGCCCGCGCCCTCGTCGTGAAGCCCGCCGTGCTGCTGATGGACGAGCCGCTGTCGGCGCTCGATGCCCAGACGCGCGATCTGCTTATGGAAGATTTCCTCGACCTGCTGCTGCACGAGCGGATGGCGGGCATCTACATCACGCATAATTTCCAAGAGGCTTTGCGCCTCGCCGACCGGGTCGTGGTATTGTCGCGCCGGCCGGGACGGATCAAAGAAGTGCTGACTATTCCGATCCCGCAATTGGAGCGCACGAATAAAGCCGCGCTCGCCCCGCTCGCCGAACTGGGCGACCGGCTCTGGTCGTTGATCCGTGACGAGGCCTCGGTGGCCGATAGAGAGGTGATCCATGACTGAAATCACAGCAGGCGGCGCATCGGTTCGCCGCGAGGTCGCGTTCCGTGGCGGCGGCTTCATCGCCATGCCGAAGCCGGCTTATTCCTGGATCGCTTTTGCCGGGATCATCGCCCTGTGGCAGCTCGCGATTTCGGCCGGCTGGATCGACCCGGTGTTCCTGCCGTCGCCCGCGAGCATCGTCGAAGCCTTGTGGCAACTGACGGTCAGCGGCGATTTGTGGAAGCATCTTTCGATCTCGCTCGCCCGTATCGGTTCGGGCTGGCTGATCGGCTCGGGCCTTGGCCTGATCGTCGGCGTCAGCATGGGCCTTACCTCGGCCGGGCGCGCCATCGGCATGCCGCTGGTGTCAGCGATCTATCCGGTGCCGAAGATCGCCTTGTTGCCGCTTCTTATCTTGTGGCTCGGCATCGGCGAGACGCCGAAGGTCGTCACCATCGCTTCGGGCGTGTTCTTTCCGACCGTGATCGCGACCCTGGCCGGTGTCGATTCCGTGCCGCGCAATCTCATCGCCATGGCGCAGAGCTTCAACTTGCCGACGCGCTCGATCGTCTGGAAAGTTCTTTTACCGTCGGCCTTGCCGGGCATCCTCGCCGGCTTCCGCATCTCGGTCTCGACCGCCCTTCTTCTCGTCGTCGCCGCCGAAATGATCGGCGCGCAATACGGCATCGGCGCATTCCTGCTGACCGCCGGCAACCTGATGCAGTCGGACGATCTGATGGCCGGCGTCGTCATCCTCTCGATCCTCGGTCTCGGCTTCGGCGCAGGGCTGACGGCATTGGAGCGCGTGCTGCTTCGCTGGCGCTGACCTTATGACGTGGTGTGAATCAAGCCGCGGCTTCGATTCACACCATGCCGTTTCCCTTCTCGATGTAACAATTTGGTCATGATGCGAAACCTGCCGCGCTTGCTGCTGGGCACGGCGTTTCTTGCGCTGCCGTTGTTCGTCGTGTTGTTCGGCCTCGTGCTGTTCGATGCGCTCGATGTCGGCCCGGCGTTGATCGCCGCGATCGTCGGTTACGGTCTGCTGGTTCTGTTGTTCCGCCCGCTGCTGAACGGCATTCACGATATCGAAGCCGCAATCCGCGCCATCGCGGCGGATGAAAACGCAACGCCCGAGGTTCGCACCTGGAGTCCGTTGGCGCGCGAGTTGTGGCTGACACTGGGACGCTGGATTCGCAGCACGCGCAGCGCGATGCAGCAACGCACATCCGAACTCGCCGCCGCGCGCGCTGTCGAAACCGCGATTCCCGAGCCGCTTCTGCTGATCGATCAACGCCGGCGCATCGTCCGTGCCAACGAGGCGGCAATGAAATTGTTCGGCGAGCGCCTAGCCGATCGCGATCTAGCCGGCACGCTGCGTCATCCCGCCGTGCTGGCGGCGACTGACGCCGTGTTGCGCGGCGAAGGCGAGCGCGTCGTCGAGTTCGGCATCACCAGCCCGATCGAGCGTCATCTTTCCGCGCGGCTGGCGCCGCTGTCATCGCCGACAGCAGAGGGCGCGGCAGCGGTGATGATGCTGCACGACCTGACCGAGATAAGGCGGGCCGAAAACCTGCGCGCCGATTTCGTCGCCAATGCCAGTCACGAATTGCGCACGCCGCTGGCCTCGCTGGTCGGGTTCATCGAAACACTGCGCGGTCCAGCGAAGGACGACGCAGCGGCGCACGAACGTTTCCTCGCCATCATGAGCGAGCAGGCCGCGCGCATGGCGCGGCTGGTCGATGATCTGTTGTCGCTGTCGCGGATAGAGATGAACGAGCATCGCGCCCCGACCGCCGCCATCGATATCGGCGGCGTGCTGCACGCGGTCGCCGACACGCTGGAGCAGCGGGCAGCGGCGCGGCAGATGCGCTTCGCCTTTGCCATCGCGCCCGACCTGCCGCCGGTGCTGGGCGATCCGGACGAGTTGATGCAGGTGTTCCAGAACCTCTTCGACAACGCGATCAAATACAGCGTCCCCGGCACCGACATCCTCGTCACCGTCGCGCCTTCGGCCCGGACACTGCCGACCGAGCGCGCCGGCCAGCGAAGTGCGGCCGTTGCCGTCGCCGTGCGCGACCATGGCGGCGGCATCGCCCGCGAGTACCTGCCGCGGCTGACCGAGCGGTTTTACCGGGTCGATCCGGCACGGTCGCGCGAGTTGGGCGGCACCGGGCTGGGCCTCGCGATCGTCAAACACATCGTCAGCCACCATCGCGGCGTGCTCGACATCGACAGCGAGCTGGGAAAAGGCTCGACCTTTACGGTTCATCTGCCGGTGGCAAATTCTTAAATTCGCCGAGATTCGGGCGTCATGCGACCCATTGGCTGTCATAAAACCGCAACCGAGCCCGGGTACTTCTTTGCATCAAGGTAGCGAGCCAGAAATTTGGCCATTGGCCGGCATGGAGTGGGGGCAAAGCTCGTGATCCTGGATCGCGGCGGCGCAAAAGAAACATGGTAGATTCCGTCATCGGTCTGTCGAAACCGAGCAATCGCATGCGGCTGCAGCAGCTTCAAGATACCCTTTTTCGGGGAACTACAAAGTTTTTCGCCTTGGCCGTATTGGCCCTTCTGGGCGCAATCCTGGTGTCCCTGGCGATCGGCGCGTGGCCGGCAACCAAAACCTTCGGCTTCGGCTTCCTGTTCGACCAGTCCTGGAACCCGGTCAAAGAGCGCTTCGGCGGCGCCCCGGCGATCTACGGCACGCTTATCACCTCGCTGATCGCCATGCTTATCGGCGTCCCCCTGGCTCTGGGCGTCGCGATCTTCTTGACCGAGCTGTGCCCGCCAGTCCTGCGCCGCCCGATAGGCACGCTGATCGAGTTGTTGGCCGCGATCCCCAGCATCATCTACGGCATCTGGGGCTTGTTCGTTCTGGCGCCATTCCTTCAGCTGACGGTGCAGCCGTTCCTTAAAGTCGTGTTCGGCGACATTCCGATCATCGGCATCCTTTTCGGCGGCGCGCCGCTGGGCCTCGGCGTGCTGACTGCCGGCTTCATCCTCGCCGTGATGGTCCTGCCCTTTATCGCCTCGGTCATGCGCGACGTCTTCTCGACCGTGCCGGTCATCCTGCGCGAAAGCGCTTACGGTCTCGGCTGCACCACCTCGGAAGTCGTACGCGACATCGTCCTGCCTTACACCCGCGTCGGCGTGGTCGGCGGCGTGATGCTGGGCCTCGGCCGCGCCCTCGGCGAGACCATGGCCGTCACCTTCGTTATCGGTAACGCGCACAAGATCAGCCCTTCGTTGCTGGCGGCGGGCACGACGATCTCGGCCTCGCTCGCCAATGAATTCACCGAGGCGACCGGCGCTCTTTATTCTTCGGCGCTGATCGAACTTGGCTTTATCCTCTTCGTCATCACCTTCATCGTCCTGGCCGCCGCCAAGCTTATGCTGCTGCGCCTCGATCGCCGGTCCGCGAAATGAGCCTCTATAACCGCCGCCGCGCCACCAACTTCGTCATCCTCGCCCTGTCGCTGGGTGCAACGGGGCTGGGCCTGCTGATCCTCTTCTTTATCCTTGGCTCGCTGCTGGCGGAGGGCATTCCCGCCCTGACTCTCGCGACCTTTACCCAAACCACGCCGCCGCCAGGCAGCACCGGCGGCCTCGCCAATGCGATCTATGGCAGCGTCGTCATGACCTTGGTTGCGACACTGGTCGGAACGCCGGTCGGTATTCTGTGCGGCACATACCTCGCGGAATACAGCCGCGGCAGCTGGATGGCGCCGGTCGTGCGCTTCATCAACGACATCCTGCTGAGCGCGCCGTCGATCGTCATCGGCCTTTTCGTTTATCAGGTCGTCGTCGTGAATATGGGCCACTTCTCGGCCTGGGCCGGCGTTATCGCTCTGGCGATCCTGGTCCTTCCCGTCGTCGTCCGCACCACCGAGGACATGCTGAACCTTGTGCCGTCCGGTTTGCGCGAAGCGGCCTTCGCCCTCGGCGCACCGGCTTGGAAAGTCGTCGTGATGGTCACCTATCGCGCCGCGCTGCAAGGCATGATGACCGGCGTGATGCTGGCCATCGCCCGCATCGCCGGCGAAACCGCGCCGCTGCTGTTCACCGCACTCAACAATCAATTCGGCAGCACCAACATGAATGCGCCGATGGCCAATCTTCCCGCCGTGATCTTCCAGTTCGCGATGAGCCCCTACGCCGATTGGCAACGCCTCGCCTGGGGCGGCGCGCTGTTGATCACCTTCACCATTCTCATCCTCAACATCGTCGCCCGCACGCTGGCGAGCTGGAGTGGATCCACCAAATGACCATTGATGTGAGCACTGTGCAGACACCCACGCACTCCGCGACGCCCTCGACACCCGTTACCGTGCCGAAGATCACGATCAACACAACCTCGGAGCGCGGCGTGCCCGAGGTCAAGATCGCGATCAAGGATCTGCGCTTCTACTACAAGAATTTCGAGGCTCTCAAAGGCATCAATCTCGACATCTACGACCGGCGCGTCACCGCCTTCATCGGACCGTCGGGTTGCGGCAAGTCCACGCTGCTGCGCATCCTCAATCGCATCTATGACCTTTATCCGGGCCAGCACGTCACCGGCGAAGTTTTGGTGGATGGTCACAATATCCTGGCCCCCGGACAAGATCTCAATCTGCTGCGCGCGCGCATCGGTATGGTGTTCCAGAAGCCGACGCCGTTCCCGATGTCGATCTACGACAATATCGCCTTCGGCATTCGTCTTTACGAGAAGCTGCCCGCGCAGGATCTCGACATCCGCGTCGAGCAGGCGCTGCGCCGCGCCGCTTTGTGGGACGAAGTCAAAGACAAACTAAAGCAAAGCGGCCTGTCGCTTTCCGGCGGCCAGCAGCAGCGTTTGTGCATCGCCCGCGCCGTCGCCGTGAAACCCTCTGTCCTGCTGATGGACGAACCGTGCTCGGCACTCGATCCGCTCTCGACGCAACGTGTCGAAGAGCTGATCGCCGAGCTGAAGTCCGAGTATTGCATCGTCATCGTCACGCACAACATGCAGCAAGCGGCGCGCAGTTCCGACTACACCGCTTTCATGTATCTGGGTTCGCTGGTCGAGTTCGACGAAACTGAATCGATCTTCACGCACCCGCGCGAACGCCAGACGGAAGATTACATTACGGGCCGCTTCGGCTGAGCCGAGCCCAAAAGGACGAAACATGGTCGCTGAACATATCATCAAGAGCTACGACGAAGAGCTGCAACGGCTCGACAACACGATCGCCGAAATGGGCGGC
The DNA here is from genome assembly GCA_903822185.1 of uncultured Rhodospirillales bacterium. GTDB lineage: Bacteria > Pseudomonadota > Alphaproteobacteria > ATCC43930 > CGMCC-115725 > CAIKMD01. The sequence continues at coordinate 71,103 of CAIJOA010000046.1, read as the reverse complement.
ATGGCCGAAAGCCAACTGACCGCCGCGATCGATGCGGTCATCAAACGCGACAGCGACCTGGCCGCGTCGGTGATCGAAGCCGATACCCGCGTCGATGAATTGGAACAGGAAGTCGAGGCGCTGGTCGTGCGGCTTCTCGCACTGCGTCAGCCGATGGCGCGCGATCTGCGCCAGATCGTGGCTGCGCTGAAAACTTCGACCGATCTCGAGCGGATGTGCGATTACGCCGCCAATGTCGCCAAGCGTTCGATCATTCTCAACCAATCAGCACCGGTGAAGCCGGTCTATGCGCTGCCGCGCATGGGCGCGCTGTGCCAGACGATGGTGAAGGACATGCTCGACGCCTATGTCGAGCGCGATGCGGACAAAGCGCTGGCCGTCTGGATGCGCGACGAAGAGCTCGACGAGATGTACACGAGCCTCTTCCGCGAATTGCTGACCTACATGATCGAAGACGCGCGCAACATCACGCCCTGCACCCATCTGTTGTTCATGGCCAAGAACATCGAACGCATCGGCGATCACACCACCAACATCGCCGAGACGCTGTATTTCTTCGTCCATGGCAAGCCGCTGACCCAGATTCGCCCCAAGCGCGATCGGACGCTCAATGCCGAATCCGATGGTGGCCTGGGAGGCGGTGGTTGATGCAGTCGCGCGTTCTGGTCGTCGAAGACGAGTCGGCGCTGCTGACTCTGCTCCGCTATAATCTTGAGAAGGAAGGTTTCACCGTCGCCGAAGCGCGCGACGGCGAGGAAGCCCTGCTGCATCTCAAAGAAGAAGTTCCCGACGCGGTCTTGCTCGATTGGATGCTGCCGCGCATTTCCGGCATCGAGTTATGCCGCCAGATCCGCCGCAGCCCGGCCTGGCGCGAAGTGCCAATCATCATGCTGACCGCGCGCGGCGAAGAAGGCGATCGCGTTCGTGGCCTCGATAGCGGCGCCGACGATTACGTCGTCAAACCTTTCAGCACCACCGAATTGGTCGCGCGGCTGCGCGCCGTCATTCGCCGGTCGCGACCGGCCGCCAATGCCGAGGTGCTGCGTTTCGGCGACCTGAGCCTCGATCTATCGGCGCACCGCGTCAGCCGCGCCGGGCAATCGATCCATCTGGGCCCGACCGAGTTCCGGCTGTTGCGCTTCTTCCTCGAACGGCCCGGCCGCGTCTTCTCGCGCGAGCAGCTTCTCGACGCCGTCTGGGGTCGCGAAGCCGAAGTCGAATTGCGCACCGTCGATGTCCATATCCGCCGCCTGCGCAAAGCCCTCAACGAAGGCGGCCACAAGGATCTGGTCCGCACTGTCCGCGCCGCCGGCTACGCTTTGGACTCCAACGCCGCCTAAGGCGGCGGGGGATTCAAACGCCGCTTAAGCCTGGACCCGCGTCAAAGCGGTCCTGTCGAAGCTCCAACCGATCCGCTAGGCTCCGCTCCTTCAAAGGGCGGGAGACACTCAATGCCGGATGTCGGCACACCTATCAAAGTGCCGGTCGCGGTCGTGGCCGCCGAGGCTTACAAGTCGGTCTTCGGCCGGCTCAATCTGTTGCTCGACCTCGCCTGGCTGCCGTTGCTTTGCGTTCTCGCCGCGACGCTGCTGCCCGATTATCTGAAGGTCTATCGCGGTCTGCCTGGCCTGCCGACCTGGCCCGGCGAAGGCATGGGCCTTGGCGCACAGGACTTATTGCAGGCCTTCGTCGGATTGTTCGCCTTCAACGCCTTCGCGGTACGTTGGCATCAATCGTTGCTGTTCAGCAGCGAGCGGCAAAGCCCAGTCGGGATTTTCAAAGGCGCCTGGATTCGCTTCATCCTCTATTCGCTCGTGCTCTATGCCATCTCGGCCGCCCTCGTCGGGACGATGCTGATCGGCAGTGACACCAAGACGCCGCTCTATTTCGCGCCGATTGCCGCCGTGGTGATCGGGCTATTGTGGTTCGCGTCCTTGCGTTGTTCGCTGCTCTTTCCCGCCGCCGCCTATGGCCGGCCGATCGGCGTGAAAGAGGGTTGGCTCGCGCTGCGCGGTAATACCTGGCGCGTTTTCGCTTGCTGCGTCATCGCCTGCATTCCGGTCATCATGATTTTCGCCGTCGCGGTGAGCGGCGTCTTCGTCGGATTTCATCTCGACCGGCTGGACGGCCAAACGGTGCCGGTCGGATTCTTCCTGCTGCGCGGCGTGATCGACACCTGCCTCAGCTTCATCGTCGTCGCGCTGAGCGCATCGGTGCTGTCGTCCTTCTATCGCCGCATCCTGCTGCGCGGCTTGGGCGTGTTTTAAGGCTGCATTCACATCCAGCGTCCCTCGACTTCGCTCGGGATGAGGAAAGAGTAGTTGCGCTGCAAAGGCAATTGCAGCGCGAGGTTTCACCTCATCCCGAGCGAAGTCGAGGGACGCTGGATCGCCGTGCCAATGCCTTACGGCAACGCCACCACATAACGCCGGTCGATCAGCTTCTCGCCATCGACCTTGTCCTTCGTCAGCTTTTGCGCGGCATACCAGTCGATCTGGTGCATCACGTCTTTGACGTCGAGCCGCGCTTCCGGGTCCATATAGGTGATCGCGCTGCGCACTTGATCGATCGGCTGGTTGAGATGCTTGGCGATGAGGGCGAGATTTTCCGATGCACCAGCCATGTCGCGGCGTTTCTCGTCGGGGCCGGTGAAGGCGTCGTGAAAGTCCTTGGAGCCACGAACGAAGGCGCGAATGAAACGGCGGATAAAGTCGCCGCGCGTATCCGTCGTCTTCGCTGAAGCAATCACCACACCCGGCTGCCATGGCGTTTCGTCGCCGACCCAGCCCAATAATTTGCCATTGCCTTTTTCGGTCATCTGAATCGCCGCCGGCGCGGTCAGCAAGCCGGCATCGGCCTGACCTCCGGCCAGCGCCGAGACGATGTTCGGCACCGATTGCAGCGGCAGCAACCGAACCGAGGAGAGATCGAAATGATATTTCTCGGCCAAGAGACCGAGGCTGTAATGATAGGTCGAGCCGATTTGCGTGACCCCGAAGGAATGACCAGCCGAGTCTTTCAACGATTTGAAGCCCGCATCGTAAGCACGTTTCGAGGCGACGATGGCCGCCGATTGAAAGCCCGGCGCTTCACGCGCATAGGCCGTGACGATGCGCAGCGCGCCTTTACCGGCGAGATTATAAAAGGCGGCGGTGAGACCGGTAATGCCGAAATCGATATCGCCCGAGACGGTCGCGACCGCGATCGGTTCGGCGCCATCGAAGAAGACGAAATCGGGTTCGATACCTTCGGCGGCGAAATAGCCTTTATCGGCCGCGATATAGATCGGTCCCGACAATGCCGTGCGCTGAAAGCCGATATGCGCAACCTCGGCGTGAGACGGCAAGGTAATGCTGAGCACAGTCGCACAGGCGATCAAAAGACGCGCAAGACGAAGCGTCATGAAAATCCTCCCAAACATTCGCACGCTTGATGCGCGCTTTACTGAATTACTGGCGCACTTAACGTGCGCCTTACTCAAATAGTGGCGCACTTAACGTGCGCCTTATCGAAAATTCAGCCGCCGCCGAAGATATGATCCAGCAAGCCTTTGAGGCCCGACACCGGATTCGGAATCTTGATCGGCGGCGATGACGGTGACGGGCTTTCCGACGCGATCTGCGCAACGCCGCCGCCTTCGCCCGGCAGTGACCGCACGGGCATACCCTTGGTCGCCGCGATCATGAAATCGTGCCAGGTCCGCGCCGGCAGCGTGCCGCCGGTGACGTGGTCCATCGGCGAGTTTTCGTCATTGCCGAACCACACGCCGGTGACGAGATCGGCGGTGTAGCCGACAAACAGCGCATCGCGCGAATCCTGCGTCGTACCTGTCTTGCCGGCGGCGGGGCGATCGAGCTTTGCCGCCTTGCCGGTGCCGTAGGAAATCACGCCGGTCAGAAGTTGATTCATGATCGCGATATTGCCGGCATCGACGATGCGGCCCGGCCCCGAACCGTCGCGGCGATAGATCACCCCGCCATGCGCATCGCGAATTTCGATGATGCCGTGCGGCCAAGCGCCGATACCGCCCGAAGCGAAGGGGGCATAGGCCGAGGTCAGTTCCAGCAGCGAAACCTCGCTGGTGCCGAGGGCGAGGCTGGCGTCGCGCGTCAGTTCGGCGGTGATGCCGAGGCGATGCGCGGTGTCGATCACATGCTGCACGCCGTAACGCTGAATGACCTGCGCCGCGACGGTGTTGATCGACAGCGCGATGGCATCCGCGACCGACACGTCACCCTTATATTTATTCTCGTAGTTATGCGGTTCCCATTTGCCGATGCGCACCGGCTGATCCATGAAATGATCGCTGGGGCGCAGGCCGCGTTCGACCGCCGTCAGATAGACGAATGGTTTGAACGACGATCCGGGCTGGCGCAGCGCCTGGGTCGCGCGATTGAACTGGCTGTCGAGATAATCCGCACCGCCGACCATCGCCCGCACCGCGCCGTCGGGCGACATCGCCACCAGCGCGCCCTGTTCGACCTCGGCCTTTTCGCCTTCGCGGTCGAGCGTCGCAGCGATCGCGCTTTCGGCCATCGTCTGCATCCGCGGATCGAGGGTCGTGGTGACAACGACGTCACGGCCTTGCGTGCCGCTGAAACCCGGCACCTGATCGGCGATCCAGTCGGCGAAATAGCGGCTGCCGCGGCTGAGCGTCGGCGATTTGGCGAGTTGGGCCTTTTGCAGCTGCGCTGCTTTCGATTGCGCATCGTTGATGAAGCCCGCATCGACCATGTTGGCGAGCACCTGGTCGGTACGCTTGGCCGCGCGATCCTTGTCGTTGGCCGGCGAGAAGCGCGAGGGCGCCTTGAGCAGCCCAGCGATCACGGCTGCTTCGTAGAGCGAAACATCGCGCGCCGATTTGTTGAAATAACGATGCGCCGCCGCATCGACGCCGTAGGTGCCGGCACCGAGATAGACCCGGTTGAGATAGATCTCGATGATCTGCTGCTTCGAGAATTTATGTTCGAGCCACAGCGCCAGCATCGTTTCCTGAATCTTGCGCTCGAACGTGCGGTCGGGTGTCAGAAACAGATTCTTGGCAAGCTGTTGGGTGATCGTGCTGCCGCCTTGGACGACATGGCCAGCGCGTAGATTGGCGAAGGCGGCGCGCAGCAACCCGATCGGGTCGATACCGTAATGGCTGTAAAAACGCCGGTCTTCGGTCGCGATCACCGCGCCGGGAAGATATTTAGGCATGTCCTTGAGACGCAGCGCCTCGCCGAAGAGATCGCCGTAGGTCGCCAGCAGCGTGCCGTCCCCCGCCAAAAGCGTGATGCTGGGCTTGCGCTGTGCCGCGGCAAGCTCGTTGGTATCGGGAAGGGTCAGGGCGAAATAACCGAGGACGATCAGTCCGGCGATAAAGCACCACAGGCAGGTCAGCACGCCGAAGCGCAGGAGCCCGCCGCCGCGTCGCGGGCGCGGTGGTTCGCCCGACGGGGGTCCGGGGAGTTTTTGCCGGCCGTTGCCGCCGCGCCCTGGTTCGCGCGTCGGCCGATCGTCGGATGAACGACGGGTCATCGCGGCGAAGATCCTCGATCCGGAAGTACCATGATACGTTCAACCAGCATAAGGACCGCTTTTAGCATATTCCTCGCCGCCGCGCGCGTTCGTCATTGGCCTGGGCTGGGTTCTGGCTTTCGACCGTGGCGGAACGATGGCCGCTTTGGCTAAGTTGAGCCTGTCTCATGATTATTCCCGCACTCATCTTCGCCGCCACTTACGGCATCGTCGCCATCGGCGGCCTGTCGATCGTCCGGCTGGACCGCACCGGGGCGGCGCTGATCGGCGCCAGCCTGATGGTCGCCAGCGGCACCCTGTCGCTGAGCGAGGCCTATCAGGCGATCAATTTCGACACCGTCACTCTGTTGCTGGGCATGATGATCATCGTCGTGCATCTGCGGTTATCGGGATTCTTCGGCATCGCCACGTCCTTCATCGCCGCGCGGGCGCAGCACCCGCTGGCCTTGTTGAGCGGCGTTGTCCTGGTGTCGGGACTGCTGTCCGCGTTCCTCGTCAACGACACGGTCTGTTTGATGCTGACGCCGTTGTTGATCACGGTGGTGCGGCGATTGGGACGACGCCCTTTGCCCTACCTGCTGGCGCTGGCGATGGCGTCGAACATCGGCAGCGTTGCGACCCTGACGGGCAATCCGCAAAACATGATGATCGGCAGCCTGTCGCACATCGCCTATGGCGACTTCGCCGCCGCGCTGGCGCCGGTCGCGGCGATGGGACTCGCCGCCGCCGTGGCGTTGATCGGTCTGTTCTATCGCAAGGAATTCTGGTCGCATGCCACGATGCACGGCACCGGCCTCACGCTGCATGTCAGCCGGCCGATGCTGATCACGTCGTTGGCTGCGACGGCGCTGGCCATCGCCGGATTCTTTTTCGGCATCGCCCCGCCCAAGGTCGCCATCGTCGTCGGCGCGGCGCTGCTGCTCTATCCCACCAAATCACAGCGCATCTATCGCGAGATCGACTGGTCGCTGCTGCTGTTGTTTGTCGGCCTGTTCGTTGTCCTCGCGGGCGCGGAAAAGGCTTTGCTGACGGCGGATGTGCGTCAGGCCGTGCAGGGCGCGGGATTATCGAGCGTGCCGATGTTGGCCATGGTGGCTGCGATCTTGTCGAATCTCGTCAGCAACGTACCGGCGGTGCTGGTGCTGGCGCCGTTCATCAACGATCTGGCGCATCCCAACCAGTCATGGCTGGTGCTGGCCATGGCTGCGACCTTCGCCGGCAATTTCACGGTGTTGGGATCGGTGGCGAATCTGATCGTCGTCGAGCATGCAAAGCACGACGGTGTCGAGATCGGGTTTTGGGATTATTTTAAAATCGGCGCGCCGCTGACGCTCGCCACCATTGCCATTGGCATCTGGTGGCTCGCGTCAGCGGGCTAGACGATTAGGCGGCGATACGTTCCAGCGGCTGCGAGATATTGGCAGCAACAACCGCTTTCTGAAGCTTCTCAACCGCCCGAACTTCGATCTGCCGAATGCGCTCGCGTGAGACGGCATAACGATGCGACAACTCTTCCAGAGTCGCCGGCTCGTCCTTCAAGCGCCGCTCGACGACGATCTCGCGTTCGCGCGGATTAAGCTTCTTCAAGGCCGCGCCGAGCAGATCCTTGCGACGGCGTCCTTCCTCAAGATTGCCGATGACAACCTCTTGGTTCGGCCGTTCATCGACCAGCATCTCGAGCCATTCGCTTTCGCCGTCCGAGCCGAGCGTTGCGTTGAGCGAATTGTCGGCTCCGCCGAGGCGGCGATTCATCTCGACCACTTCACCTTCGGGCACGGACAGTTCGCGCGCGATGAAGGCGACGTTCTCGGGCGAAAGATCGCCTTGCTCCAATTCCTGCAGTCGCGCCTTCATCCGGCGCAGATTGAAGAACAGTTTTTTCTGCGCGGCGGTCGTGCCGATTTTCACCAGCGACCAAGAATGAAGGATGTATTCCTGGATCGAGGCGCGGATCCACCACATCGCGTAGGTCGCGAAGCGGAAGCCGCGATCGGGATCGAATTTCTCGGCCGCCTGCATCACCCCGACATTGCCTTCGGCGACCAGGTCCGACAGCGGCAAGCCGTAGCCGGAAAAGCCGCGCGCGATTTTGACGACCAGGCGCAGATGGCTACCAACCAGTTCATCCAGCGCAGCACGATCCCGCTTGTCGCGCCACAACAGGGCGACTTCGTTCTCGTGCTCGGGGCTGAGCATCGGATAGCGTTTTGCCTCTTCGACGAAGCGGGTAAGGCTGGAATCAAATTTCGTGTTCATGGGTCCGTCCATTTCATAAAGGCCAATTCAAGAGGCGCAGATTCGTTCCGCCGGCGCGAAGAGGTGCCGTGTCGGTGAGTGCGGTTCGCTGGCTTTCAGGCTTGGCTTCGGGTGATCTGCCCTCGGCGCATCTTGCTAGATGGTGTGACGCGTCCGACCGTTCAAGGACCGGATCGGTACTATTTCGCAACGCGAAAAAGCGGTGCTGCGTTGCACCGCAAACATTCCGAAATTTGGTGGAAATCAGAGCGACAGATCGACCTTGTCGGCGGTCGCCGCTTGGGCGCTATCGTCCTGATTCTGCTGTTTCTTCATTTGGGAATATTTATCCAACGCCTCGAGCATCTTTTGCGGGATCGCCACCGGATTGTTCGGGTCCGGCGGCTGGACCGTGGCCGGGGCAGCCTGGTTCGCAGTTGCGACAGCAGGGCGGGCGATCGGCGCGCGTTGCGGGGTCTGGAGATTGCCCGGCAATTCCAGCGGCACTGCCCGGGGAGCGACGACTTGGCCGTTCGGCGCCCGGCCATTGGCGAGTTGCTGCTGGAATTGGGCTCTTTGGCTCAGAAAACTGTCTTCCGGCGTTTTCGCGGCCGACGCGCCGGGGGCCGAGGCCGATTTATAAAGCCCGGTCATATCGACCGGGCTGGTCGCGGTCGGGGTCGCAAAAGGCGATGCGCCCGGCGTGGTCGGAGCGGCGGCCGACGCGATCGTCCGCGTATTCGGGCGGGCGGCGGCGATGGGGGTTGGCGGGAACGAAGGAGGGGCCGAGGTCTGCGTTGCCGAGGCGACAGCAGTCGTCGGTACGGCATCGTCATGCGAACCGAAAACCTTCGCCAGCATTTGCTCGCCGACATCATGTCCCTGGGAATCGCTGAGCATCGAGGAAACGACGCCGACGCCCAAGCCGATCGGCCCGCCATAAAGCGCGTCTCCGACGATCCGCGCGCCGCCAGAAGGTTCGTCGCCGGTCAGGTAGCGATAAACCGAGCCGATCACCGGCAGATGCTGCAGCGGATTGACGATATCGAGCAGATCCTTGAAGCCGAACCCGCCCTTCGACCAAAGCTTCTGGCCTGAGTCGGAGGGTGCCTGAGCGGCAACAGCGGCAGATGAGGTGGCGGCGATATCGGACATGGCAAAAATCCTTCTGCCAAATCCAATTGCACGCCGTATGCCAAGGCCCAAGCCTTGTAAATCAAGGGGTTAGAAGCGCGCGGATTTTGCCACGGCAAAATTTGCCCGGCAGAACCGGACCGCTAGAGCATATGCCCGCTGCGTGTCGCCTTGGTCCGCAGGTAACGCTCGTTATGGGCATTGGCCGGGAAGGCATGGGCGACGCGTTCGACCACCTCGATGCCGGAGCGACCCAACTGGTCGATCTTTTCCGGATTGTTGGTCAGCAGCCGGACACGGTTGAAACCCAACTGGCGCAGCATGGCCGCCGCCGGGAGATAGACCCGTTCGTCCGCGTCGAAGCCCAGCAGCTCGTTCGCATCGACCGTGTCGAAGCCGGCATCCTGCAGCTCGTAAGCGCGCAGCTTGTTGGCGAGGCCGATGCCGCGCCCTTCCTGCGACAAATAGAGGACCACGCCGCCGCCGCTGCGCGCGATCTCGGCGATGGCGCCACGCAGCTGATCGCCGCAATCGCAGCGCAGGCTGCCGAGCAGATCGCCGGTGAAACATTCCGAATGTAGTCGGATCAGCACCGGCTGGGACGGATCGGGTTCGCCGATGACGATCGCAACATGGCCGACGCCGCCGTCGCCGGGACGGAAATGCACCAGACGGGTTTCCTCGGCATCTTCCAGCGGCACGCGCGCCTCGGAGACGATGCGGAGATTGCGTGCCGCCTCGGCCTGATAGGCGAAGATGTCGCCGGCATCGATCGTCAAAAGCCCTTCGGCAGCGGCAAAACGCGCCGCCGCGTCGGGCGTTAGCGTCACGATCACCGCCGCCGGCAGCAGCCGCGCCAGCTTGGTCAATTCGACCGCGGCATCAACCAGATGATCGCCGCCCGGGGCCGTCAGCCCCATGCCAACGACGGCCGCGCCGGGATCGGCGAGGGTATGGAGATAAGCGGGTTCGGTATTGGGCGGGAGGGTAAGGACGACGCTGCCGCCGGGCGCATCGGCCGGTGCGGCAAGGCCAACCGCCGCTGCGCGGCGCCGGGTCAGAGCCAGCGCGATGGGACCTTGTGCCGCCAACTGCGCCAAACTTTGCGTGCTGACATTCTCGGCCGCCTGGAGCAGAACGCTTTGCCCCGCACCGTTGACGACCGCGAATTCGCCGCGACGCAAATCGCCGATCACGCGATCGACGCGGCGCAACAAGCGCGCATCACCGGTTTCGACGTTCTTCTCGCTCACCGTACAGCCTCACTCTCTAAACCGGCCCGGTTGGTCACGAGCCATATGGTATCGACCGCGAAGGAATAGCCCAGCAGCAAAAGCCCCGCGAGGCAAATCATCGCCGCCATGCCGGGCGGCGTGACCGGCGCCAGCGCCAAAATGAGTACGGCAATCTGGATGACGCAGATCACTTGACGCCTTTTGCTCTTCGCCAGCGGCATCGTCAGGCCGGGCCAAATCCGGCCACCGATTATAAATAGGTAGCGCATCAGGCCGCTCAACAGCACCCAAGCTCCGGCTTGCCCGGTAAGAAACGCCAAGAGGCACAGCATCAGCACGGTCGCCGCATCGGTTTCCATATCGAAGCGCGCGCCGAACGCGCTTGTCTGGCCGAAACGCCGCGCGAGATAGCCGTCGATCCCATCCAGTATCACCGCGCAGAGTGCAGCGGTGGTCCAAAGCCATCGTCCCGCCGTACTTGTGGGGGTCAGTAGAGCCGCAACGGCATAACCAAGAAGGCCGAGGGCAATACAGGCTCGAACGAGTGTTACCCAATTGGCCGCACCGAAGGGCCGGGGCAGTGCTCGCGAAAACTTGTTGGTGTTCAAGGATCGCACCCAAGCTTATTATGCTTTACTGGGGTTGAGTCAACGATGGCTGCGGAAGGCGACATAAAAGGATATGCGGAAGCGCAGTGGCAGGGCCTGTTGGGCCGCCGGCGCAACGCATCCACCTATACGGCAGCCGATGCGATCGAAGCGCTCTATGGACCGCTTTGCACCCGCTCCGTCGAACAAACCTTTGTGATCGCGCATCTGGCGCAAAGCCTCGACGGCCGGATCGCTGCCGCCAACGGCGCGTCGCGCTGGATTTCCGGTGACGAAGATCTGCAACACACCCACCGCATGCGCGCGCTGGCCGATGCGGTGATCGTCGGCACGGACACGATACTTCACGACGATCCGCTGCTGACCGTGCGCCGCTGCAGCGGCAATCACCCGGCGCGCGTGATCATCGATCCGCGCCGCAAATTGAAAGGCGATCATCAGGTCTTCACCGACCGCAGCACGCCGACATTGCTCATCACCACCGAAGACAACAGCAACAATACGCCGATCGACGGCGCCGAGATCATCGCCTTGCCACGCGACGGCGACGGCAAGATCGCGCCTGCCGCCATCGTCGCGGCCCTCAAGGCACGCGGACTTCATTGGCTGTTCATCGAAGGCGGCGGCGTCACCGTTTCGCATTTCCTGCGCGCCGGCTGTCTCGATCGTCTGCAACTGACGGTCGCGCCGGTGATCATGGGATCGGGCCGTCCGAGCCTCACCTTGCCCGAGATCATGGACCCTGCATCGGGCCTGCGTCCCACGGTTCGCCGGATAACGCTTGGGGATGATACATTGTTCGAATGTATCTTCGGCACCTGACATGAGCGACACCGCGCGCGCCTTCTGGCTGGCAGCGCCAGGGCGCGGCGAAATCCGCGCCACACCGCTTGCAACGCTTGGCCCGAGCGATGTGCTGGTGCGCACAAGCTTCAGCGCGATCAGCCGCGGCACCGAAAGCCTCGTCTTTCAAGGCCAAGTACCGCCCAGCCAATATCAGTTGATGCGTTGTCCCTTTCAGGACGGCGATTTTCCCGCGCCGGTGAAATACGGCTACGCCTCGGTCGGCACGGTGGAGCAGGGAACGCTAACCGGCAAACGCGTCTTCGCGCTGTATCCACATCAAGATCGTTACGTCGTGCCGGAAGATGCGGTCATCGAAATTCCCGATGCGGTACCGGATCGACGCGCAACACTCGCGGCCAATATGGAGACGGCGCTCAACGGTCTGTGGGATGCCGGTCCGCGCATCGGCGACAGGATCGCGGTGATCGGCGCGGGCGTGGTTGGATGCTTGGTCGCATCGCTGGCCGCGAAGCTGCCCGGCGCGCATGTCACCTTGATCGATGTGGATGAAAAGCGCGCGGAGATTACCGTCGCACTCGGTTGCAACTTCGCGTTGCCTGCAAAGGCCGAAGGCGAGTGCGATCTGGTCATTCACACCAGCGGCAACGCGGCGGGTCTCTCCACCGCATTGAGCCTTGCCGGGTTCGAGGCGACGGTGCTGGAGATGAGCTGGTATGGCGACAAACAAGTCGCCGTGCCACTGGGCGAAGCTTTCCATAGCCGCCGCCTAGTTCTTAAATCGTCGCAGGTCGGCGCGGTCGCCACCGCCCGCCGCGCGCGCCGCACCTATCGGCAACGCTTAAACCTGGCATTGGAGCTTCTGGCCGATCCGGTCTATGACCGGTTGATCACCGGCGAGACAGCGCTCGACCAATTGCCGGAGAAGATGGCGCAGTTGGCGCGCGACCCCGCCGGCGCGTTATGCGAGATCGTTCGTTATTTCTAGAGGCTGAGCATGTACACATTGGCTGTCAGCGATCATGTGATGATCGCCCATAGTTTCGTCGGCGATATCTTCGGCCCGGCGCAGCGCCTGCATGGCGCGACCTATGCCGTCGAGATCGAACTTCGCCGTAAGGAATTGGATGGCGACGGCCTCGTCTGCGATATCGGCAAGGCGCTCGAGACGCTCAAGGCCGTCCTCGCCGAACTCAATTATCACAATCTCGACGAACTGCCGTCGTTCAAGGGTCGCAACACGACGACTGAATTTCTGGCCGGCGATATCTTCCGCCGCTTGAAAGCCCATGTCGGCAAAGGCGGTTTCGGCCCCGGCACCGCCGGCGCGCTTGCCTCGATGCGCGTCGTGTTGCGCGAATCGCCGGTGGCCTGGGCGGCGTTCGAAGGACCCCTCGATTGAAATTCGCTCTCCTCGTTCCGGGGCGCATCGATCAATTGACCGGCGGATATCTCTTTGCCCGCCGCGTCGTCGATGAGCTTCGCAAGCGAGGACATGCGATCAATATCGTCGAAATGCCCGGCAACTTTCCCGATGCCGACGTCATCGCACGCAACGCTGCGACAGCGGCTCTCGCTGCGCTGCATGACGATGAAGTCGCGGTGATCGACGGCCTCGGCTTGCTCGCTTTCGCCGATTGTCTCGCGCATGAAGCGCATCGCTTGCAGTTGATCGGCTGGGTGCATCATCCGCTGGCCGATGAAACCGGATTGAGCGACGTGGATGCCGCGCGGTTTCATGCTGCCGAGATGCAGCTTCTGCCATTGTTCCGCGGAATCCTATGTCCCAGCCGCGTGACCGGCGATGCAGTCATTCGCGATGGCGTCGATATAGATGCCGTCGGCGTCGCGCCGCCGGGCACCGACAAACCCGCGATTCTTAAACAACGCCAACGCGCCAGCCGCGAAGTGCATCTGTTGTCGGTCGCGACCATTACGCCGCGCAAAGGCCATCTGCTATTGGTCGAAGCTTTGGCCACGCTACGCCGCAACGACTGGACGCTCGATTGCATCGGCAGTCTCGATCGCGACACCGAATACGCAGCCGCGTTGCAAGCCGCGATTGCGCGGCACGGGCTCGGCGATCGGATCAAGCTGCATGGCGAGTTGGCACCGGCACAGCTCGATCCGCTCTATGACGCCGCCGATATGTTTGTGCTGCCGTCGTTTCACGAAGGCTATGGCATGGCCTTCGCCGAAGCGCTGGCGCATGGCCTGCCGATTATCGCGACCCAAGCGGGCGCTATTCCCGACACCGTGCCCGAGAGCGCGGGCATCCTGGTCCCGCCGGGCGATTTGCCGGCGCTCGCCGAAGCTCTGCGCTTCTGCCTCGATAATCGCGCGGCGCTGCTGCGTTTCGCGCAAGGCGCGGCGCAAGCCGGTGCGGACTTGCCGGATTGGCGGCAGGCGGCCACGCGCTGGCATTACGAAGTCGCGCGGCTGCTCGCATGAGCGGCTTCGCGCTCGATTGGCTGCGTTTGCGCGAAGGCGCGGATCTTGCCGCACGCAGCCCAGCCCTCGCACGGCGTTTCGCCTCCGCCTTGAAGAAACGTGACGGCGCACCGTTGCGACTGGTCGATCTCGGCGCGGGCAGCGGCGCCAATTGCCGTGCGGTGATGCCGCGCATCGCCGGCAATCAAGAATGGATTCTGGTCGATCAGGACCGCGCCTTGATCGCGGCGCAGGGCGATGAGTTCTCGCTCTGGGCGCGGCGGCAGGGCCTGCCGATTCTCGCCGGCGGCAACCGCATCACCATCACGCCGCCCGGCCAAGAATGGCGCATCGAGAGTCTGCCGTTCGATCTCTCGTCCGGTCTCGGCCACGCCGCACCGAACGATGTCGATGGCTTCACCGCTGCTGCGTTCTTCGATCTTGTCTCGACGGATTGGGTCGAAGGCTTTGCCGCCGAGCTTGGCGCAATGCGCGTGCCGCTGCTGGCCGCGCTGAACGTCGATGGCCGCCGTTTGTGGGAACCGCTGCTTGACGAAGACGCGATCATCGCCGCCGCTTTCGCACAACATCAGACGCGCGACAAAGGTTTCGGCACGTCGTTGGGCGGTGATGCACCGCGCGCCATGGAGGCCGCCTTCACCGCCAACGGCTTTACCGTCGAAAAGATCAAAAGCGATTGGCAGTTGGGTTCACGCGATAGCGCCTTGATCGATGCTTTGATCGGCGGCGAAGCGAACGCGGCGCGCGAAGCATCGCCCGCGCATCACGACGTTATCGCGCGATGGGAAAGCCAACGCCGCGCGCAACTCGCCAATGGGTCGCTGCGCCTCACCATCGGACATTGCGATCTTCTCGCGATCCCCACTTAACAACAGGAGACACGACATGGCCAAGGCACTGTGGCACGGCAAAGTCATCGCGGAGAGCCCGACCTTCGAGATCGTCGAAGGCAATGTCTATTTCCCGCCCGAGACGATCGACAAGCAATACTTCAAAGACAGTGCAACGACATCGAAGTGCCATTGGAAAGGCACGGCGCATTACTACAGCGTCAGCGTCGATGGGGACGAGAACAAGGATGCGGCCTGGTATTATCCCGAGCCGATGGACGCGGCAAAGCAGATCAAAAACTACGTCGCGTTTTGGAAAGGCGTCACGGTCGAGCGCTAGTTTCTCGCGCCGCACTCAACGTCATGCCGAGCCTTTAGTTTTCATTTTATTTGGCTCAACCGGCAGTAACATTTAATCGGAACGATTCCCGCACCTCTCGGTTGTCGCCTTAACAGAAGTTAATGGTCGCAACAAACAAGCGAAGAGAGGCAACCCTATGCGCGGTTTCGGATCATCAATTGCATGTTCAGCGGTCGCCTTGGCGATCGGCTTTTCGATGGCCCCCGCTTGGGCCGGCGGTGTTGGCGTGGGCGTCGGTGTCGGCACGCCCGTGCTAGGTGCCGGCGCGGGCGTCGGGGTCGGTGTCCCCGGAATGAGCGGCGGTGTTGGCCTGGGCGCGGGAACGGGTGTCGGGGTCGGCGTATCGCCGGGACTGGGCGCCGGTGCCGGCGCGGGCGTCGGGGTCGGCGGCTTGGGCGCGCGCTCCGGCGCGACAGGTGCCGGCGCAGGTACGGCAGCGGGCGGCCATCCAGCGGCAGGAAACGGTGTCGGAACGGGTGCGGTGACGGGCCTCAGCACCGATAGCCTCAATGCGCTCGGTCCGGTCGAAGGCGGCGCGATCGCGGGTGTCGGCGCGGGATCGAACAATAACGGCAGCGGCGTAGGCGCGATTGCCGGCGCAGGCGTCGGGGCGGGCCGCAATGCCGTCGCGGCGGGAGCCGGTGTCGGCGTCGGCACCAGCCATCGCGCGCAGCGCCACAGCGCGGATATCGCCGCGGGCGCTGGTGCCGCGATCCGCCACGGAACGCGCCAAGCGACAAACAACAATCAGAACAATCAATCCGGCACGAACAACGATCACGCGCTTGGCGCGGGCGGCGGTGCGGGCGTTGCGACGAACGACATCGCTGCCGGCGCGGGCGCCGGAATCGGAATCGGCGGACGCGGCAATCGCGCGGGCCGTATCGCCGGAGCGGGCGCCGGCACCGGGGTCGCTGTCGGTAATACGACTGTCGGCGCAGGGGCTGGCCTCGGCATCGGCCGAACCGGCCGAGCCTCGAACGGAACCGGTAACGGCTCACCGGGCAACGGCACACAACACAACGGGATCGGTGCCGGTGCTTTGGCCGGCGTCGCGATCGGCGACACCGGCGTCGGCGCTGGGGCGGGCGTCGGCGTCGGCCGGACGGGTCAGGCGTCGAACGGCGCGGGTAATGGTTCGTCGGGCAACAGCACCGGTCGTGGGATCGGCGCGGGTGACCTTGCTGGAGCCGGCATTGGCGATACCGGTGCCGGTGCAGGCGCTGGTCTCGGGATTGCCCGGACGGGTGGTTCGGACAACGGGTCATCCGGCACTGGCTCCCCGGCGAACGGCACAAGCAGCGGGATTGGCGCGGGCGCGCTGGCCGGAGCAGGCATCGGCGATACCGGCGCAGGCGTTGGTGCCGGAATCGGCATTGGCCGGACCGGACAGGGCTCGAGCGGTTCAGCGGGTAATGGCTCATCCGGTAACGGCACCCATAACGGCGGTGTCGGCGCCGGCGTCCTGGCGGGTGCCGGGATCGGTGATACGGGCGTCGGTGCTGGCGCAGGACTCGGCATCGGCCGAACGGGCCAAGCCAATGGCGGCACGACGGGAAATGGTTCCGGCAATCCCTCTCGCGGTAACGGCATCGGCGCCGGCGCGTTGGCCGGCGCAGGGATCGGTGATGCCCGCCTTGGCGCGGGCGCAGGAGTCGGTATCGGCCGCACCGGAAGCGGCTCGCCGGGCAACGGCGCATCCGGTTCCACCGGCAACGGCACGGTCGCCGGCGTTGGCGCAGGACTCGCCGCAGCACCGGTCGCCGTTAGAGCCGGTTTGGGCATCGGGGTTGGTAATAACAACGGCAACGGCTCGTCCATGAGCGTATCGCCCGTGACCGCAGGCGCTGGATTGGGCGCGACGACGGGGCTGGCCAATGTCGGGCTGGGTGCCGGGATCGGCCTCGGTCAAACGAACGGCAATGGCGGCTCAAGCGGCAATAACGGCAGCGGTCGTACCATTGCGGGTCTTGGCGCCGGCCTTGCCGCGCCGGATATCGCCGGCATCACGCCGGTTGCTGCAGGGGCCGGCATCGGGCTTGGCAACGGCGGTAATGGAACGGGCGCAGGCGCGGGTGCCGGGATCGTTTTACCGAGCGTCGTTCGCGTCACCCCGGTAACGGCGGGCGTCGGGGTCGATCTGGGTAACGGCAATGGCGCCGGCGCGAATAACGACTTCAACACGGTCGGTGCGGGCCTGGGCGTCGTGACGCCGAGCCTTGCCGGCATTTCGCCTGCCGCCGCTTCGGCGGGGTTGGGCATCGGCCTCGGGAACAACCCCAGCACCGGCACTGGCACCACCGTTGGAGCGGGCGCCGGGATCGCGACGCCGACGATCGCCGGTATCACCCCCGCCGTCGTCAATGCGGGTCTGGGCGTCGATCTCGGCAATGGCGGCACGGCAGGTGGAGCGGGCACGAATGCCGGCGCAGGCGTCGGTGTTGCGACACCGCGGATCGCCGGGATTGCGCCGGCCTCGATTGACGCTGGTTTGGGCATTGGTCTCGGAAACGGCACGGGCGCAGGTACAACCGGCGGATCGGCAAGCTCCATCGGTGCCGGCGTCAACGCAACGACGCCGAGCGTTGCCGGCATCTCGCCAGCGTCGGTCGATGCCGGTCTGGGCAGTGGTCTCGGCAATGGCGCAACCGGTTCGATGGGTAATGGGACGACCGCCGGTGCTGGCCTCGGCGTAACAACGCCCGCCGTCGCCGGCATTGCGCCGGCCTCGGTTGATGCGGGCGTCGGGCTGGGTATCGGCACCGGCAGCGGGTCGGGTACCGGTGGAAGCATCGCCTCCGTCGGAGCGGGCGTCGGTGCGATGACCCCAGCGGTTGCCGGCATCGCGCCGGTCTCGGCCGAAGGCGGGGGCGGGCTGGGCCTTGGTAATGGCAGCGGCACCACCCCGGGCACGACGACCGTTGGCGCGGGCGGCACGGTCGGGACCGGCAACGGCACCACCATCGCCACGACCGGTGTCGATGGCAGCCTCGATGGCGGTAACGGCACGGGCAATGGCGGCGCAGGTACGGGCAGCGGAACCGGTGGCAACACGGGAACCGGCGGCGGTTCACCGGGCACCGGCACCACGGTCGGCGATAACGGCGGCACCGGAAGTTCGGGCACAGGCGGTTCGGGAACCGGCGTGACCATCGGCGTCGGCGATGGCGGCGGTATCGCGGTCGGCGTCGGTACCGGCACGGACAATACCGGCGGCACCATCGCATCGGGCGGTGCCAACGGCAGTGGAACGGGCGGTGGGTTCGGCGGCATTGCCGGGTCCGGCGGCAGCAACGGGGCCAATGTCGGCGGCGTTGCCGATGCCTGCGCCTCGAGCCATGCCAACGATTATTACTATTGCGGCACGACGGAAGGCGCGAACAACACTGCCGATAACGGAGCGAAGCCGCAACAGACGGCAACCCTGCCGGATGACGCCGACAAAGCAAAGTAACGGTCGACAAGTGGACGAAGAAAGCGCGCCTTCACCGGCGCGCTTTTTTTGTGAGCGCAACACGAAGTCCGAATAAGGAAAAACCGTGGCAGCTTCGGGGAAAGATAAGGGCAGGCGCTTCTTTTACTCGACCGCAGAATTTTTTTCGCGTTCATTAACGGCGTGAAAGATTTCTTCGCCGCCCGAGCATAGGGCGAGACGAAGAAGGTGTGCGTTGTACGTTGGGGGGATTTATGCGCTTTACGCTTTATGCTGTAACGGCCGTTGCGGTCTTGTCCTTGTGGACATCGAATCCAACTTTCGCGCAAACATCGTCCGCGGCTACCGCCGAAAGCGATGCTTCAAAGCTTTTGCAAAGCGGCAATGCGCAAGCTGCCTGCGATAGGCTGCGCCCTTTATTACCGACCAACGGCGACGATCTTCAGCTTCACGCTTTGATGGGACAATGCCTGTCGCAGACCGGCAAGCCCGATGAAGCGATCAGCCATTATCAGTTCATTCTGTCGCGCGACCCGAGCAACACACGCGCCCGCGCCGAATTGGCCAACGCGGAACTGGCTGCAGGACAGACGAATTCGGCACGCGCCGATTATCAAGCCGTGCTCGACGCCAATCCGCCGCCGCAGGTGCGCGCCGATCTGCAGCGCATCCTGTCGAGCTTGACGCCGGCGGGCGCGGGCAAGGAATGGTCGGCGCAGGCGACCATCGGCATGTTGTATGACAGCAACCCCGGCGCGGGTCCGGCCGGCGGCACGATCACCGCGTTCGGCACGCCGTTCCAGATTTCGAGCGCCTTTACCAAGCATCCCGATTGGGGCATCCAGGCCGCGGGCGAACTGGATTACGCGCATTTCTTTGACGACAATGTCGGCGTCACGGCGGGCGTCGCCGTCGGCGGCATCCATTACTTCAAATATGATCAATTCGATTACGGCGCGATCACCGCTTTCGCCGGTCCCGCCTTCCGCGCCCATATCGGTGCGCTGCCGTTCCAGTTGAACACCAACTTCAACGTCAGCCATTCCTGGTTCAACCAGCGCGACTACAGCACTTCGGCCGGCGCCGCGCCGCTGTTCACGATGCCGATCAACGATCAACTGGTGTTCCTCGAACAGGCCTCGTTCGAATACAACAACTATGATCGGGACGGGACGCGCACCGGTCCGGCCGTCTTCGGCGTAACCTCGCTGCAATGGTTCTGGAACATGAGCGGCGGCTATATCCAACCCAAACTGTTGCTGGGCCACGAAGACGCCCGCAACAACATCAATACCGACGATCAAGTCGGCGGGTCGATCGCCGTCTTCCAGCCGATCGGCCACGGCTTCTCGGTCTATGTCGAGCCGGGCATCCGCAACGTCGCCTATGCCCAGAACAATCCGGCCTTCGCCAGCACCCGGAACGACACGATCTACAGCACCAGCGCCAGCCTAATCTACGATCTGGGCTACCATGACGCGCAGTTGGCGCTGACCTATGCCTGGACCTTCGGCGATTCGAACCAGCGCCTCTATACCTACCACCGGCATCAGGGCAGCCTGCAGCTCACCGCGCCGTTCTAAGCGTTTCTTTCGGGCCGGAAAGGGTCGGCAGCCTATCGCTGCCGGCCTTTTTTGCCTTACAATCCTGCCAAAGCGGCCGGGGACGAACCGGTGGCGTCCGGCCTAAAAGCTTGCGGCTGAGACGTGCGATGGAACGGGAAGCAGTATGAGCGTGGGCCGGAAGATTCTGATCGTCGATGACGATGTCGCCTTGCGGCATTCGCTGGCCGAGCAGTTGCAGCTGCACGAGGAGTTCGCCGCTGCCGAGGCCGGCACCGCTGCAGAGGCGCTGGACGCGACCAAGGAACAGATTTTCGACGCCATCCTGCTGGATGTCGGCCTGCCCGACATGGACGGGCGCGAGTTGTGCCGGGTGATGCGCCGCAACGGCGTCCGCACTCCGGTGTTGATGCTGACCGGGGCCGATGGCGAGGCCGACATGATCCTGGGTCTCGACAGCGGCGCCAACGATTACATCACTAAGCCGTTCCGGCTGAACGTCCTGCTGGCGCGTCTCCGGGCACAATTGCGGACCCACGAGCAATCGGAAGACGCCGTCTTCAATATCGGCCCCTATATCTTCCGCCCCAGCGCCAAGACGCTGATGGACGACGCCAAGCGCCGCAAGGTCCGGCTGACCGAGAAAGAAACCGCGATCCTCAAATATCTCTATCGCGCCGGCGAGAAGACGATTGGCCGTGCGATCCTGCTGAACGAGGTGTGGGGTTACAATTCCGGCGTGACGACGCATACGCTCGAAACCCACGTTTATCGTTTGCGCCAGAAGATCGAGCGCGATCCGGCCAAGGCGGAAATTCTGGTGACCGAGCCCGGCGGTTACCGGCTGGTGCCCTAAAAATTGAGCACGCTCGACACGCTGATCCGACGGTTGATGGCGCAGCGGGCGAGTCTGGAACGCGCCGCCTCGATGGTGACGCAACTGCCCGGCCCGGCATTGATGATCGGTTGGCACGACGGTACCGCTTATGACCATCTGCGCGAAGCGATGCGGCGGCGCGACATCCTGGTTTTCGACAAGGCGATCGATGCGGCTGAGGACCTGCCGCCGACACCGGAGAACCGCATCGTCGGCGATCCGTTCGAGACATTGCCGCAAGCCTGGGAACGGTTTCCGCGCGAGGCCGCCTTCGCGCATCTGAATTTCCCCGCACCGCGCGGCCATGTCGCCGCCGAACTGGCCCCGCTAGTCGCGCCGCTGCTTCGCCCCGGCGCCATCGTCATCGTCGAATCCGCGCTCGACCTGCCGGGATGGGACTTGGTCACGACAGCGGAAACGCCGCGCGACGTGCGCGATTATCTGTATCGCATTGGCGGCTGACGCTTCTTACTCGTCGTAAAGCCGGATCAGTACCGGAACGTGGTCGGACGTTACTTCCCAATCGCGCGCTGATTTATGCACGGCCATTCCGGCAAGACGATCCTTCAGCACCGGCGTCACCCAGATATGATCCAGGCGGCGGCCGCGATCCGAGACTTTCCAATCGTTGTTGCGATAGCTCCACCAGGTGAAGAGCTTTTCTTCCGGCGGAATGAAGTGGCGCATCGCATCGACGAACTTCGCCGAGTCCTGGAGCTTCAGCAGCTTTTCCACTTCGACCGGGGTGTGGCTGACGATCTTCACGAGTTGCTTGTGCGACCAGACATCGGTTTCGAGCGGCGCAATGTTGAGATCGCCGACGAGGATCATCGGTTTCTTTGAGACACGCCGGCCTTTGAACCATCCGGTCATCTCGTCGAGGAAACGCAGCTTGTGCGCGAACTTGTCGTTGACCTCAGGATCGGGAATGTCGCCGCCAGCCGGCACATAGACGTTGTGGACTTCGATCCCGCCCGGCAGTTCGGCGATGATGTGACGGCAATCTTCTTTGCCGCACCAGCTCTCGTTGCGCGGCTTTGACAGCGGCAGCTTCGAGAGGATCGCGACGCCGTTATAGCTTTTCATGCCGTGGACCAGCATGTGCTTGAAGCCCAATGCCTCGGCTGCTTCGCGCGGAAAAAATTCATCGCGCGTCTTGGTTTCCTGCAAGCACAACACGTCGGGCTGCAATTCGCCGACGATGCGCTTTACGTGATCGACGCGGATGCGGACCGAGTTGATGTTCCAGGTAACGAGATTAAGCGCCATGGTTATGCGGTCTTCCCGCCAAGAGCCTTGTCGAGCCAGTTCAGCATGACGTTCGATATCTCGTGATTGTTCTTTTCCAATTGCAGCATATGGCCATTGCCGGTGACGCCGACATCCTCCAGCCGGATGAAGGTGGGTTTGACGCCGGCCTTCTCCAAGAACTTGACCGTCAGATGATCCGAATAAGCGTGATAGGACGCTTCGGCGGTCAGGACGAGGATCGGCATCTTCATCAGGTTCGGCAACTTGCGCGCCGGTTCCTGTTGCAGCCAGCCGCGCGCGAGTTCCGGGCCGTCAGCTTTGTCCTGACGCACCGCAACGAGATCGTCCGCCGATGACAGCGGCGGATCGAAGGTCAGCGGCACCGAGCAGAGCCCGTAAGGCCGCGCCTTGGCGCCGGGTTTGTAACCGTCTTCGCCGCCGATGAATTCGAGCCCGACATCGTGGAAGGGCGGACCGCTTGGTTCGGCCTGAATCAGCGCCTTCACCGCGTCCGGCCGCGCATCGGCAACCGGCCAGCCGAACGCGCCCGATTGCGAATGAGTGAGAAGAATCGACGGCCCGATCTTGTCGATCAGCGCGATCAACGCATCGCGGTTGAGAACTTGTTGCTGATGGAAATCGACGATGGTCGGAACCTGCGAGGCAAAGAACTGATCGAACACGGGATCGCCCGGTTCGGTGCCGCCGGGCCATTGCGTGTGCTTCGCCGCTTGCGGCCAGAGTTTCTGCTTCTTGATATCGACGAAACGCTGCTGCGCGCCCTCGATATCGGGATGGCGGATCGGGCCTTGCACCTCGGGCCGATAGGCGGCGCGGCCGCGGCCGACCTGATCGACGACATAGACGGCATAGCCACGGCGCAAGAAATGCTGCGCCCAGCCTTCACGACCGTCGGGCGTGCCGGTGTAGTTGGTCCCGGACTGGCTGCCGCCATGCACCATGATGACCGGATAAGGACAACGTTGGTCTTCGGGGATTTGATATTCGGCATAGAGCTGGCCGGTGAGGATTTGCTTGCCGCCGTGCTCGATGTAACGGCCGCCGGCGAAGACATAGCCTTGTTTCGCAATGACCAAAGATGTGGTCGTCATGCTTTCCATCCCCCGTTATCGGTGGATGTTGAAGCACAAATGCCCCGCTATCTAAAGCCGTTTAGACAGCGGGGCATTTGACGCAAAAGGGACCCCCCGGCTACGTCGCCGAGGGGCCTAGTGGCCGGGGCATGAAGGCACACCCCGACGGAGTAACGGGTTAGCGACCGTTACGGACGCAGGCTCCGCGAACGAGACGGCCATGGAAACGATGGCGCGGCACGAAATGGGCATGACGGCCGCAACGGCGATCGACCTGGGTGATCTGCGATTCATTGGTCACTTGGTCGGTCGGCGAGAAGGCAGCGGACGGCGCGGCGTTGGCAGTCGCACCGAGGCTGAGAACAACAGTGCTGGCGAAAAGGGCGGCAGTCAGAAAATGGCGCAAGGTTCGTCCTCCGGGAGGGTTGAATGACCTCCCTATAAGACCGGGCGCGCGGTTTAGATGCATAAAATCTTCGCTAATCAAAAAGATAGCGAACGCGGAAAATAAAAAGCGCCCGGTTAGGGGGGTAACCGGGCGCTCGAAGCCCCTTCGCGGGGAAGTCCTTCGGGCTCGGGGGAACACCGTCGGGCTGGCGGCGAGCGAACTCGTCGCGCTTCTGAATATCTAGGTAAGCAGAGTTCGCGGCGCTTCAATCACCCTTTCAGCGATTTCACGTAACCGTTTTGTGATCAGTGCCAAAGACTCGCCCGGTTGCTCGAAAAACATGAGATGTCCGGCCTTTGGCATCGCCGTAAGGCTGCTATGCGATAGACGCTCGGCAAGCGCGCTGATGGTCAGACTGCTCCAGCTTGGAGTCGGCAACGTCGGATCGCTGCTGACGAGATCGACGCGCGCCGCAATTTCGCCGCATTTGGCCCAGAGCGCGGCGATGCGATTGGTGCCGTAGATCGCTGCTTCGACGGCGGGCGGACAGGCGAGCGTAAAGCCGCCGTCCGCCAAGGGCCGCAAAGAGGCGCTGCAATGAGCGCGCAGCATCTCGTCGGTAAAATTCTGAAATGTCGCGCTGCCTTTAAGGCGATCGAAAAATGAATTGGGACTGGACCAATCCGCGCGACGCCGCGCGGTGCCGCCTTCGAGACGCGAGGCTTCCTTCGAGGCGGTTGCGTCCTTCGGCGGAAAGACCGGCGGTTCGAACAGCATGATCCCGGCCCAGTGCGGCGAGGCTTTTGTTTCCAGCATCAAGGCCGCCGCACCCGAGAGCGAATGGCCGACGTAAGCGAGCGGTGCATCACCGAGGCGCGTGCGCACCGCACCAGCGATGCGGCCGAGATCGTCGGCGAAACGATCCAACGTGAAAAGTTCGGCCAGCGATCCGTTCGGCCAGCGCGACGCGCCATGGCCGCGCGCATCAAAGGCGAAAACGCGATGATGCCGCGCAAGCTCTTTCAGGAACGGCGCGTAGGAACCAGCGCAGAATCCATTGGCATGACCGAACAAAACCGCCGGCGCATCGGCGGGGCCGTTCAGAGCATAGACCGGCTGCGTCACGCCATCGGGGGCATCGACCCAAAAGACATCATCAGCATCAGGGAAAGAAAGATACGGTCCGCTCATCGCCCGATTATGCGGCGACGAACGATCTTTGTCAGGCGACGCGCGCCTCGGCCCGCGCGCGGCAGGCGGCGCCAAACGCGGCGAAGAGTTTTTGCGAAAAAGGATTCCGATCGAATCGGAATTCGGGATGCCATTGCACCCCGACGATGAAGCTTTTGCCGGGAATGGTGACGGCTTCGATTTGCCCGTCCGGCGCGACCGCCTCGATCGTCAAAGCCGGGGCGAGACGGTCGATGCCTTGCGAATGGAGCGAATTGACCGAGAGCCGGTTGGTGCCGGCGATCTGCGCCAGCATGCCGCCGACGCGCAGCTCAACCGTATGGGCACAATGCGCATAGCGTTCATCCAGCGAGTCGATATCGGGCGCGCGGTGGTCGAGCCGGCCGGGAACTTCGTGAACCAGTTGATGAAGACTGCCGCCCAGCGCGACGTTCAATTCCTGAATGCCGCGGCAGATCGCAATGATCGGCAGATCGGCCCGCACCGCCGCGCGCAACAGCGGCAGCACGATCGTATCGCGCGCCGAATCATGGATCGTGCCCAAACGGCTGGGGCAACCGTCATAATGGCGCGGTTCGACATTCGACGGAGAACCGGGCAGCAGCAACCCGTCGATGCGCGAGACGATGGCATCGGCCCATTCGGCCGCGCCTTCGGCGGGGATCAGCAGCGGCATCGCGCCCGCGCCGCCGGAGACGGCATCGACGTATTTTTTGACGGCGGTATGGCCGGGATGGGTGCCGCCTTCGGTGACGACGTCACGCCGGCAGCATTGAATGCCAATAACCGCGAGCGGGGCCGGACGCTGAGTGCGTTTGCGAGCCACAGGCGGTGCGTCGAGAATCGACATGAGAAAAAGTATCCGCGAAACCAGCCGAAAGACGAAAAGAAAACGCGCGCCCGTGATGCGTTATTCCGTCACGGGGCGCGCGAATTTTCGGTCGGTTGGCTTACAGGCCGAAGTCCGGCTTAGTTGCCCGTGCCCGTCGCGCGGGCGCTGGGCGGGCGCGGATCGGTCCAATAGAAAAGCTGCGGATCGAGCGGCAGGCCGTAATGTGGATCGTCGAGGGTCACCGTGACCTGTTTCTGCTGCGCGTCGAGAATTTTCCACTGGCGCAGCTGAAGCGGCTGGTCGCTCATCACCAGCGTCGCCTTGCCAAGATCGGGATTCTTGGTTTCGTTGACGGTAACGCGGAACGCGCCCGGCGACCGCTCGAAACCGCTGACCGTGATTTCGCCGCCGAAGCGCACGTTGGGCTGCAGCAGGAACCACGCCGGCGTGTCCTTCAAGTCAAAGAAGCTAATTTCCTCGAGCTTCTTGTCGTAATACCAGATGCGTTCTTCGGTCGCGACCATCAGCACCGGCACCGGCGGATCGTATTCGACCCGCATCTTGCCCGGCCGCGACATATAGAGCGTGCCGGTCGCGACGCCGCCGTCATTCGAGACCTGCTGGAAGCGGGTCTTCAGCGTTTTGATGTTGTTGAGGTAATCCTGCACCCGGCCGATATCGGCGCTGTCGGCGGCGGAGACCGCCGCCGATGCCCAGCGCGGCATCATCGCGAACGCTGCAAAGATCGGCGCCGCGGTCAGCAGCGTCCGGCGAGAGACTGAAAGGCCGGTATCGTCGTTACCTAAAATTTTTGTCATCGCTCATCTATGTTGCGGCCGAGGACTTCGCGCTTGCCGACATGGTTGGCGGCGGTGACAACGCCTTCTGCTTCCATGCGTTCGACGATGCGCGCAGCACGGTTATAGCCGATCTGCAGGTGGCGCTGCACGAAGCTGGTCGATGCTTTCCGCTCACGGCAGACCAGCGCAACCGCCTGGTCATAGAGCTGATCGCCCGACCCTTCACTGTCGCCGCCGCCCAGAGCCATATCGGCCATGTCTTCGGCTTCTTCGGTGACTTCCTCGATATAGGTGGGCGGGCCGCCATTGTCCTTCAAGAAGCGGACGACACGCTCGACTTCCTCATCCGAGACGAACGGACCGTGGACGCGGGTGATGCGCCCGCCGCCGGCCATATAAAGCATGTCGCCGCGGCCCAGGAGCTGTTCCGCGCCGGATTCGCCGAGGATCGTTCGGCTGTCGATCTTGGAGGTGACCTGGAAACTGATCCGGGTGGGGAAGTTCGCCTTAATCGTGCCGGTGATGACATCGACCGAGGGACGTTGCGTCGCCATCACGATATGGATGCCGGCGGCGCGGGCCATCTGCGCCAGACGCTGTACCGCGGCTTCGATATCCTTGCCGGCGACCAGCATCAAGTCGGCCATTTCATCGACGACGACGACGATCATCGGCAGCGGTGTCGAGGCCAGCGGTTGTTCCTCGAAGATCGGCTTGCCGGTTTCTTCGTCGAAGCCGGTCTGCACTTTGCGCTTCAAGATTTCACCGCGCGACTGCGCTTCGGCGAGGCGCTGGTTATAGCCTTCGATATTGCGCACACCGAGTTTCGACATGGCGCGATACCGGTTTTCCATTTCGCGCACGGTCCATTTGAGCGCGACCACCGCCTTGCGCGCCTCGGTCACGACCGGGGCCAGCAGATGCGGAATGCCGTCATAGACGGAGAGTTCCAACATCTTCGGATCGATCATGATGAATTTGCATTGATCCGGCGGCATCCGATAGAGGATCGACAAGATCATTGTATTGATGCCGACGGACTTGCCCGAGCCCGTCGTACCCGCAATCAAAAGATGCGGCATGCGGGCGAGATCGGCGATCACCGGCGTGCCGCCGATGTCTTTGCCGAGCACCAGCGCGAGCTTCGCCGAGGTGCGTTCATAATCGTCCGATTGCAGCAGGTCGCGCAGATAGATCGTCTCGGCTTTCGCTGCCGGCAGTTCGATACCGATGACGTTGCGGCCCGGCACGACGGCAACGCGTGCCGAGATTGCGCTCATCGAGCGGGCGATATCATCGGCGAGGCCGATGACGCGCGAGGCCTTGATGCCCGGTGCAGGTTCGAGTTCGTAGAGAGCAACAACCGGACCCGGACGCACCTTCACGACCTGGCCCTGGATGCCGTAGTCGGACAGTACGGATTCGAGCAGCCGCGCATTCTGCTGCAGCGCGTCTTCACTGACCTGGGCGAAACGCGACGGCGGATTGTCGGTCAGAAGATCCAGCGGCGGCAGAAGATGCTCCGCGCCTGCCGGACCGAGATCGAGCGAGGTCTGGCGTTGCTGTTCGCGCTTTTTGGTCTTGCGTGGTGATTCGACCGTCGCGATGCGGCGTGCCGGCGCGGCAACGACAGGACGCGCGATCTCGATATCGTCTTCGGCTTCTTCGTCATCGTCGCGGGCAGTACCGACCGAGCCAAGACGCGGCTCCCGGCGCAGCTTCGGTGTGTCGTCATCATCGGCGAAGACGCGCACACCACTGAGCTTCGGCATCGCCGGGATGAGGCTCTTGAGACGCGAGAAGAGTGCCGGCTTGGCAGATTTCACCGCGCCTTCTTCTTCGTCATCCTCGTAATCGTCGTCATCATCGTCTTGATGCGCAGTGGGCCGCACGTAACGCTTCTTCGCGACGACATCGGCCGCCTTCGCCGCGGCAGCGCGCGGCGCGAGCGTCAGGAACGACCAGCCCATGACATAAAGCAGCATCAACGCGACCAGCACGGCGGCAGCCATTGCCGAAATCGCGGGCGCGACGCTGATATGAGCGAAGCCATCGCGGCTCAATTTTCCGATGACGCCGCCGAGACCGGTCTTGGTCCACCAGCTTGAAGGCGCAGGCAGGATCGATACCGCGAGCGCCGCGGCGAAAAGCAACGCCGGCAACACCAATGCCTTTAGCCAGAAGCGCGTCAGGCCTTTGCCGCTGATGAAACGCAGCGCCCAATCGATCAGCACCGCGGGCAGCAGCCACGCCGCAAGCCCGAGCCATTGCAGCATCAGGTCCGAGATGCGCGCGCCGGGCAGGCCCATCAGATTCTTGGCCGTCGCATTGATCGACTGGTTCCATGACGGATCGCCCGCATCGTGCGTCGCCAGCACGGCGGCAAGCCATGCGCCGAGTGCCAGAAAGGCGAAACCCGAACTCGTCACGAAGGCGCGGCGCCAGGAGCGCGGCGATGCCTCGGCGTATCGACGTCCGGTTTCAGTAATGCTCGCCATCGTTCCCCCTTAAGTCAAAGCACGCAGCAGGCGCTTCATGCCTGCTTCGATCGTCGCGTCGTCATGCACCAGAGCGACGCGGATAAAACGCTGCCCCGGATTGGCGCTGCCTGGATTGGCGCGCGCGGTATAGGCGCCGGGCAAGGTGCGTATGCCGGCGTCGCGCCACAGCGTCAGCGCTGCCTTCTCGCCATCCTCGACATCGAGCCACAAAAAGAACCCGCCCTCGGGCCGGTAGAAACCGAATTTGCCTTCGAGATAATTCTGCGCGATGTCGAACTTGCGCCGATAGAGCACGCGGTTGGCATCGACATGCGCTTCGTCGTTCCACAGCGCGACGGCTGCCTCTTGGATCGGCACCGGCACGGCCGCGCCCGCATAAGAGCGAAGATGCGAAAAGCGTTCGATCAGATGCGGGTCGCCGGCGACGAAGCCGCAGCGCAGACCCGCCGCGTTCGATCGCTTCGACAGTGAATGAAACACCAGCACATGATCGAGCGAGCCGCCCAGTTCGGCGCAGGCCTGAAGCGCGCCCGGCGGTTCGCGCCGTTGATAGACCTCGCTGTAGCATTCGTCGGCCAGCAACACGAAGTCATACGCCCGCGCCAGCTTGATCGCCTTTTTCAGATAATCGAGATCAGCGATCGCACCCTGCGGATTGGCCGGATTGCACAGATAGAACAGCGCACAGCGTTCGAGCGTCTCGGCTGGGATCGCGTCGAGGTCGGGCAGAAACCCGGTTTCCTTGGTGCAGTCAAGATAGACCGGCTCGGCCCCAGCGAAAATCGCCCCGGCGTTATAAACATTATAATAGGGGTTCGGCAGCAGCACGGTCGGGACGCGGCCGGCTTTCTCCTGCGGCACCGCCATTTGCGGACAGAGAAATAGCGCTTCCTTGGTGCCGTTGACGATCATCACATTGCGGTCGGGATCGACCATCCCGGCAGGCAGGCGATAGCGGCGGGTCAACCAGCCGGCGCAGGCGGCGCGATATTCAGGCGTTCCAGCCGGCGGCGGGTAGCGATTCCAGAATTCCGCCTTTTCCGCCAGGATTTGGGCCAGCATCGGCGGCGGCGCATGTTGCGGCTCACCCACGGCCCAAGGCAGCACCGGCTCGTTCGAACGCGGCTGCACCCCGTCGAAAAGCTCACGGAGCTTCGAGAACGGGTTATCGGCAAGCCGTTCGAGGCGCGGGTTGACAGGCAAGAGTAAGACCACCGGCTAAGTGACGGTGGGACCATAACATAAGTGCTTCCACCCGTCGCGCGGCAAAACCAGCGCGGCCGCTTCGGCATCGGTTAATTTCGCCGGATGCGGCATGAAAGACATAGCCCGATAAGCGACCGACTCGTTCCGAGCGGCTGGGTCAGGCTTACTTCCCCTTTACTTCGTAGTTTTGGACAACGAAAAGGGGTTATATTTGCCGTCATGAGTTTTGATGGGTCGCGCGCGGAACTCTACCGGAGCCGGGCAGCGGAGCTTCGCCTCAAGGCAAAGCACGCAGGTCCGCAACGTCTCAAAGAACAGTTTGAGATCATGGCCCACGAATACGAAAAGCTCGCCGAAATGGTTGAAAAAGGTTGGTTAGCCCAATAACCACTCGGCTTTTTGGGCTAACCGTCGGAATTTCGTCCGTTTCCTACTTCACCACCACCGTCCCGGTCATTTGCGGGTGGATTGAGCAGAAATAGGCGTAAGTCCCCACCTTATCGAAGGTGAAGCTGAACTTATCCGTCGTATCAAGCGCCTCGGAGCGAAAAATCCGCGGGTTGGCGCTGCTGACGACAGTGTGCGGTTCATCGTCGTGATTGATCCAGGTGATGGTGGTGCCGACCGGGACGGTGATGACCTTCGGCCCGAAATCGAAATTGTTGATGTCGATGGTATTGGGCGCTGACGGCGTCGCCTGAGCGACGGTCGGGCGCGCCTCCATCATGCCCATGTCATGAGCGAAGGCGTGGCCGGCGAAACCCGTGACGAAACCGGCAGCGGCGAGGATCAAGAATTTCCGCATCGCCTGTTACCCCGCCAACGCGCTGTCTTGGATGCCGGGCGCCTTCGACGGTTTTTTCGGTCCGAAATCGATCTGGCGGATGCCCAGCGCGGTGCGCAGCCGGTCGGCCGGGATCTGCATTGGGCCGGGGCCCGGGCCATCGCCCGGCGTAGGCTGCGGGAAGGCGGTGGAGCGGGCGGTCTGGAACGTGACCTTGCCTTCGACCTTCTGCATGATCTGATGGATATGGCCGTTGAGGACCGTCACCGAGCCGAAGCGTTTCAGGTGCGCCAGCGCCTGGGCCGCATCGTCGGTGCCCCAGCCCCATTGCGGATAGAGCGACCAGAGCGGCATGTGCGCGAAGACGACGATCGGCGTCGAGGCGCTCAATCCTTTCACGTCGTTGCCAAGCCAGGCGATCTGATCCGGCCCGAGATAACCGAGCCCGCCGGCCTTGAGGTTCAAGACATTGACGAGGCCGATGAAATGCACGCCGCCTTGATTAAAGCTGTACCAGCCGCCGCTTTTCTTGTTGCGGCCGAAGCGTTCGAAGAACGCCTTGCCGTCGTCATTGATGACGTCATGTTCGCCCGGCACGTAATAGGTTTCGAGCCCTGCGGTCTGCATGATTCCCTGCGCAGCATCGAATTCGCTGGGCTTTGAAAGCTGAGTCACATCACCGGTATGGAGCATCAGGGCCGGTCGCTGCTTCATCGAAGCGATGCGCGACAGCGCTTCCTTGAGGGTCGCGTCAGGTTCGGGATTGGGCGGTTTGTTGAATCCGATATGGGAATCGCTGACCTGAATAAAGGTGAAATCCTTGGCCGCCTTGGCGCCCGGCTCCAGCGCCGAAGCACGCGGCACGCCGCCCGTCACCGTCCACAGCAAGCCGGCGCTGCCCCAAGCCATGCATTGCAGCACCTGCCGCCGCGTCGTTCCGGTTTCATTATCCTTGGCCATCTTTCCCTCGCATCAATGTCGATGGGGTGGAGATCGCGGTTTCATGCGGTTTATTCGGTAATAAATTTTTTCGGCAGCGCGATTATTTCGCGAATAAAATCACGCCTTCCGCGATCATCATCCAGATGGCGGCAAGCATGAGGGAACAAGGCATGACGGGCGGGGCGTTCGAGGCGGTGGTGCTGCCGCATCTCGATGCTGCCTATAGCCTTGCCCGCTGGCTGACGCGCAGTCCCAGCGATGCCGACGATGTCGTGCAGGAAGCGGTGCTGCGCGCCGCGACTTATTTCACCGGCTTTCGCGGCACCAATCCGCGCGGCTGGCTGCTGCAGATCGTGCGCAACACCGCCTATGCCTCGCACGCGCTGGCGCGTGGCGTCGTGTTGGTCGCGTTGCCAACAGAGGGCGGCGACACGACGATACCGGAGATCGCCGATCCCGGCGACGATCCGGAAACTGCTTTGTCACGCCGACAAGATCAACGCCGTGTCACGCGCCTCTTATCGCAGCTGCCCGTCGATCTGCGCGAGACGTTGGTGCTGCGCGAGCTGGAAGAGCTTTCCTACAAGGAGATCGCGCAGATCACCGAAACCCCGATCGGCACGGTGATGTCGCGATTATGGCGCGCGCGGCAAATGCTCGCCGCCGCCATCAAGGCCGAAGAGAGATGATCACCGATATGGATTGCGAGAAGCTGCTGCTGGTGCAGGCCGAGTTCGACGGCGAGATCGATGCCGCCGATGCGGTGCGCGCGATGAGCCATCGCCAGGAATGCGCGATCTGCCGTGCGGCCTATGCCGATCTGGAAGCGGCGCGACACCTGATGCGCGACGACGCGCCGCGATATCGCGCGCCCGACAGTTTGCGCCGCGCGCTGGCCGCGGGGCTGGCGACGCGAACGCCGGCGATACCGCGCAAATCCACCCTCTGGCGTGAAGGCGGCATCTTCGCCGCTGGAATGGCGATCGCCGCAGCGATCACCTTGATGATCGTCACGCCCGAGCAGCACGACATGCTGGACCAAATTGTCGCCGGCCATGTTCGCGCGTTGCAGCCGGGACATTTGCAGGATGTCGTCTCGACAGATCAGCACACGGTCAAACCCTGGTTCGACGGCAAGCTGGATTTCGCGCCGCCGGTGAAGGACCTCGCCACTGACAGTTTCCCGCTCCTCGGTGGGCGGCTCGATTATCTGGACGAACGAACCGTCGCGGCCTTGGTCTATCGCCACGACAAGCATGTGATCGATCTGTTCATCTGGCCGGAAAACGGCAACGCCACGCCGCAGAACGCCGGTCACCACGGCTATAACGCGGTTCATTGGCGCGAAAACGGCATGAATCTGTGGGCGGTGTCCGATCTCGAAGGCGCCGAGTTGCAGGAATTCGTGCGGCGCTGGCGCGCCACTCCCTAAAACGCTGCGTTTACCCCGAGAACGAAGCCGCCGAACACTCTTTCGGTGTCGATGCGTCACAGCTGGGAAACTGCTAAAAATCGTGCGATCAATAGAGCTTCGGCTTTCGGAGTCGCCATCCTCATGGGTAGAATGCGACCAATCGTTTTCGCCTAAGAAAATAGCAGTGCCGCGGGTCTGTTCCATTCGGACCGCCGCGCCGGGGAGTGAAAAGAGTGGACCGCCCGACGACTTTTATCCGCACCGCGTTGTTCAGCGCGGCCGTGCTCGCCGTCCTGCCGTTCCAAGCGCCCGCCCAGGCCCAGGCTCAAGATTGGAAGGGCGAGTATCAAAAGACGCTCGCCGCCGCCAATCAGGAAGGCGAGCTGATCATGGAATCGCAGCCCAATCAGGCGGCGCGCGATTTCGTGCAGCGTGAATGGGCCAAGGCCTTCCCGCAGATCAAGCTGCAGATGCTGGTGATCCAACCGCCGCAATTCACCGCCCGCATCCGGACCGAGCGCAGCGCGGGGAAATATCTGTGGGACTTCGCCCTCGCCGGTTACACGCCGTCTTATATATTGGCGCATGAAGGCGGACTCGACCCCGTCCTCGATAGCGTCATCGACCCCGACCTCAAGAAGCCCGAATTGTGGGGCGGCTGGGACGATGCCTTCATCGACCTGGGCAAGAAATACGTCCTCGCCACCTCGCGCTTTATTTCCGGCCCCTGGTACGACGCGCTGAAAATCGACCCCAAGAAAGTCGAGCAGCAGAAGATCAAAACCCTTCTCGATCCCGACTATAAGGGCAAGATCGTCTGGCAGGACCCGACCATCGCCGGATCAGGCTCGCCGGTGGCGCTGCTGCTGAAGCGGCTTCTCGGTGATGACGGGCTTAAGACGTTGATCGTCGATCAGAAGGTCACGATGGTCGCGCAGCAGAATCAGGTCATCGAAGCGATGGCGCGCGGCACCGCCTGGATCGGCCTCGGCCCGCCGGTGCGGCCATTGATGGGGCCGTTCGTCCAGGCCGGCATCAAGACCGACGTCCGTCCCTTCGGCAACACGCCCGATATGAACATGGAATCGATCGGCGGATCGGTCTTGTTCATCTTCAACCAGCGGCCGCATCCGAACGCGACAAAGATTTTCGTCAACTGGTTCCTCGGCAAGGACGTGCAATACGAATTCGCCAAGGTGCTTCAGCAGGATTCGCGCCGACGCGACGTGCCCTCGGTCGCCGACGCCGACCAGACGCCGCTGCCGAACACGAAATACATGCATATCCAGCGCGAGGAAGATGTCGAGCCGCTGGAAGAAGCCGTGAAGTTCGTCGCAGAAACGCGCCGGCAAGCAAAGTAAGTAAGGTTGAGTACAAGGACATGACGATGATGATGCGAAAGAGTTTGTTCGCCGCTACCGCGATGATGGTCGGGCTTGGTGCCGCGCCCGCCTTCGCGCAAGCCCAAGACTGGAAGGCCGAG
Organism: uncultured Rhodospirillales bacterium; assembly: GCA_903822185.1. GTDB lineage: Bacteria > Pseudomonadota > Alphaproteobacteria > ATCC43930 > CGMCC-115725 > CAIKMD01. The sequence continues at coordinate 36,167 of CAIJOA010000046.1, read as the reverse complement.
TATAAAAAGACGCTCGACGCCGCCAATCAGGAAGGCGAGCTGATCATGCAGTCGCAGCCCAATCAGCAGGCGCGCGAATTCCTGCAGCGCGAATGGCCCAAGGCCTTCCCCAACATCAAGCTGTCGATGTCGGTGATCCAATCGCCGCAATTCGCCGCGCGCATCCGTACCGAGCGTGCCGCCGACAAATATCTGTGGGACTTCGCGTTGTCGGGCTTCACCATCTCTTATGCGATGGGCCATGAGGGGATTCTCGATCCCGTCCTCGACAGCATGATCGACCCCGAGCTGAAAAAGCCCGAGACCTGGACCGGCGGTTGGGAAGGGGCATTCCTCGACGTCACCAAGAAATATGTCTTCGCCACATCGCGCTTCATCGCCGGCCCCTGGTACGACGCGCTGAAGATCGACCCGAAGAAGGTCGAGAAGGACAAGATCAAGATTCTTCTCGACCCCGACTATAAGGGCAAGATCGTCTGGCAGGACCCGTCGATCCAGGGTGCAGGCACCGCGCCGGCTTACATGCTGCGCAAAATGCTGGGCGATGATGGCCTCAAGACCCTCGTGACCGATCAGAAGGTCACGATGGTGGCGCAGCAGAACCAGGTCGTCGAAGCCCTGGCGCGCGGCACGCAATGGATCGGCATCGGCCCGCCGGTTCGCCCGCTGATGGCGCCGTTCGTTCAAGCCGGCGTCAAAACCGACATCCGTCCTTTCGGCAATGGTCCCGAGGTGAATATGGAATCGATCGGCGGATCGACCCTCTTCATCTTCAACAAGCGGCCGCATCCGAACGTGACCAAGATTTTCGTCAATTGGTTCCTGAGCAAAGACGTGCAGTCCGAATTCGCCAAGGCGATCCAACAGGATTCGCGCCGCAGTGACGTACCGTCGGTCGCCGATTCCGACCAGACGCCGCTGCCCAAGACGGAATATATGCACACCCAGCGCGAGGAAGACGTCGATCCGGTCGATGAGGCCGTGCGTCTCGTCGGTGAATGGCGCCGTCAGGCGAAGTAAGCGTTAAAGACGGCGCGTCGTAGGGACGGGAACGAGTAAACGGGCCAGGACGAGTAAACGGGCATGACGACTGAGACAGTGAGCCACCAGCAGCCCGCCGTGCGGCGCAAGCTGAAGCTGCCCTTCACCGCCGAGCAGGGTATCGTCGCCAGCCTGGTGGCGGTGCTGGGCTTCATGGTGCTCTATCCGATCATCGCCGTGATCGTGAATAGCGTCCTGCCCGGCGGCACGTTCCAAGGCGCCGGCATGGCGACCTGGAAGATCGCCTTCAGCGATCCCGAAGTTCTCGAGGCAATCGTCAACACGATCAAGGTGCAGGGCGCGGTGCAAGGCATCTCGCTGCCGATCGCCATCGGCATCGCCTGGGTGCTCGCACGCACCGACGTGCCGTTCGCGCGCACTATCGAGTTCGGCTTCTGGATTATGTTCTTCCTGCCGGCGTTGGGCGTCACCACCGGCTGGCTGCTGTTCTTCGATCCGAATTTCGGCCTGGTGAACAAGTGGCTGATCGAATCGGGCATCGTCAGTACCGCGCCGTTCAATATGTATTCCTATTGGGGCATCGTCTTCGCGCATCTGACGACCTATGGCCTCTCGGTCAAAGTCATGCTGCTGACGCCGGCGTTCCGCAATCTCGACGGTTCCATCGAAGAAGCGGCGCGGATGTCCGGCGCGACGACGCTGCAATCGCTGTGGCGGATCGTCATTCCGCTGATGGTCCCGGCGATCACCGTCGTTCTGTTGATGTCGCTGATCCGCGGCCTCGAAGCCTTCGAGATCGAATTGTTCCTCGGCGTGCCGATCGACTTCTATGTCTATTCGACCAAGATCTATCGCCTGATCGCGCATGCCCCGCCGGCCTATGCCCAGGGCGGCGTCCTCGCCACCTCGATCCTCGTCATGATCCTGCCGCTGATCATTCTGCAGCGCTGGGCCTCGATGCGGCGTAGCTATGTCGTCGTCGCCGGCAAGTATCGCGCGCATATGAACCAGCTTCGACGGATGCGCTGGCCGACGTTCGCGATGCTGTTGCTGCTCGTCATCTTCATCAGCCTCGTCCCGCTGGGGCTGTTGCTGATGGGTAGCTTCATGAAGCTGTTCGGTTTCTTCGGCCTGCCGCAGATGTGGACGCTCGAACATTGGCGCGACGCCTTCGGCGACACGACCTTCATCACCGGGCTGCACAACATGCTGGTGCTGGGCCTTGGCACCACCATCGCCGCGGTCGGCGTCTATGTCTTCGTCGCTTATTGCACCGTACGGCTCAAGACCCGCTGGCGCATCCCGCTCGACATCCTGTCGTGGATGCCGATTTCGATCCCCGGCATCATCCTCAGCTTCGGCTATCTGTTCATGGTGCTACAGGTGCCGATCTTCTCGCCGCTCTATGGCACGATCTTCGTCATGATCCTGGTCAGCTTCCTCTCGGCCATGACAATGGGCGTGCAGGTGCTGAAAGTTCATATGCAGCAGCTTGGCGCCGAGATCGAAGAGGCCGGACGCTGCGCCGGCGCAAATTGGTTCACGACCTTCCGCCGCGTCATCTTCCCGCTGGTCGCGCCTGCCGTCACCGTGGTCGCCGTGCTGGTCTTCGTCGCGACGATCCGTCAGATCGGATCGGTGATCCTGTTATCGACCGGTGAAACCCGCGTGCTCGCCGTGCTGCAGCTCGACTTCCTTACCGATGGACGGTTGGGACCGGCGGCGGTGATTGGCGTCATTATCGTGCTGATCAGCCTCCTCGCCGCCGCGGTCGTGCGCATCGTGTCCAACCGCTTTGGCATCGCGGCCGGCCCCGGTTGATCAAAGAGGGGTTGAGCCTATTCGGCGGCGTGTGCGTGTTGCGCCGCCGCCGCACGATTGCCCAGCAATAGCGCCGCGATAAGGCCGCAGAGCGCCGCGGCGCTGAGCCACAGGCCCGGTATCGCGCGGTTGTCGCTGATATGAATGAGCCAAGTGCTGATCGCCGGGGTGAAGCCGCCGAAGAGTGCGGCGGCGAGGCTGTAGGCGAGAGCGAAGCCCGATGTGCGCACGGACTCAGGCATTACCTCGGTCAGGCACACCACCATCGCGCCGTTATAGCTGCCATAGAGAAACGACAGCCATAGCTCGACCAGCAAGAGACGCGTGAAGCTGGGCGCATCGACCAGCCACAGCAAAGCCGGATAAGCCGTCAGCAAGGTCAGCAGCGTAAAGACGATCAGCAGCGGCCGCCGCCCGACGCGATCCGACAAAGCCCCCATCAGCGGCAACCAGATCAGATTCGACAGACCGACGCAGAGCGTCACGAGCAGGCTCGACGTCGAAGAGAGATGGAGCTCGGTCGTGCCGAAGGTCGGCGTGTAGGCAGTGATGAAGTAGAACGAGACCGTCGTCATCGTCACCATCAGCATGCCGATAAGAACGATGCCCCAATGGGTCGCGACCGAATGGAAGATCTCCATCGGGCTGGCGTGATGATGCTTCCGGTTGATGAAAGCCTCGGTCTCGACCAGGTGACGACGCAGCAGGAAGATAAAAGGCACGATCAGACAGCCAATCAGGAATGGGATGCGCCATCCCCAGGCGGTAATTTCCGCCGGCGGCAGATAGAGACTGATCGCGACGCCGAGCAGCGCCACCACCATCACCGCGATCTGCTGGCTGCCCGATTGCCAACTGACGTAAAAGCCCTTGTGGCCGGGCGTTGCCATTTCCGAGAGATAGACCGAGACTCCGCCCAGCTCGACCCCGGCGGAGAAGCCCTGAACCAAGCGTCCAATGACGACGAGCAGCGGCGCGAGCCAACCGATGGTCTGATAGCCCGGCACGACCGCGATCAGCAGCACCCCCGCCGCCATCAAGACCAATGTCAGAAGCAGACCGGCGCGACGGCCATGCTGATCGATATAGGCGCCGAGAATGATCGCGCCCAGGGGCCGCATCAGAAAGCCGGCGCCGAACGTCATCAGCGACAGCATCAGCGAGACGAATTCGTTGCCGGTGGGAAAGAACGTCTCGCCGATCGCCTTGGCGTAATAGCCAAAGACGAAGAAGTCATACATCTCGAGGAAGTTGCCGCTGGATACGCGGACGACGGTGGAAAATTTCGATGCCCGCGCCGAGGACGATGTCATCCCGAGTCTCCTTCTTTACGAGGGAGACTAGCCCGAGACACAGCCAAGGCAAATCGGTCGTTAGTGCCGTCGTCGGTACGACATATAAGAGCGCATGCCGAAGCCGGCGCTGAAGCCGATCGTGAAGATTGCCGCGATGATGATCAGTGACGCCATGTTCAACCCTTCGACGCTAGCACCGGCGCGCGCAAATTTTATGACAGCGCCGGGCGTGGAAAACGGGCCAAAAGAAAATGGGGGTGCCGCGAACGGCACCCCCAAGGTTCTGGAGAAACGATCGGTAGTAAACGAGACTTAGAACCTACTCACACACACAGACTTACTGCACGGTCTCGCCATGGAGAGCGAGATCGAGACCATCACGTTCGGTCTCTTCATCGACCCGGAGACCGATGATGACATCGATGATCTTCAGGAGGACGAGCGAGACGATCACGTCATAGACGATGACGATGGCGACGCCTTCGATCTGGTTCAGCACCTGACCGGCATTGCCTTCGATCCAGCCCGAGGTTCCGCCGTATTCGCTGATCGCGAAGACGCCGGTCAGGATGGCACCGGTGGCGCCGCCGATCGCATGGACGCCGAAGCAATCCAGCGCGTCGTCGTAACCGAAGATGCCTTTGACCCAAACCGCACCGGCGTAGCAGACGATGCCGGCGGCAAGGCCGATGGCGAGGGCGCCTGCCGGGCCAACGAAGCCCGAGGCCGGGGTGATCGCGACGAGACCAGCGACCGCACCCGAGCAGACACCGATGACCGTCGGCTTACGGCGATGGATCCATTCGACGAACATCCAGGTGATGCCGGCCATGCCGGTAGCAATCTGGGTAACGGCCATGGCCATGCCCGCCTGCAGGCCGGCGGTGACTGCCGAACCAGCATTGAAGCCGAACCAACCAACCCACAGGAGACCCGCACCGATGAAGGTGAGGATGACGTTGTGTGCCGGACCCGTGTCCTTACGCTTGCCGAGCATGAGGGCGCACATCAGACCGGCAACACCGGCATTGACGTGAACGACCGTGCCGCCGGCGTAGTCGAGGACCTTGACCCACGCGTCGTCGTTGCCGGCATTGAGGATGCCGCCCGGACCCCAGACCCAATGCGCGACCGGGGCATAGACCACGATCGACCACAGGCCGATGAACCAGAGCATCGCCGAGAACTTCATGCGTTCGGCGAAGGCGCCGGCGATGAGAGCAGGGGTGATGATGGCGAAGGTGAGCTGGAACATCGAATAGACGGTCTCAGGGATCGTCACAGCCAGCGGGTTCGGATTACCGACGCCGTTGGCGATGTCGCTCATGATGCCTTGCAGGAAGGCACGGCTGAAGCCGCCGATGAACGGGCTGCCCGGCGTGAAGGCCATGCTGTAGGTGCAGACCGTGTAGATCACGGTGACCAAGCAGGTGATGGCGAAGCTTGTCATGATCGTGTCGCCGACGTTCTTCTTGCGGACCATGCCGCCGTAGAAGAGGCCGAGACCCGGGATCGTCATCATCAAGACGAGGGCGACCGAGGTGAGCATCCAAGCCGTGTCACCGGAATTCGGCGAGCACTTTTCCGTAACAGCCAGCTTCGGATCGGTGTTGCTGGCGCAGGCAGGCGCAGCAGCCGGAGCCGCATCAGCCGCCGGTGCGGCAGCATCGGCCGCAGCGGCAGGCGCCGCATCTTCGGCCCAAGAAACAGAACTTGAGACGGTAACCGCCCCCAAAAGTAGCGGCAGTATCAGCGCCGCTGTTGTCCAAAACTTACGTAACTTCATCGAAAACCTCCCGAGTGACCACGCGCGCAGCCAAACTCGCCTGGCCAGCGCCCCACGCCCTAAGAACAAGATTCGTGCCAGACTCGAATCCCCCGGATTCAGGGCGATTTTTCAGGACTTCTTCGCATTGCACCATTGGTGTGCCTATATTTTGCACATAAACGATGCACATGGACAAAACACGAGCAAATAAAAAGGCGGGAGCGAGGCATCTTTTTGGCAAGTCGCGCGTTTACCCCATTATGAACACAAACATTCCGCTTCCTCCCCGCGACCGTAACAGTGCTATAACCCTGAAACCCTGCCTGTTTTGCGGGGCTCCGGCAGCCGTTGACTCCCATGAGCATGGCGGGCGGCTCTGCGCCGACCATTTGCCGCCCGAGGCGCGCGCCGTTTATGACCGGCTTCGTTTTCGCGGTTGGCGGGTGCCAGCGCCTAAGACTCGGGCATTCTTTGAATCGCATCCGCACGGACAGCGCTTCGTCCCGATCGTGCCGGCGGCCTCGGACGCTAGCGCGGACTAAGAAGTTAGCTGCGTATAATAATAATGTGTCGCGGCAGGCTGGCTTGTTTTTCGCTGGGCCGCCCGGCACTCTTCGCGGATGGCAAAGCGCAGCACGGGGACACGGTTCGATCTGGCGATTGTCGGCGGCGGGCTTTCGGGCGTCGCGCTGGGCATCGCCACCGCCGCTGCCGGCGTAAAGACTGCGGTTATCGATCGCGAAGACCCGGCCAAGATGATGGCCGCCCCCTATGACGGCCGGACGACCGCGATCGCTTATGGCTCGCAGCAGGTTCTAACCGGCCTCGGCGTTTGGGACATTCTCGCCCCCGACGCCGAACCGATCCGCGAGATTCGCGTCGCCGACGGCGACTCTCCGCTGTTTCTTCATTACGACCATCGCGAGGTCGGTGATCATCCGCTCGGCTACATCATCGAAAACCGGCTGCTGCGGCAAGGGCTGCACAAGCGCGCCGAGACCTTGCCCGACCTGACGCTGATGGCGCCGCTGGCCGTCGCCGATGTCGCCTTCACCGACCACGCCGCGACGCTCAATCTGGCGAATGGCCAGATGATCCGCGCCGGTCTCGTCGTCGGCGCCGACGGGCGCAACTCGCCGATGCGCGAAGCCGGCGGCATCAAGAGCCACAACAAATCCTATCGCCAGACCGCCATCGTCTGCACCGTGCAGCACGAACAGCCGCATGACGGCATCGCGGTCGAGCATTTCCGCGCCGCCGGTCCGTTCGCCATCCTGCCGATGCGCGGCAACCGCTCGTCGATCGTCTGGACCGAACACGAAGACAATGCGCCGGCCCTGTTGGCGCTGGATCGTCAGAGCTTTGCCCGCGAACTATCCGAACGCTTCGGCGATTTCCTCGGCGCGCTGACGCTCGAAGGGAATTGGTTTTCCTATCCGCTGTCGCTGATCCATGCCGAACGCTACACCGCGCCGCGCCTGGCGCTGGTTGGCGATGCGGCGCATGTCATTCATCCGATCGCCGGGCAGGGCTGGAATCTGGGCGTGCGCGATGTCGCAGCGCTGGCCGAGCTGATCGTCGATTCACACCGGCTGGGTTTGGATCTGGGCAGCGCCGAATTGCTATCGCGTTACGAGAAATGGCGGCGGCTGGATAATCTGATGCTGACGGCGGTTACCGACGGATTGAACCGCCTGTTCTCCAACGAGTTACCGCCGGTGCGGATCGCGCGCGATTTGGGCTTGGCGGCGGTCAATCGCGCACCGGGGCTCAAGAAATTCTTCATGCGTCATGCCATGGGTGTGGTTGGCGATGCGCCGCGTCTCGTCCGGGGCGAGACGCTTTAAGCGCCAGCCTTTCGTGGCTTTATGGCTTTGCTGAGCCTGTCGAAGGCCGCTGGATCAATGTGCAACATCCATTCGTCATTGCGAGGAGCGCAGCGACGAAGCAATCCAGTTTGCGTCACGACTGGATTGCTTCGCTACGCTCGCAATGACGATTAGTTTTAAGGAGCCAACAACCGCCTAGCGCGACAGCCCGGCCTTCTCGAGCGCGGCGCGATAATCGGCCCAGCGTTTTTCCTGTTCGGTGCCGAGTTGATAGAGATAGCTCCAGGAAAAAATTCCGGTGTCGTGACGATCGTCGAAGATCAATCGCACGGCATAATTGCCGACGGGTTCGATCTTGCTGATCGCGACTTGCGCCTTGCCGGGCACGGTCTGCTTTTGGCTGGGGCCATGGCCCTGCACTTCAGCCGAGGGACTTTCGACGCGGAGATATTCGGCCGGCAACTGAAACTGCGTGCCGTCTTCGAAGGTGACGTCGAGACGGCGCTCGGCGCTTTTGAGCCGCAGCTCGGTCGGCCAGTGACTGCCGGGCGTACTCATCGAATGAAGAACCTCGCGCTCAAGATCGGCCGGCGAGCGACGCCTTTTCACCATCGTCGAGCGAACGCGCCTCGTCGATCAGCATGATCGGAATGCCGTCGCGGATCGGATAAGCGAGACCCGCCTGCACGCTGAGCAATTCCTGCCGCGCACGATCATAGGTCAAAGGCCCTTTCGATAAGGGGCAAACGAGAATTTCCAAAAGCCGGGGATCGAGTTCGGCGGCAGGATTGGCCATGCGGATGCTTTCCAGTCAGTTCTTGGTCGCGCCGCCGGAGACGCCGTTGGCAGCGACCGACATTTCGACCAGCGCGGTCAGAATCTTCGAACGCTCGGATGTGTTCTGCGCTTCGAGCAACGCCTGTTTCTCGCGCGCGCTGAAGGGACAGGCCATCGCCAGCGAATTGACAAGATGTTCGATCGGCGCCGTCGTCAGCACGTCGGAATCGGCGTTGATGCCCTGGCGATCGAGAAACGGCTTCAACGCCGCGATCATGTGATCACGATCGACGCCCTTATCGTCTTCATGAAAATCGCTGTGCCAACGCTGCCAGTCGGCGACGACTTCGCGATAGTCTTCGCTTCGCGGCGGTTCGCTGGCGATATCGAACCGGCAGACGCCTTCGAGACTGAGCATGTAGCGCCCGTCGCGCGTCTCGGCGAATTCGACGATGCGGCCGGCGCAACCGATCTGATAGACCGGCGGATCACCCGCATCTCCTTGTTCTTCCTGCGGCTGAACCATGCCAATCAGACGATGCGGATGAGCCAGCGCATGACGCGTCATCGCGAGATAGCGCGGCTCGAAAATCTGCAAGGGCAAACGCCCGCGCGGCAGCAGCAACACGCCGGTCAACGGAAAGATCGGCAGCAGCGCCGGCAGTTCGTCGGGGAGCGGCGCGAAGCTCATGCGGGTTACCGATTCACGAAAACAGGATCGAGGAGAGCCGCTTGCGCGACTGTACCGTCAAAGGATCGCTGAGCCCGATCGCTTCGAAGAATTTCACCAGCTGCTTGCGGCCGGCCTGCTCGTTCCATTCGCGATCGCGGCGGATGATTTCCAGCAATTGATCGATCGCTTCTTCGCGCTTGTCGGCGGCAAAGAGAGCAAGAGCGAGATCGAGCCGCGCCTGATGATCTTTCGGATCGGCTTCGATACGCGCCGTCAGTTCGCCGGTCGCGCCTTCGGCCTTCGCGCCGGCTTCGGCGAGTTCGAGACCGGTGCGGATCGCGGCGATATCGGCGTGCTTCGCGTGCTCGGCCGGCACCTGTTCCAGCAACGCGCGCACCGCGTCGAGATCCTTGTGCGTAAGCGCAATCCGCGCGAGACCGATGAGTGCATCGATATTGCCCGGGTCATGCTCGGCGACCTGCTCATATATATTGGCGGCGCGTTCCATGTCGCCTTCGGCGAAGGCTTCCTTGGCGAGCGCGACTGCTTCGGCGATCGGCGAGCTGCCGGGACCGGCGAGGGCGGCGAGCTTGGTCACGAACTGTTTGATCTGGCTTTCCGGCACCGCGCCGACGAAGCCATCGACCGGGCGACCGTCCTTAAAGGCGTAAACCGCCGGAATCGACTGGATGCGCATCTGCTGCGCCAGTTCCTGATTCTCGTCGATATTCACTTTGACCATGCGGACCGCGCCCTTGGCGTCGCGCACGGCCTTTTCGAGCTGCGGTCCGAGAGTCTTGCAGGGGCCGCACCAGGGGGCCCAGAAATCGACGACGACTGCCGTTTCCTGGGACGCGTCGATGACATCGGCCATGAAAGTGGCCGTCGTGCTATTTTTAATAAGGTCGGCGTCTGCCCCGGGGGCGCCGCCACCGATAAGCGCTTCCATGTGCTTTTCTTCCTTCAATCTTCCCTAAAAATGGCGGCGCACTGCCCGCAAAGCAAGGCCACCCCTCGATAAGACCCCGAAAAGGCCCCCTCTAACCGTCCTGAGAAATCCGTCGAGAAAAACCCGGACGGTAATTGAAAACCAACACTTAGCCCCCTATTATCTGCGCCTCGGATGCGGGCGTAGCTCAGGGGTAGAGCACGACCTTGCCAAGGTCGGGGTCGAGGGTTCGAATCCCTTCGCCCGCTCCAAGAATACCCATCACGAACATACCGTTCCCCGTCTTGCTCGGCTTCATGCCGCGCGGGACGGGGCGGTGTGCGTTTTGGCCGGCGCTAGCCCAGCGTTTCCGGGGCGAACAGTTCCTCGACCTTCCAGTCCCGTTTGATCAGACCCTGTTCGCGATTGTAGCGAATGAAGGTCTCAAGCACGTGACGGTTCCGGTCGAGGCCGTAAGGCCAGTAATCGTCACCCATCAAGTCGCGGTTCTTATCCTGCAAGGCCGAGGTCCAGGGAATCATCACGCCCGGCGAGAAGAAGACCGTGTCGGCGCGGTAGCGTCCCTCGGCCATGTCCTTGGCCTGCTGGAACAAAGCTTGGATCGATTTTGCGACCCAGGGATGGGCCTCGTAAATCGCACGGCGGATGACGACCGTGTGCATGATCGGGAAGATTTTGGTGCGGCGGAAATAGTCGCGCTCGACCGTTTCGTAATCCTCGAACAAGCGGCCGACCTTGGGCGAGCCGGCGCGCAGACTGGGCGGAATCCAGGCCGAGAACAGCGCGTCGATCTCACCCGCGACCAGCATCGTGTCGAGCGTCTTGCCCGGCGGCAGCGGTTCGATCCGGACACCGGGCGGGGCGGTGGGGGCGGCCCAGTCGCCGGTCGCCGCCGGCTTGTCGAGCGGGCCGACATAATAAGTGAAGCTGTTCGCCGGAACGCCGTAATCATCGCTGATCGCGCCCTTCGACCAGATGCCGGCGTCGTGACCGTAACGCAGCAATTCGCCGACGCGGCGGCCGGCGAGGTCCGCCGGCGTGCGGATGCCGGCGTCGCGATTGATGAAGATCGCGCTGTGGCGAAAGAAGCGGTTGGGGAAAACCGGAATGGCGATGAAAGGCGGGTTCGGCAATTCGAGGCTGCGCAGATAATAAGTGAGGCCCAGTTCCGAGACGTCGAAGGCGCCGGCAATGGCCTGGCGCATGATGTCGCCGACTTGGGCGGCGCTGCTGAACGAGAGCTCGATCCCTTTGGGCTTCACGACACCGGCGGCGATCGCGTGGGTGCGATCGTACATCCAGCAAGCCAGCGACAGCTTCAGATCGGTCATGGCGTCGTTCTCCCCACCGCTTTTATCGGGTGAGTTTACGCCGCCCGGCACACGGCGGCCAACACTGGCTTATCGAGAGACTTAGTGCCGGGTCCGGTTTTCGCTGAGAAAGACCGCCGAAGGGATGACCGGTTCGGTCTCGTCGGAGAGAGCGGCGATGGCATTGACGATCAGCGCGGCGGTCAGATCGCGGCTTTGGCCGACCGCTTCGGTCCAGGCGTAACGCAGCAATCGATCGAGTGCGGCAAGATCAGGCGACAATGTTTCGGTTTCATGACCGTCGGCGGCTTCGCCGTCTTCCTTCAATATTCTATTCAAAGGTGTTCCCTGATCCCCTTGTGCCGCAGCGTCGTTTGATCCCATTCGCAATCTATATGACGTCATGCCGATCGACAATATGCGGTTTGGATTGCTGCGCGACGATAAGCAATATTCGTTTTGCTTCGGGGTCGATGAACGTCTCTGCCTGGGCGCGTGTTTCTTCGGCTCTGGCCCGATAATGCTCTGCATCTAACATTCGGCGACGCCCATTTGCCAATCTCCTACGACTTGGCCTTCTTCTCTCTCAGAGCATCTAATTTATCGGCCAACCTGTCGAGGATGTCCGCCACGGCCAGCATCTCGTCATGCATTCGCTGATCGATCGAAAGCGGGGCCTTTTCCCGCAACTCCTTGGCTCTCTCGCGGCACTGATCGCTATCGTTCATTTCTTGAAATGGGACAACAACGATGGCGCTTTATCGCTCCAAACGCGGCATTTACGCGAAATCCTCCTGATCTGAGTTGATCGTCTCGATTCTTTCAGATTGCGCCACGGCCTATCAACAGCCATATCCCGTCTGTCGTCGATAACCGCAACGGCATCGACGGCTGAGAGACAACGCCCGCCTCTAACAAAGAGGTTGCGCGCTCCCGCCTCAGGGAGCGCTCGAAGATGCGATGTTATTTCATGAAGAACGGCCATATCGCTTCCGTCCAAATTCTTGACGGTTGTACCGAGGCCGAGGCTGCGGAAAAATCACGCGCCCTCTTTGCCACCGTCAGCGATAAATTCGAGGGCTTCGAGGTTTGGAACGGCGCGAAGCCGCTCCTGCGCCACGACAAAAAGACAGGTGATTCTGTCCCCCAAGCCGGTTAAATCGCGCCGAAGCTGTTCCCTGATCCCGACCATATCCGCGGCGGTGTTTTCGGCACGCGATGCAAAGTTGCTCCGCGGCGCGGCTTGATGCTAGGAAACCGCTTCAATCTGGCCAGCTTCACTTCGGGGAGGACACGATGATCAAGACGCAAATGATCGACTATCGCGAAGGCGACACCGTCTGCGAGGGCTATCTCGCCTATGACGACGCCAAGACCGGCAAGCGGCCGGGCATCCTGGTCGCGCATGATTGGAGCGGCTGCGGCGAATACACCCACAAGCGCACCCAGATGCTGGCCGAATTGGGCTATGTCGCGTTTGCCGCCGATATTTTCGGCAAGGGCATTCGCGCCAAGAGCTATCCCGAATGCGTCGAGATCTCGAAGAATTATTACGCCGACCGGCAGCTGACCCGCCGCCGCGCGCAGGCTGGGCTCGACACCCTGTTGCAGCAACCGAATGTCGATGCCTCGAAAATCGCGACCGTCGGTTATTGCTTCGGCGGCATCGTGGTTCTGGAACTGGCGCGTAGCGGCGCTGCGGTCAAAGCCACGGTCGCCTATCACGGCCAACTGAGCACGCCGAACCCGGCAGACGCCAAGAACATCAAAGGCAGCGTCCTGATCCTGCACGGCGCGATCGATCCGGTGGTACCGCCCGACGAGGTCGCCGCCTTCGAGAAAGAAATGGAAGCGGCCAAGGTCGATTGGCAGCTCACCGCTTACGGCGGCGCGGTCCATACCTTCACCAACTGGGCGCTGCCGACCGAAGGCGCGCAAGCCGCCTATAACGAAAAGGCCGACAAGCGGTCGTGGCTGGCGATGAAGAATTTCTTCGCCGAGACGATCGACGCCTAAAAGGTTTCGGTCCGGGACGGTGGCTCGCTTGGGGCCGTCCCGGACCGGCAAACTTCCGCCGATCCGGCAGGTTTTGCCGGGCGACGCTTGCGCGCCACAGATGCAAGCCCTTGATTTTCCTTAGATTTGAAGTTGGCACGGCTCATGCTCTTGGGTTCGCAAAACCAGGAACGGAACCATGACCACGCTTGTCGAGACTTTCTCCGCTGCTTTCAACCTGCACCAGCAAGGCCTGCTGGCCGAAGCCGCGCCGCTCTATCGCGCCGTCATCGCCGAAGAGCCGATGCACGCGGCGACGCATCACCTGTTGGGCCTGATCGAGCATCAGGAAGGCCGCCACGAAGCCGCTCTGCCGCTGATCAAACGCGCCATCGAGCTTGAGGACGACGAGCCGAATTATCACGGCAATCTGGGCACGGTCTATCGCGCCCTCGGCCGCCGTGACGAAGCCGTCGCCTGCTATCGTCACGCGATCGCGTTGCGTCCCAGTTTTGCCGAGGCGCAGAACAATCTCGGCCTCGTCCTTCAGGATCAAAACCAACTGAGCGGCGCACAGCGCGCCTTCGAACAAGCGATCGCAGCGAAGCCCGGCTATGCCGCGGCGATGGTCAATCTGGGCAACGTGCTGGCCGCGCGCGACGAACAGCATAAAGCCGTCGATCAATATCTCGCGGCCCTCGCCGCCGATCCGCAGTGCCTCGACGCCTATAACAATCTCGGCTCGGTACTCGCGGCAATGGACCAATTGGACCAGGCAGCGGAATGTTATCGCTGCGTTCTCGAACTACAGCCGGGCAATGCTGCGGCGCTGAGCAATTACGGCCACGTCCTCGCGCGCCGCGAAGAACTGGATGCGGCGATCGCATCGTTCCGTCAGGCCATCGCGATCCAACCGACCCATGCAGAGGCGCATGTCAATCTGGGCAATGCGCTGCTCGATCAAGGCAAGCCGCACGAAGCCGAGGCCAGCTATGCCACCGCGCTGCGGATCGACCCGATGAACACAAACACCCATTGGTGCCGCGGCCTTGCCTTGCTGACGGCCGGCGATCTGGCCGAGGGCTTCGCCGAATGGCGCTGGAAGCCCGAGACGATGACACGTTTCCCGACCCCCGAATGGCGCGGCGAAGATCTGAACGGCAAACGTATCTTCATTCATGCCGAGCAGGGCTTCGGCGATACGATTCAGTTCGCGCGCTATCTCGCGATGATCGCGGCGAAAGGCGGGCGCATCATTATGGAAGCGCCGACGGAACTGCATCGCTTGTTCGCCGATATCGACGGCGTCGAAGATCTGATCGTGTTCGGTCAGCGCGTGCCGGAATTCGACACGCATTGCTCGATGCTGAGCCTTGCGCTCGCCTTCGGCACGACGCTCGACACCTTGCCGGTGGCAAAATCCTATCTCAATGCCGATGCCGAAGACATGCGCGATTGGGAGCGCCGTCTCGATGGTTCAAGCTTGAAGGTTGGCCTCGTCTGGGCCGGCCGTCCCGAGCATAAGCGCGACCGTCAGCGTTCGCTGTCGCTGCGGGCAATGGCGCCGCTCGCCACGCTCGATAACGTTTCGTTCTATGCCTTGCAGAAAGGCGCGGCGCTCGATCAGGCCGAAAGTGCGCCGGCCGGCATGCGTCTCGAAGTTCTGTCACCGCTGCTGGGCGATTTCGGCGACACGGCCGCCGCGATCATGGCGCTCGATCTCGTCATCACCGTCGATACATCGGTCGCGCATCTTGCCGGTGCGCTGGGCAAGCCGGTGTGGCTGCTGCTGCCCTTCGCCTCCGATTGGCGTTGGCTTGAAAAGCGCAACGATAGCCCGTGGTATCCGAGCATGCGTCTCTTCCGTCAGGATGCGACGCGGCGTTGGGATTCGGTGATGGCCGAGGTGACGTCGGCGCTGCGCGCTCAGGCCAGCCAGACGCGCATCAACTGCAACGCGGCGTAAAGCGCCAGCACCGATAACACGACCGATCCGACCATATAGGCGCAAGCGGCGAGAAGCTCGCCGCGATTGAGCAGCGTTACGGCATCGAGCGAGAAGGTCGAGAAGGTCGTATAGCCGCCGCAGATGCCGACGAT
Source organism: uncultured Rhodospirillales bacterium (assembly GCA_903822185.1). Taxonomy (GTDB): domain Bacteria; phylum Pseudomonadota; class Alphaproteobacteria; order ATCC43930; family CGMCC-115725; genus CAIKMD01. Next base: position 20,648 of record CAIJOA010000046.1, on the reverse strand, counting down.
GAGAAAGACGCGCGCCGACATCGGGGCGTCCCAGCGCAGCGCGAATGATTCGGCCAGGACACCGATGAGAAACGAACCGCTGACATTGATGAACAAGGTGCCCCAGGGAAACGCCGCACCGAGCCATCGCGCCGCATAGATGCCGGTCGCATACCGCGCCACCGATCCGAGCGCACCGCCTAAAGCCACCCACAGATAATTCATCGCCACCGACTCCTTTGTGAACGGCCGAGCGCCATCGCGTCTGCCGCAGACGAACACATAGGAGTCATCAGCCCCGAGGGCGGTTTCGGGGGAACCCCATCCCCATCATGGTCCGGCGAGAGATACCAGCTTAGCGGCCGAGCGGAAAGATCGGTAACTCGAGAACCAGGACCGCCCCGCCTTCCTGGGCAAAGTTGTTCGGCAGGCGCGGAAAAGGCGAAGACTGTTCGATCATCTTTCGCCCGACCTCATCGAGTACCTCCGCGCCGCTGGACCGCGCCAGCGCCACCCTGAGAACGCGCCCATCCGGCGCGACGGTAATGTGAAATATCGCCAACCCTTGGAGCGGGAGCCCGAGCGAGCCGACCGCATTGGGCGGATAAAAGCGGTGCCGTTCGATGAGCGCCGAAACCGAGTTGAGATAGGGGTCGCCTGTGCGCTCTTCGCCGGGCGCGCGATCGAAGAAGCTGCGCTTAGGGTCGGATGTCGTCTCGCGCGTTGCGACTTTGGGCTTCGGCTTTTGTGGTGCCGGCGCTTCTTTGGCCGCGGCCTCGCCCGTGGCCGATTTCACCTGGTTCTGGTCCAGCGACTTAGCTTCGGGTGCCGCTTCCTCGGGCTTCTTCTCGGCCTCCTTCGGCGGGGCGGTGGTTTCCTGATCCTTGCCGGATTCGGCGTATTTCTGCACAGGCGGGGTCGGCTTGGGCTGCGGTGCCGGCTTCGGCGCGGGTGGCGGCGCCGGCGGCGCCTGTACCAGCGTCACCGGAATCGCCGGCGGCGGCGCGGGAATGGGTGGAGTCAGCCAGCGGTCGGGCAGATTCAGGACAATGAGCACGGTGGCATGGAATAGAATTGCCACGACGATGGCGCCCCAGCGCACCGGACCGATCTTTTTGTCCAGCGCACGGCTTTCCAAAAGCTCCGGATCGACCGGAAGCTGAATATTGGTCGCCTCTTCGGCGGTGCTCATGGGCTTATTATAGGCGGCGTGACAGAGGACCGTGGTGATGGATTTGATCGTGAGTAGAACCGGCGAGGCGCAATGGGGCGACAAGACCTTTCGTTGCGCCCTGGGCCGTGGCGGCATCAGCACCGATAAAAAGGAAGGCGACGGCGCCACGCCCGTCGGCGCATTCCCGATGCGGGAACTACTATACCGGCCCGATCGCGAAGCTGAACCCCAAGCCGGCCTGACGGCGACACCGCTGGAAGCCGATGATGGCTGGTGCGATGCGCCGGACGACCCGGCCTATAACCGACCGGTGCTGCTGCCTTATCCGGCCAGCGCCGAGACCTTGTGGCGCGAGGACGGGCTCTACGATCTGATCGTTCCGCTGGGCTACAACGACGATCCCGTCGTGGCCGGTGCCGGCAGCGCGATTTTCCTGCATGTGGCCAAGCCCGATTACGCTCCGACCGAAGGCTGCGTGGCCCTTTCGCGCGCCGATATGCACACTGTTCTGAAGAACGCCGATCCAAGCTCGCGGGTGATTATTCGCTAGCTGCGATGGCCGAAAATCGCTGTCCCGATGCGGACAAAGGTTGCGCCGCAAGCAATTGCGGTCTCGAAATCGGCGCTCATGCCCATACTGAGCGCGGTAAGGGAATTCCTTGCTGCAATGGCAGCTAGAATCTCGAAGTAGGGCGCGGGGTCGCGCCCTTCGGGCGGGATGCACATCAGCCCGGCGAGATCGAGACGCCATTCGGTCCGGCATTGGGCGATGAAAGCATCGGCCTCGTCCGGCAAAATCCCGGCTTTCTGGGGTTCGGCGCCGACATTCACTTCGATGAAACAGGCAATACGCCGGTTCTGCCGCTCCATTTCCTTGGCCAGAGCGGCGGCGAGTTTGGGCCGGTCGAGGGTTTCGATCACGTCGAACAACGCCACCGCCTCTTTGACCTTGTTGGTTTGGAGGGGGCCGATGAGATGCAGGGCCAGGTCTGGGAAACGGGTCTTAAGGGCGGGAAATTTCCCCTGCGCCTCCTGCACCCGGTTCTCGCCGAAAATCCGTTGGCCGGTGGCAAGCGCCGCCTCGACCGCGGCGGCGGGGTGGGTTTTCGAAACAGCAACGAGCTCGACGGCGGCCGGATCGCGGCCGGCACCCCGCGCGGCGGCGGCCATGCGCGCTTTCAACGCGGCAAGATTGGTGGCAATCGAGGCGACATCGTTCATGGCCGATGGCATGATGGAGCCTGTCGCTGGGGTCAAGGCCAGGCGCAGTCCGACGCCCGAATGTTGCCGGGTCTCAGCGGCTTCGCTAAGACTTGCGGCGTCAAAGATTTGCCCCATTTTAGACAGTGCCGGTGTAGGATGCGCCGGGACTGAGGGAGCTTGGAATGAGCGTGCGTATCGTCCAAAAAATTGCGTTGTCGATCGTAACGCTGGGCTTGCTCAGCGGCTGCGCCAGCTGGTTCGATTCCGACCGTTGGGGCGGCAATGATCCGGATGCGGCACGCCGCGCGCAAGATCCCTACGGCGTCGATCCGAAATGGAGCAACCCGGACGTGTTCGCGAACTATCGCAACATCCCGGATCATCAACCGCACACATTCCTCGATGCCTTGTTTGCGCCCGACAAAGCGGACGGCAGTGGCGGTGGTGGCGGCGCGGGCATCGGTGTGAACACGTTCCTGTGGCATGCCTCGCTCGACACGGTTTCCTTCATGCCGCTCGCCTCGGCCGATCCGTTCGGTGGGACGATCATCACCGATTGGTTCAGCCCGTCCGAGACGCCGAACGAACGCTTCAAGATGAACATCTTCATCCTCGGCCGCGATCTACGCGCCGATGGCGTGCGCGCCCGCGTCTTCCGTCAGAACCGCGATCCGAGCGGCCAATGGGTCGATGCACCGGTCGATCAGACCACCGGCACCGAGATTGAGAATTCGATTCTCACCCGTGCCCGTCAAATTCGCATGAGCACGGTGGCGAAGTAAGTCAGATCGCCTTTCGCCGTAGTGACAGCAAGCGAGTGACGCGCTGATGGCGCGGTATAACGCCAAGGAAACCGAAGAAAAATGGCAGGCGGTCTGGCGCGACCGCGGCGTTTTTCATGTCGAGGCCGATCCGGCACGCCCGAAATATTACGTGCTCGAGATGTTTCCCTATCCGTCGGGGAAACTTCACGTCGGCCATGTCCGCAACTACACGATGGGCGATGTCGTCGCGCGGTATAAGCGCGCGCAGGGCTTCAACGTGCTGCATCCGATGGGCTGGGACGCGTTCGGCCTGCCCGCCGAGAATGCAGCGATCGCGGGCAAGACCCATCCCGCGACCTGGACCTATGCAAACATCGCGGTGATGCGCGAACAGCTGAAGCGTATGGGCCTCAGCTATGACTGGCGGCGCGAGGTCGCGACCTGTCATCCGCAATACTACAAACACGAACAGAAGATGTTCCTCGATTTCCTCGCGGCGGGCCTCGCCTACCGCAAGGAAAGCTGGGTCAATTGGGACCCGGTCGAGCATAGCGTCCTCGCCAACGAGCAGGTCATCGACGGCCGGGGCTGGCGGTCGGGCGCGCTGGTCGAGAAGCGCCTGCTGTCGCAGTGGTTCCTGAAGATCACGGAATATGCGGACGACCTGTTGGATGCGTTGAAGACGCTGGAGCGTTGGCCCGAGCGCGTCCGCATCATGCAGGAAAACTGGATCGGCAAATCCGAAGGCGCGCGCGTCTTCTTCGGTTTGACCGGCCGTAGCGACAAGCTCGAGATTTTCACGACCCGGCCCGATACGCTGTTCGGCGCATCCTTCGTCGCCATCGCGCCCAATCATCCGCTCGCCGCCGAAGCCGCGAAGAACAAACCCGCGCTCGCCGACTTCATCGCCGAATGCAATCGCATGGGTACCAGCGAGGCCGTGCTCGAAACCGCCGAGAAGCGCGGCTTCGATACCGGTATCAAGGCGCAGCATCCGTTCGTGTCCGGCTGGGAACTACCGGTCTATGTCGCGAACTTCGTCCTCATGGAATATGGCACGGGCGCGATCTTCGGCTGCCCCGCGCATGACCAGCGCGATCTGGATTTCGCCCGCAAATACGATCTGACGGTAAAGCCCGTCGTGCTGCCGCCCGACGCCGATCCGATGAGCTTCGCCATCGGCAAGGACGCTTATACCGATCAGGCCGGCACGATCTTCAATTCGGAATTCCTCAACGGGCTCGAAGTCCCCGACGCCAAGCGCGCCTCCGCCAAACGTCTCGGCGACCTGAAGGCCGGCGAGCGCACCATCGCTTATCGCCTGCGCGATTGGGGCGTGTCGCGGCAGCGTTATTGGGGCTGCCCGATTCCGATCATCTATTGCGCCAAGTGCGGCGCGGTACCGGTGCCGGCGGCCGACCTGCCGGTGACGCTGCCCGAAGATGTCAGTTTCGAAAAGCCGGGCAATCCGTTAGCGCATCATCCGACCTGGAAGCATGTCGCCTGCCCGAAATGCGGCGGCGCGGCCGAGCGCGAAACCGATACGTTCGATACCTTCTTTGAATCGTCCTGGTACTTCGCGCGTTTCTGCTCGCCGCGCGCCTTGGGCGCGATGGAGAAGTCGGAAGTCGATTACTGGCTGCCGGTCGATCAATATATCGGCGGCATCGAGCATGCCGTGCTGCATCTGCTTTATTCGCGTTTCTATACCCGCGCCCTGAAGCAATGCGGCTATCTCGACGTGAGCGAACCCTTTGCCGGACTCTTCACCCAAGGCATGGTCTGTCACGAGACCTATAAGGATATCGACGGCGGCTGGCTCTTCCCCGAAGACGTCATCAAGGAAGACGGCAAGGATGCGCACGACGCGCAGGGCCGTCCGGTCACGGTCGGCCGCACCGAGAAGATGTCGAAGTCGCACAAGAATCTCGTCGGGCTCGACACCATTGTCGAATCCTACGGCGCGGACACGGCGCGGCTTTATCTCTTGTCGGACAGCCCGCCCGAGCGCGATCTCGAATGGACCGATTCCGGCATCGAGGGCGCGTGGCGTTATGTCGGACGTCTCTGGCGTCTCGTCACCGAACCGTCGGTGCCGCTGGCCGCCGCCGGTGCGCGCGGCCCTGAAAAGCTGACCGCGAAGCTCGCCGATATTCGCGGCGCGATTCATCGCACCGTGCGCGACGTGACCGATGATCTCGAAAAATTCCGGTTCAACCGCGCCGTCGCCCGTATCCGCGAGATGACCAATCTTCTCGAATCAATCGAGGGGGATCTGGCGAAGGAAGACGGCGCCGGCGTGGTGTTGCGCGAAGGCGCCGAAGCCACGATCGGCCTTTTGGGTCCGATGATGCCGCATCTCGCCGAAGAACTGTGGCAAGCGCTTCATCCCGGCGCGCTTTTGGCCGACGAGAAATGGCCCAGCTTCGATCCGGCTCTGGCCGCCGAAGAGAGCGTCACGATCGCCGTGCAGATCAACGGCAAATTGCGCGGCACGATCGATATGCCCCGCGACAGCGCCGAAGATGTCGTCAAAGCCAGTGCCCTGGCATTGCCCGCGATCGTCAAAGCACTCGAAGGCAAAGCACCGCGCAAAACAATCGTGGTGCCAAATCGGATCGTCAATGTCGTGGTCTAGCGCGGCACGCCGCCTGACCGTCTTCGCGATGCTGTGTGTCGTTCTGGCCGGCTGCGGTTTCCATCCGCTTTATGCGCCCAAATCATCGAACGATTGGGACCCCGATCTCGCCGCGATCCGCGTTGCGCCGATCAAAGATCGACCCGGCCAGATTCTGGAATTGGCCCTGCGTGAAAATCTCAATCCGGCGGCTGCCAAAGTAGCGGCGCGCTGGCGGGTCAACACCGACCTGACGATCTCGCGGTCCGATCTCGGTATTCAGCGTAACGCGACCGCGACGACCAGCGAAATCACCGTCAACGTAAGATTCATGGTGTTCGATCTAAAGAGCGGCACGCCAATCTATACTAGCACCGCCCGTGCCGTCGGCGATTTCGATCAGATTTACGACGCTTATGCGACCCAGGTCGCAGCCGACGCGGCGCGTGATCGCGCTCTACGTCAGATTTCCGATGAGATGACGTTGCGTCTTGCCTTGTTCGTCCGCAAACAGCGCGGCGACAAATGAAACTGCCGGCGCAACGCGTCGCGTCGTTTCTAGCCTCTCCCGATGCCGGCATGCGCGCGACCCTTATCTATGGTCCCGATGCGGGTCTTGTGCGCGAGCGCGCGGCGCGCCTTGCGATCGCGATTTGTCCCGATCTGAACGACGCCTTCCGCGTCACCGAATTGGACGGCGGCGGTCTTTCACACGATGCCGCGCGTTTGAACGACGAAGCATCGAGCCTTAGCCTGATCGGCGGCCGTCGTCTTATTCGCGTGCGCGATGCCGACGATCGCTGCGGCACGGTGTTCGATAAATTCCTCAAGGCGCTGCCACCCGGCGATGCGTTCATTCTGGTCGAGGCCGGAGATCTGAGTCCGCGATCGAGCCTGCGCAAAGCGTTCGAAGCCTCCAAGTCGGCGGCAGCGGCGATCGCCTGCTATCTCGATGGTCCGCGCGAATTGGCGGAACTCGCACGCGAAGTCTTTGCCACCCACAAAATTTCGGCGCGTCCCGATGCGATGCAGTATCTCGGCGCGCATCTCGGCGGCGATCGCGGCATCAGCCGCCAGGAACTGGAAAAGCTCGCGCTCTATGTCGGCGACGGCGGCGTGGTCGATGAAGATGCGGTGATGGCGTCCATCGGCGATACCGCCGAACTGACGATCGACGATGTTGTCTATGCCGCGGCGGATGGCGATACGAGCCAACTGGAACGCGCGCTCAATCGTGCGCTGGGCGAGGGCGCGCAGCCGGTCAGTTTGTTACGCGCCGAGTTGCGGCATTTCCAACGGCTTCATCTGGCCGGGACGCGTCTTGCCGCCGGCAAGAGCGAAGAGGAAGCGCTGAAACTGCGCCCGCCCTTGTTCTTCAAATTGATGGACCGCTTTAAACGGCAATTGCGCGTCTGGCCACCGGCACGGGCGCAAGCCGCGCTCGACGCACTCCACACCGCCGAGGCGCAAACCAAGACGACCGGCCTGCCATCGGAAACGATCTGCCGCGAAACCCTGATGCGGATCGCACGCGGCGCCCGTGCGAAAGCGGCCCGTTAGGGCTTAAGACCGCAGTCGCTTCAGCACTTCGTCGAGCTGATCCAGCGTGCGGTAATGGATCGTCAGCGCACCGCTTTCGCCTTCAGTCTCGATCAACACTTTGAGGCCCATCCGCTGCGTCAGTTCTTTTTCCAGCGCGGTGACATTCGCATCTTTACCGCCGGTCCGGGGCTTACTCTCGACCTTCGTTGGACCATCGCGTTCGGCGCGTAAGGCCGCCTCGATCTGACGGACGCTCATGCCCTGCGCGACAATCTGCTTTGCGAGCGCAATCGGATCGCGCGCCGTGATCAGCGCACGCGCATGACCCGCAGTCAAAGTGCCGGCTGCGATCATCGCCTTCACCTCGGCCGGCAAGACAAGAAGACGCATCGTGTTCGCGATGTGGCTGCGGCTCTTGCCCAAGGCTTGCGCCAGCACTTCCTGCGTATGACCAAATTCTTCGATCAGACGGTGATAGCCTTCGCCTTCCTCGATCGGGTTGAGGTCCTGGCGCTGGATATTTTCGACCAGCGCGATCTCGGAAGCTTCGCGATCGGTGATGTCGCGAATGATAACCGGCACTTCATGCAGCTGCGCCACTTGAGCCGCGCGCCAGCGCCGCTCACCGGCGAGAATTTCATAGCGCGCCGGATCATCGGGACTGCGGCGCACGAGGATCGGCTGCAGGATGCCCTTCGCCTTTACGGAATCGGCAAGAGCCTGCATCGCGTCATCGTCGAAATGACGCCGCGGTTGAAAGCGGCTGGGAAAAAGAGAGTCGGTTGCAAGACTGCGTTGATCCTTCGGCGGCACAGTCGTTTCTGCAACCGGCGCCGTCGTGACGGCGACAACCGTTTCTTTCTCTTCACCGAACAACGCCGAGAGACCGCGGCCAAGACCGCGCGCGGGTTTCGTTTTCTCGGCGGGAGGGCGAGGGGCGTCTTCGGTCATGAAACATTGCTCTTATCGGGCTCGACCGAGCCCGCTTGAATGAGACGCTCGCGCTTCAGCACTTCGCTGGCGAGATGCACATAAGCCTGCGCGCCGGGACAACGGAAATCATAAAGGAGCACGGGCTTGCCGTGCGACGGCGCTTCGGAGATGCGAACATTGCGTGGGATCGCCGTGTCGTAGAGCTTATCGCCGAAATGCGTGCGCACATCGGCGGCAACCATCTCGGACAAATTGTTGCGCTTGTCGAACATAGTGAGGACGATGCCTTGAATCTCGAGCCGCGGATTAAGGTGACGCTTCACGCGATCGATCGTCTTCACCAGATGCGACAGGCCTTCCAGCGCATAGAACTCGCATTGCATCGGCACGAGCACGGCATCGGATGCGCAAAGCGCATTGAGCGTCAGCAGTCCCAGCGACGGCGGGCAATCAATCAACACATGATCGTAGGGCAGGGCGATTCCGGCGAGCGCATCGGCAAGACGATATTCGCGCCGTTCGAGATCGACGAGTTCAAGTTCGGCGCCGGCAAGCTCGACCGAGGCGGGAACGACGGCTAGACGCGGCACCGCGGTCGGCACGATCGCCGTCGCCAGCTGCTGTTCGCCCGACAGCACTTCATAGGTCGTAACGGTGCGCGCCTGGCGCGAGATGCCGAGACCGGTCGAGGCGTTGCCTTGCGGATCGAGATCGATCAGCAGCACCCGCTCGCCCGCCGCCGCCAAGGCCGTTGCTAGATTGACGGCGGTCGTCGTTTTGCCGACGCCGCCCTTTTGATTGACGATCGAGATGATCCGAGCCGGGCGCTTTGCGGTGGTTTCGCTCATGCGGCCGCCAAAGGTTGGATCGATTCCAGCTTGAGGATCGTCGCGCCGTTATCGGACAGGCTTTTCAGATTTTCGCTTTTCATCTGCCAACGCTGCCGCGCCTCGGCCAATTCGTCCGCGGCCCCTTCGCCTTTGAGGAACAGACAGACAGTATCGGATTTACGAATTTGTCCTGATATATCAATGAGTTGATCGAGAGACGCGAGCGCGCGAGCGGTAATGACGTCGGCGAAAAAGCCAGAAACCTGCTCAATCCGCTTGGTATGGATCGTCACGCTCACGCCCATAACCCGGGCCGCTTCGCGCATGAAAACGCATTTGCGCTGGTCGGATTCGATCAGGTGCATCTGCGGCACACCCATTGCTGCGAGGATCAGTCCTGGCAGCCCAGCACCCGAGCCGAGATCGGCCACGACCTGCGTCCGTGGCGGCAGAAACCGGTAAAGCTGCGCCGAATCAAGGATATGCCGCCGCCAGACATCGCCCATCGTATTCTTGCTGACGAGATTGATACGCTGATTCCATTGGCCGAGCAGCGTCACATAAGCCGTCAGCCGATCCAGAACCTCGGGCGGTGCATTGCTGAGCTTGGCGAAGCCGTTGATTCCGAGAGGCGTTCGGACCGGCCGGTCGTTGATCACCGTCACGCCGCCGCCTCGCCGCGTTTGACATGCTGCAGCAAAGCGACCAGCGCCGCCGGCGTCACGCCAGAGATACGAGCCGCCGCGCCCAAGTTTTCCGGCCGCGCCGCGCTGAGCTTCAGCCGGACCTCGGTCGAAAGGCTGCCAACCGCCGCATAATCGAGGTCGCGGGGCAGGGAGAGGTTCTCGTCGCGGCGGAAGGCGCGGACTTCGGCATCCTGCCGTTCCAGATAGCCGGAATATTGACCGTCGATCGCAACCTGCTCGGCAATATCCTGGGAAATATCGGCCAATTCGGGCCAGATCGTCGTCACCCGGGCCCAATCCACGTCGGGATGCCGAAGCAAATCGACCGCCGAGCGAAGCACGCCATCGGCATTGACCGGGATACCGCGTGCCTGAAGCTGATTCGGCGACAGGCGCAGTGATTTGGTCAGGGTACGGGCGTGGTCGAGGGCCGCCATCTTGGTCCGGAAGACTGTTTCACGTGAAACACTGACGCAACCCAGCGCCAGACCACGCGGCGTCAGGCGCTGATCCGCATTATCGGCACGTAGCAGCAGACGGTATTCCGCCCGCGAGGTGAACATCCGATAGGGTTCTTCCGTGCCGCGCGTCACCAGATCGTCGATCAGAACGCCGATATAGGCGCTGGCCCGGTCCAGAATGAAAGATTCGCTGCCCGAAGCGGCCAAAGCGGCGTTGAAACCGGCCATCAATCCCTGGGCGGCGGCTTCTTCATAGCCGGTGGTGCCGTTGATCTGGCCGGCGAAGAAAAGGCCGGGTACGCGGCGGGTTTCTAACGTCGGACGCAGCTCACGAGGATCGACGAAGTCGTACTCGATCGCGTAACCGGGCCGTTTCATCACCGCATGCTCAAGACCGGGAATGGTTTTCAGCAATTCGAGCTGCACGTCGCGGGGCAGAGAGGTCGAAATCCCGTTGGGATAGACCGTATCGTCGTCCAACCCTTCGGGTTCGAGGAAAATCTGATGCCGGTCGCGGCCGGCAAAGCGTACGACCTTATCCTCGATCGACGGGCAATAGCGCGGCCCGGTGCCTTCGATCTGGCCGGAATAGATCGGCGCGCGGTGGATATTGGCCCGGATGAGGTCGTGGCCCGCTTGGCTGGTGAAGGTAATGGCGCAAGCAATCTGCGGCGTCGTGATCTTCGACGTCATAAAGGAGAAGGGCGGGGGCGGCTCGTCCCCCGGCTGCATCTCCAAGGACGCCCAATCGATGGTTTTGCCGTCGAGGCGTGGCGGCGTGCCGGTTTTCAGCCGTCCCAGCTTAAATCCTACCCGCGAAAGCGTCGCCGAAAGCCCCAGCGACGGTGCTTCGCCAACCCGGCCGGCGGGGATCTTCTCTTCGCCGATATGAATGAGGCCGCGCAGGAACGTGCCGGTCGTCAGAATGACGCTGCCGGCTGTCAATTCCTCGCCCGAGGCCAGGACGACGCCCCGCACCCGGCCGTCATCGCCGATGGTCAAATCCTCGGCGGCGGCTTCGCGAATGGTCAAATTAGCCTGCTCGGCCAACAACGCCTGCATCGCCTGGCGGTAAAGCTTGCGGTCGGCCTGGGCACGTGGGCCGCGCACGGCCGGGCCTTTGCTTCGATTGAGAATGCGGAACTGGATGCCAGCGCGATCGATCGCCCGGCCCATGACGCCGTCCAGCGCGTCGATCTCGCGAACCAGATGGCCTTTCGCCAAGCCACCGATGGCCGGATTGCAGGACATTTCGCCGATCGTCGCGTGCTGATGGGTCAAAAGCAGCGTTTTGGCGCCGAGACGCGCGGAAGCAGCCGCAGCTTCACAGCCGGCGTGGCCACCGCCGATCACGATCACGTCCCATGTACGCATAGAAATCACTCTATAAGGCCCTCCGCGCGGCGTAAAGCCGACTCCGATGTTTCACGTGAAACATGGAGGCATGTGAGGGGCTTGCGCGGGGCAAAAATGCGCGTTAAGTATTTCTTAAGAAAAGACCCAAGTAAAACCTAGCAAATTTTCCGGGCATTTCTACCGAACGACCCACAATATATAGTCCAAATCACCCGATTCGTTTGCGAGACGTTCCCTGAACTCATACCAGGGGAAGTAGTCAAGGGCTGGTCGAGGTCTTGTTTTGTTCTCGGTCTTCCGGCCGACCTACTTTCCGATGCAGAATTCTCGGAAAAGAGCGTCCAACATGTCCTCGACATCGACCCTCCCCGTGACTCGGCCCAGTGCCCGGGCGGCCATGCGCAGGTCCTCCGCCGCCAGCTCGGGCAGCGTGGCCACCTCGAACCGGGCGAGGGCGGCGACACAGGCTTCCAGCGCCTGACGATGCCGGGTCCGCGTCACCAGCGGCGCATCCCCGCCGCCCAGCGACTGCGCGACCGCCTCGGTCAATACTTCAATCATGTCGGATAAGCCCGCGCCAGTCGCGACCGATAGCGGCAGAATGCGAGAAGTGCCCAATTCATCGGCATAACGTTGCAGCGGCGCATCGATCAAATCGATCTTGTTCAGTGCAACGATGGTGCGTTCGTCGATCAGCGACCGCACCGATTGCGCCCCGCCGGGGTCAGTGGCATCGAGCACGACCAGCTTCAAATCAGCGGACTCGGCCCGCGCCGTAGCACGGCGGACGCCTTCTTCTTCGATAGCGTCGGCGGTTTCCCGCAGCCCAGCCGTATCGGCGAGGACGACCGGATAGCCGCCGAGATCGAGCGCGACTTCGATGACGTCGCGGGTCGTCCCGGCGATAGCCGAGGTGATAGCCACATCACGCCGGGCCAAAGCATTGAGAAGGCTGGACTTTCCGGCGTTCGGCGGACCCAGGATGGCGATCGAGACACCCTGGCGCAGACGCTCGCCGCGGCCATTATCGGCCAAATGCCCGCTGATTTCGGCGGCGAGATCGCGGGCGACGCCACGGACGATGTCCCATTGGGCTGCGGGCAGATCCTCGTCCGGGAAGTCGATCTCGGCTTCGAGCCGGGCCTGGGCATGGATCAGCCGCGCCCGCCAATTCTCGCACAGCCGCCCGAATGCGCCGCCCAACTGCCGCAGCGCCTGCCGCCGCTGCGCCGCCGTTTCGGCCTCGACCAGATCCGCGATGGCCTCGGCTCCGGTCAGGTCGAACTTACCGTTGAGAAAGCCGCGTTTCGTAAATTCGCCGGGCTCGGCCAGACGAAAGCCGGGCAGGGCGGTCAGAACCGCGAAGACCGCGCTCGTGACCGCCCGGCTGCCGTGAAGCTGCAACTCGACCACGTCTTCGCCGGTGAAGCTGGCCGGTGCGGGGAAATAGAGCGCGATGCCGTCGTCCAACGTCTCGTCCGTCGCCGGATCGCGGAAGCGGACATGCCGCGCCATGCGCGGCGCCGGCACCATGCCGCACAACCGGTGCAGCGCAGCGGCGGCATCCGGCCCCGACAGGCGGATGACGGCAATGCCCGCGCGTCCGGGCGCGGTCGCCAATGCAAAGATAGTGTCGTTCATCGCCGCCGAGTGTAGCGGGCGACTCTATTTCTGCGAATTGCCGGCTTGGCCAACCGTGCCTTCGATGCTGCGGCCGATGATCGGCAGATTGATCGTCAGCGCCGCACCCGCTGCGGCGGGATGGAGATTGCGATAAATCCGCAGCTCTTTGTCTTCGGTCGGCACGTTGGCGACGATGGGAATACGCGCGACTTCCTCGAAGCCATCGGCACGCAGGACTTGCTGCAGCCGCGCCATCTCGGTGAGATCGGTCCAGAAGTCCGTCTGCGCCACCGCATAAGAAATTCCATAGCAATTCAGCATCGCGCCGATCTCGTCGGTGCTGAGATTCTTTTCTTTGACGCCCAACTCGCGCCGCACCGACACATCCAGCAGCAGCTTGTCCGAACGGATCGTGGTGATGTCGCGGCGGTTCTCGTCGGCGCGCAGATTGAAGACGAACGAGCCGTCGCGCTTGCCCGAGAACATGATAACCGCGTCCTTCGGTGCATGCGCCGCGATCCAGTTGGCCGCTTCGGCATAACCCGCGACCGACGGCACCGGCACGTAGCGCGCCGTATAAAAAGCCGTCGCCGCGACCATGCACACCGCAACACCGCGCGCGGCGTTAAGCGGCAACAGACGCGCGATGGCAACGCCGGCGACGATCAGCAGCGGCGGCAGGATCAGCGTCGAATGACGCGCCTCTTTCAGATCGATCAGCGAGAAGAAGACGTAGCCGATGATAAACCAGCCCAGCAGCATCGTCAGGTCGGCATAAGGCATGCCGGGCTTGCCGCGACGTAACAGCACCACGACCGGCCAGGCAATCGCCGCGCCCAGCACCGGCCACCAAAGCTGTTCCGGCAATTGCTGCGCGTACCACAGATACGCGCCCAGCGAATTACGCGCGACCTGCGCATCGGCGATACCGGTAACGGACTCGACGTTGGCTTGGCCGAATTTCAGCGTCAGGAAAATGATCGGCACCAGACCGACCGCGAACAGCGCCGCGACGATCCACGTATGACGGTTGCGCCAGAGCGCATTGCCCAGCGCGACCCACAGCATCACCGCCGCAACCGGCGCGAGGAACGCGACCGTGATCTTGGTATAGACGCCGCACAGCAGCAAGAACGCGCCACCATAGAGATAACCGGGCTTCGATGCATCGGCGTAACGCCGCATCAGCACCATGCCCCAGACGGCATAAGCCAATGCCGGCAGCTCTAGCATGATCTGCCGCCCCCACAGCGCGATACCCGGTGCGGCCAGACCGCACAACGCAACCGCCAGCGCGATCCAGACATCCACCGACCGCCGCGCCAGCGCATAAAGCCCCATGGCAAAGGCGAAATCATGCAGCAGGACAACAAGAAGGGCGGTCATGTGCGAGACGCCGAAGATCGCATAGAACGGCGCCGACACCGCATAGAACAGCGGCGGATAGAAGAGGATCGTCAGCGCGGGATATTGCAGATAGTAGCGTGTCGCATAGCCGACCGGATCGTCGATCGGCATCGCTGTGACGAGGTCTTTGACGAAGACGCCATTGAGCGCATGGCGCGGCGCATCGCTCCACCAGAACTCGCCGTGATGCGGCACGCTGATGCCCAGCAGCACGACACCCAGTGCGAGGATCGCCGCAACGCCGTATTGCTCGAACGCGCGCAAGGGAAAGATCGCCTTAGAAACGGATCGGGAGATAAGCCGTGACCATGATCGCCATCAGGAAGGCGAGCACGGCCCACGACACCCAATCGCGCGCGGCATAGATGATCGGATCGTCATGCATGTAACCACGCGCGGTCGAAAGCCACAGCCGGCACTGCCAGAACAGCATCAACGGCACGATGCCCCACAGCACTTTCGGATGCACATAAGCGTGCGACGCCGTATCGCTCTGCACATAGAGCGTCAGCACCAACGCCGCCGTGAAGGACGAGGCGCAGCCCATCATCTCGAGGATGGTGATGTCCTCGGTAACATAGCCGCGCCGCGCCGCGCTCTTTTGCTTCTGGCTCTGCAGACGAAGCATTTCCGACACGCGCTTGATCAGCGCGAGGCTGAGGAAGGTGAAGCTGGAGAAGCCGAGCAGCCACAACGACACCGAATAGCCGCTGGCCTCGCCGCCGCCGAACAGCCGCACGCTATAGAGCGCAGCAAGCAGGAGGATGTCGATCAACGGCATTTCCTTCAGCTTGAAGTTATAGCCGAGCGACAACACGGCATAGACCGCGAGCGGCAACGGCGCACCACTGAGCCAGCCGAAGATGCCGCCGGTCACGAACAGCACCGGCACCAAGGCGAGGCCGACCATAATCGGCACCGCGCCGCTGGCGAAAGGACGGCGCTTTTTGCGCGAATGGGCGCGATCGGCGGCCAGATCAAAAATATCGTTGAGCAGATAGATCGCCGAGGCGACCGCACAGAACGCCGCGAACATCGCGAACGCCGCTTTCCAGCCGGCGACATCGGTATAGGCGCCCGCACAAACCAGCGGCACCAGCGTCAGGAGATTCTTGACCCACTGATAGGGCCGCATCGCCCGGACCAAGCCGCGCACGAGCTTGGCTTGCGGCGCAATAACCGTCTCGACCGGACCGATCGCTTCGGCCGCGCGCTGCACCGAACCCGATGCGTTGACGACAACGGCCGCCGCCGCATCGCGCCAGACGGCGAAATCCGCGCTTTCATTGCCGGCATAAACGAAGCCCTTGGGCCCGAACCGCTCGACCAGCGCCGCCGCCTTGGCCGCGCCGCCGCGATTGCTGGCGCCGTCGGAGGCGATGACCTCGTCGAACAGCCCGAGGAAATCGGCGATCTTCTGGGCGATCTTGGCATCGGCCGCCGTCGCCAGGATCAGCATCCGGCCCCGTGACTTTTGTTCACCCAGGTATTCGAGCAAAGGATTGTTGTAGGGCAGCAGCGCCGGGTCGAAATCCCACCGCGCGGCCAATTCGTGCTTGAGGGTCGCCTTGCCGCGCAATAACCAGCCGGGCAAACGGAAGACGACGCGGAAATCGGTCAAAAACGCGCCCACCGCCGATTCCGGCAGCGTGTCGATGGGCAGCAACGTCCCATCCAAATCGACGCAAAGCGGCAGCAAGGCAGGCTGAGATGTCCGGCCAAGCCGATCAGGCTCGACCAGACGATGATCCAAGGCGCGATCCATGCCGTAATTACTAATTAGACTTGGTGGAGACTCGGTTAATCCCGCGTTTTTCCTCCCAAATTTTGAACTTTCCCTGCGCTTTCATGATCCAGATCAAAGCGCCGATATCGCAGGCATGCGATCCGATGGACATGGCTGAACTCGATGTCGAAAAGCTGATCGCGATCCTTACCCGCCTCCATGGCGAGCGGGCGGTCGTCGTTGCGCGCAAACGCGCCGCGCGCTGCCAGCGTCGTCATCAGGCGGAATGGGCCGAACGGTGGCGGGCGGTTGCCGATCGCCTCGACGGCCTTGCGCCCGCCGACGAACTCGTTGCGGCGGAAAATCGGCCCTCTGCATCCGGGGCATAACGCCCTTTCCTCCCTGCTTCTGGCGAGCCGCCGCTTCCCGACGTAAGATCGTGCCATTCGAATGTCCGGCTCTCTGACGAAGAGAATCGGCTCAACTGGCTCTATCGGGGAGGATTTTCCATGAACGGCACTAAATTTAAACTCGGCATGTATGCCGGCATCGGCGGTCATTTCGCCGCCATCGTGCTCGGCGACACTGCCATCAACATCGCCACCGCCTATTCGGCCTATCGCGATTCACCGCGCGGCGCGGCCGGCCCGCTCACCGCGACCGACAGCCTGACCAACATGATGGAAGGCTGGGACCGGAATTTCCCGGTGCTTCAGGAAATGGTCGCCTTCATCGAACAGGAAGGCGTGAACAGCGCCCGCTTCGCCGGCGGCGTCGCCAAGATCGACAGCCTCAAGGTCGAAGCGCCGATCCAAAAGCCAGGCAAGATCCTCAATGCGGCGCAGAACTTCCAGGAACATGTCGATGAAATGATCCGCGCCGGCATGTCGCCCGTCCAGGGCGCCAATTTCACCGGCGATAAGACCACCTCGCGGCCCTACATGTTCTTCAAGTCGGGCGACGTGCTGTGCGGCGCCTTCGACGACATCGCCATTCCGCGCGACATGAAGCGGATCGACTGGGAAGCCGAAATCGCCTGCGTCATCTGGAAAAAGGCCCGCCGCGTCAGCGCCGATAAGGCCCTCGGCCATATCGCCGGCTTCATGACCGCCAATGACGTGTCATGCCGCGACGTGCAGACCCGTCCCGACCGTCCCGGCCTCAAGTCGGATTGGTTCGGCGGCAAGAGCCAAGACAATTTCGCGCCGATGGGCCCGTTCCTGGTCCCGACCGCTTTCGTCAAAAACCATATGAAACTGTTCATCCGCCTCCTCGTGAACGGCGAAGTGAAGCAGAACGGCAATACCTCGCAGTTCATCTACACGCCGGAAGAACAGGTCGAATATTCGTCGAGCATCGTCACCCTCCTGCCGGGCGACGTCTTCACCTGCGGCACCTGTGGCGGCGTAGGCCAGGGCACCGGCACCTTCCTCAAGGTCGGCGATGTCATGGAAACCGAAGTCGAAGGCCTCGGCAAAATGACCAACAAGATGGTCGAAGATAAGTCCTGATCTGAACAACCCCCTCACCCCAACCCTCTCCCCAGCGGGGAGAGGGAGGGACCCGCGCAGCGGGAGGGTGAGGGGGCTCTTTCTAAGATGACTGAGGCTAAGGCCTCACTTTCCTTTTCGTCATTGCGAGCGAAGCGAAGCAATCCAGTCCGTCCGCGCACTGGATTGCTTCGTCGCTTACGCTCCTCGCAATGACGGGGAAGAACTAACCCCTTCCGGCGCAGCGTCATCGTCCTAATATCAGGGCATGACTCAAAATAATCTCGGCGCCGAAACCAGCCCCTATCTGCTGCAACATAAAGACAACCCGGTCCATTGGCAGGCCTGGGGTCCGGCAGCGCTCGCGGCGGCGAAGACAGCCGACAAGCCGATCCTCCTCTCCATCGGCTATGCCGCGTGCCATTGGTGCCACGTCATGGCGCATGAGAGTTTCGAGAATCCCGAGATCGCCGCAGTGATGAACCAACTGTTCATCAACATCAAAGTCGATCGCGAAGAACGCCCCGACATCGACGGCATCTATATGCACGCCCTTCACATGATGGGCGAACAGGGCGGCTGGCCGCTGACCATGTTCCTGACGCCCGACGGCGAGCCCTTCTGGGGGGGCACGTATTTTCCCCCGACCGCGCGCTATGGCCGGCCCGGCTTTCCCGATCTGCTGCGCGGCGTCGCCGAGGCCTATCGCGACAAGCGCGATCAGATCGACAAGAACATCAACGCGCTGCGCCAAGGCCTATCGCAACTCGGCAACGCCAAACCCGGCAGCGCGATCACGCTCGAGCTGATCGACCGCATCGCCACGCAACTCACCGGCGAGATCGACAGCGTCAATGGCGGCATCGGCAGCGCGCCGAAATTCCCGCAATGCCCGGTGCTGGAACTGTTGTGGCGCGCGGGCCATCGCGGCAACGACGCAGCGAAGAACGCCGTATTGCTGACGCTCGATCACATCGCCCAGGGCGGCATCTACGACCATGTCGGCGGCGGCTTCTCGCGCTACTCGGTCGATGCGCGCTGGCTCGCACCGCATTTCGAGAAGATGCTCTACGACAACGCGCTGCTGATCGATCTCTATACGGCAGCGTGGCAGGAAACCAAAAATCCGCTTTACGCCGAACGCGTCGCCGAAACCATCATCTGGCTCGACCGCGAGATGCGCCTGCCCGAAGGCGGCATCGCTTCCAGCCTCGACGCCGACAGCGAACATGTCGAAGGGAAATTCTATGTGTGGAGCGCGGCGGACATCGACGCCGCGCTGGGCGAACGCAGCTACCGCTTCAAGGATTATTACGATGTCAGCCATTCCGGCAATTGGGAAGAACACAACATCCTCAATCGCCTCGGCCGGATCGAACGCGCCTCGGATGCGATCGAAACCGAGCTGATGGCCGACCGCGCGACGCTGCTGGTCGAACGCGCATCGCGCATCCGCCCCGGCATCGACGACAAGGTGCTGGCCGATTGGAACGGCCTTGCCATCGCCGCGCTCGCCAATGCCGCCACCGTGTTCGACAAACCGGAATGGCTCGCGCTCACGACCAATGCCTTCAACTTCGTCGTCGCATCGATGAGCGATGGCGAAGGCCGGCTGCATCATTCCTGGCGTGGCCGGGCACAGCATCACGCCATCCTCGACGACTACGCCAATATGAGCCGCGCGGCGCTATCGCTGTACGAGGCGACGGGCGACACGTCCTATCTCGACCGCGCGAAACGCTGGGTCGCCATCGCCGCGAAATATCATGCCGATCCGCGCGGCGGTTTCTTCTTCACTGCCAGCGACGCCGAAGCCCTGATCGCCCGCGCCAAGAACGCGCTGGATCAACCCAACCCCTCGGGCAACGGCACGCTCGCCGCGGTGCTGACGCGGCTTTATTACCTGACCGGCGACGACGATTACCGTCAGGCGGCACAGGCGACGCTCGATGCCTTCGCCGGCGAGGCGCGCAACAATCTCTTCAGCCACGGCACACTGCTCAATGCCGCCGAACTGTTGCAGAAGGGATTGCAGATCGTCGTCATCGGCGCGAAGGACGCACCCAATACCAACGCGCTGCGCCGTGTCGTCAACCAGATGGATCTGCCGAACAAGATCGTGACGCTGCTCGAACCCGGCACCGCCCTGCCGCCGTCGCATCCCGCCGCCGGCAAGACGACGCAAGGCAATGTTACGACGGTCTATGTCTGCGAAGGACCGCGCTGCTCGCTGCCGATCACCGATCCGGCCGCGCTCGCTGCAGACCTCGCGCAACGAACATAGCGATGCCGCGCCTCTCCCTCGAAAGCCCGCTGGGGCGCGTGACGGTCTTCGCAGACGACGCCGCGATCACGGCGCTGGTCTGGGGCGATAAATCATCCGGCCCGGCCTCGCCGTTACTGCACGAGGCGAAGCACCAACTGCTCGCTTACTTCGCCGGCAAACGCCGCGACTTCGACCTGCCGCTGCGCGCCGAAGGCACCGATGACGAACAACGCATCTGGACGGTGATGGCGCAAATCCCTTACGGCGAAACCCGGTCTTATGGCTGGATCGCGCAACAGCTCGACCTCAACGCCCGCGAGATCGGCCAGGCCTGCGGCCGCAATCCGATCCCCATCCTCCTGCCGTGTCACCGCGTCGTCGCCGCCAACGGCGAACTCCACGGCTATTCCGGCAAAGGCGGGATCGAGACGAAGCGGCACTTGCTGCAGTTGGAAGGCGCGTTGCTGATTTAAGAGGACGGCTGCCTCGCGCGTCGTGCGTCCCTCGACCTCGCTCGGGATGAGGTGATTTGGTGTCCTTGCATCATCCGACGCAGCGCACGGCCTTTCCTCATCCCGAGCGAAGTCGAGG
>CAIJOA010000045.1 GCA_903822185.1 uncultured Rhodospirillales bacterium | reverse complement strand
GTGGCCACGAGACTGGATTGCTTCGCTACGCTCGCAATGACGACGAGGGCGATGCTTACTTCGACGTCGCCGCTTTGTAGTAGCTCAGATCGTAGAAGTCCTTGGCGTTGAGCTTCTTCTTCGGCTCGCCGTATTCGCTGCGGAGTTTGACGACGGTGGCGACGCCGGCGGGGTCGAGCGCGGCGGTGGGGGAGGTGACCGAGCCTTTGCCGGTCGTGTTCTTATAGATGCCCTCGGCGGTTTCGCGCGGCAGGTTCGGCGTGTTCTTCAGCAGGATCGCGATCGCCGCGTCCTTGTTGGCGGGATTGAAGATCCACAGCGAGCCTTTGACATAGGCATGGATGAAACCGACCAGCGCCTCGCGGTGGTCTTTCGCCCAGCCCTTGCGCGCCATGCCGACGCTCGACTGGTAATGCGGGAAGACCTTGCTCATCGCCATCAGGTCGTTGGCGCCCTTGCTGACGGCCATCGAATCGAACGGCCGGTTGAGGAGGGCGGCCTGCGCGCGGCCATCCATCAGCGCATCGAGGCGCTGTTGTGACGAACCGACCGCGATGAGGCTGTAATCGCTTTGCTTCACACCGTGCATCGCGGCGATGCGATAGAGCACGAAGGCAAAGCCGGTGCCCTTGGCATCGACGGCCAGCGTCTTGCCTTTGAGGTCTTCGATGCGTTTGACCGCCGGCGCGGTCATGACATGGAGCGAGCCACCTTCGCCGCCCATGAAGGCGATGAAATCGGCCGGCGTGCCGAGCTTCACATCGCCCTGGCCCGCGTCATAGGCGATGACATTGTCGAGCGCGGTGATACCGATCTGATAGGTACCGTCCATCGTGCCTTTGATCTGCGCGACAGACGAGGTGATCGGATTGAGATGAACGTCGAGCTTTTCCTTGGCGAAATAACCCTGATCGATCGCCGCCTGCGCAGTCCAGGCCGCGCCGGGGAAATGGCTGACCTCGATCTTGGTTTGCGCAAAGGCAGGCGCGGCGAGCATCGACAACAAAGCGAGCGGCGCGACAGCGAAACGGATTTTCATGGGACTTAGGCCTTTGCCAGATGAGGCAGCAGACGTTTGGCGTTGCCGGACAGGATCATCGCCTTGTCCTTCGCCGACACGCCGCGCTTGTCGATATTCTCGAGCTGCTCGTTGGTGAAATAGGGGAAGTCGGTGCCGAAGAGGATCTGCGAGGCCGGCACCAGCTTGGTGAGCGCCGCCCAGGACGGGGCGTCGGTCACGTTGACCGTGTCGTAATAAAGCTTCTGCAATTCGGCGACGACGCCGTTGGGCGCAATTTCTTTGATATTCTTCGCCGTCTTGAGGAAGGCATCGAACCGGGTCGAGAGCATCGGCACCGTGCCGCCGCCGTACGAGAACAGCCATTTGATGTCGCGATAACGGACCAGCGCGCCGTTGGTCAGAAGGCTCAAGGCCGCGCGGGTCATGTCGAAGGTCACTTCCTCGACCGCCGGATTGACGCCCGGCCCGACCTTGATGCCGCCGCAGCAATCGGGCACCGGCCCGTGGAAATACACGACCGCCTTGCGCCGGTTCAATTCTTCCCACAGCGGATTGTAATAGGGGTCGCCGGGATAGCGGCCGTTGGCGCTCGACTGCACGCCGATGCCGTCGGCATGAATCGTGTCGAAGGCATAGGCGGCTTCTTTGAGGCACAGATCGACATCGAGCATGTTGAGCGGCGCAAAGATGCCGAAGCGGCCGGGATGATCGGCGCGCAGCTTCGCCGCGTAATCGACGCAGATGCGGACCATGTCGCTCGCCGCCTGCGGGGCGAGACCCCAGAAGCCGTCGCGGATCGAGGCGAGGGACAATACCGCCGTCTGCACGCCACCGCGATCCATCTCGGCCAGCGTCACGTCGGGCGACCATCCGGTCAGGGTTGCGGCATGGGGCGACTTATGCGCGTCGTCCCAATCCATCGACAGCTTTTTATATTCCGGCGCCCAATAGTGATGATGCGTGTCAATGACGCCTTGATGCTTCGGCTTGGCCGGCTTCATCGCAGCAGCCTGCGCGAACGTATCGCCCAACGGCAGGGAAGCAACGGCGCTTGCCGCGGCAAGCGAGGCTAGAAACGAACGGCGATCGGTCATGAAGTTTTATGCCTTTGCGAGACGCGGAATGAGATGCTTGGCGTTGCCGGACAGGATCGCGTCTTTCACCTTCGGCGCCAGCTTGCGCTCGTCGAGCGCATCGAGTTGATCGTTGTTGTAATAGATGAAGTCGGTGCCATAGACGATCTGCGACGGCTTAGTGAATTTCAGCATCGCCGCCATCGAGGCTTCGTTGGTCACGTTGACGGTGTCGATATAAAGCTTTTGCAGTTCGGCCGCGATGCCGTTCGGCGCGATCTCCTGGATGTTCTTCGCGTTTTTGAGGAACGCATTCATCCGACCGGCAACGAAGGGCAGGGTGCCGCCGCCATAGGCGATGATCCAACGGATATTGGGATAACGATGCAGCGCGCCGCTGGTCAGAAGGCTGGCGGCAGTGCGCGTTACGTCGAAGGTCACCTCGACGACGGAGCCGAACATGCCCGGCCCGTCTTTGATCTGGCTGCAGCAGGCGCTGTTCGGGCCATGGACGAAGATCACCGCGTTGCGGCGGTTCAGTTCCTGCCAGATCGGATCGTAGGACGGATCGCCCAGATACTTGCCGTTATAGCTCGACTGCAGGCCGATGCCGTCGGCATGGCACTGGTCATAGGCATAGGCGACTTCCTGCAGCGAGGTATCGATATCGACCATGTTCAGCGGCGCGAACAGGCCGAAACGGCCGGGATAATCGCTCATGATCTGCATCGCGTAATCGTCGCTGGCACGGATGACCTTGGTCGCGGCCTGCGCTTCGAGCCCCCAAAGGCCCTCGCTGATCGAGGCGAGCGACAGGACCGAGGTGCGGACACCGCCGCGATCCATCTCGGCGATCGAGACTTCAGGTTTCCAGGTCATCATCGCCGGCACATGCGGCGATTTATGCGCGTCTTCCCAATCGGTTTGCGCCTTGAGGTATTCGGGCGCCCAGAAATGATGATGGAGATCGATGACGCCGTGATGCTTGGGCTTGATGACGGGGGTCTTGGCCGCTTGGGCCAGCGCCGTTCCCGGTAGCGCCAGCGCCGCGCCGGTAACGGCAAGGCCGCTGAGGAAGTCGCGGCGTGAGGCGCGGCCCGAATGTTCGTCGGTCATCTCATTCCCCCTAAATGCCATATCTTTGATCGGCTTGCGGCCACTCTGCCGCTCTTTCCCCGGCGTGACAAGCATTTGCGTGCTGGCTAGAGTCGCCCGCAAAACAGCATCAAATGGAGGCGTCCGTGGTTCATGCAATCCGCGTTCACAAGACCGGTGGCCCGGAAGTTCTCGCTTGGGAAGAGATCACCCTCGGCAAGCCCGGCCCCGGCGAGGTGCTGATGCGCCAGACCGCCGTCGGCCTCAACTTCATCGACACCTATAACCGTCGCGGCATCTATCCGTTGAACCTGCCCTCTGGTCTCGGTGGCGAGGCGGCCGGCGTGGTCGAGGAAATCGGATCGGGCGTCACCGACTTGAAAGTCGGCGACCGCGTCGCCTATGGCTCGGCCCCGATCGGCGCCTATGCCGAAGCACGGCTGGTCGGCGCCGACCGGCTGGTGAAGATCCCCGACGGCGTCACCGACCAACAGGCCGCCGCGATGATGCTCAAGGGCCTGACCGCGCAATATCTGTTGCGCCAGACCTATCGGGTGAAGCCGGGCGAAACGATCCTGTTCCATGCCGCCGCCGGCGGCGTCGGATTGATCGCCGGGCAATGGGCCAAGCATCTGGGCGTCACCGTCATCGGCACGGCCGGCGGCGAGGCCAAGGCGAAACTCGCCAAATCGCACGGCTACGACCACATCATCGATTACGACAAGGAAGACTTCGTCAAACGCGTCGGCGAGCTGACCGGCGGCAAGAAGCTGCCGGTGGTTTATGACTCGGTCGGCAAGGACACCTTCCTCAAATCGCTCGACTGCCTCGCGCCGCTGGGGCTGATGGTATCGTTCGGCCAAAGCTCGGGCCTCGTCGATCCGTTCAGCGTCAATCTGCTGACCGCCAAAGGCTCCCTCTATGTCACCCGCCCGACGCTCATTCATTACGCCAGCTCGACCGACAAGCTCCGCGCCATGGCGCGCGAATTGTTCGATGTCGTCGCCTCGGGCGCGGTGAAGATCGAAATCGGCCAGACCTATCCGTTGAAAGACGTGGCGCAAGCGCACCGCGATATCGAGGCGCGTAAGACCACGGGTTCGACGGTTCTCATCGTCTGATATCCAACCTCGTCATTGCGAGGAGCGAAGCGACGAAGCAATCCAGTGTGCGGATCGACTGGATTGCTTCGCCCCGTCTTCAAGAATGGGCTCGCAATGACGAAGACTTATAAGCCTTAAGAAAAATAACTCGGGGGAAATGTCGTGAACGAACAGGAAGTCATCGCACGGCTGGAACGCCTGCCCGCAACCCGCTGGCACGTCAAAATGCGTGTGCTCTTCGGCGTCGCCACTTTCTTCGATTCATTCGATGCCGTCGCGATCGCTTTCGCGCTGCCGGTACTCATTCGCGAATGGCACATCGCCCCAAGCCAGATCGGCGGCATCATCTCGATCGGCTATGTCGGCCAGATGATCGGCGCCTTGTTCTTCGGCTGGCTTGCCGAACGGATCGGCCGGGTGAAAACGGCGCGCATGACGATCCTTATCTTCGGCTTGATGAATCTCCTCTGTGCCGTCGCGCAGGATTACGACCAGCTTTTCTGGTTCCGCTTTTTCCAGGGCCTCGGCCTTGGCGGCGAAGTGCCGATCGCCGCGGCTTATATCGCGGAGCTGGCGCCCTCGCGTCGGCGCGGGCATTTCTTCTTGGCGTATGAAGTCGTCTTCGTCCTCGGCATCTTCGCCGCCGCGATCACCGGCGCCTGGGTCGTGCCGCGCTGGGGCTGGCAGATTTTCTTCGCCATCGGCGGGTTACCGCCGTTGATCGTCGCGGTGTGGCAACGCATCTGCCCGGAATCGCCGCGCTGGCTCGCGTCCAAAGGCCGGCTTGCCGAAGCGGAAATCGCGCTGACCCTGATCGAAGGCGAGGTCGCGCAATCATCGGGCAAGGAACTCCCGCCCGTCGGCCCGATTGTCGAGCGTCCGCCCAGCCCGCCGACACGCTGGCAGGAATTGTTTCAACCCCCCTATCTCAGCCGCACCATCGTCGTCTGGGTCATCTGGTCCTCGACCTATATGCTCAGCAACGGCCTCTATACCTGGCTGCCGACTCTGTTCTCGACGGTCTATAAACTCTCGGTTCAGGATTCGCTCAATCTCAGCATCGGCCCGACGGTCATGGCGCTCGCCGCGGCGATCATGTGCATCTATGTCGTCGATCGGATCGGGCGGCGGCCTTTGATGGCCTGAGGCTTGTTGGGCGCGGCCGGGTGCCTCTTCATTCTCTTCGGGCTCGGCACCAGCGCGGTGATGAACATCATCATCCTCACCAGCTTCGTGCGCTTCTTCAACGGCATCGTTTCGTTCAGCGTCTATCTCTATACCCCGGAACTCTATCCGACGCGGATGCGCGCGCTCGGCACCAGTTGGGCCAGCTTCTGGCTGCGCGCCGCCTCGATGACCGGGCCGCTGCTGATCGCCTTCGTCATTCCGCATCTGGGCATCGACGGCGTGTTTCTCGTCTTTGGCCTTATCGCCGCGGTCGGCGGGCTGACATGTCTTTTCGCCGCGCTTGAAACGCGGTCGAAAACCCTCGAAGAACTGGCGCCATGACAGACAAGAAGCCTTCCTTCGCGATCATCGGCGCCGGCATCGGCGGGTTGACGCTCGCCGCCTGCCTCAAGCGTGTCGGCATCGATGCGCCGATCTATGAGCAGGCGGCCGCGTTCGGGCGCGTCGGGGCGGGGCTGCAATTCAGCCCCAACGCGATGAAGGTCATGCGCGGCATCGGCCTCGAAGGGAAGATGCGCGAGATCGGTTACGACCCGGAAATCTTCCGCAGCCGCCAATGGGACACGGCGGAAGTCACCAACCAGTTCCGCAAGAAGGGCGTCTGCGACGAGAAATACGGTGCGCCGTATCTCATGTTCCACCGCGCCGACGTTCACGCGACTTTGTTCGCCGCCATTCCCGATACGGTCATTCATTACGGCAAGAAGCTCGTCGGCCTCGACCAAGGCGCGAAGGGTGTCACGCTGTCTTTCGCCGACGGATCACGGGTCACCGTCGATGCCGTCATCGGCGCGGACGGGGTTCATTCGGTCGTGCGAGAGGCGCTGCTAGGTCCCGACAATCCGCGTTACACCGGCCGCGTCGGCTTCCGCGCGACCTTTCCGACCGCCTTGCTGAACGGCGCCGAGATCGACGAGAACAGCAAATGGTGGGGACCGGACCGCCACATCGTCCATTACTTCACCAATCCGCGTCGCGACGAAGTCTATTTCGTCACCGCCACGCCGGACCCTGATTTCAAGATCGAATCCTGGTCGATGGAGGGCGATCTCAAGGAACTGCGCGCGGCCTATGAAGGCTTTCATCCGCAGATCCAAAGACTGCTTGCAGCTTGTCCCGCCGTCCATAAATGGGCATTGGTGCAGCACGATCCGCTCTCACATTGGACCGACGGGCGCGTCGCACTCTTGGGCGATGCCTGCCACACCATGCCGCCCTGGATGGCGCAAGGCGCGGCTTCTTCGATCGAGGATGCCGCTGTGCTGTCGCGCTGTCTCGACGACGTCCCGCTCGACGGCATCGAAACCGCCTTCAAGCGTTACGAAGCAACGCGCAAGGATCGCACGACCAAGATCCAGACTGTCTCTGTCAGCAACACATTCCAGCGCGAAAGCGGCACCGATCCCGATTGGGTTTATGGCTACGACGCATGGACGACACCCTTGGCGTCCGTCTGATCATGCCTGAAACGATTTCGATTCCCGCGCATGACGGCGGTTCCTTCGACGGATTTCTGTTCAAGCCCGCGACGCTGCCCGCGCCCGGCATCGTGATGGTGCCGGAAATCTTCGGCGTGAATGTCGCGATCCACAAGATCGCCGAACGTTTCGCCGCCGAGGGATTTCTGGTTCTGCTGCTCGATATCTTCTGGCGGCACGAGCGTCATGTCGCGATCGACTACAACCCACCCGGCTTCAAACGCGCGCGCGATTTCCATGCCGCCTTCAGCTATGCCGACGGCACGCTCGATACGGATGCGGCTGTTACGGTTCTGCGCGGCCATGCGGATTGTAACGGTAAAGTCGGCGTCGTCGGTTTCTGTCTCGGCGGAACGTTAGCTTACCGCGCGGCGATCACCGGCAAAGCCGACGCGGCGGTTGGTTATTATCCGACGAAAGTCAGCCAGTATTTTGTCGAGACGGCCTCCGTGCAAAAACCGCTCTTGATGCACTTTGCCGAACATGATGCGCTGACGCCCGACGAGGTGATGGCCAAGGTGTTGCCCGAACTCGAGGCGCATCCGCAGGTGACGGCGCATATCTACGCCGGCGCCGGCCACGCTTTTGCTAACCCGCTTGGACCCGGCTATCACGCAGAATCAGCAACCACCGCGGATGTCCGCAGCTTCGCCTTCTTCCATCGCTGGCTCGGATAAAAGAAACGCGGCACTAAGGCCGCGTTTCGATTTAGGTGTTCATCGCTTCGAAGAAGTCCGCGTTGGACTTCGAATGCTTCAGCTTCTCGATCAGGAATTCGAGGCCATCCGTCGGGCCCATCGGGCTGAGGACGCGGCGCAGCACCCACATCTTCGACAGGGTGGCCTTCTCAACCAGCAACTCTTCTTTGCGCGTACCCGACTTGGTGATGTCGAGAGCGGGGAAGGTGCGCTTGTCGGCGATCTTGCGGTCCAGCACGATTTCGGAATTACCCGTGCCTTTGAATTCTTCGAAAATGACTTCGTCCATGCGCGAGCCGGTATCGATCAGGGCCGTCGCGATGATGGTCAGCGAACCGCCTTCTTCGATGTTACGTGCCGCACCGAAGAAACGCTTCGGACGCTGCAGCGCGTTGGCATCGACACCGCCAGTCAACACCTTGCCGGATGACGGCACGACGGTGTTGTAGGCGCGGGCGAGACGGGTGATGGAATCGAGCAGAATGACGACGTCGCGCTTGTGTTCGACCAGGCGCTTGGCCTTTTCGATCACCATTTCCGCGACTTGGACGTGGCGCACCGCCGGTTCGTCGAAGGTCGAGCTGACGACCTCGCCTTTGACGGTGCGGGCCATATCGGTGACTTCTTCCGGCCGTTCGTCGATCAGCAGCACCATCAGATAGACTTCGGGATGATTGTGCGAAATCGCATGAGCGATGTTCTGCATCATCACGGTCTTACCGGTACGCGGCGGCGAAACGATCAGCGCGCGCTGGCCCTTGCCGAGCGGCGTGACCAGATCGATGACCCGGGTGGTCAGGTCTTTCTTGGTCGGATCGCCCAGCTCGAGCTGGAGCTTTTCGTCGGGATAGAGCGGCGTCAGATTGTCGAAATTGATGCGGTGACGAAGCTTATCCGGCTCGTCGAAATTGATCTTGTTGACCTTCAACAGCGCGAAATAACGCTCGCCGTCCTTGGGAGAGCGGATTTCGCCCTCGACCGTGTCGCCCGTGCGCAAACCGAAGCGGCGCACTTGGCTGGGACTGACATAAATGTCGTCGGGACCGGGCAGATAATTCGCCTCGGGATTGCGCAGGAAGCCGAAGCCATCCTGCAGCACTTCGAGAACGCCGTCGCCGAAGATGGCCTGGTCGTTATCGGCGAGGGTTTTGAGGATCGCGAACATCATGTCCTGCTTGCGCAGTGAAGATGCGTTCTCGATTTGCAATTCCTCCGCGAACGCGAGGAGTTCGGGCGGGGTTTTGCGTTTTAATTCTTGCAGGTTCATTCGGAGGGGGGCCTTGAGACGATGAATGATGATGTCGGTAGGGGGAGATCGGCGGCCTGAGGTGTGATTGGCCGTGATGCGGGGCTTCAGCCTCGCGGAACGGGTTAGTCCAATCAGATGACCTAAGGTGCGGCTTAAAAGGGTCTGAAGAGATTGGAGGGGCCCCGGCGGGCAACATCACCCTTATCCAAAAGGGTACCCCGAGTCAAATGACAAACAAACACGCCGAGATGGGCCGACAGAAACGGCGGCTTTTGCCGCGCGATCATTCCTTGGCAAGGGCGAAGCGAAGACCGCGGCCGATCATAATCAGCGCAATTCCCCCGAGGAGAATCATACCGATCACAAAGTTGCTGCTGGGCCAGTTGCCGAAGAAAATGCCGATAAATTCGCCCAGCCATAAAATGCCGACCAAGCTGATCGCCGCCCAATGCAGGAATCGGCCCATGCGGATGGCAATGGTTAGCTCGATATCTTCCAGCGTCTTCTTTTTCGGCCAGAGCAGCGTCGTCATCACCGGTTCTCCACGCTCAAAAAGGCTTTACGACGACCAAAATCACGATCGCGATGAGAACGAGGGTCGGAACCTCATTCACCATTCGATAAAAACGCGCGGGATGGCGATTGCGATCCATCGCAAAGGCGCGCTGCCATCGCATCATGAAATAGTGGGCGGCGGTAAGGCATACCACCAGCAATAGCTTTGTGTGAATCCAGCCCGCATGCCAATCGACCACGCCCGGCGTCATCGCCAGCAAGATTCCAAACAGATACGTCGCCGTCATCGCCGGATCCATGATCGCATGCAGCAACCGCCGTTCCATGACTTTAAACGTCTCGGACGTTTCCGATCCCGGCGTTGCACTTGCGTGATAGACGAACAACCGCGGCAGATAGAGGAGTCCCGCCATCCAGGCGACGACGCTGATGATGTGCAGCGCCTTGATCCAGGGATAGAACGCGCTGAGAAAACTCACAGCATGTCCTCGCACGGACAGAAGCCAAGTATCTTGGCGCAACGCCGTTTTCCGCCGTCAGGCAAGATCCGCTCGGATCGTTGCCGCATCGCGCGGACAAGACCCGCCAGACCTTCGATAAAGGCTGGCGCCGTCCCAACCGCCGGCACCCGCACGTAACGCGGCACGCCGCTATTAGCGGCCAAATGACGATATTCGATGTCGAGCTCGACCAGCGTTTCCGAATGTTCCGACACGAACGCAATCGGGACGACGATCAACCCCGTCTTCTCGCTTCCCGCGCGTTTGATTTCGTGATCAGTCGAGGGGCCTAACCATTCGAGCGGACCGACACGGCTTTGATAGCAAACGACGGCGTCGCTCTCAGACAGACCCAACTTCAATCGTAAGGCTGCTGCCGTTTCCTCGACATGCGCCTGATAAGGATCGCCGCGTTCGATCGTTCGTTTAGGTAACCCGTGCGCGGAAAGCAGGATACGCGGCGTTCCAACATCACTCGGCCATTGATCGAGCGCCGTTTGGACGTTACCCGCCAGCGCATCGATGAAACCGGTTTCGCTAGGGTAGCAACAAACAGCTTGTGCTCGCGGGGTAAGTCCAGCCGCTTTCGCCGCACGGTGCCATTCCTTCAAGGACGATCCCGTCGTCGTGCTCGAATATTGCGGGTAGAGCGGCAGGAGAATGATCTCGTCCGGATTCCAGGCCGCGACTGCCGTAGCCGTCTCGTCGGCACGCGGATTCCAGTAACGCATCGCGATGAAACTTTTGAAATCAGGACCCAGCACCTCATCTAAGACCTTTGCTTGCACCTGCGTATTTGGCAGCAACGGCGAGGCATTGCCGATCTTGGCGTAGATCTCCCGGGCAACCGGCGCGCGGCGGCTGGAGATCAATTTAGCGATCAGCCATCGCAGCGGATTTGGCAAAGCGATGATCGATGGGTCGGCGAACAGATTGAACAGGAACGGCTCAACCGCCGCCGCCGAATCAGGCCCGCCAAGATTGAACAGTATAACGGCTGTCCTAGCCATGAGCCCGAATCAATTCGGCCAACCGCGCAACATGCTCGACCGGCGTCGGCGGTAAAACACCATGACCCAGATTGAACACGAACGGACCCTTACCCAGCTTGTCGAGGATCGCCGTCACCGCCTGATCCATCGCCACACCGCCAGCCAGCAAGACATTCGGATCGAGATTGCCTTGGACGACGCCGATCGGCTGAAGCTCTTTGGCGACGACATCGAGATCCATCGATGAATCTATGTTCAACGCGTTGATACCGGTTTCGCGAAAATAGCGCGGATAATTTGCGCCGATCCCACGCGGGA
The DNA here is from genome assembly GCA_903822185.1 of uncultured Rhodospirillales bacterium. Classification (GTDB taxonomy): domain Bacteria; phylum Pseudomonadota; class Alphaproteobacteria; order ATCC43930; family CGMCC-115725; genus CAIKMD01. The sequence continues at coordinate 74,851 of CAIJOA010000045.1, read as the reverse complement.
ACCCGATGATCGGAATATCCGGATGTACCTTACGGATGCCGGCAACAATCCGCTGCGTCGGCGCGATCACCAGCCGGTCGAAAGCATCTTCCGGCACGATCCCCGCCCAGGTATCGAAAATCTGCACCGCGTTCACGCCGGCAGCGATCTGCGCGTTCAGATGCGCGATCGTCGCTTCAACCAAACGGTCGATCACAAGACCGAACCCAGCCGGATCGCCAAAAGCCCATTCTTTGACCTTCGCGTATTCGCGGCTCGATGAGCCCTCGACCATGTAAGTCGCAACCGTCCAAGGCGCGCCGGCAAACCCGATCAAAGCCGTCTGCTCGGGAAGGCTTTTCGCCACCCGGCTGGCGGCCTCATAAATCGGGGCTAACTTCCCAACGACATCTTCTGGACGCAGCGCCTCAACGTCCTGGCGATTTCTGACCGGCGTCAAACGCGGCCCTTCGCCAACCTCGAACCACAGCTTTTGTCCCATGCCCTGCGGCACCAGCAAGATATCGGCGAAAAGGATCGCGCCATCCATGCCGTAACGCCGGATCGGCTGAAGCGTCACCTCGGCAGCAAGTTCCGGCGCATAACACAGATCGAGAAACCCCCCGGCCTTTTCACGCAAGGCCCGATACTCGGGGAGGTACCGCCCCGCCTGACGCATCAGCCAGAACGGAACCGGACGAACTCGCTCTCCTTGAAGAGCACGAATCAACGGTTTTCCCGTGTTTGCCATGCTCTCCTCTTACTACCTTCTATTTAGATTCAAAAGGTAGTGGTGGTAGTAGAGGGGTGGAAGATCGTGGATTATTTACTCGCGGAATTCTGTCCGGATAAGTGTCTGTTCGCTGCGTTCTCTTAAGGAAAACCTGTATAACTTCCGGACAGCGATGCGGTGATGGATCGAATCATGGCGTTTTCGTCTCTGTGGAAAGCCGGGGATAACGGGGATCGCATCCGGTCCGCCGATGATTGTCCCCAGCTTGCGAACCGTCAAAAAAATTATCCCATGTACCGCCGCCTGGTTGCGAAAAACCCGGTTATGGGTGTGGTTCGGTATTATCCTACGCCCGGTCCAGTTATCCCCAATTCATCCCGCAGTTATATCGAGGTTTGGCGTGACACGGTTCCACGTACATTTGGTCTCGGACTCGACCGGCGACACGGTCCATTCCGTCGCACGCGCCTGCCTCGTCCAATTCGAGGATATCGACGCGATCGAACATATCTGGTCGATGATCCGAACCGACTCACAGATCGATCGGGTGATCAGCGGTGTCGCCGCGAATCCCGGCGTCGTCCTCTACACGCTGGTGAACGATGAACTGCGTCAGCCGTTGATCGACCGTTGCCGCAAGCTCCAGGTGCCGGCTATCCCAGTGCTCGATCCGGTGATCGGTGCGCTGGCGTCGTATCTTGGCCGCCAGGCGCGTGGCTTACCCGGCCAACAGCATCTGCTCGACAGCGAATATTTTCAGCGCATCGACGCGATGACCTTCGCGATGAATCACGACGACGGACAATCGCTTTGGGGCTTGAACGACGCGGATGTCGTGCTGGTCGGTGTCTCGCGGACGTCGAAGACCCCGACCTGCATTTATCTCGCCAATCGCGGCATCAAAGCAGCGAACATACCCATCGTCCCCGGTGTGCCGCTGCCGCAGGAACTGTTCGAGTTGACCCGCCCGCTGATCATAGGCCTCACCAACGATCCCGATCGGCTGATCCAGGTGCGTACCCAGCGTCTCGCCTCGCTGCATCATGAAGAACACAGCGAATATACCGACCTCTCGAAGGTCCGCGATGAAGTCACCCAAGCGCGCCGGCTTTTCACCGACAAGAACTGGCCGGTCATCGATGTCAGCCGCCGTTCGATCGAGGAAACCGCCGCCGCGATCCTCAAACATGTGGCGCGAAAGCAGGGCGAGGATTCGTGAGCCGGCTCGTTCTTGCCTCGGCCAGCACCTCGCGGGCCGCGGTTCTTAAAGCTGCTGGGATCGACGTCACCATCGACGCGGCGGGCATCGACGAAAATATCATCAAGACCGAAAGCCAGACAGCAGGCCGCGATGCCGCCGCCTGCGCTCTTCTCCTGGCCGAAGCAAAAGGGCGCGCGGTTACGCCTCGGCACCCTGGGGCCTTGATCCTCGGCGCCGATCAAATGCTGGAATGCGCCGGCGTGTGGTTCGACAAACCGATCGACCGGGCCGCCGCCCGGGCGCAACTGATAACGCTCAGCGGCAAGCAGCATGAATTGATCTCGACCGCCGTCATTCTCCGCGATGGCAAGGTTCTCTGGCGGGCGGTAGAACGGCCGCGCCTCACCATGCGCTCGCTCAGCCCGGAATTTCTCGACGACTATATGAATGCGGTGGGCGATCGTGTTCTGCGTTCCGTCGGGTGCTATGAACTCGAAAGCCTCGGCGCTCAGCTGTTCGATCGCGTCGAAGGTGACTATTTCTCCATTCTCGGCCTGCCGCTGTTGCCGCTCATGGCATTTCTGCGCGGCGAAGGGGTGTTGTCGGCATGAAGATCACGGGCGCAGCGAAACTTGCAGGGGTCGTCGGCTGGCCGGTGGCGCATTCCCGCTCGCCAGTGCTGCATGGCTATTGGCTCGAACAATACGGTATCGACGGAGCTTATGTGCCGCTGGCTATCGATCCGATCAATCTGCGGCGAGCGCTGCAAACCATGCCGATGTTGGGTTTTGCCGGCTGCAACCTGACGATCCCGCATAAAGAAGAGGGTTTGCGCGCTGTTGATGATTACGACGCCTCGGCCAAGCGCGCCGGTGGGGTGAACACCGTCGTGGTTTTACCGAACGGCCACCTCATGGGGTCCAGCACCGACGGCTTTGGCTTCCTCGCAGCGCTGCGCGCACAGCTGACCGGTTTCAACGCCGCGAACGGGCCCGCTGTTGTGCTGGGGGCGGGCGGGGCAGCCCGCGCCATTGTGGCCGCGTTGCTGGATGAAGGCGCGACCGAGGTGCGGCTGGTGAACCGGACACCCGAACGTGCCTCGAAGCTGGCGAAAGAACTCGGTGGCGAAGTGCGCGGAATCAAATGGGAAGACCGCAATCAAGCCCTGACCGGTGCGGCCTTGCTGGTCAATGCGACCAGCCTCGGCATGGAAGGCCAGCCGGCCCTCGAACTATCGTTAGAGGCATTGCCGACCGACGCCATCGTCAACGATATCGTCTATGTCCCGCTCGAAACCAATCTATTGGCGGCGGCGCGGGCACGCGGCAATCCGTGTGTCGATGGTCTGGGTATGCTGCTGCATCAGGCCCGGCCCGGTTTCGAGGCGTGGTTCGGGGTAAAGCCCGAAGTGACCCAGGGCCTGCGTGACGCGGTGCTGGGTACACTCACGAAGCCATGAAAATCGTCGGCCTTACCGGCAGTGTCGGCATGGGCAAAAGCACCGCGGCGACCATGCTGCGGCGCATGGGGGTGCCGATCTACGACGCCGACGCGGCGGTTCACCAGATGATGCGCCGTGGCGGCATTGCAGTTGCGCGGGTCGCGGCCGCCTTTCCCGGTGTTGAAAAAAATGGTGCGATCGATCGATCGGCGCTCGGTCCGCGCGTGTTCGGCAACGATGTCGCGATGAAGAAACTCGAATCCATCATTCATCCGCTGGTGCGTGAAGACGAACGCCGTTTTCTTGCCGCGATGCGCCGGCGCAAGACAAAGCTTGTGGTGATGGATGTGCCGCTGCTGTTCGAATCCGGCCGGCACCGCCGGTATGATTCCGTCATGGTCGTAACCGCGCCGGAATTCGTTCAGCGTGCCCGCGTCCTAAAACGGCCGGGCATGAACCCGGCGCGCCTCGCCGCGATCAAGGCGCGGCAGATGCCCGATGCGGAAAAACGCCGCCGCGCCGACTTCATCGTGCCCAGCGGGCAAGGGCGTGCGGTGACCTGGCGTAAGTTGGGTCAGGTGCTGCGAGGCTTGGAGGCGTGAGTCTCCATCCGCTAGACTAAGGCCATGCGCGAACTCGTCATCGATACGGAAACCACCGGGCTCGATCCCAAAGACGGCCATCGCATCTGCGAAGTCGCCGTGATCGAGCTGATGAATCATCTTCCGACCGGAAAATTCTTTCACCGCTACTGCAATCCGGAACGTGACATGCCGGAAGGCGCCTTCAACGTTCACGGCCTCAGCGAAGAATTTCTGTCGAAACACCCACCCTTCGCCGACATGGTGGAAGAGTTTCTGGAATTCCTCGGCAACGATCCGCTCGTTATTCATAACGCCGCGTTCGATATGGGGTTTCTCAATTTCGAATTGAAGCGGATCGATCGTCCCGCGCTATCGATGCAGGTCACCGACACACTGCACATGGCGCGGCAACGTTTTCCGGGTCAGCCGGCCAGTCTCGATGCGTTGTGTCGCCGCTTTGCGATCGATCTCGCAACGCGCGAAAAGCACGGCGCGCGGATCGACGGCGAACTACTCGCGGCGGTCTATCTGGAATTGATCGGCGGGCGTCAGCCGGGTTTCGATCTTGCAGAGGCGGCTGCCGTCACCGCACTCAGCGCGGCGGCGTCTCGCATCGCCCGCCCGGCCCGGCCGCATGCCGCCAGCGCGGAGGAACTGTCCGCGCACGCCCTCTTTGTGACGAAAATCAAAATGCCGATCTGGAACAGCCAGCCTTAGGCGCTGGACGTTAGTCCGCTTGGCTTCAAGCGTTTGCGGGATCGGTACCCTGCTGCTCGGCGATACGGCGGCGATAGACTTCGGCGAAATCGATCGGATTGATTAACAACGGTTGGAAGCCGCCATCGCGCGTCACCTCGGCGAGGATGTTGCGCACGAACGGGAACAGCTGCCGCGGCGTCTCGACCATCAGCGCCTGCGGAATCTCTTCTTGCGGCGTGTTCACCAAACTGACGACGGCGCCGTAAGCAAGCTCGGCGACGAAGATCACATCGCCGTTAAGGACGGTCTCGGCTTTGATGTTCAGGACGACTTCATAAACTTCAGGTGCGAGTGTCGCGCCTTTGACATCGACGCTCAGGCGCAGCTCGGGATTCGCGTCAGGCTGTTGCTGCTGCAACAGGCTCTGCGGTGCGCGCGGATTCTCGAAGGAAAGATCCTTCACATATTGCGCGTTGATGACAACTTGCTTACGCGTCTCGGCGCCCGGCACAGCCCCGCCATTGCTCAAATCCGTCATCTGTGCCTCCTTCATTCTTTGGGTGCGGTGGGTAGCACGGATCGCTAAACGGCACAATCAGGACGGGCCGGCGAGATCGGGTTGGCGGGCTGGGACGCCCCGCGGCCCTTTCCCCTGCTTGCCCTTTGAGGGTGAAGCGCTTATCTGTGGCACACGCGCGGCGATGCATTAAGCGCGTTGATGAGCATGGATAGCGGATTTCAATTCTTCGACATCATCCTCTTCGCGGCCGTAGCGGGCTTTCTGCTGTTCCGCCTGCGCGGCGTGCTGGGCCGTCGCACCGGAACGGAACGCCGGCCGCCCAATCCGCTGGTCATGCCGCCAGCCCCCGTCCTTAATCCTACGGTCCCGCTCCCAGGCATTGCACCGGTTTCGGGTCTCACCGGGATGGCCGCGCTTCAAGCCACCGATCCCAGCTTCAACGAACAAGCCTTCCTGGGCGGTGCCCGCGGTGCGTTCGACATTATCGTTAAGGCGTTTGCCGCCGGCGACACCGCGGCGCTCCAGCCGCTGCTCAGCCCCGACGTCTTCGCCGCGTTTGCCGAGGCGATCCATGCGCGTCAGGCGGCGAAGGAAACACACCAGACGACGGTCGTCGCCGTGAAGTCGCTGACGACCGAACAAGTCACGGTCGAAAGCACGACGGCGCTAGTCACGGTGAAAATCGTCTCGGATCAGATCAACGTCACGTACGGCCCGGACAATAAGGTCGTCGATGGCGAACCGGACAAGGTCGTCGAGAAAAACGACTTCTGGACCTTCAGCCGCAATCTTCGGATGCGCGATCCCAACTGGACGCTGGTGGCGACGCACAACTCGTGAGCGGTTTCGCACGACGTCTTTCGTTTATCAGCCTTACGCTGATGCTGGCCGCTTGTTCCTCGGGCGGTCCACCCCCTGCGACATCCGGATCTTCGACGCCGGCGACGGCGGCGCGTCTTACTTTGGCCCCGGCGGGCTTCGGCGATCTTCCCGATTGGAGCCGCGACGGCGCGGCAGAAGCGCTGACCGCCTTCCTCAAATCCTGCGGCGAGCTGGATAAACGATCCGATTCATCGGCGATCGCGCCGGCCTCGCTGGGTCTGACCGCGGCCGACTGGCGCGCGCCCTGCCGCGCGGCGCCTGCGGTTGCGCATAACGACGCCGCGGCGCGCGGCTTCTTCGAACGGTTCTTCACGCCCTATCGCGTCGGCAATAATGGTAATAACGACGGGCTCTTCACCGGCTATTACGAACCGTTGCTGCATGGCTCGCGAGAGGCTGGCGGGGCTTATAAGACACAACTTCTGCGCCGGCCGCCGGACCTGGTGATGGTCGATCTCAGCCGGTTCCGCCCGGCTTGGAAGGGCGAGCGCATCGGTGGTCGTGTCGAAAACGGCAATCTCGTTCCCTATGCCAGCCGAAAGGAGATCGAGCGCGGCGCGCTGGACCGCCTCCATTTGGCCATGCTCTGGGTCAATGATCCGGTCGATGCTTTCTTTCTTCAGGTTCAAGGCTCCGGCCGCGTCAATCTTACCGACGGGACGTCGGTGCGGCTGGCTTACGATGGACAGAATGGTCAGCCTTATGTGGCGATCGGCAAAATCCTCGTCGATCGTGGTGAACTGACCGTGGACAAGGTATCGCTCCAATCCATTCGCGCCTGGATCAAATCGCACCCGGATCAGGGTGCGGCGCTGATGGATGAAAATCCATCCTACGTCTTTTTTCGCGAAGCCAAAGGCGACGGACCGACCGGCAGCGAAGGCGTCGCGCTGACGCCGGGCCGCAGCCTCGCCGTCGATCGCTCCTACATTCCGCTCGGCGCGCCGGTTTATATCGACGCGTCGCAAAACGGCACGCCGATTCACCGTCTCGCAATTGCACAAGATACCGGCGGCGCGATCACGGGTCCGGTTCGTGGTGACGTGTTCTGGGGATTTGGCGCGGAGGCGGAAAAACAGGCCGGCACGATGCGCGCGCCGGGCCGGGCTTATGTGTTGCTTCCCAAGGGAATTTCTTCGGCTAAACTTCCGCTTGTTTCCCAATAAGAATGAAGAACGTGAAATCCCGTCGAGAATCTTTAGTAAAGGGATGTTCGCGCAACTTTCTTCGTAGAATGAAGATTGATTTCGAGCGCGCACTGGAGTGTCATGTGCGCACTCTCTGGAGGAACCCAATGGATCGTTCGGGACATTCACGCTGGACCGCGATTTCTGCAGCCGCTCTCGTCGCGGCCGTTGCGGTCTCATTCCAACCGGCGCCGGCCGCCGCGCGCGTCGTGGTCGGTTTCGGCTTTGGCGTCGCGCCGGCACCTTGGTATTACGCACCGCCGCCGGTCGTTTATGCGCCCCCGCCGGCCTATTACGTCGCGCCGCCAGTGGTCTATGCGCCGCCCCCGCAGCCTTCTTATGTCAGTCAGCCCCAGGCGAACTGGTACTACTGCGATAATCCGCGCGGCTATTATCCCTATGTCGCGTCGTGTTCCGGCCCGTGGCGTGAGGTTGCGCCCCAGCCGCAAGGCCCGGGCTCGCATCCTTAATCGCCTGTTTGGCGTTTCAGAACGGCGACACTTTCAGGAGAGTAAAATCGTGAAGCATGTAAATGCGACGGTGGCGGCGAGCCTTGCCTCACTGCTGCTGGTAACGGGCTGCGTCCAGGCACCGATTGGACCGACGGTTGCCGTCATGCCTGGTCCGAACAAGCCGTTCGACGCCTTCCAGGCCGACCAAGGGCTTTGCCGCCAATTCGCCGATCAGGAGATCGGTGGCGGCGCCCAGGCGGCCCAGACCGAAACCAATCAGGCGTTGATCGGCACGGGTGTCGGCGCGCTGCTCGGTGCGGGCGCGGGCGCGCTTATCGGCGGTGGACGCGGCGCGGCGATCGGCGCGGGTGTCGGCGGTCTCGGCGGCGCGGCTGTTGGTTCGTCGCAGGCCAATGCGACCGGTATGACGGTGCAGCGCCGTTACAATCTTGCCTACGAACAATGCATGTATTCGCGTGGCAACCAGGTGCCGGGCTATGTCCAGCCGGCTCGCGTCAACGCACCGCCGCCCCCTCCGCCGCCGCCGGCCGGTTATTACCCGCCACCACCTCCGCCACCGCCCGGCTATTACCCGCCGCCCCCGCCACCTCCTCGTTACTAAAGCGCGGCGCAAAGCCGTCACGATTGCTTTCGCCGGAGGGCTTGGCCATGCTTTGAGACATGGCCGACTCTCCGCGCGTGGCGCTTTTCGTAACGTGTCTCGTCGATCTCTTCCGCCCGACCGTTGGCTTCGCTGCGGTAAAGCTTTTGGAAGAGGCGGGTTGCCGCGTCGAAGTTCCGGCCGCCCAAACCTGCTGCGGGCAGCCGGCCTTTAATTCCGGCGATCGCGACAACGCCAAGGCGCTCGCGCGCCAGGTCATCGATGTTTTCAAAGGCTTCGATTACGTCGTGGTGCCGTCCGGCTCCTGCGGTGGCATGATCAAGACGCACTATCCCGAACTCTTTGCCACCGATCCAATCATGGCCGATGTTGCGAACGCGCTGGCGGCCAAAACCTTCGAGCTCGTTTCCTTCCTCACCGACGTGATGAAATGCGATCACATCGCCGCGCGCTATGACGGCGTCGCGACCTATCACGACGCTTGTTCCGGCCTGCGCGAACTCGGTATCAAAGATCAGCCGCGCCGCCTTTTGAAAGGCGTCGAAGGTCTGACACTCAAAGAGATGGCGACGCCCGAAGTATGCTGCGGCTTCGGCGGCACTTTCTGCGTCAAATATCCCGAAATCTCGGACAAGATGGTCAGCGACAAGGTCGCCGACATCGTCGCGACGGGTGCCGATACGCTGCTGTGCGGCGACATGGGCTGCCTCCTCAATATGGCCGGCAAGCAATCGCGTCTTGGCAAATCGATCCGCGTGCGTCACGTCGCCGAAGTGCTCGCCGGCATGACGGACACGACGCCCCCGATCGCCGCACCGCGCGAGAAGCGTTGATGCAACCGACCAGTCACGACTTCAAGGCGAACGCGCATCGCGCGCTGGGCGATCCGAACTTGCAGCGCGCCATGGACATGATGCGCACCGGCTTTCCGGTCAACCGCGCCGCGGCGATCGCACGGCTGCCCGAATTCGACGCGCTGCGCGACGAAGGCATTGCGATCAAGAATCATGTCATTGCGAATCTCGATTTCTATCTCGAAACGTTCGAGAAAAACGTCGTCGCTCAAGGCGGCAAGGTCCATTGGTGCCGCGACGCGGCGCAGGCGCGCGAAACCATTCTCGGTATCTGCCGCGATGCGGGCGCGAAGACCGTGACCAAAGGCAAGTCGATGGTCAGCGAGGAAATCGCCCTCAACGATTATCTCGAAGCCAATGGCGTGACGCCGGTCGAAACCGATCTCGGCGAATATATCGTCCAAATCCGTCACGAAACGCCCAGCCATATCATTGCGCCGGCGGTGCATCTGGTGAAGGAACAGGTCGCGGAAAGCTTTCGTGCGACGCACACGCATTTGCCGCCGGATCGCCCGCTCGATGAAGCGCGGGTGATGTGCGACGAGGCGCGTACGGTTCTGCGCGCGAAATTTCTCTCCGCCGATATCGGCATCACCGGTGCGAATTTTCTCATCGCCGAAACCGGCTCGTCGATCATCGTCACCAACGAGGGCAACGGCGATCTGACGCAAACCTTGCCCAAGGCGCATATCGTTCTCGCCTCGCTCGAAAAAGTCGTGCCGACGCTCGAGGATGCTTCGACCCTGCTGCGGCTTCTCGCGCGGTCGGCGACGGGTCAGGAATTCTCGACCTATACGACGGTCTCCACCGGGCCGCGCCGTGCCGACGATACGGATGGTCCCGCTGCTTATCATGTCGTGTTGCTCGATAATGGCCGCACCGCGCTGCTCGGCGGCGAGTTTCAGGACATGCTGCGCTGCATACGTTGCGCCGCCTGTCTCAATCACTGCCCCGTCTATGGCGCTGTCGGCGGTCATGCCTATGGCTGGGTTTATTCGGGACCGATGGGCGCGGTGCTGACCCCCAGCCTCATTGGTATCGAAGAAGCCGGCAATCTTCCCAACGCCTCGACTTTTTGCGGGCGCTGTGAAAGCGTTTGCCCGATGCGTATTCCTTTGCCGCGCATGATGCGCAGTTGGCGCGAACGCGAATTCGCTAGGCGGCTTTCGCCGCAGGCACAGCGTTGGGGTCTCGCCGTCTGGGCTTATGTCGCGCGCCGGCCGCGCCTTTACCGCTGGGTGTCGGCCATGACGAGCCACATTCTCAGCCTGGTCGGCGGAACGCGCGGGCGGTTCCGCACCTTGCCGTTGGTGGCGGGTTGGACCGATACGCGCGATATGCCTGCCCCCGAAGGCAGAAGCTTCATGTCGCAATGGGCCGCGCGCGAGAAGCGATCATGAGCGGCACGCGCGATCAGATTCTCGGCAGCATCCGCGCCGGGCTCGGCCGTGGCCGACTCGATGTGCAGGCAATCAGCGCTCTCGAAGACCGCGTGCGCACGCATCGCCGCAATCTCATTCCCGCACGCGCGGCCGCGCTCGATCATCAAGGCCAGATCGATCTCTTTGTCGCCATGGCCGAGGAAGTTCACGCGACCTTCACGCGTGTTACGGACGTCGATGCGGTGCCGGGTGCGGTGGCCGATTATCTGGCCGGTCAGAATCTGCCCGCGCGATTGGTGATGACGCCCGATCCAAAACTCGACGATGTGCCTTGGGATAAAGCGCCACTGCTTGATATCCACAAAGGTATCGCCGCGGACGACGATGCGGTTGGCGTCACCGCGTGTCATGCAGCCGTCGCCGAAACCGGTACCTTGATGCTGGTGTCTGGTCCCGACAGCCCGACGCGCAACAATTTTTTACCCGACACGCATATCGTCGTGCTGCGCGCCGGCCAGGTGGTCGCGTCTTACGAAGACGGCTGGGATCGCCTGCGCGCGAAAGGCGCGATGCCGCGTACCGTCAATTTCATCAGCGGTCCGTCGCGCACCGGCGATATCGAACAACGTATGGTGCTCGGCGCACATGGTCCGCGCCGGCTTCACATTGTGCTGATCGACGATGCGCGCGCTTAGAGGCGAAGAACGCGCCTTGTGGCAGGAGACGATGCGCGGCGTGAAGCCGTTGCGCCGTCACCGTGCGGTCGAGACGATCGCCAAGCCGGCACCGGCGCTGATTATCGCGAACAATCCGAAGAGTCTCGAACCCCTCGCACCGTCGCCAAAGATTGTCCCGGCACCGGGTATCGTCACCGTCGATCGCCGCAGCGCACAGAAATTGAAGCGCGGCCGATTACCGATTGAGGCGCGCCTCGATCTTCACGGCATGACCCAGAACCGCGCGCACGAGGCACTCTCGCGTTTCATCGCCAACGCGCAAAATCACGGCATGCGCGCGGTGCTGGTGATCACGGGAAAGTCCGGCGTGCTCTACGGCAACGTGCCGCGCTGGCTCGAGGAAGGCGACAATCGCGGCCGCGTCACCGCCGCTTCGCGGGCTCACGGTCTGCATGGCGGCGAAGGCGCGCTGTATCTGTTGCTGCGGCGTTTGCGATGACGCCGTTCGGCGTGCGTCTGCGGCAATTGCGGGGCGAGCGGGATATCGCGCTCAAAGACATGGCTGAGGCGCTGGGCGTTTCGGCAGCGTATCTGTCGGCGCTGGAACATGGCCGTCGCGGCCGTCCGACCCATGCGATGGTTGTCGCGATCTGCGCCCAGCTCAACATCATCTGGGACGAGGCGGATGAATTGATGCGCCTGGCGCGTGTCTCGCATCCGCGGGTCACGGTCGATACCGCGGGTCTGTCGCCGGCGGCGACTGAACTGGCGAATCTTCTGGCCGAACGCATCCGTAATCTGCCGCCCGAACGGACCGAGCGGATTCTCGAAATCATCAAATCGGTACCGGCATCGCCGTCGCGACGCCGCAAAAGCCGGGTGGCCGGCTAGGGCAGATTACTCTTCGGGCGCCCTACTCTTCAGTCGGATCATCTTCCATCGGAATGGCCGAGGTGTCGGTCCCCATCGGGACGACGTCGCCGCGGGCAAAATGCCGGTCATAACGGCCCTGGCCGGTTTCTTGACCCTCGCCGACATACTGGAATTCCCACCAATTGCCGTCGCGATCCTGGAAATAAAACGCGTAAGTGCCGTGCATCTCGGTGATGCGCATCACTTTTTGGATGCCGTATTTTTCTTTGTGCTCGATCGCCAATTCGCGGCCGCGATCGACTTCTTCCTTGGTGGCGAAGTCCATTCCCCAATGGTTACCAACCCCGACAGGACGGACGTTTTTTCCCTTTTCGAGGCATACCAGACCGAAATATCCGCCTTTTCGCAGCATCATCGCCTTTTGCGCGTGCCGTACACACTCTAAACCGAGGAACTCCTCGTAAAACGGCCGGGATTCCGACAGATTTCGGCATTCCAACGTGCCATGTGAGAAGATTTTCGGTTGATTGAGGGGCTCGACACGCAGCTTTGCGCGATTTTCGACGGTATTATTGTCCATGGCTTCGCTCCCATCCGGCGACGGTCATTGTTGGATCGAGGAAAGACCCTGCGGGGCGCTTTGGCAAGCGCTGTCGCGCTTTTACCCCCTCTTTGCCTAATCCCCGCCGCAAAAAAATTGTTGCCTTAAAACCGGAATCGAAGGACCGTAGTCATCCCACGATGGATGAGGCCCTTCAGGCCGCATCCGAAATACTGATTGGAGACTTCTCTTGGCTATCGGCACTGTAAAATGGTTCAACGCCCAAAAGGGTTACGGCTTCATTCAACCCGATGACGGCGGCAAGGACGTTTTCGTTCATATCTCTGCGGTCGAGCGCGCAGGCATGGGCGGACTGGCCGAAGGCCAGAAGGTTAAATACGACGTTTCGATGGATCGCGGCAAAGCGGCCGCTGCGAACCTCACCAACGCCTAAAGCGACAAAACGGGCGGCGGCAACGCCGCCCGTTTCCGTTACAGAATAAACCTCGATAGATCGGCGTTCTTCGCGAGCGCACTGACTTTGTCGCGAACGTAATTGCGGTCGATCCGAACGACGGTTTGCGGCGGCTGATCGGAAGCACTGTAGCTCGCTTCCTCTAACAGCCGTTCCAGCACCGTATGAAGCCGGCGGGCCCCGATATTCTCGACCGTCGTATTGATCTCTTCCGCCAATGACGCCAACTCGTCGATCGCATCCTCGGTAAATTCGAGGGTGACGTCTTCTGTCGCCATCAACGCGATATATTGCTTGATCAGGCTTGCTTCGGGTTCCGTGAGGATGCGGCGGAAATCGTCGCGCGTTAGCGGCTTTAACTCGACCCGGATCGGCAAGCGGCCTTGCAGCTCGGGCAGAAGATCCGATGGCTTCGAGACATGAAATGCGCCCGAGGCGATGAACAGAATATGATCGGTCTTCACCGCGCCATGCTTCGTCGCAACGGTGGTGCCTTCGATCAAGGGTAATAGATCTCGCTGCACGCCTTCGCGGCTGACATCAGCGCCGCCGCGATGCTCGCTGCGGCCGGCGATCTTGTCGATCTCGTCCAGGAAGACGATGCCGTTCTGCTCGACCGCGAAGATGGCGTCCTTGTTGACGCGTTCTTGATCCAGCAGCTTGTCGCTCTCTTCGGCGATCAGAACTTTGTAACTGTCGGCGACGCTCATCTTGCGCGGCTTGGTGCGGCCGCCGCCGAAAGCCTTGCCGAACATCTCGCCGATATTGACCATGCCCATCTGCGCGCCGGGCATACCGGGGACTTCCATCGTCGGCATGCTGCCGCTGTCGGGCACTTGGATCTCGATCTCGCGATCGTTGATCTCGTTGTTGCGCAGCATCTTCCGAAACTTCGTCCGCGTGTCCGGACCGGCGCCTTGCCCGACCAACGCGTCGAGCACGCGCTCTTCGGCGGCCAGTTCCGCTTTGCTTTCGACGTCCTTGCGCAGACGTTCGCGCGTCATCAGTAACGAAACTTCGACCAGGTCGCGGATGATCTGCTCGACATCGCGGCCGACATAGCCGACCTCGGTGAACTTGGTTGCTTCAACTTTGATGAAAGGCGCCTGCGCCAGTTTTGCCAGACGCCGGGCGATCTCGGTCTTGCCGATCCCGGTCGGGCCGATCATCAGAATGTTCTTCGGCTGAACTTCTTCGCGCAAAGCTTCGGGAAGCTGTTGCCGCCGCCAGCGATTGCGCAAGGCGATGGCGACGGCGCGCTTGGCGTCGGCCTGGCCGACGATATGGCGATCAAGTTCGGAAACGATCTCGCGCGGACTGAAGGAAACACTCATAGCGATTCGAAGGTCACTTTGCCGTTGGTGAAAACGCAGATCGAGCCGGCGATCGCGATGGCTTTGCGCGCGATCGTTTCGGCGTCGAGCCCGGGGACGTCGATCAAGGCGCGCGCGGCGGCGAGGGCATAGTTGCCACCGGACCCGATGCCGATGATGCCGTCTTCCGGCTCCAGCACATCGCCGGTACCCGACACGATCAGCGACACCGACTTATCGGCAACCGCCATGATCGCCTCCAGCTTCCTAAGGTAACGATCCGTGCGCCAATCCTTGGCCAGCTCGACACAGGCCCGCGTCAGTTGCCCCGGATATTGCTCCATTTTGCCTTCGAGGCGGTCGAAGAGGGCAAAGGCATCCGCCGTCGCGCCGGCGAACCCCGCAATGACCGTGCCGCCGGCAAGGCGGCGCAATTTCTTGGCGTTGGATTTGACGATGGTATTGCCCATCGACACCTGACCATCACCGGCGAGGGCGACCTGGCCATCTTTGCGCACGGCGATGATGGTGGTACCGTGCCAAACGTTCGATTCTGCTTCCGACATCTTCTTTCCCATGGAAACGAAGCTAGCATGTGGGGTAGCAGCGCGCCGCGATCAAGTTGCGGCGGATTTTTCGCGTGATCGCAAGGAGATAGCCGATGGCCACCGATCTTCCCGTCGTTCGCATAGCCCCCAACAACCCGGTTTTCGACCTGCCGGTCTTGGTCGGGATCGAGGAAAAGCTGTTCGAAAAAGCCGGCCTCGATGTGCAAATGTCGGCCAGCTACGCCGATCGCGAAAAGGACAGCGCCGAAAAACCAATCCTGTCGCGCCTCAAGGAACAGATGTTCGAATGCGGTTCGGCCGACAGCTACAATGTCTGCGAATGGGCCAGCATCGACCGGCTGGAGCGCGGCACCCGCGGCGGCAAGCTGGCGGCGTTGCGCGCGGCGGTTGCGGCCCAGGCCATCATTACCTTCGACGACGCGCTGCAAGTGCCGCGCGACTTGGCCGATGTCCCTGTTTTGGTGCAGGAACTGACCGGTTCGCACTACACCACCATCCAAATGCTCGAAAGCGCCCTCGGCGCGGAACACGTCAATATCGCCAATGGCGGGCTGCCGCAGGCGCGCTATGCCGCGCTCAAGAACGGCACCTATCGCGCGGTTACGGTGATGGAGCCGTTCATCAGTCTCGCCCTTAAAGAAGGGGCTCACATCATCGCCGCCTCGTTCTATCGCGGCGGCGAGGTCATCGCGCCCAGCCTGACCGACGCGCAACGCAAAGCCTATTACGAGGCGGAAAACCAGGCGGTCGATCTGATCAACCGCGATTTCTACAAATATGCCCACCATGTCTGCGCCCAGGCCAAGGGCGGCCTGGAGCCGCGTGAGCTGCTGAAGGCCTTCGTCCATTACAAACACGTCGATTATTATGATTCGACGTTGTTCAGCCGGACCTACGATTGGATGAAGGATCGCGGCCTGACCGAAGGCCAAAGCGAGCACGGCGCCCTGGTGGTTTGAGGCCAGGCCCGAGGGGGCGGTAGCGATAATTCCCGGATTTTGCTAAAAGGGCAGCTTCAAGGAGTTGCCCTTGCCGCCAGCGAAATCAGATTCGACCCCGTCCGCCGCCGCGGGCCGTCAGGCCCATGTCGAACGCAACACGCGCGAGACCCGCATTGCCGCGACCGTCAATCTCGACGGCCAGGGCGTGTCGGACATCGCCAGTGGCATCGGTTTCCTCGACCATATGCTGGATCAGTTGTCGCGCCACAGCCTGATGGATCTGACGCTGAAGGCCGAGGGCGACCTCCATATCGACTTCCATCACACCACCGAAGATTCCGGCTACGTCGTTGGCGAGGCGGTGAACAAGGCGCTGGGTGACCGTAAGGGCATCATGCGCTGGGGCGAGGCGATGGTGCCGATGGACGAGACGCTGACCCGTGTCGCGCTCGATCTGTCGAACCGGCCGTATCTCGTTTGGAAGGTTACTTTCTCGCGCCCGAAACTGGGCGAGATGGATACGGAACTGTTCAAGGAATGGTTCCAGGCCTTCGCCCAATCGGCGGGTGTCACGCTCCATATCGAAAATCTTTATGGTGAGAATAATCACCATATCGTCGAATCCTGCTTCAAAGGGCTTGCCCGCGCACTGCGTATGGCGACCGCGCTCGATCCGCGCCGTCTCGATGCCGTGCCTTCCACCAAGGGCGTGCTCGGCGGTTCTCTCTAATGACCACCGTCGTCATCGATTACGGCTCGGGCAATCTTCGCTCGGCCGCGAAGGCGCTGGAACGTGCGGCGCGCGAAAGCGGCGCCGACGGCCGCGTCCTCGTCACCAATCACGCCGATAGCTTGCGCGGCGCGACCCGCGTGGTGTTGCCGGGCGTCGGCGCCTTTGCCGATTGTCGCCGCGGCCTCGCCAAGGTGCCGGGCATGGAAGAGGCGCTGAAGCAGGTCGTGCTGAAAGAAGGCCGGCCGTTTCTCGGCATCTGTGTCGGCATGCAATTGCTCGCGGATCGCGGCCGTGAATTCGAAACCGTCGATGGCCTCGGCTGGATCAAAGGCGAAGTCGCGCCGCTGGTGCCCAGCGATCCGAAGCTGAAGATTCCGCATATGGGCTGGAACCAGTTGCAGATGCACCGAAAGCACCCGGTGCTCGACGGCATCGAGAACGACGCGCATGCCTATTTCGTTCATTCCTACGCGCTGACCGCTGCCGATCCGAAAGACCTTATCGCCACGGTCGATTACGGCGGGGCGGTCACGGCGGTCGTCGGACGCGACAACATCATCGGCGTGCAGTTCCATCCCGAGAAAAGTCAGGCGACGGGTCTTAAGCTCATCGCCAACTTCTTGCGCTGGAAACCGTGATGACGGAAACGGTCGTCACGACGATCGAACGGATTCGCGCCTTCGCCGGCAGCGATCTCGAAGATCTGTGCGAGGCGACCGTCGCGGCGATCGAAGATGGCGGTGGTTTCGGTTGGGTGAAATCACCGGCGTCGCATGTGCTCGAATCCTATTGGAACGGCATCCTGCTGGTGCCGGAACGGACGTTGTTTGTCGCGCGTCTCAACGGCACGATCTGCGGCGCGGTGCAGCTTGTCGGCCCGCCACGCAACAACGAGGCGCAAAGCTTTGCCGCGACGCTGACCAGTAACTTTCTCGCGCCTTGGTCGCGCGGTCATGGTCTTGCGCGGCGCATGATCGAAACGGTCGAAGATGCGGCGCGGGTTGCCGGCTTCGCCGTGCTCAATCTCGACGTGCGCGCGACGCAGGAAGCGGCGATCGGACTTTATGAGACGATGGGCTTCGAACGGTTCGGCACGAACCCTGCTTATGCGCGCGTCGATGGTAAGACCATCGAAGGTCATTATTATTTCAAACGCCTGACGGGCGGGCGCGGTAAACCGAAATCATGATTCTCTATCCCGCGATCGATTTGAAAGAAGGCCGCTGCGTTCGCTTGCTGCGCGGCGAGATGAATGCCGCGACGGTCTTCAACACCGATCCCGCCGCGCAGGCCCAGGCGTTTGTGACAGCCGGCTGCCGCTGGCTGCATATCGTCGATCTCGACGGCGCTTTTGCTGGCAAGCCGATGAACCGCGCCAGCGTCGAGGCGATCCTCGCTGTTGTCGATAAGCCGGTGCAGCTCGGCGGCGGCATCCGCGACATCGCGACGATTTCCGCCTGGCTCGAAAAAGGCATCACGCGGGTGATTCTCGGCACCGCGGCACTGACCAATCCGGATTTGGTGCGTGAGGCTTGCCGGCTTTATCCGAATCGCGTCGCCGTCGGTATCGATGCGCGCAATGGCATGGTTGCGGTCGAGGGCTGGGCGAAAGCGTCTGACATCACCGCGACCGAATTGGCGTTGCGCTTCGAAGATGCCGGCGTTGCCGCGATCATTTTCACCGACATCGATCGCGATGGCGCTTTGGCCGGCGTCAATGTCACGGCGACGGCGGCGCTCGCGCAAAAACTGAAAACGCCGGTGATCGCTTCCGGCGGTGTCGCCTCGATCGACGACGTGACGGCTTTGAAGGCCCAGGAAAGCACCGGCATCGCCGGCGCGATTCTCGGCCGCGCGCTTTACGACGGGCGGATCGATCTCAATGCAGCCTTGGCGATCGCGGATTAGATCATGTTGAAGATGCGCGTCATCCCTTGCCTTGATGTGAAAGACGGACGCGTCGTTAAAGGCGTCAATTTCGTCGATCTCATCGATGCCGGCGATCCGGTGTCGCAGGCACGCATCTATGACGCCGAAGGCGCGGACGAGCTTTGCTTTCTCGACATCACGGCCTCGGCCGAAGACCGCTCGACGCTCTACGATGCGGTTCGCCGCACCGCCGAGGAATGTTTCATGCCGCTGACGGTCGGCGGCGGCATCCGGAACACCGACGATATCCGTAAGCTGCTGCTCGCCGGCGCGGATAAAACCTCGATCAACACGACCGCCGTTTCCAATCCCGATTTCGTCCGCGAAGCGGCGGAAAAATTCGGCAGCCAGTGCATCGTTGTCGCCATTGATGCGAAACAGACCGCGCCAGGCAAATGGGAAGTCTTCACCCATGGCGGCCGGCGGGCGACGGGGCTCGATGCGATCGACTGGGCAAAGCGCATGGCCGAAATGGGCGCGGGCGAAATTCTGCTGACCTCGATGGATCGCGACGGTACCAAATCGGGCTTCGATATCGCGCTGACGCAAAAGGTCGCCGATGCGATCCGCATTCCGGTCATCGCCTCGGGCGGTGTCGGGACGCTGGATCATCTCGTCGATGGTATCCGCGACGGCCACGCGACGGCGGTGCTGGCCGCCTCGATCTTCCATTTCGGCACTTACCGCATTGCCGACGCCAAGGCGCATCTCGCCCAGGCTGGCATCCCGGTGCGGTTATGAGCGACAAGATGAGCGATCTCGACGGCGCGATCATCGATCGCCTCTTCGTCACCATCGCGGCGCGGCGTGGCGCCGATCCGGCGGTTTCCTATACCGCGAAACTCTTCAGTGAAGGCCGCGCCCGGATCGCGAAGAAACTGGGCGAGGAAGCGGTCGAAACCGTGATCGCGGCGATGGATGGCAATGGCCTCGTCGGCGAAAGCGCGGACCTGCTCTATCACCTGCTGGTGCTCTGGGCCGATGCCGGTGTCGCGCCAGCGGATGTCTGGACGGCGCTGGAAAAGCGCATGGGTACCTCCGGCATCGCCGAAAAGGCGTCCCGGAAAGACGGAGCGTGAATGGCCTACGATCAAAATAATATTTTCGCTCGCATCCTCCGGGGCGAGATTCCCTGCAAAAAAGTCTTCGAAAACGAGCATGCGCTCGCCTTCCACGACATCAATCCGCAGGCGCCGCTGCATATCCTTGTCATCCCGAAGGGCGCTTACGTCTCGATGGATGATTTTTCGGAGAAAGCCTCCGCTGCGGAAATCGTCGGTTTTGTGCGGGCTGTCGGCGACGTTGCCCGAGACCAGGGTGTTGCCGAGACCGGATACCGCATTCTGGCGAACCACGGTCATGACGGACATCAGGAAGTGCCGCACTTCCATGTCCACATCTTCGGCAAAAAGCGCCTCGGCGCGATGCTTCCGAAAGATTAACCAAAACCCACCCCAGTTTTGGAGAATGTTAACGCAGCCTTCCTAGACTTTAAGTTGTCTAGGAGGATGCGACGCGGTGACTTCACCAAGTTCGGGGATCGAGAATTTTGCCATCGCGATGCCGGAGCAATCCGCGCGCGAAACGGGCTATTTTGCGGACTCCGTGATGACCACGGTGTTTCGTGCTGACGGCCATATCGTGCTGCAAAACCCGGCGGCGGTTTCGAACTTCGCGGCCCCCTCAACGACGGACGGGCTCAGCGCCTTCCTCAACCATTTCGTCGATCCCGCCGAGGGCATGGCGCTGCTCGCCCATTTGATGAGCGGCGAGACGGTGCGCTCGGCGCTGCAGGTTCATACCGGCGCCGGTGTACGTTGCCTTGATATCGTTGCCTCACCGATTGATTCCACCGAAACCGGACAACGCCAATTCCTGCTGGTTGAAACCGAAGCGGCGTCACAGCACCGTGCCGGCGAACAACGGTTGCGCGACTATGCCGAGGCTGCCGCCGACTGGTTCTGGGAAATGGGCGCCGATCTGAGTTTCATCTCGATGTCGGACAGCGCGCAGCTGCCGATGTCGGAAGCGGGGGAAGATTTCGCTGGCCGGCGTTTGGTCGATTTCGCGACCGACGCGCAAATGCGCGACGCGTTGCGATCCGTCACTGATCTGCTCGAAGCGCGGTTGCCTTTCCGTGATATCCGCATCGCGCACCAGGATCGCGATGGCGTTACCCATCATTTGTCGCTCTCCGGGTTGCCGATCTTCGCGGCACACGGCGCATTCGTCGGCTATCGCGGCATCGGCCGCGACGTGACCTCGCTGATGCGTGCGGAACATCATGCCGTGACCGCGCAAGGCCATCTGATCGACGCGATCGAAGCCATGCCCGAATGTTTCATGCTGCTCGACGCCGATGACCGGCTCGTCCTGTGCAACAACCGCTATCGCGATGTTAACGAGGCGATTGCGCCGTGGCTGATCAGCGGCACGCCGCTCGCCGATCTCTGTGCTGCCAGCGAGGATCGCGGTGCAGTCAGGCCGGTGGCGGTAAAGCTCGAAACCCGTTTTCAACCCGGTAATTCCGGCGTCGGCGAAAGCCGTCTTGGGTCGCGCTGGTTTCAGGTCAGCGAGAAGCGCACCAATGACGGCGGCAGCGTCGTCATTCAAACCGACATCACGGCGATCAAACGTCGCGAACGCGAACTGGCCGATAAATCGCGTCTGCTTGGCGCAACGCTCGAGAACATGCGCCAAGGGCTCTTGGTGCTCGACGAGCGGCTGAACGTAAAGCTGTGGAACGATCAGCTCTGCGAGACGGTGGGCCTTGCGCCCGCGCTACTGAATGTCGGCATGCCGGTCGCCGAATTGATGTTGATTCAGGCAAAGCTCGGCACCTACGGCCCCGGCGATCCGACTCAACTGGTCGATGAACGGTTGGCCGCTTTGCGCGCGATGGCGCCGATCGAGGAATTGTTCCGCGAAGACGGTCATGTGATCGAGCGCCGCTTGAGCCCGATGCCCGATGGCGGGTTCGTCGCGACCTATGTCGATATTACCGACCGCAAAAGCGTCGAAGCCGATCTGCGCCGCGCCAAAGAAGAAGCGGAAATGGCAAGCCGGACGAAGACCGAATTTCTCGCCAATATGAGCCACGAGTTGCGGACGCCGCTCAACGCCATCATCGGCTTTGCCGAAATTCTGCAAGGCCAAGTCTTCGGCGCGCTGGGTGATGCACGCTATGGCGAATACGCCGCGGATATCCGTGATAGCGGCCAACATCTGTTGAATCTCATCAACGATCTGCTCGACATCTCGAAGGTCGAATTCGGCAAGGTCGAACTCAACGAAGACACCGTCGATATCGCGGTGATCGCTGAATCATCGCGCCGTTTGATGCGCGATCGTGCCGAAGAAGCGGGCGTCGAACTCGCAGTCGAGATACCGCGCGATATGCCTTATCTGCTGTGCGATGCGCGACGCATGAAGCAAATCTTGCTCAATCTTCTATCCAATGCGGTGAAGTTTACGCCCAGCGGTGGCCGTGTCGCGTTGCGTGTCGCCTCGCATGACGATGGCGAAGTCAGCATCGCGGTCGCGGATAGCGGCATCGGCATCGCGCCCGAAGATATCGGCACGGCGATGCGGCCCTTCGGCCAAATCGACAGCCATCTCTCGCGCAAATACGAAGGCAGCGGTCTTGGCTTGCCGCTGACGAAATCGATGATCGAAATGCATGGCGGCCGTTTGACGATCGAAAGCGAAGTCGGCATCGGCACGGTCGCGACCGCTTGGCTGCCAGCGATGCGCGTGATGCGGCCCGATAGCGGCGCGCAAGATTTCTGGCCGTTCGCTGAAGGCGAATCGGCGGGGAACTGAACACAATTTCGACAAAGTTACCGGGACGTTAACGCCGTGTGGCGGGCCCGACTTTCAACGATTTCAAAAGCCTAGAAACCATCGTTCCGACGGCGTCTCGAACGTTAGTGATTAATTAACCATAAAAGGCGCGAAGTGGGATCAACCGGTAAAGACAGGATACATCCGGCTGATGCCTATCGACGTCTATAATCAAACGACTCTCGGCCCGCTGTTCCGCTATTGGGACAAGAAGCGGGGCGGGCGTGCCAGGCCGACACGGCGCGAGATCGATCCGATCGAAATGGGACCGAAGCTCTTGCCGCATCTGATGATCTGCGAACTCGCGGATCAGGGTAATCGCATTCGCTTTCGTCTGGTCGGCACGATCCTGGTGAAGCGTCTGGGTTACGATCCGACCGGACAGTGGCTCGCCGATCTACCGAAGAGCGATTATCTCGAACATCTCGGCAAGCTATTGCGGCAGGCAAATGCCGAAGCGGCGCCGATCTATGGTGAAAGCAATTTCCGGTACGGCGCTAAAGGCCGGCTCGAAATGCGTCATCTCGTCTTGCCGCTCGCGACCGGCGAAGGCCAGCCATCGATGGTGCTGGTCGGCATGTCGCATCAGTCCGACGATGTCTTCCCGCCGCAACTCCGCACGTTGGATAAGGAAGGCGTTCATTCCGCCGGCAAGCGTGAAGTGCTGCCGCTCAGCACGCCGGCGTCGTGGAAAGAATTGCAGCCGGCGCACGTCGCCTAACGGCGACTTCTTCTTAAATTTCGACTTGGCCGCCGAGTTCCACCACGCGATTGGTCGGAATGCGGAAATACTCGGTCGCGCTCATCATCGTGCGGTGCATGATGATGAAAAGCCGTTTCCGCCAAGTCCACAAGCCACCTTCCTTACCGATCACGACTTTCTCGCGGCCGACGAAGAAGGATGTTTCCAGCAGGTTGAAGCGGAACTGCATCAGCCGCAACTGCGCCAGCGCGCGCGGGATATTCGGCTCGTCCATGAAGCCGTAGCTGACGGTGACGGTGTGGAAATTATGCTCGAGATGTTTGATCTCGATGCGCTGATCTTCCGGCACATGCGGAATGTCGATCGTCTCGACTTTCATCAACACGACGCGCTCGTGCAAAACCTTGTTGTGTTTTAGGTTGTGCAGCAAGGCGGTCGGAACGATGCGGTCATTCGGCACCATGAAGACGGCGGTGCCGGGGACGCGCGGCGGCCGGTCGGGTTTGATCGTCGCCAGGAAGTTATCGAGCGGCAAAGCCTCGCGCCAACGTTCGGCCAACAATGCTTCACGGCCGCGCAGCCATGTCACCATCAACGTAAAGGCGACCGCGGCGATGGTCAGGGGGAACCAGCCGCCATCCTCGATCTTCAACAGATTCGCCGAGAAAAAGGCAAGATCGATGGTCAGGAAAAAACCGAAGATCAGGACGGCGCCGAGCCGATTCCAGCCGGCGACACCGATCATGTAGATCAGGGCGAGGATGGTATCGATCGACATCGTGCCGGTAACAGCGATGCCGTAAGCCGAACCCAGATTGTCCGAGGTGCGGAAGCCGAGCACCAATGCGACGACCGCCACCAGCAGGAACCAGTTGATCTTGGGCACATAGATCTGGCCGATCGCGGTTTCCGAGGTATGACGAATTTCAAAGCGCGGCAGATAGCCCAGCAGCACGGCTTGCCGTGTCATCGAAAAAGCACCCGTGATAACGGCTTGCGACGCGATTACGGTGGCTGCGGCAGCCAGCGCGACCATCGGATAAAGTCCCCAATCGGGAACCAGCAGGAAGAATGGGTTTTCGATCGCGGCATGATCGTGCAGCAGCAGCGCGCCTTGGCCGAAATAATTCAACAGCAGCGCCGGGAAAACGAAAGACAGCCAAGCGAAGCGAATAGGCGCGCGGCCAAAGTGACCCATATCGGCATAGAGCGCTTCGGCGCCGGTGACGGCCAGGACGACCGCACCCATCAGGGCAAAGCCTTTCAGCGGATCGTGCAGCAGCAGCTTCAGGCCGTACCAGGGATTAAGCGCCAGCAGAATCTCCGGCTCGCGCACGATCTCGATGGCGCCCAAGAGGCCGATGGTGAGAAACCACAACGCTGTGACCGGCCCGAAGTAACCGCCAACCCTGCCGGTACCGCGATTTTGCACCATGAACAGGACGACGATGATCGCGATCGTCAGCGGAATGACGAAAGGCTCGAACGCCGGTGTCGCGATCTTCAAACCTTCGACCGCGCTCAAAACCGAAATCGCCGGCGTGATGACGCCGTCACCGTAAAATAGGGAGGCCCCCAGCAAGCCGGCCGCCAGAATCCACCAATGAAATTTTGTGCCGGGCCGCGATACACGCAACGCCAGGGTCGTCAGCGCCAAGGTGCCGCCTTCGCCACGGTTGTCGGCGCGCATGATCACGCTGACATATTTCAGCGTCACGACCGAGACCAAGGCCCAGGTGATCAGCGACAGAACGCCGTAGATCGAGGGAGGCGTGATCCCCCCCAATGCGTTGAAGCATTGCTTGATCGTATAAAGCGGCGACGTACCGATATCGCCATAGACAACGCCCAAAGCACCCAACACCAATTGCCGCCGCGAAGCGGTATGGCCATCGGTGTGATGCTCAGGGCTGGCGGTTTGCGCCATGCCGGCACTCCCGAAGCAAAACGGCGCCGTCTTTAGACCTTTCCTTGCCGCACTGCAACAAAGGCCGCGACCGGAAAAATCCGGCCACTACTTTGGTGCCAAGCACTTGAAAAGGCTTGCCTTCCTATTTGTTGGCAAGAGGTCTGAGCCGATTGGACGCCGCCGACAGGGGCTCAGTTTCACGCGTGGGCGGTGCTATAGTCCCGCGCGCGTCGTTACAAAAGGGGGCATTCATGTGGAAAGATTTTCGTGATTTCGCGATGCGCGGCAACGTCGTCGATCTGGCCGTCGGTATCATCATCGGTGCCGCGTTCGGCAAGATCGTCACGTCGCTGGTGAACGACGTCCTGATGCCGCCGCTGGGCGTCGTCCTGGGCCGGGTCGATTTCTCCAACCTGTTCATCAATCTGTCGCCCAAGCATTACGAGTCGCTGACCGAGGCCAAAGCCGCGGGCGCCGCGACGATCAATTACGGCCTCTTTATCAATAACATTCTCGATTTCGTCATCGTTGCATTCGCCGTTTATCTGCTGGTACGGCAGGTCAATCGCTTTATGCCTAAAAAGGTCGAAGCGCCGGCGAAGCCGACGAAGGAATGCACTTACTGCAAATCCCCCATCGCCGTCGAAGCGACGCGCTGCCCGCACTGCACGTCGAACCTTCCCGCCTAACGATCCGTCAGCCGCCGTTGGGCGGCCGACGCGGGTCGCTCGGGGGTGAGGCAGGAGCTGCCGCCGCTGGTGGCGGCGGATCCTTGCGTTCTTCGCGACGTTCTTCCCGTGCCGGCGGGGCCTGACGCGCCGGCGCAGCTTGCTGCGGCTGTGCCGCCGGGCGCTCGGGCTGCCGTGCTTCCGGCGGCCGTTCCTGACGTTGCGGGCGCGGCGCCTCTGCTTGTGGTTGTGTTGGCGGTTGCCGGGCCGGCTCGCTTTGGGGCGGGCGCTCGAAGCGGCGCTGCTGCTCGGCATTGGGCGCAGCCTGCGCGGCAGCCGGCTGTTGTTGTGCCGCGTCGGGCGCCCGGCGTTCAAACGGTGACGGCGCAGCTTGGTTCGGCTGCACGTTGCGCGGCGGGGCATCCGCTTGTGGCTGGCGGGCCGGATCGTTCCGCTGCTCGAAGCGGCGCGGTTCGGGATTCGGCGCGGCAGCGTTCGGTGCGGCTTGGACCTGTGGTGCCGCGGCAGGCGCTTGCTGCGGGCGTGCGGCATCCGGTGTCCGGCGCTCGAACGGTGCGGGCGCGTTGTTGGGTGCCGCTTGCGGCGATGGCGATTGCGGCGCGATGGACCGTTGCTGCTCGTTGCCGCGGAAACCGCCTTGCTGCTCGCGCCCATTGGCCGGCGCGTTGCCGTTTTGATTCGGGACGAACTGCGGACGTGCTCCGCCGTTATTGCCCGGCCCACTATTTCCCGCTCCGCCATTGCCCGGTCCGGCGCTGCGTTCCGGGCGTTCGGGACGAAGCTGCGACACGGCGGCCGGTGCGACGCGGGCTTGCGAAACCTGATTGCTGTCCACGGCCACGGCGGCGCGCTGCACCGGCTGGGCGCGGGTGAAGGCCGCATTCGGCACGACCGTCACGGCACCGCGATTGCGGAAGCTGCTGCCATTCGCATTGGCGTTGGCGGCACTGAAGTCACCCCGTGCGCCGGACGAACGATTGACGTTGCGCTCGTAATTGGCGCTGGCGGTGAAATAGGGACGGAAGGGCTCGCGCGGCGCCAGCGGAATCCAGCCGACCGATGGACCGCTGCCGATGCCGCCGAGGAAGACGACCAGCGCCGGCGCATAGACCGGCCGCGCGACGCGCTCGCCCGGCCACCATGCCCAACGCGGCCCGATCTGGACCCAGCGGCCGTAATGGAACGGTGCAAAGCCCCAAGACGCGTCATCGATCCAGGTCCAGCCCCAAGGCCGCACGAACGCCCAATGGCCATAACGATACGGCGCCCAGTCGGCGGCAACCGTGGTTGGGTACCAGACCGTCCCATACTCAGGGTCATTACCCCAGCGCCCATTGGCGTCGAGATCCTGATAGCCGGTGGTTTCCGGCGATACATATTGAACGGCTTGCTGCGAAGCGGCCTGACGATCGCGGGCATAGCCCCAATCATTGATCGGCGTCTGGGCGATGCCGGCGAGCGAGACGTTGCCGCCGACGCTGATCGCACTTTCGCCCGGGCGAAGATCCATCGTCCCGCGCGGTCCGTTGAAACGTGCGGCGCCTTGCAGCACCGCGGTTTCGATACGATCCGGCGGCGTGCCGGGGCGCGATGCGGTGGCAGCGACGTAATAACTGCCCAATGCGTTGACGCTCAGTTGACCGTTCGGCGTCAGCACTGTGAGGCCGCCGGGCGGCAAGGCATAGACGCGCAGATTGGCCGCACCTTCATCGACCCGCAGCACCGTCGCATTATCTTCGAGCCGCAAAATATCGGCCTCGGTTTCTTGGTCGAGCCGCAAGGCGGTGCCGCCGACTTCGATCTCGGCGCGCGAACCGGGTTCGACCCACACCGTATCGCCAGTGCTGATGGGGTAATTAGGGCCCGCCGGCTGCCATTGATCGTCGCCGGCCGAATGGATCGAGACATTGCCTTCGATCACGCTCAACCGCCCGACCCGATCCGGCGGGTCGGCGATCGCAGCCCCCGCCCAAAGCGGCAGCATGGCGGCGCTCAATGCGACGGTGCGGAACAGGAACCGGGGGGCGAACATGGTCGATCTCCTAGGCAGACGTCCTGCATCAACGTTCGGTGCGGGATTTTATTCAGATCGCGGCACAGCATGAGGCCACGCCCGTGGTCGCGCCGCGTATTCAACGGCTGACGGCGATTAGAGTTCGGTCGGATCAGCGACGATCAGATTGCTGAGGATGCCGAGACCGGTGACTTCGACCTCGCAGACATCGCCCGGCTTCATGTGCGTGCGGCCGGGGTTCTTTGGCGAGTCATAAGGTTCCAAAACATAATCGGCCGGTTTCTTCAGCGCGCCCGGCGTTCCCATGACGATCACGTCGCCGGGCTGAAGCGTGTAGCCGGTCGAGAGATAGTGAATCACTTGCTCGACGGAGAAGAGCATCTGGTCGAGCGACTCGTTTTGCTTTTCGACGCCGTTCAGCCGGGTGATGACGCGATGCTGTTTCGGATCGCCGAATTCATCGGCAGTCATCAGCCAGGGACCAAAGCTGCCCGAACGCTCGAAATTCTTGCCCAGACCGAACTGCCGGTTGTGGCCCTGGAAATTGCGCACCGACCCTTCGTTGTAACAGGAATAGCCGGCGACGAATTCCAGCGCGCGCTCGACCGGGATGTGCCGGCCGGGGCGGCCGATGATCACGGCCAGCTCGCCTTCGTAATCGAAGATTTTCGCGATGGCCGGGTTCGGGCACCATAACGGCTCGTTATGACCGACGACGCTGATCGGCATCCGCATGAAAATTTGCGGATAGTCCGGCGAGGTGGTGAGGCCCGTCTCGTCGATGTGCATTTGAAAATTGAGGGCGAGGGCCCAGGTCGCATGCGGCTCGGGAATGACCGGGTCGAGCTGAACCTGATCGATCCGCATATCGCCCTCATTGCCGACGATCGCCTCGGCGATGCGCTGCAGCGTTGCTTTGCCTTGATCCAGGAGGAAGCGCAGATCGTTCGGTAGGTCGGGGATCAGGCGGCGCAGGGAGATAAAACGCTCGTGATCGACCATGACGCCGATGCCCTGCATGTCGCCGCTGCGATATGAAATGAGCTTCATGCCTTAACCTCCCCTGATGCCCAGCATACGATCCGGGATCGCGATGCTGTTCATTATCCCGCATCGGTTCGGTGACGCAATCACTACAAGGGCAAGCTGGCGACATAATTTAGCCATGCGGTAGTGATTTCCTCCGTCCTTGATGTCCACAAGCACCTTTTCAATCTTCTGTCGGCGTTCGTTCCATACATCGGTTATTTGCAGCGCGTCCTATACCGGCGCGGCTTGCGATCTTGGAATAACGTTCAATCGCGGCGAACACCTGGCCCGGTTGTGGGGTTATGGAATGGAAAGAACCGATTCATCCCATGGCTGATACGCAGACACCGCTACCGCAACATCACCGCGACCCTGCGGTTCACGGCTCTTTTCTTCGGCGCTTCATCCGTCTTGCGGGACCGTTCTTTTTGTCGGAGGAACGGTTTCAGGCGTGGCTGCTCGCCGGCGGCGTTATCGCGCTGACTCTGTTTCAAATCGGCATCCAGATCCGGATCAATATCTGGAACAAGGATTTCTTCGACGCGCTCGAATATCTCAACTGGGGTGCGTTTCTCCGCCAGATGGAGATATTTTCGGTCCTCGGCGTCGTCAGTATGGGCGTCGCGGTCTATCAGGTTTATCTCAAGCAACTGCTGCAATTGCGTTGGCGCAAATGGCTGACCAACCGCCTTGTCGGCGGCTGGCTCGAGAATGGCCGTCACTATCAACTGAACTTCGTCGGCGAGGGCGTCGAGAATCCCGATCAGCGCATTTCGGAAAATGTGCGTGGCGCGACCGAAATGGCGGTCGAATTCGCGCTCGGTATTCTCAACGCGGCCCTGACGCTCGTCTCCTTCACCGGCATCCTCTGGGTGTTGTCGGGCGTCCTGAAAATCGTCTTGGCCGGGCGCACCTTTGAAATCCCCGGCTATATGGTCGGCGCGGCGTTGATCTATGCCATCGTCGGTTCGTTCCTGACCTATCTGGTTGGACGGCCGATCGTCGATGCCAACGTCAAACAGAATGCCGCCGAAGCCGATTTCCGTTTTGCTCTCATCCGCGTGCGTGAAAACAGCGAAGCCATTGCGCTGATCGGCGGCGAGGCCGACGAGCAAAAGGGCCTCGTGCGGAATTTCGGTCATGTCATTGGCGCGTCGATCGGATTGATGCGCGCCAAGCGTCATTTGATGTGGATGACCAGCGGCTACGCGATGATCGGCATCATCTATCCGACCTTGGTGGCAAGCCCACGCTACTTCACCGGCGTGATCACGCTGGGCGGGTTGATGCAGATCACCGCGGCGTTCGGCCAGGTCCAGACCAGCCTTACCTGGTTCGTCGATAATTTCCCGCAGATCGCCGAATGGCGCTCACATGTCGCGCGGCTGCTGGAATTCGAGGACATGCTGCAGACCACGATCGAATCGACGACCGAGGCGGGCGAGGTCACGCGCATCGAACTGGTCGAAGAACCGTTCGAGGAAGGCAAAGAGGCGCTCACCTTCAAGGATCTTCAGATCACCCTGGCCGACGGCAATGTCGTGATCTCGGAAACCAACGCGACGATCCATCGCGGCGAGAAGGTGCTGATCGACGGTGAATCCGGTAGCGGCAAAAGTACCTTGTTGCGCGCCGCGGCGGGTCTATGGCCGTGGGGCGCAGGCTCGATCCATCTACCGTCGCGCAGCAAGCTGATGTTTATGCCGCAGCGGCCTTATCTGCCGCTCGGCACGTTGCGCGCGGCGATCGCTTATCCCGCACCATCGCGTCGCTTTGCGGTCAAGGACATGGAAAAAGCGTTAGAGCGTTGCGGCCTCGAACATTTGATCCCGAAGCTCAATGACACCGATCGCTGGGACCGCATTCTCAGCGTCGGCGAATTGCAGCGTGTCGCGTTCACCCGCGCCTTGCTGCACAAGCCCGAATGGATCTTCATGGACGAGGCGACCGCTGCGCTCGATGAAGAAAACCAAGCGTCGATGATGCAGCTCTTCCACGAAGAACTCGCCTGGACGACTTTGATTTCGGTCGGACATCGGCCGGGCCTTGCCGAATTCCACGATCGCACATTGCATCTGTTGAAATCGAAAACCGGCGCGCAACTCGTCAAACGCCGCCCGACACCGACGACGCATGCGCCGGCGAAGACCAAAATACGCCAGCGCATCACGCGCTCTTTCGCCGCGAGCGTTCGCCGCGCGAAATCGAAGAAGAAGAAAGGCGCTGCCTGATCTTCGGCGTCGCGGCGGCGTATTGCCGCTCATCCGGCCCGCCCCTAGATTGCGGGGCACATCATTCATGGGTCGAGTCAGCCTTTCATGCCAAAGCAACGCACTCCTGCCGCCGATAACAAGTTCTATCGGCAGATCGGCACGCATGGCTGGCGCGACAGCGACTATTTCACGTTCAGCGCGATCTCCGCGCCGTTCCGCCGCTGGATGGCGGAGCGGATTGAAAAATCAAAGGCCGACATCCTCTCGATCGGCTGCGGTGCGGGCGAGCTTGAGATTCATCTCGCCACCGACGGCCATCGCGTCGTCGGGCTCGACATTTCGCATCACATGCTTAAGCGCGCGATGCAGTTGGGCTTGCAGCGAACGACCGAAGCCGATGCACGCTTCCTGCCGTTCGAATGGGATTGCTTCGATCTGGTGATATTCCCCGAATCGATCGGCCATGTGCCGCTCGACGATGTTTTCCGCGAGGCGCGGCGTGTCCTGCGCCCGGGCGGGCAGGTGTGGGTCACGACCTATTCCGGCGACCTCGAAACCCATCCGCGCTATCGCAAATACAAACTCGCCGATCTGGCGTCGTCGTTCGACGAAACCGGATTTCGCGTGGCCGAACACCGCTTCCTCAACGCCAAGCGCAATTCGATCGCCGACGGCCTCTCCTACGAAAAATCGACGCTGCTTTATATCGCTGCGGTAAAAGAAGACGCGCCTAAGCCCGCACCCGGCCGCCGCGGCAAACGCTGAACGCGGGATTGCACATGCTCAAGGGTTTCCTGCCGCCGCGCGCGATGACCGTGTTCGCTTTCTGCACGGCGGTGCTTGTTGCGGCCAGCAGCGGCGCCGTCACGCCGCTCTATCATCTTTATCAGCAGTCTATGAATCTGACACCGCTGCTGATCACCATTGTCTTCGCGATCTATTCGATCAGCCTGTTGATGGCGCTACTGACGGTCGGCGGCCTGTCTGATTATATCGGTCGGCGGCCAGTGATCTTCGGCGCGCTTCTCCTCAATGTCGCGGCGATGATTCTTTTCTCGACGGCCAGCAATGTCGGCGAGCTGATCATCGCGCGCGCGGTGCAGGGCGTGTGCGTCGGCGCGGCGACGACCGCTTTGGGCGCAGCACTGATGGATACCAACCGTACGCTCGGTCCGTTGCTCAACAGCGTGCAGATTTTCCTCGGCCTGATGACTGGCGCTTTGGGCGCGGCTATCCTCGTCACCTACGCGCCCGACCCGCTGCATCTCGTCTATGAAATCCTGTTAGTCGTGTCGGTCGTGTTGGCGGTGATGCTGGGCGCGATGCCGGAAACGACGGCGGGAAAGACCGGGGCGCTGGCCTCGCTCAAACCGCACATCAGCGTGCCGGCCGCTTCCTGGCCCGTGCTGTTGCGCCTATCGCCGGTCAACATCGCCTGTTGGGCGTTGGGTGGGCTTTATCTATCGCTAATGCCGACGTTGGTGGCGATCACGCTTCATGCGGCCTCGCCGCTGATCGGCGGCATCGTCGTCGGCACCTTGATGCTGTCGGGGGTGATCGCGGTATCGGTCGCGCGGCACTGGCCCGTGCGGCGTCTCGTGCTCGGCGGTTGCAGCGCCTTGATCGTCGGCGTGGCCGTGTCGCTCATCGGCATCGAATTGCAGAATGTCGCGGCGCTGCTGGGGGGCACGTTCATCGCCGGGCTGGGCTTCGGTACCGGCTTCTCGGGGACGCTCGGCGCCTTGCTGCCGACCGCGGGGCCGAACCAGCGCGCTGGTCTGCTTGCTGCCTTTTATACGGAATCGTATCTGGCGTTCAGCCTTCCCTCGGTCGCGGCGGGCCTCGCCGTGCCCTATATCGGGCTGTCGATGACGGCTTATATCTATGGTGCCGTGGTGATGGTGCTGACGGCGATCTCGATGATCGCGTCGTTGCGAGCGAAGGGCTAACCCCGCAACGCCGCCGCCAAAGTTTGACTGCTCATGGAACGGCGAAGGCCCCGCCTTGAGACGGGGCCTTCAACAACACTGCTCACCAAAGCCCGGTCCCAGGCGAGAGAACAGTCAGTCCGCGCGCAATTTTATCGCGAGAACGTTCCGATCATTTCGAGTCGTATCCGATTCATTGGCGCAAGCCCCGCCGATGATCTCGTGCATGAGACAATCTCAGAGTGCGGTCGCGACGGAGTTAAAGGTGGTGGTCAGGTTGGTGCCGATGAGTTTGACGGCAGTGATGACTACAACCGCGATCAGGGCGGCGATGAGTCCGTACTCGATAGCCGTTGCGCCGCTGTCATCAGAAAGAAGAAGAGCAGTTGCCTTAAACATATAAATTCCCCGTGTTGTGGTACGCGAAAGGAATAACTCAGGCAAATGAATCGATTGTTAAGCGGTTGTACCCAACTCTATTTCTAAATATCAATTTAGATAAAATGCAGGATGACGAGACAATAATCCGCGATGAATTTTCGCGATTATTTCGTCCGTTTGATCACAACTTAACTGCCGAGCCCGATCCGCCGGTAACTCAACGCCTCGGCAATGTGCATGCGGCTGACGCGGTCGCTGCCGTCGAGATCGGCCAACGTGCGTCCGACACGCAAAACGCGATGATAACCCCGCGCGGATAAACGCATGCGTTCCGCCGCATCGTTCAACAGCTTCTTGCCGTCAGGGTCCGGCGTGGCGATATCGTCCAGCAACGTGCCGTCGGCTTCGGCATTGGTGCGGATGCGGCGGTCGTCGGGCAAACGGGCAAAGCGCGCGCGTTGCCGCGCGCGGGCGGTGGCGACGCGCGCCGCCACTTCCGCC
This sequence comes from uncultured Rhodospirillales bacterium, assembly GCA_903822185.1. GTDB lineage: Bacteria > Pseudomonadota > Alphaproteobacteria > ATCC43930 > CGMCC-115725 > CAIKMD01. The sequence goes on along the minus strand of CAIJOA010000045.1, from coordinate 41,054 downwards.
GATCCTTCGGCGGGCGGCGGCAAGGTCAGATCGACGGCGCGCACCGCCGGCACGTCGATATGTAAGTCGATTCTGTCGAATAACGGCCCCGATATCTTCGACTGATAATCCTGACCACACCGTGGCGCCCGGCCACAGCCTTGCGCGGGATCATCGAGATAACCGCAGCGGCACGGATTCATCGCCGCGATCAACTGCACGCGCGCCGGATACGTTACATGCGCGTTGGCGCGGGCGACGACGGCGCGGCCGCTTTCCATCGGTTGTCGCAAGGCTTCCAAGGTCGCGCGTTGGAACTCGGGCAGTTCATCGAGAAACAAAACGCCGAGATGCGCCAAGGACAATTCGCCGGGCTTCGCCCGCAGGCCACCGCCGACCAGCGCGGCCAGCGATGCGGAATGATGCGGATCGCGAAACGGCCGTTGCCGCATCAATTCGCCGTTGCGCAGCAACCCCGCAACGGAATGGATCATGGAAACCTCCAGCGCCTCGGCGGGATCGAGCGGCGGAAGAAGGCTCGGCAAACGCGAAGCCAACATCGACTTCCCCGCACCCGGCGGGCCGATCATCAGGAGGTTATGTCCACCGGCCGCCGCGACTTCGAGCGCACGCTTCGCCGTTTCTTGTCCTTTGATGTCTTTAAGGTCGAGGAAATTGCTGCGTTCATCGGCTAAACGCGGTGTCGGTGGCGACAGAACCTGCGTGCCTTTAAAGTGATTGATGATGGCGAGCAGCGACGGCGTCGCCAGAATTTCGAGCCCGCCGGCCCAGGCGGCTTCGCCGCCCGACGCCGCCGCGCAAATGAGGCCATGGCCGCGCGACGCCGCGCCGACGGCGGCGGGCAGCACGCCTGCGACGGGCAGCACCGACCCATCGAGGGCGAGTTCGCCCAACGCGACGTAATGTTCCAGCTCGTCCTTGGGCAGAACATCCATCGCCGCCAGAAGCCCCAGCGCGATCGGCAGATCGAAATGGCTGCCTTCTTTCAAAAGATCGGCGGGGGCGAGGTTTACGGTGATGCGCCGGCTCGGCACCGCAAGGCCCATCGCGGTCAGCGCCGCGCGCACACGCTCGCGCGATTCGGCAACGGCTTTATCGGGAAGGCCGACAACCGTGAAGGCGGGAAGGCCGCTCGCAATCGTGACCTGCGCCTCGACCTCAAGCGCGTCGATGCCGAGAAAGGCGACTGTCCGGACGCGAGCAACCACGCAATTCCCCCAAAGATTGCGCCGCGACTTTAAGCGAGGGCCGGGAGCTTTGCTATAAGAGTCCGATTTGTTTCCGGCGCGCGGGTCATCACGACACAGCCAGGTAGCCGATACGCCCAATCGCGCCGAGCAGCAAAGCGAGGGTTGTAAATGCCTGAATGAAAAAGCCCGGCATTCTTTTGGACGGCGCAGAAATATAGCCGATGAAGTAAGCGATCCGGGCGAGCAACCAAACGCACCCCAACCCGGTCGCCCAGGATGCGCTCCAATAGATCGCGAACATCCACATCGACGGAAGAAAGATCGGCATCCATTCGATCGTGTTCATATGCGCGCGGATCGTGCGTTCGAGCAGTGGATCACCCGTCATCGTCGGCACTAAAAGGCCAGTCTTCGCGTGTGTTTTCGCCACTTTGACCGCCATGCCGAGAACCATGAGGCTGCATAACAGCGTGACGATGGCGACCCCGGAATATTGTTCCATCTCGAATCCTCGCAATCGGTGGTTCATCCAAAGGCCAAGGGTGCCGGGTTCGGGACAATTTCTCAACCGCCGTCACAGAACCGCCGGACGCCAATCCGCTTTCGGTGCCGCGCCGCTTAGGCTAAGTGTTTCATATGTACCTTGCTGAATTCGCCGCAGCGCGCGCATGACCCACGGCTCCTCGCTCATCGCCATCGTCGTGATCGGGCTTGGCCTCGCTTTCATCATGGGGACGATCGCGCATCATCTGCGCATCTCGACCATTGTCGGCTATCTCCTCGCCGGCGTGCTGGTGGGGCCGTTCACACCGGGCTTCGTCGCCGATCAGGGATTGGCGTCACAGCTCGCCGAGATCGGCGTGATTCTCTTGATGTTCGGCGTCGGGCTGCATTTCTCGTTCAAGGATTTGCTGGCGGTCCGAGGGGTGATCTTCCCTGGGGCCACGGTGCAGGTCGCGGTCTCGACACTGCTCGGGACGGGTATTGCCTGGCTGTTCGGCTGGTCGTTCGGCACCGGCCTGGTGTTCGGTCTCGCGCTCTCGGTCGCTTCGACCGTGGTGCTGCAGCGCGGCCTGCAGGAACATCGTCTGACCGATACCGAGCGCGGTCATATCGCGATCGGCTGGCTGGTCTATCAGGACCTGCTGATGGTGATCGTGCTCGTCCTATTGCCGCCGCTCGCCGGCTTGCTGCGCGGGGATGTGACGATGAGCAGCATCCATCCGGGCGCGCTGGCCCTGACGCTGGCGATCACTTTGGGCAAGGCGGCTTTGTTCATCGCTCTGATGCTGATCGTCGGGCGGCGGGTCATCCCGTGGATTCTGCATTACATCGTTCATACCGGATCGCGCGAACTGTTCCGCCTCGCGGTTCTGGCGACGGCGCTGGGCGTTGCCTTCGTCGCCTCGGAATTGTTCGGCGTCTCGTTCGCGCTGGGCGCGTTCTTCGCCGGCATGGTGCTCAGCGAATCACAACTCAGCCAACGCGCGGCCGAGGAATCGCTGCCGCTGCGCGACGCCTTCGCCGTACTGTTCTTCATCTCGGTCGGGATGTTGTTCGACCCGACGGTCTTGTGGCGCGAACCGTTGCCGCTGCTGGCGACGACGCTGGTGGTGGTCGTCAGCACGTCGGGCGTCGCCTTCGCCATGGTGCGGTTGCTCGGCTATCCGATGGCGACGGCGCTGCTGGTCGCGGCGGGCTTGGCGCAGATCGGCGAATTCTCGTTCATCCTCGCCGATCTCGGCATCGGGCTGGGGCTGCTGCCGGTCCGGGCGCGCGATCTTATTCTCGGCACTTCGATTCTCTCGATCCTGATCAACCCGATCTGGTTCGCCGCGACCGAACGGCTAACCGCTTGGCTCGATCGGCACCGCGCGGACGCGCCCGCGCCGGAGGAAATTCGCGAACACGCGGTCGAGTATCTGGAGCCGACGAAGCTCAGCGGCCACGCGGTGCTGGTCGGTTATGGCCGGGTCGGGCGGCTCGTCGGGGAAAGCTTGAAGGCAGACGGTTGGCCGATCCTCGTGATCGAGGATGCTGCCGAGGCGTTGGAGCTATTGCGGACCGAAGGGATCGAAACCATCGCCGGCAATGCGGCCGAGGACCGGGTGCTTGACGCCGCGAACGTCGCCGGCGCGAATATCCTTTTGGTTGCAATTCCAAATGCGTTCGAGGCCTGCGAGATCGTTCGCCATGCCCGTAAGGTAAATCCCAAGATCGAGATTCTGGCGCGCGCGCATTTCGATGCCGAGGTCGATCAGCTGATGCAGTTCGGCGCCAGCATCGTCATCATGGGTGAACGCGAAATCGCGCATACGATGCTGGAACATGTGCGCGCCTTGCCGCCCGCACTCGGTGTGGAAACGATCTAGCGCGGTGTGAGTGTCGGAAGGCGTGACGGGGCAACACGCGGCACCGATCGCGGCATCACGATCGCGCCCGATAACAACCTCGCAACCTGTTCCTCGAGAAGTTTGACGCGGTCGGTAAGCGCGGCGTCGCCGCTTTCATCCAACAACTGTTTGACGCGCACGCTGAATGACGGATCGATGCGCAGTTTTTGAGCGACGGCGAGGATCAAGGCCTTGTCGTCTTCGGAAACACGGACGTTTGTTTGAACGGATTTCTTCATGACTCGGGTCTAGCGAAAGCTAGCGTATGCTAACCCGAGATAATGAAACGACAGTTACGACAAAGTGTCGCTTGTCATGCGACGGAACAGATTCCGTCTTTGAATCGCAACACTTATGCGCGGCAGCCATCGAGAAAGAGGCCGACACTGTTACGTGCCCAATCGGCAAGCTCTTCAGTGGTGAGGCGCGGGCCGAATCCCATCGCCCGGCGCAACGGGATCGACAAAATCATTTCTTGAAACTGCATCGCGGCGAAGCGGCTGTCGGTGACGCGCAGACGCCCGGCTTTCGTTTCGGCTTCGAGCAGCAACGCGATGCGATCGATGCCGCGCGCCGCGCCTTGCTGAACCACGATCTGCACGAGTTCGGGGAATCTTTCGGCTTCGGCCAACAGCAACCGGCGCAGCGCCAAGGCATCGGGCAACAAGGCGACTGACAACATATGTTCGGCCGAACGTAGCAGTACCGCTTCGACCGGAGCAGGAGCATCGAAGCTGGATTCGAATGGCGGCAACCACCGCTGCATCATGCGGTGTATGACCGCGCGGAACAGTTCCGGCTTGTCGTCAAATCGATGATACAGGGTGCGCTTCGATATGCGGGCGCGCGCGGCGATCGCCTCGATGCTCGTCGCGCCGAAGCCACGGCTCAGGAAAAGAGCCGTGGCCGCGTCGAGAATTTTGTCGCCGAGTTGGGCTGCTTCAGCTCGGGTCGGGCGGCCGCCGCGCCGGAGTGTGGCCCCATCCATCAATAGCGTTGCCAGTAATGATGATGGTAGCCGCCGCCATAGCCGCCGACGGGATAGACAACGCAGCCGGACAGAACCGCAGCGAGAGCCAGAGCGGCCGCAACCGCGGCGATCCGGCGGGGTTTCGAACGAGGCGTGGTGCTCTGGGTGGTCATGACGATCTCCTGGCCTGGGCCTGACATGCCGGCCAAAAAGCCGACTTCCTATAGCTATAGGCAAGAAAACAACGAAACGATCCGGTACCGTATCATTAAATATTTGTCACGGATATCTCGGTCTCGTCCGCCGTTGTTTTGGTGAAAGCGGTTCGAACGAAGGTGGCGCAGATGCCCAACCGATGACTCATTTTCGCCATGCGTTCCGTTTAGCGTCCCGTTTGAAACGACCACCCATTCAAAGGCAGGCATCCCATGACACAATCACGTACTTTCCTCACCCTCGCCGCTGTCGCCGCTCTCGGCGTTGGTTTGACCGGCTGGGCTCCTCCCTCGGTTGCGCAGAGCAACGGCTCGACCGGCTTGGCCCCGGCTGTATCCGCGCCCGCCACCACCGCAACACCGGCCGCAAAAGCCCCCAAGGCCAAGAAGGCCCGTACGCCCCGCGCGCCTGGCGCCGGGATCGAAGGACGCATCAAAAGCCTTCACGAGGATCTGAAGATAACGGCGGCTCAAGAAGATCAGTTCAACGCGATGGCCCAGGTCATGCGCGACAACGGTAAGGCGATGGCCGAACTCGGCCGCAAGCGCCGCGCCGCCGCGAAGACCATGACCGCTGTCGATAATCTCAAGACCTATGAAGAGATCAGCGACGCCCATACCGATGGTCTGAAGAAACTCGTTCCCGCCTTCCAGAAGCTCTACGACTCGATGTCGGTTGAGCAGAAGAAGACGGCCGATACGGTCTTCAACCAACGCGTCAATCGCCGCGTCAAAGCGACGACCTCGCCGAGCCAGCCCGCGACCCCGACCAAGAGCTAAGGAGAATAGTGATGAAGAGCTATGCTAAAGCTGCGTTGGGCGTTCTTGCCGCCCTGGCCGCCATCGGCGCGGTAGCCCCGTCGCCGGCCTCTGCTCAGGAATGGCGCGATCGTGAGTACCATCGCCATTACCGGCCGCATTATTACCACCCCGGTTATGTCTATGCGCCGCCGCCGCCGGTCTATTACGCGCCGCCGCCGCCGCCGCCCGTCGTCTATGGCGCGCCCGGCCTCAATATCGTGATCCCACTGGGTGGTCGCCGCTAAATCCAAAGAAAGCCGGTCCTGTTCGCAGGGCCGGCTTTTTTCTTTGCTCGGTCGTAAGTGGCGCGCTGCCCGAACGCTCTCTAGGATGACGGCGTCATGAAACCCGCCGACGTCAAAGAATTCTTCCATCTTCTCGCCCGTGACCGGTCGGACCCGAAGACCGAACTCGACTATAAAAATCCCTATACGCTTTTGGTGGCGGTGACGCTGTCGGCGCAAGCGACAGATATTTCGGTGAACAAGGCGACCGAGCCTTTGTTCAAGACCGTCGATACGCCGCAAAAGATGGTCGCGCTGGGCGAAACCAAGCTGAAAGGCTTCATCAAGACGATCGGGCTCTTCAATACCAAGGCGAAGAACGTCATCGCCCTCAGTCAAATCCTGATCGACAAGCACGGCGGCGAAGTGCCCCATGATCGTGACGCGCTCGAGGCGTTGCCAGGCGTCGGCCGCAAGACGGCGAATGTCGTGCTCAATGTCGCGTTCGGCGAACCGACCATCGCGGTCGATACGCATATCTTCCGCATCGGCAATCGCACCGGCCTTGCGCCGGGAAAGACGCCCCGCGCTGTCGAGGACAAGCTACTGAAGGTCGTGCCGAAAGAATATATGCAGCACGCGCATCACTGGCTGATCCTGCACGGCCGCTATATCTGCGTCGCGCGGAAACCGAAATGTTATGAGTGCGTGGTGATCAAGCAGTGCGGCTTTAAGGGTAAGACCACACTCGCCGAAGCCGAGTAGGACTGTATTTCCATTGTGCGTCCCTCGACGGCGCTCGGGACGAGGAACATCGTACCGCGCCCGTTAAATGCAACGCACCCTCTACCGCGTCCCGAGCGAAGTCGAGGGACGCACGGCGTCGGCTCCATAGGAAATTAAAGCCCCAGCACGTCTTTCATGCCGTAAAACCCGGCCGGCTTGCCGGCGAGGAACTGCGCCGCTGCGACGGCGCCGCGCGCGAAGACGCGGCGGCTCGATGCCTTATGCGCGATTTCGATCTGCTCGCCGTCGGCGGAAAACAATACGTGATGCTCGCCGACATTGTCGCCGCCGCGCAATGTCGCGAAGCCGATATCGCCGGCTTTGCGCGCACCGGTGATTCCATCACGCACGCGTTGGCTCTTCGCCGCGAGATCGACCTTGCGGCCGGCGGCGGCGGCTTTGCCCAAGGCAAGCGCGGTGCCTGACGGGGCATCGACCTTGTGACGGTGATGCATTTCCAGAATCTCGATGTCGTAATCATCGCCGAGCCGTTGCGCCGTCTGCTCGACAAGGCTCAATAACAGATTGACGCCCAAGCTCATGTTCGGCGCCCAAAGGATCGGCGCGCTTTTGCCCGCGGCGCGCAACGCGGCATCCGCTGCAGCATCGAAACCGGTTGTGCCGATGACCAGCGCTTTGCCGGTCTTCGCCGCCAGCGCGGCATGGGCAAGGCTCGCCTCGGGAGTCGAGAAATCGATCACGGTGTCGCTCGCGTCCAGCAGCGCGGCGAAATCGGTCGAGGCGATTAGGCCGTTCGCGCCGATGCCGGCCAGCTCGCCGATATCCTTACCGATGTTCGGACTGTTCGGCGCATCGACGCCACCCGACAGCACGCAGCCCGGCGTTGCGGTGACTTCGGCAATCAGCATGCGCCCCATGCGCCCGCCGCAGCCCGATATTCCGATGCGAATCTCTGCCATGTGAACCTTGGGGTGTTAAGGCAGATAAATATAACGGAAGAGCGTGCGCCCGACAGCGTTGATTGCGGCTTCCGAACATTTGTCCGGCGTATCCTGGGTCGTGTTGAACCAGGGCTCGTAATCGAAGCCGATCACCAGGAAAGCCGGGATCTTGATCTCGCCCAGCGCCAACTGGTCGTCATAGATCGGGGCGGTGGTCAGGGTGTTGCTGTAAAAGGCCGGCGCGAAGGTGCGGCCGATGTTCCAGAATTTCGTCACCTGGTCGGCGGCATAGAGCAGCGATGCTTGCTCTTGCTGCAGCTTTTGCGCGCTGCCGCAGACCATGTCGAAAATCACGGCCTGACTCGGCTTGGTGTCGGGATAGAAGGTCGCGATGTTCTGGACGAAATAGGGCGAGCCCAGCGGCTGCCAATGCGGATCGCCCGCACCCAGCGCCAAGGGCCCTTCCTCGCCATCGAAGAAAACGAAATCGATCCCGACCGGCGGCGGCGCTTTGGCGTCGTGCAGGGCGCGTGCGGTTTCCAGCAGCAGCGCCACGCCGGACGCGGAATTATTCGCGCCCGGCATCACCGCATCGGGATGATCCTTGTCGCGATAGGCGCGGATGATGCTGTCGTAATGGGTGCCGAGCAAAATCCGCTTGGGGTTCTTCGGGTAAAGCCGGCCGACCAGATTGGTCAGCGTATGGTTTTGACCGGCGACGGTCGAATTCCACTGTTGTTCCTGAACGGCAATGCCAAGCCGGCGAAACTCGGCGGTGATCAGATCAATCGTCTTCTGGTGGCCCGGTGTGTCCGGCGCGCGTGCGCCGAACGCTACTTGCTTGGCGACATCGCCGAGAGCGCGGTTGCCTTGCCACAGCGTCACGTCGGCGGATGGCGTTTGCGCCACTGCCGATCCCGCGAACAACAGACCGGCGATGAGAAAGGCCGAGCGCATCATCGGCGCGCGCGGCCGAGGATGAACATGCTCAGCGCCGACAGCGCCAGCACACCGGCATAGATATAGGTGATGTTGCGCGATCCGAGGGTCGGGATCAGCCAGAAGGTCGTGAACAGCGTGCCGAAGATATTGCCGATGGTGGAGATGCCATAAACGAGACCGGCGATACGGCCCGTCTCCGCGGTCGAGCGCAGCAGCAGGCGCACAGCAACCGGCGAGAAGGTGCCGAGGACCGACAGCGGCAACAGCAGCAGGATCGACGATGCTATCAAAATCCCGGCAGGCCCGTCACCGATACGATTGAGGATGATTTCCATCACCGGATCGGCCGAAACCGGCACCAGCGCCAGATACGCGGCAGCTACGGCGCTTGACACCGCGATGACGCGCGGGCTCGGATGGCGATCGACGATCGCGCCGCCGATGAAATAACCGATGGTCAGCGCCGCCAGCACGGTCGAGATAAGACCCGCCCAGGTGCCGATGCCGCCGCCGAAATAGGGAAAGAGATAGCGGCTGCCGAGCATCTCGAAGCCCATCAGCACGCTGCCGACGAAGAAGGCGTTCCCGAGGACCGTCGCTTGCGCCGCGCCGCCGCTTAGTGAGTATTCGGTTCCTGATCCGGCCATTTGCGATTGTGATTCTCGACCGCTTTCAAGGTTTCGACCGGCGCGAAATCATCCGTCAGCACCTTGGCGCTGGGATCGATCGTGCCGCCGCTGATATCGGGCGGCAGACGCCGCCGCTGACTCAGCATGCCGGCGAGGGGATAGCGCAGCTTGAATTGCGCCGTGCGGTCTTCGGCGCTCTTGTTCAATTCATCAGGCGACCGCGGCGGGCCGTCATAGGCGATGGTCACGACATTGCCTTCGGCGAGATAGAAATCTTCCTGCGGAAAGACGGAATGAATCGTCTTCACCGCGCTGTCGAACAGCATGGTTGAAGGCTCGACATTCTGTGCGACCACGCCGCCTTCGTTCAGATGCTCTTTGACCAGCTGATAGAATTCCTTGGTCAGCAAATGGAATGGCACGAACGGGCCGCGATAGGCGTCGATCAGGATGATGTCGTATTTGTCTTTGGACTTTTGCAGATAAAGACGGCCGTCGCTATTGGCGATCTTGAAATTCGGTTCGTCGCGGATACCGAAATATTTCCGCGCCATCGCCTCGACGCCGGGATCGAGCTCGACCGACGTGACCGACATGTCGGGCAGAAAGCGATGCAGATACCAACTCGTGCGCCCGCCGCCGAAACCGATCTCGAGAACCGAGGTTACATTCTTGGCGTAGATCAGGCTCGTCGTCATGAACCGGGTGTAGAACATCGGCAATTCGCGATCGTCGAGCGTGTTGTAGCTGCTCTCGGTATAGAGCCTTCGGTTGTAACCGAAGGTCATGTCGTAATAGCTGCCCTGCTTATAGACGTAGATATTGTTGTAGAGGGACTCCTTCGACTCGACGAGCGAGCGCGGCCCCTGTGCCTGGGCGTGCGCCTCGGACCAAAGACCGAACGATGTTGCGAGGAAGGCCGCGCCCCAAAGGGCAGATCGCGTGAATTTATACATGATATGTGGGCCCGAAACTGGACCGTGAGGCTTCTTACGTCAAGTTGCAGGAAGTTCACGTTTTGGCGCGGGCGACGATTGATTGCATGAGCAACCGGAGCCCTTCGACAGGCTCAGGATGAGGAGAGAGCGATGCGCTGCTTTGGCAAAGGCCGCGCGAAATTTTCCCTCACCCTGAGCCTGTCGAAGGACTCGTGACGTTTATGCCGTCGCGCTTTCCCTTCCCAGGCTCGCCGCCTTCCTTTAAACCCGACCCATGGCTCTTTTACGATCCGTGGCGACCGTCGGCGGCTACACCATGGCGAGCCGTGTCCTCGGATTCATCCGCGATATTCTAACCGCGGCGTTTCTGGGGGCGGGGCCGGTGGCCGACGCATTTTTTGTGGCGCAGCGGCTCCCCAACCTATTCCGCAGCCTCTTTGCCGAGGGCGCGTTCTCGGCGGCGTTCGTGCCGCTCTTCGCCGGGACGATCGCGCAGGACGGCAAGCCGGTCGCCAAGCGCTTTGCCGAAGATTCGATGTCGGTGCTGCTGACCGCGTTGTTCGTCTTCGTGCTGCTGGGTGAAATCTTCACCCCGACCTTGCTCGATATCATCGCGCCGGGCTTCCGCGCGGACGGCGACAAGTTCTGGCTGACGGTCGGGCTGACTCGGATCACCTTTCCTTATCTGCTGTTCATCTCGCTGACCGCATTGCAAGGCGGGATTCTCAATTCGGTCGAACGCTTCGCTGCGACGGCGGCAACGCCGATGCTGCTGAATATCTTTCTCATCGGCGCGCTGGTGCTGATTCATCCGTTGAGCGGCGAGGCGCTGGCCTGGGCGCTGACCCTCTCGGGCTTCGCTCAGTTCCTGTGGCTAATGGTGTCCTGCCATCAGGCAGGGCTCAGCCTGTCGCTGCCCTGGCCGCGTTTGACGCCCGAGGTGCGGCGGATGTTGCGGCTGATGCTGCCCGGCGTCTTCGGGGCAGGGGTGACGCAGCTCAATCTCGTCGTTTCGACGGCGGTGGCGTCGCTGCTGCCGACCGGCGCGGTGTCCTATCTTTATTACGCAGACCGGCTGAACCAACTGCCGTTGGCGGTGGTCGGTATCGCGGTCGGGACGGCGATCCTGCCCTCACTGTCGCGTCAGGTCAGGCTTGGCGACAATGCCGGGGCGGTTCACACCCAGAATCGCGGCCTCGAACTGGCACTGTTCCTGACCTTGCCTTCGGCGGTCGGGCTTGGCTTCACCGCCTGGCCGATCATGAGCGTGCTGTTTCAGCGCGGCGCCTTCGGCGCGACTGAGGCTCAGGCGACCGCTGCGGCGCTCGCGGCTTATGCTGCCGGTTTGCCGGCTTTCGTACTGATCAAGATCATGACGCCCGGCTTCTTCGCTCGTCACGACACGGCGACGCCGGTAAAGGTTGCCTTCGCCGCGATGGCGACCAACCTCATCCTCACCGTGCTGCTTGGCCTCGTGCTGCCGTTCGCCCATGTCGGCATTGCCTGCGCGACGACGATCGCCGGCTGGGTCAATGCCCTGACGCTGATGGTGCTGCTACACCGACGCGGTCATTTCACCCTCGATGCGCGCTCGCGCCGGGTTGTGCCGCGCATCGTCGCGGCGTCGGCGGGAATGGGTTTGTTGCTCTGGGCCATGGATCGGTGGAGCGCGCCGCTTTTCGCCGGCGAATTCCTGGTCCGGACGGCAACGCTGGCCGCGGTGATCGGCATCGCCTCGGCGGCGTTTTTCGCCCTGGCGATCCTCTTCGGCGCGGTGCAATGGCGCGAGATCAAGGAAAAGCTCACGTCGCGCCGCCGCCCGGCTTGACCCGATACCCGTAACGCGACGATAAACCAGGATGAATCGTATTTTCTCGGGCGTTCAGCCCACCGGTAACCTCCATCTCGGCAACTATCTCGGCGCGATCCGCAATTGGGTGGCGCTGCAGCACGATTACGACTGCATTTTCTGCATCGTCGATCTCCATGCCGTCACGGTGCCCCAGGACCCGGTCCAGCTTCGTGCCCAGACGCGCGAAGTGACCGCCGCTTATATCGCCGCCGGTATCGATCCCGAACGCTGCGTCATCTTCAATCAAAGCACCGTACCGGGTCATGCCGAATTGGCCTGGCTGCTCGGCTGCCAGACGCCGCTCGGCTGGCTCAACCGCATGACCCAGTTCAAGGAAAAGGCCGGCAAACAGCGCGAAGAAGCGGGGCTGGGGCTCTACAGCTATCCCGTGCTGATGGCCGCCGATATCCTTCTTTATAAGGCGACGCATGTGCCGGTCGGCGAGGACCAGAAACAGCACCTGGAGCTATCGCGTGACATCGCCGGCGCCTTCAACCGCCGCTTCGGCGTCGAATTCTTCCCGCTGCCCGAACCGATGATCTTCGGCACCGCGACGCGGGTGATGAGTCTGCGCGACGGCACGAAGAAGATGTCGAAGTCGGACCAGTCGGATTATTCGCGCATCAACATGACCGACGATGCCGATGCGATCGCGCTAAAGATCCGCAAGGCCAAGACCGACCCCAATCCCTTGCCGGAAACGGCGAAGGACGCCGAGGCGCGGCCCGAGGCCGACAATCTGCTCGGCATCTATGCCGCGCTGTCGGACCTGACGCGCGATCAGGTGATCGAGCAATGGGCGGGCAAAAGCTTCTCGACCTTCAAAAGCGACCTTGCCGATCTGTCGTCGTCGGTGCTGGGCAAAATCGGCGGCGAGATGCGCCGCTTGCTGGCCGAGCCCGGTTATATCGACGACATCCTGCGCCGCGGTGCAGAAAGGGCGAATGCGGTGGCGAAGCCGCATCTGCAGGAAGTCTTCGACATCATGGGGCTGCTGCGGCCTTAAGTTAAAGAGACCCCCTCACCCTCCCGCTGACGCGGGTCCCTCCCTCTCCCCGCCGGGGAGAGGGTTGGGGTGAGGGGAAACTGATCGAGCGGGGTTCTTAGTCCTTTGGGCATTCTCGACATCTACCTGCCCATCGCCGGGGTCTCGCTGGATGTCGTGTGGCTGCTTGTCCTTGGCGCGGCGGTCGGTGTTCTCTCAGGCGTCTTCGGTGTCGGCGGTGGTTTTCTGCTGACACCACTGCTCATCTTCATCGGCGTGCCGCCCGCGGTCGCGGTTGCTTCGTCTGCCAATCAGCTTGTCGGTGCGTCGGTTTCCGGCGCGCTGGCGCATTGGCGGCGCGGCAATGTCGATGTCGTCATGGGCGTCCTCATGCTACTGGGTGGCTTGGCCGGCTCGGCCTTCGGCGTTTGGATTTTCACGTTGCTGCGCCGCCTCGGCCAGGTCGAGCTGGTGATCAGTCTTTCTTACGCGACGCTGCTGTCGATACTGGGCTGGCTGATGCTGGTCGAAAGCTCGCGCGCCTGGTTGCGCCGCCGCAAGCCGGGTCAGCCGCGCCGCAAACTACATCAACATAACTGGCTGCATGGCCTGCCGTTGAAGCTGCGCTTCCGCCGCTCGAAACTTTATATCAGCGCGCTGCTGCCGATCTTTCTCGGCTTCTTCGTCGGCGTCCTGTCGGCGGTGCTCGGCGTCGGCGGCGGCTTCATCATGGTGCCGGCGATGATTTATCTTCTGCGCATGCCGACGGCGGTGGTGCCGGGAACGTCTTTGTTCCAGATCATCTTCGTCACCTCGTCGGTGACGGTGCTGCAGGCGATCGAAAACAACACGGTCGATGTCGTGCTGGCTTTGGTGCTGCTGGTCGGTGGCGTGATCGGCGCGCAGCTCGGAACGCGCTGGGGCGCGAAACTGCGCGGCGAGGAATTGCGTGCACTGATGGCGCTGCTGGTTCTGGCCGTTGCGGCGAAACTCGTCTTCGATCTCACCGTGCGGCCCGATAATCTTTTCTCGGTCGTGGGTCTCGATACATGAGGCTGTGGCGCAGCCTCTTCTGTGCCTTCGTGTTGCTCGGCAGCATCGCGCCGGCGCGCGCCGATCAACCGTTGCTCGCCGACCTTTCCAGTCATCTTATCGCCATCACCACCGGCTTTGTCGGCACCTCGGTCACGCTGTTCGGCGCGACGGATGGCCCGGGTGACATCGTCGCGATCGTGCGTGGTCCCGAACGCGATGTCATGGTGCGGCAGAAGCGGCATCTCGCCGGGCTGTGGATCAACGCGCTCAACGTCACCTTCGCCTCAGCGCCGAGTTATTACGCGATCTACAGCAATCGGCCTCTCGGTGAGGTCGCACCGGCCAATGTCGCGGCGCTGCATCAGATGGGCATCAGCAATGTTCGTCTCGATCTGCGCGATCCGCAAACGCCGGCCGACCGCACCACGACCTTCCGCGCCGCGCTGGTGGCAGATCAGCGCGGGCAGGGCGTTTATGCCGAATATACCCAAAGCGTCAGCTTTCTCGGCGACCGTCTGTTCCGCGCGACGATTTCTTTTCCCGCCAATGTGCCGATCGGGACGTATCTCGTCGAGGTGTTGCTGGTGCGGAACGGCAATGTCGTTGCGGGCCAAACCACACCGCTCGTCGTATCGGAAATCGGCGTCAATGCCGACCTCAATGACTTCGCCTATCGTTTTGCTGCGCTTTATGGCTTTGCCGCGGTTGCCGGCGCGGTGTTGCTCGGTTGGCTTTCGAGCCTGCCCTTTCGAAATAAATAGGAGAGCGTCATGACCGATCCGTCATCCGCATCACCATCGCCGCCGCCACAACCGCCGGCGCGGACGCGCATCTTCCTCGTCGTTGCCGACGAGACGGCCGAGATGCGTGTCGCGCTCCGCTATGCGGCACTGCGCGCGTTCTATACCGGCGGCAAAGTTGCACTGCTGGGCGTGATCGAACCGCCCGAAGTCCAGCAATTCGCCGCCATCGAGGAACGGATGGCGGAAGAAGCGCGCGAAGCCGCCGAAACGCTGATTTCCCGCCTTGCCACCGAAGTGACCGAGATTTGCGGCACGGTGCCGATCGTCCATCTGCGCGAAGGGACGACGCGCGAAGAACTGACCAAACTGCTCGATGAGGAGCCGGGCATCTCGATCCTGGTTCTCGCCGCTGGTACGGAGCAGGAAGGGCCAGGCCCCTTGATTACCGCCCTTATCAGTCGGCCGGAGAAGCTGCGCGTGCCGATCACGATTGTGCCGGGCAACCTTACGAACGAGCAGATCGCCGCGCTGGCGTAAGGGTTTTCGCATTAACCCCGGACGGCCAAGGGTTGACTTCGCCCGGGCATGATCCACATTCTGGATCAGCCTCTTGGAGAATCCGATGTTCATTGAAACCGAAACGACGCCCAACCCGGCGACGCTGAAATTCCTGCCTGGCCGCGCGGTCATGACAGAGGGTACGGCCAATTTCGCCGATGCGGATGCGGCGACGCGCTCGCCCCTGGCGGTGCGGCTGTTCGGTCTCAGCGGCGTCACCCAGGTGTTCTACGGCGGCGATTTTATCTCGGTCAGCAAAAACGACGAGACCGCATGGCAGGAGCTAAAGCCCGCTGTGCTGGGCGCGATCATGGATCACTTCACCACCGGAGCGACTTTGCTCACCGGCCCGGCCCCGGCCGAAGAAACCAGTGAAGACAGCGATATCGTCACCCAGATCAAAGAATTAATCGAAACGCGCGTGCGTCCGGCGGTGGCGCAAGACGGCGGCGATATCGTGTTCGAGGATTACGCCGACGGCGTCGTCTTCCTGCAGATGCACGGCTCGTGCTCGGGCTGCCCCAGCTCGACCGCGACCTTGAAATCCGGCATCGAGAACATGCTGCGCCACTACATTCCGGAAGTGACTGAAGTCCGCGCCGTCTAACGGCCCAGCGTGATCAAGACATCATCGGCTGCGGCGCATCGGCATCGCCCAGCAGAGGATAGTTGCGGGCGTTGAAGAGCTGGTAATGCCACCACTCATTACCATAAAAATCCCAGCCGGCAGCGCTCATCAATCCCAACAACAAGAAGCGATTGCGCTGCGCCGCAGCGGGAATCGCGGTCGATGCGTGATGCGACAAGGGCGTGAATTCATCGAAGCCGGTGCCCATGTCGAGCTCTGCGCCGTCGGGCGTGATCAGCGTCAGGTCAATCGCCGCGCCGCGCGAATGCGGCGAGCCACGGCGTGGGTCCGCGAGGAAATTCGGATCCGGCGTATGATTCCACAGCACCCATTGCGCCTCGCTGGGCCGAAAGCCGTCGAACAATTTGAAGCGCAGATCCAGCGCGGCGGCGAGGGCGATCGCCTTTTCCATTTTTGCCGCGGCTTCCTCGTGCAGGAAGCACAGCCCCTTTGTATAGACGGGCTTGCCGGTAAAATTGCGCGGCGTGGCATAAGCGATGTCGAGGACGACATCATGTGTTTCGGGCGTGAACTGGATCAGCGTCATGATGCGTTTCCTAGCATGAATTCCGCCCGGATGGATCGGCGATGGACGGATCAGCGATGACGTGGGTGCTCGGCATCGATTGCGCCGGCGGCGCCTGCTCGGTCGCGGTGGTGTCGGACGGGCAGCCGATCGCGGCGCGCGACGAAGCGATGGAGCGCGGCCAGGCGGCGTTGCTGTTGCCGATGATTAAGGACGTTCTTGCGGCGGCGAAACTTGAACTCGATGCGATTGATCTTATTGCCGTGACAGTCGGGCCTGGCAGCTTTACCGGCGTTCGTATCGGCCTCGCTGCCGCGCGCGGGTTGGCACTGGGCGCGGGTTTGCCGCTGATTGGCGTCACCTGCTTCGATGCGGTTGCCAATATTTATCCGCAACGGCCGCTGGCGATCGCGCTCGAAAGCAAACGCGCCGAACTCTTTCTCCAAATTCATGCCGCGACGGCGGGCGAGGCGGCCCTGGTGCCACCCGAGGCATGGGATGCTTTTATCCCGTCTGGACCGATCCATCTTGCCGGTGACGGCGCGGGACGGCTCATGGCCTCGGTGACGCGCACGGATATCGTTCTTGCCGATCCGCCGGCGGTTTCGCTGGCAACGGCGGCAGCGCGGGTCGGGGCAGGGCTTTGGACGCCCGGCACGGTTCCGCCGCGGCCTTTGCCGCTCTATCTACGGGCGCCTGATACCACCGCCTCCAAGAAAATCCCGCCGGTTATTCGATGAGCGCCATTTTGCTGCCCGCCCGCGACGCCAATCTCAGCGGCCTCGCGGCGCTTCATCTCCAATGCTTTCCCGACGAGGCTTGGGATTCCGCCGCCTTGGCGACGGTCTTGGCGATGCCAGGGGCCGATGGTCGCGTCGTTTATGGGGCCACCGCGGACATGCAGGGGATGATCCTCGATCAATGTCTGGGCGAAGAAGCGGAAATACTAACGCTGGGCGTCTCGGCCGCGGCGCGCCGCGGTGGTATTGGCCGCTTTCTGTTGTCAGATCTGATCCAGCGCACCCGCCAATCCGGTGCGCGGCGGATCGTGCTCGAGGTCGCTGCCGATAACGATGCGGGGCTGGGCCTCTACGATTCCTTGGGGTTTCAGCGCGATGGACGCCGCCGCGGTTACTATCGGCGCAAGGCGGGACCGAATATTGATGCCTGGCGTCTCAGCCTTTCTTTGATTTAGACAATTCATCCGAATATTCACGCGTGCAGTATTGCACCCTCCGAGAACTCGCAATATATTCGGCCCTAATTTGCGTTAAGGAAACAAATCATGACTGAGAATTCCAACCCCAAAGACTTGCTGGCGTTGACGACGGAAATCGTCGCGGCCCATGTCTCGAATAACACCGTTGGGGTTGCCGACCTGCCGCAGCTGATTAATCAGGTCTATCAGTCGCTCACCAACATCGGTAAAGCGCCGGTCGCGACAGCCGAACGCCCGCAACCGGCCGTCAATGTGAAGAAGTCGATTCATCCCGACTACTTGGTTTGTCTTGAGGACGGCAAGAAACTCAAGATGCTCAAGCGTCATCTCAAGACCTCCTATGGTCTGACGCCCGAGCAATATCGCGAACGCTGGGGTCTGCCGCAGGATTATCCGATGGTCGCCCCCAATTACGCCCGGCAACGCAGCAAGCTGGCCAAGGATATCGGCCTCGGCACGCGTGGCCGCCGCGCCCGCGCCGGCTGATCGCGTCCCTACTGCCTTTTGTTTTTGCCGTCTTTAATGTCACTTTCGTGACGCGACGAAATCGTCGCTTCGCGATGGTTGCGCCTAGACGGGGGCTTTCGGTTATACTCCGGTCGGCATGATTTCCCGGCTCGAACAACTCTGCATCGACAAAGGTCTGAAAATGACCGAGCAGCGCCGCATCATTGCGCGCGTGCTGTCCGATTCTGCGGACCACCCCGATGTCGATTCGGTGTTTCATCGGGCCAGCTCGATCGATCCCAAAATCAGCATCGCGACGGTCTATCGTACGGTTCGGCTGTTCCAGGAAGCCAACATCCTTGCGCGCCATGATTTCGGCGACGGCCGCGCGCGGTACGAGGAAATGCCGTCGGACCATCACGATCATCTCATCGATCTGAAATCCGGCCAGGTCATCGAATTTCATAACGAGGAAATCGAGGACCTGCAGCGCGCCGTTGCGGCGCGGCTTGGCTATCGCCTGATCGAGCATCGGCTCGAACTCTTCGCCGTTCCCTTGGACGGCGACGCCTCCCAGAACGAGAAGAAATGACGCTGTGCGTCGTGAGGATATGTGACGGAAACGTCTGAAAAGCGAGTGCGGCCCCCGGCTTCGGGGTCCGTTGTCGATGTGCGTTACGATACCCTCCAGGTCCGCCTTGCCGAAAGCGAGGCCGAAATCGATGCGGCCCAGGCGCTGCGTTATCGCGTCTTCTATGAAGAGATGGGCGCGCAGCCGTCGCCCGAGGCGGCGCGGACACGGCGCGACGTCGATCCCCTCGACAGCGTCTGCGATCATCTGCTGGTGCTCGATCATGCGCGCGGCGAGGGGCCGGAAAACGTTGTCGGCACCTATCGCCTGATCCGTCGCGAGGCGGCTGCGCGGCAAGGTGGTTTCTATTCGGCGGCTGAATATGATCTCGGTCAATTGCCGTCGCATCCAGGCGAAATTCTCGAACTGGGCCGATCCTGCACCGACACGACGATGCGCGCGGGTCCTGCGGCCAAGCTGTTGTGGCGCGGTATCTCGGCTTATGTGTTCCATCACAAGATCGCAGTGATGTTCGGCTGCGCCAGCCTTCCGGGCACCGATCCCGACGCATTGGCTTTGCCGCTCTCTTATCTCTGTCACTTCCATCGCGCCCCGTCCGAGCTGACCGTGCGTGCGTTGCCCGACCGTTACGTGTCGATGGATCGCATGCCGAAAGAAGCGATCGATCAGGTCCAGGCGCAAAACCTGCTGCCGCCCCTGATCAAAGGCTATCTGCGCCTCGGCGGTTTCGTCGGGGACGGCGCGGTGATCGACCGGCAATTCAACACCACCGACGTCGCCATCGTGGTGAAGACCGATCTGGTCGCGGACAAATATTACCGTCATTACGAGCGCCGTGCGCGCGAGGACGCGGCCGCCGAATGATGGGCCTCTTGCTCCGCCTCGGGCGCATGACGGCTTTCATCACCCTGACTTTGATATTGATGCCGATTCAGGCCGTGCTGGTTCTGTTGAGGGTCAATGCCGCCGCGCGCAGTCTGCCGGTATTTTATCACCGCTGGTGCGGCCGCATCCTCGGCATCGAACTCGATTTCCGCGGCACGCGCACATCGCACCGGCCGACACTCTTTGTTGCCAATCATATCTCTTATCTCGACATCACCATCATCGGCGGTGCGATCGAAGGCAGCTTCGTCGCCAAGGCCGAGGTGTCGCGCTGGCCGTTGTTCGGCTGGCTGGCGCGGCTGCAGCGGACGATCTTCGTCGAGCGCACGGATCGCGCCGGCGCGATGCGGCAGCGCGACGCGATCCGCAAACGGCTGGATGACGGCGACAATCTCATCCTGTTTCCCGAAGGCACCAGCAACGACGGCACGCATCTTCTGCCGTTCAAATCGACGCTTTTCTCGGCGGCCGACGACGAACGCGTGCTGGTTCAGCCGGTATCGGTTGCCTATCGTCTGCTTGACGGCATGCCGCTCGGGCGGTTCTATCGCCCGTTCTTCGCCTGGTACGGCGATATGCTGATGCTGCCGCATCTCTGGACGTTTCTCGGATTTGGACGCTTGACCGTGGTGATCATGTTTCACGAACCCGTTCGGCTGGCCGATTTCGCCTCGCGCAAGGCGTTGTCGGAACATTGCTGGCAGGTGATCAATAACGGTCTATCGGCGGCGCTGTCCGGGCGGCTCGACGCGCCGGTCCCGGCCCACGCCGTGCTGGCGCTCTCGTAATCGGTCCGCGCCCGTGAAACGAAAACTCTATATCCGCACTTATGGTTGTCAGATGAACGTCTATGACTCCGCGCGCATGGCGGAAGTTCTGGCACCGCTCGGCTTTGTCGCGACCGATGTCGTCGATGACGCCGATATGATTCTGCTCAACACCTGTCACATCCGTGAAAAGGCGGCGGAGAAGCTTTTCTCCGATCTCGGCCGTCTGCGCGTGCTGAAGACGCGCAAGGCCGATAGCGGCGACAATCTCATTCTCGGCGTTGCCGGTTGCGTCGCGCAGGCCGAAGGGGCCGAGATCATGCGCCGCGCGCCGTTCGTCGATCTGGTGCTGGGGCCGCAAACCTATCATCGCCTGCCGGAAATGGTCGCGCGGCTCGCCCGCGGTGAAGGGCCGGTGCTCGATACCGAATTTCCGACCGAACCGAAATTCGACTTTCTGCCGGAGACGGAGGCGCCGCAAGGCGTCTCGGCTTTCCTCTCGGTGCAGGAAGGCTGCGACAAGTTCTGCACCTTCTGCGTCGTACCCTA
Organism: uncultured Rhodospirillales bacterium; assembly: GCA_903822185.1. Classification (GTDB taxonomy): domain Bacteria; phylum Pseudomonadota; class Alphaproteobacteria; order ATCC43930; family CGMCC-115725; genus CAIKMD01. Next base: position 20,278 of record CAIJOA010000045.1, on the reverse strand, counting down.
TACGCGCGGCGCCGAATTCTCGCGCCCCGCGGCGTCGATCATCGCCGAGGCGAAGCGTCTTGTCGCCGGCGGCACGCGGGAACTCACGCTGCTGGGCCAAAACGTCAACGCCTATCACGGCGATGGGACCGACGGCATGAACTGGAACCTCGCGCGTCTGCTTCGCGCGCTGGCCGCCGTGCCGGGCATCGAGCGTCTGCGCTACACCACATCGCATCCGCGCGACATGGATGACGATCTGATCGAAGCGCATGGCGACCTGCCCGAATTGATGCCGTTCCTTCATCTTCCGGTGCAGTCGGGGTCCGACAGCATCCTTGAAGCGATGAATCGCGGCCATACCGCCGACGACTACCGCCGCATCATCGATCGTCTGCGTAGCGTCCGGCCCGACATCGCTTTCTCATCCGACTTCATCGTCGGCTTCCCCGGCGAAACCGATGCCGATTTTGCGGCGACGCTCGATCTCATCCGCGATGTCGGCTTGGCCCAGGCCTACACGTTCAAATACAGCCCGCGCTCGGGCACGCCGGCGGCGACGATGGCGAAACATGTCGCCGACGACGTCGCTTCGGACCGGCTCCAAACCCTGCAAGCGCTGATGACCGAATCGCAAGACAGCTTCAATCGCTCTTGCGTCGGCAAGGTGCTGCCGGTGCTTTTCGAGCGGTCGGGCCGCTATGCCGGGCAATTGGTCGGCCGCAGTCCTTATGCGCAGGGTGTTCACGCGACCGCGTCGGCGCGGTGCCAGGGCACGGTCATGCCGGTGCGCATCACCGGCGTCAGCAGCAACAGTCTCTCGGGGGAAGTCGAAACCATGGAGGTCGGCGCTTGATCGAAGACAGCGAACGCGTGCAGATGCAATTCGACGATAATTCTCTGCTGCCGCAGCTTTATGGCGACCGCGACCGTCATCTCGAACATATCGAACGCGAACTGGGCGTGTCGCTGGTCTCGCGCGGCAACAAGCTTGCGATCACCGGTCCCCATCAAGGCACCGACGCGGCGCGCAGTGCGATCTCACATCTTTATAAAAGTCTCAAGCGTGGTAACGAAATCGACGCGGCCGCCGTCGATGCGGCTTTGAAGAACGCCGGTCTGCAGGCCGATCAGCGCTGGGGCGAAAGCGACGAGATTCGCACCCGCAAACGCCGCATCGCGCCGCGCGGCGCCAATCAAGCGGCCTATCTTCGCGCGCTGCGCACGAACGAACTCGTCTTCGGCATCGGCCCCGCCGGTACCGGCAAAACCTATCTCGCCGTCGCTATGGCGATCGACATGCTGATGAGCGGCAGTGTGGAGCGCATCGTCCTGTCGCGTCCCGCGGTCGAGGCGGGCGAGCGGTTGGGCTTCCTCCCCGGCGACATGCGCGAAAAAGTCGATCCTTATCTCCGCCCGCTTTACGACGCCCTCCACGACATGCTGCCGGGCGATCAGGTGATCAAACGGCTGTCGTCCGGTGAAATCGAAATCGCGCCGCTGGCCTTCATGCGCGGCCGCACGCTGGCCAATGCCTTCGTCATTCTCGACGAAGCGCAAAACACGACCGCCGTGCAGATGAAGATGTTCCTGACGCGCCTCGGCGAAGGTTCGCGCATGGCGGTGACGGGTGATCTCTCGCAGGTCGATCTGCCGCGCGGCACCAAGTCGGGCCTGGCGGATGCGCTCGAAACCCTCGAAGGCGAAAGCGGCATCGGTGTTATCCATTTCAACGATGCCGATATCGTGCGCCACGCCCTGGTGGCGCGGATCGTCCGTGCCTATGACCGACATGACCGCAAGACGCGGCGTAAGAAAGACGATGCCGAGGACGTCTGACCCGACTCGCTCCGTCGCCATCGATCTCGCGATTCCCTGTGCGAAGTGGCGACGTGCCTTGTCCGACGCCGAAACCGTCGCGACCGAAGCGGCACGCGCGGCCTTGAAACATTCCGGCAAGAAATTCGGCGCGGCGGAACTGTCGCTGATCCTCTCCGACGACAAGACGGTGCATAAATTGAATGCGCAATGGCGCGGCAAAGACGCGCCGACCAACGTGCTCGCTTTCGCCAGCGACGAATCGCCGAAGGGGCCGGCGCCTACGTTGCTCGGCGACGTCATCCTCGCTTATGAGACGGTGAAACGCGAAGCCAAGGAACAAGGCAAGACTTTGCCCGATCATTTTCGCCATCTGGTCATTCACGGCGTGCTGCATTTGCTCGGCTACGATCATCAGGCTGATCGTGAAGCGAAGAAGATGGAGTCCCTGGAGACACGCATCTTGGCTTTGATGGGTGTCGCCGACCCCTATCGGGTGCGCGAGAACATCCATGGCTGATATCGAAGGCAACACGCCAGCGCCGCAAGACGAAGGCCCGCTACAAGGCTTACGCAATTGGCTGCGCCAATTGCGTGGCGAGCCGGAAGAGGCGCGCAACCTCCGCGCCGCCCTCGCCGAAATGATCGAAGAGCACGATCAGGAACAGCCGATCGATCAGCACGAACGGACCCTGCTGATCAATATTCTCAAACTGCACGGTCAAACCGCGACAGATGTCGCGGTGCCGCGCGTCGATATCGTCGCCATCGATGCCGATACGCCTTTCGCCGATGCGGTGAAGAGCGTTATCGAATGCGGTCACTCTCGCGTACCGATCTATCGCGAAACGCTCGATGACGTCGTCGGCATGATTCACATCAAGGATCTGCTGCCCTGCACGGTCGATGGCCGCATGCCGGCATTGTCGGAAATCGCCCGCAAGCCGCTGTTTGTTGCGCCGACGATGGCGTTGCTGGACCTGCTGCTGCAAATGCGGCTATCGCGGATGCACATGGCGATCGTTGTCGATGAATTCGGCGGCACCGATGGGCTCGTCACGATTGAAGACGTGATCGAAGAGATCGTCGGTGAAATCGAAGACGAGCACGACGATGCCGACCGGCCGAAACTCGTGAACCGTCCCGACGGCTCGATGTTCGCGCCGGGTCGCACGCCGATCGAAGCGCTCGCCGCCCATGTCGATGGCGTGCTCGTTCCCGAAGAACTTGAGGAAAGCGTGACGACGTTGGGCGGTCTTGTCGTCGCGCTCGCCGGTCGGGTCCCCGCGCGCGGTGAAATCGTTCGCCATCCGCTCGGCTTCGATTTCGAAGTGCTGGATGCCGATCCGCGCCGGGTCAAACGTTTGCGGGTTCGCGGTTTGCCGAAGAGCGCACCATCCGCGACCGAACATGACTGAGACGATAAGCGTCGAATTGCGCGGCAGCACCGCGCCGATCACGCCGTTGCAACGCGCTGCCTTTTGGCTGACCGGCTTAACCGGTTGGCGCCGGCATCTTGCGGCGTTTCTCTTTGGCGCCTTGGCGGCGGTGTCGTTACCACCGCTCGATGTCACGCCGGTGTTGCTGATTTCTTTCCCCGCGCTGATCTGGCTGACCGATGGCAATACCGGATTCCGTTCGGCTTTCTTTCTGGGATGGAATTTCGGCTTCGGTTTCTTCATCGCGGGACTCTATTGGATCGCGGCAGCCTTGTTCGTCGATATCGGACAATTCTGGTGGCTCGTTCCCTTTGCGGTGATGGGCTTTCCCGCTGTGCTCGGCATCTTCACCGGCCTTGCCTTGTTGGCGAATTACGCGACATGCCGTTGGCTAGTGTTGGGCGGCACGCCGCGTATCCTGTCTTTCGTTCTCTTCTGGGCGACGGCGGAATGGCTGCGCGGTCATGTGCTGACGGGCTTTCCGTGGAACCTCGTCGGCTATGCGTGGTCTGGCGCATTTCCCGGCGCGTTGGCGATGCTGCAAACGGTATCGCTGGTCGGCATCTATGGCCTCAGTCTTATCACCGTGATGGCGGCGACCTTGCCGGCGCGCCTCGGTGATTTTTCCGGCCGGCGCTGGTTGGCGGTTATCGCGGCGGCCGTGCTGATCGCGATACCCAGTGCTTGGGGTACGTATCGTTTATCGCAGGGTCATCCCGCGGATGTTGCCGGCGTCACGCTGCGCTTGGTGCAGCCGTCGATCCCCGAAACACTGAAGAACGATCCTGCGCAAACGCTCGCCAACTTCCGTCGCCTCTTTGCGCTCAGCACCTCGCCCGGTGGCGACAAGGTATCTGCGATTCTCTGGCCCGAAGATGCCGCGCCGCCGTTTCTCGAACGCGATGGCAGCGCACGCACGGCTTTGGCCGATGCGGTACCGGCCGACGGTTATATCATCGCGGGCACGGCACGCACCGATGCCTTACCGGCGGCGCCGACGCATGTCTGGAACAGTCTTGCCGCAATCGATCATGCCGGCGTGCTGCGTGCGACCTACGATAAATTTCATCTCGTGCCGTTCGGCGAATATGTACCGTTGCGCGAAATTTTGCCGATGCAAAAGATCACGCCGGGTTCGATCGACTTCTCGGTCGGTCCCGGTCCACGCACGATCACGCTGCCCGGCTTGCCGGCGTTCAGTCCGCTGATTTGTTATGAAGTGATCTTCCCCGATGCCGTCACCGATCCGCTGCATCGTCCGGCATGGTTGCTCAATATCACCAATGATGCGTGGTACGGAATCACATCGGGTCCGTTCCAGCATCTTGCGATCGCGCGCACACGTGCGGTTGAAGAAGGTCTGCCGCTTGCACGGGCTGCGAACAACGGCATCTCGGCGATGTTCGATCCTTATGGCCGCGTTACCGCGCGTCTCGATCTCGACGCCGTTGGCGTGCTCGACGTCGCCTTGCCCGAAGCGTTGGCCGCGCCGCTTTATACGCGACTCGGCGACACCAGTTTTCTCATCGCCTTGCTACTAATTGTGGCAGGGTTGATTCTGCAACGTCGCATAACGGGAGCACTCTCGCACCGCGTGTGAGTTTCCCTCAACCTTTTGTGCGGCGTGGGAATTATCTGTGCTTTAGAGTCATTTCAGGCTGGTGCCGAATCGAGGCCCATGTTAGTGCATGAAGACGCAGTGACGATCTAAGAATGCTGTCGGCGGCGGGCGCGTGGGCAGCTTAAAAATCGAATTCAGTCGCATGGACACATCAGGGCGAAGACCAAAATCCGATAAGCCCAATCCGGTCGACATTCATGTCGGCTCGCGCGTGCGCTTAAGGCGTACGCTGCTCGGAATGAGCCAGGAAAAATTAGGTGACGCCCTTGGCCTCACCTTCCAACAAGTTCAAAAATACGAACGTGGTGCTAATCGTATCGGCGCCAGCCGGCTTTACGACTTGTCGCGCGTGTTGGACGTGCCGGTCGCGTATTTCTTCGAGGAATTCGCTGACGCGCCTTCGGTCGCCGGTGTGGCCGAGCCCACGACTGATGCCTATCAGCCCAACCCGATGATGAAGCGTGAAACGTTGGAATTGGTGCGTGCTTATTTGCGGATCGCCGATCCCCAGATTAAGCGGCGCGTGTTCGAACTCACCAAGGCGCTTGCCGCCGCCTATCCGGGCGGGGCGGAATCGACGGATTGAGCTGCGCTTGACGGCCCCCGCGCCGTCTTGTCCATTGCCCCCCATGACCGACATGACCAACCCACCCGCCGTGGTGCCGCCGCGCCGTGTTTACGGACGCCGTCGCGGTCGCGCTTTGCGGACGGGGCAACAATCGCTGATCGATACGCTGCTGCCCCGGCTGCGCGTGCCACTGCCTGAAAATGCGGAGGCCAAGCTGGACCCGCGCGGGCTCTTTCCGGGCGCGGTCGAGGATTGCTGGCTCGAGATCGGTTTCGGGGCCGGCGAGCATCTGGGATTTCAGGCGGAAACCCACCCTCAGGTCGGTTTGATCGGCTGCGAGGTGTTCGAGCCCGGAATTGCGCGGTTTTTGACCGAAGTGGCGGCCAAAAACCTCACGAATCTGCGCCTTTTTCCCGACGACGCCCGGCTGTTGATCGCGGCGCTGGCGCCGCAGTCGCTGGGCCGGGCCTTTATCCTTTTTCCGGACCCCTGGCCCAAGGAACGCCATAAGAAGCGCCGGGTCGTCTCGACCGAGACCCTGGACGATCTGGCCGTGGTGATGAAGCCGGGGGCCGAGTTGCGGCTGGGGACCGACGTGCCGGACTATGCGGAATGGATGGCGGAGCGCGGCGACGTCCATCCGGCGTTCGAACGGGTGGTCTTTACCGACCGGCCGAACGACTGGCCGGCGACCCGGTATGAGATGAAGGCGCGACGTCAAGGACGGGGGGCGGCCCTTTTCCGTTACCGCCGGCGCTGACGATTTTCGGGCAAAGCCTTGCGGAACCCCAGGAAATCGCTATATTCCGCACCAAATAAGCGTCCATAGGCCCTTTACGGGCTGTCGAAAATCCGGTGGGCCGATTGGCCCACTTTTTGTTTTTGGAGCAACGAAAACCCCGTGTTCGACGCAGGCCAAATCGAGGCCCTGATCGCGCCATCGCTCGATTCGATGGGCTATCGCATCGTCCGCGTACAGTTCATGGGCGGCAAGACACGCCCGACTCTGCAGATCATGGCCGAGCGTAAAGACGAAGCGGCGATGACGGTCGATGACTGCTCCGATATCAGCCATTCCGTCTCGGCCATTCTGGACGTCGCCGATCCGATCGAGTTGGCCTACATGCTCGAGGTCAGTTCGCCGGGTATCGACCGTCCGCTGACGCGGCCGAGCGACTATGAACGTTGGGCCGGCTTCGAGGCCCGCATCGAACTGCAGCGCGTCACCGATGGGCGCAAGCGCGTTCAAGGCAAGCTGCTGGGACTCGATGGCGACAATGCCAAAGTGATGGTCGGCACCGTGACCCTCTCTTATCCGCTCTCTCTGATTTCGAAGGCGAAGCTCGTCATAACCGAAGAGTTGCTCGCCGCGACGCAACCGCAAAACCTTAGCTGAAGAGAAAACGTCCATGGCCACCGCAAACTCTTATCCCCGGCCCGAACTGCTGCAAGTCGCCGACACCGTCGCGCGCGACAAAGGCATCGACCGCGATGAGGTGCTTCAGGCGATGGAGCAGGCTATTCAAAAGGCCGGCCGTTCCAAATACGGTCTCGAATACGATATCCGTGCCGAGATCGACCGCAAGAACGGCGAAATCAAATTGATGCGCTTCCGCGAAGTCGCGGACCCGATCGAGAACGAAGCGACGCAGATCACGCTGGCCGCGGCGCGGCATCTCAACCCCGAAGCCGAAGTCGGCGACTTTCTCACCGATCCGCTGCCGCCGATCGATTTCGGCCGCATCGCCGCGCAGACGGCGAAGCAAGTCATCGTGCAGCGCGTTCGCGACGCCGAACGTCAGCGCCAATACAAAGAGTTCAAGGATCGCGTCGGCGAGATCGTCAACGGCCTCGTGAAGCGTGTCGAATTCGGCAATGTCGTCGTCGATCTCGGCCGCGCCGAAGCGATCCTGCGCCGCGACGAATTGCTGCCGCGCGAAAGCTTCCGCCAGGGCGAACGCGTGCGCGCTTATATCTATGACGTGCGCCAGGAAGTGCGCGGCCCGCAGATCTTTATGTCGCGCACCCATCCGCAATTCATGGCGAAACTCTTCGCCCAGGAAGTGCCGGAAATCTACGACAACATCATCGAAATCCGCGCCGTGGCGCGCGATCCGGGCAGCCGCGCCAAGATCGCGGTGATCTCGAACGATCACGGCATCGACCCGGTCGGCGCTTGCGTCGGCATGCGCGGCAGCCGCGTTCAGGCCGTCGTCGCCGAACTTCAGGGCGAAAAGATCGACATCATTCCCTGGTCGCAAGACCCGGCGACCTTCGTCGTCAACGCGTTGGCCCCGGCCGAAGTCGCCAAGGTTGTCATGGACGAAGAACAGCGCCGCATCGAAGTCGTCGTGCCCGACGATCAGTTGTCGCTGGCGATCGGCCGTCGCGGCCAGAACGTGCGCCTCGCGTCGCAGCTGACCGGTTGGGATATCGACATCCTGACCGAAGCCGAAGAAAGCGAACGTCGTCAGGAAGAATTCCGTACCCGCTCGGCGATGTTCATCGAGGCGCTTGATGTCGATGACGTCATTGCCCATTTGCTTGTCACCGAAGGCTTCTCCTCGGTCGAGGAAGTTGCGTTCGTCGAACTCGAAGATCTCGCCGGCGTCGAAGGCTTCGACGAGGATGTGGCGAGCGAGCTGCAACAGCGCGCTCAGACCTTCCTCAAGGAACGCGACGAGCGGTACGAAACCAAGCGTCAGGAACTCGGCGTCAGCGACGAGATCGCCGGAATCGAGGGCATGACCCCCGGTCTCCTGGTGGCGGTCGGCGAAAAGGGCGTCAAAACGCTGGACGACCTGGCCGATCTTGCTGCCGACGAACTGATCGAAATGGCCGGCGCCGGCGCCAAGCTGGACGAGGAAGAGGCAAACGCCATCATCATGGCCGCGCGCGCCCATTGGTTCGCCGACGAACCGGCGGCGAGCGAGGGCAAACAGGCGGAGTAACCCCGTTTGAGCGCTGCCGCTCCCGTCATCCCAGCGCCGTCCTCTGTCGAGGGAGAGCCCGTCTCTCCTGCGGTCGAAGAAGAGCGTCTGACGGGGCCGACGCGGCGCTGCTTTGTGACGGGTGAGATTCGGCCAAAGGCCGAATTGCTGCGTTTTGTCGTCGATCCGCAGGGCAGGATCGCGGTGGACGTCGCCGGAACGCTGCCGGGCCGGGGTTTGTGGTTGACCGCCCGCCGGGATATAGTGGCCGAGGCCGTCTCGAAACGGCTCTTTGCCCGGGCGGCGAAGGCGCAAGTCGTGGTCGAGGCCGGTCTTGAAGACCGTATCGAAGCCTTGTTGGTGCGACGCTGCATGGAGCTGATCGGGCTCGCGCGGCGCGCCGGTCTGGCGATGGTCGGGTTCGTGAAGGTCAAGGCCGTGCTCGCCGAGAACAAGATCGCGGCGCTGATTGCGGCGACGGACGGTGCGGCTGACGGGCGTCGGAAGCTCGCGGCCATGGCGCCGGGTTCGGCGTTGGTATCGTGTTTGAGTGCGTTTGAGCTTGGGGAGGCTTTCGGGCGCGAGCATGCGGTTCATGCGGCGCTGAAGCTGGGAAGACTTTCGGAATTATTTCTCGTCGAGGCACGACGGCTTCAGGGCTTTCGTGCCGACGTAAAGGTGGATGTGAGTGACCGATAACACCGACCAAGAGAAGCGGCCGTTAAGCCTGGTTCGTCCGGGTGGAAAGCTTGAGCTGCGTAAGCCGATCGAAACCGGTCAGGTGCGCCAAAGCTTCCCGCATGGCCGGACCAAGACCGTGCAGGTCGAGGTACGCAAGAAACGTGTCGCCGGCCCGTCGCTGGATAAGCCTGCCGAAGCGCCGCCTGCCGTAACGGCAACCGCTGCTGCAGCGACAACCACGACCGCTGCCGCAACGCCTGCCGTCGCTAAGCCCACGACCGCCGCGCCGGTGCGCCGCGCCGTCGTCCTGCCGCAAGGTCTAACCGAAGAAGAACGCGCCCATCGCGTTCGCGCGCTCAAGGGCGCGATGACCGCGGCCGAAGAACAACGCCGCCAAGCGCTGATCGATGCCGATCTCCAGCGCGAGGAAGATGCACGCCGCGCTGTCGAAGATGCCGCGCGCGCCGAAGAAGACGCGAAACGCAAAGCCGCTGAAGTCGCGGCCGGCAAGAGCGAAGAAGACACCAAGCGTCACACCGAAGACGATGCCCGCCGTAAGGCGGAAAAGGCCGACGAAGATTCGCGCCGCGAAGTTGCCGAGCGTGCCGGAAAGGCCGCGGCGGCCAAAGTCGCAGCGCTCACCGCCGCGGGCAAAGTCAAAGTCGTCGAGGAAGAGCCCGAAGAAGAAGCGGCGCGCCGTCCCGGCAGTCCGCGCGGCGCCGCGGTCGTGCGTCGTCCGACGCCGGTGCCGCGTCGTGACGAGCAACGCCGTAATGCGAAGCTCACCGTCACCAAGGTTCTCAACGAAGAAGACAACGAACGCCAGCGCAGCCTCGCGTCGGTGCGCCGTCATCGCGAGCGCGAAAAACTTCGCGCGCTGCAGATGCTGCAAGAGAATACCAAGATCGTCCGCGACGTCGTCGTGCCGGAAACGATCACGGTTCAAGAACTCGCCAACCGCATGGCCGAGCGCAGCGTCGATGTCATCAAAGCCTTGATGAAGATGGGCGTGATGGCGACCATCAATCAGGCGATTGATGCCGATACCGCCGAACTGGTCGTCACCGAATTCGGCCACAAGATTAAACGCGTTTCGGAATCCGACGTCGAAATCGGCCTGAAGGGCGAAGACGACGCCGACGAAATGCTCGTCTCGCGCCCGCCGGTCGTCACCGTCATGGGCCATGTCGATCATGGCAAGACCTCGCTGCTCGACGCGTTGCGCGCAACCGATGTCGTCTCCGGCGAAGCGGGCGGCATTACGCAGCATATCGGCGCCTACCAAGTCGCCTTGAAGGGCGGCCAGCGCATCACCTTCATCGATACGCCGGGCCATCAGGCCTTCACCGCGATGCGCGCGCGCGGCGCCAACGTCACCGACATCGTCGTTCTCGTGGTTGCCGCCGATGACGGCATCAAAGAACAGACGGTCGAAGCCATTCGTCACGCGAAAGCGGCGGGTGCGCCGATCATCGTCGCCATCAACAAGATCGATCTTCCCGGCGCCAATCCTGATCGCGTGCGGCAGGAACTGCTGCAACACGAACTGGTGGTCGAAGGCCTCGGCGGCGACGTGCTCGATATCGAGGTGTCGGCGACCAAGAAGATCAATCTCGAAAAGCTCGAAGAAGCGATCCTGCTTCAAGCCGAACTGCTCGATCTCAAAGCTAATCCCGACCGTCCGGCCGAAGGCAGCGTTATCGAAGCGCAGCTGGAACGGGGCCGCGGCGCGGTTGCGACCGTGCTCATCCAACGTGGCACCCTGCGCGTCGGCGACATCTTCGTCGCGGGTAGCGAATCGGGCCGTGTCCGTGCGCTGATCGACGATCGCGGCAAGAACATCACCGAAGCGGGTCCGGCGATGCCGGTCGAAGTGCTCGGCCTCAGCGGCGCGCCGCTGGCCGGCGACGACTTCACCGTTGCGGCTGACGAAACCCAGGCACGCAACATCGCCGACTACCGTCAACGCCGCCGCCGCGATCAGAACGCGGTTGCCGGTGCGCGTGGCACGCTGGAACAGATGTTCGCGCAGGCCTCCGTCGGCGCTGCCAAGGAACTTGCCGTTGTCGTCAAATCGGACGTGCAGGGTTCGCTCGAAGCGATCACCGCGTCGCTCGAAAAGCTCGGCACCTCGGAAGTCGTCGTGCGCGTGCTGCATGCCGCCGTCGGCGGCATCAACGAAAGCGACGTGATCCTCGCCAAAGCGTCTGGCGCTGTGATCATCGGCTTCAACGTCCGCGCCAATCCGCAAGCGCGCGATCTCGCCCGCCGCGACACGGTCGAAATCCGTTATTACTCGATCATCTACGAGGTAATCGACGACGTGAAGGCCGCGCTCAGCGGCATGCTGTCGCCGACCCGCCGCGAGAAGTTCCTCGGCAACGCGGCGATCCGTGACGTCTTCAACATCACCAAGGTCGGCAAGGTCGCCGGCTGCATGGTCACGGAAGGCATCGTCAAACGCGGCGGCAAGGTTCGCCTGTTGCGCGACAACGTCGTCATTCACGAAGGCACGCTCAAGACCCTTAAACGCTTCAAGGACGAAGTCCGCGAAGTGCGCGAAGGCTTCGAATGCGGCATGGCCTTCGAGAATTACGAGAATGTCGAAAAGGGCGACGTGATCGAGTGCTTCGAAGTCGAAGAGGTTGCGCGCACGCTTTAAGCCGGTGAAGCCCGTTCGCGGGCTTCCCGCTTTGCGTTACGCAGGGTGATCGTCGATGGCATCGGGAAAATCCTCTCGCAAACGGTCATCCACGACGCAGGGGCAGTCGCAACGACAGCTCCGCGTCGGCGAGGAAATGCGTCACGTCCTCGCCCGCATTTTCGACCGCGGCGAGTTGCGTGATCCGGCGCTGCAGGATGCCAGCCCGACCGTCACCGAAGTCCGCATCGCACCCGATCTGAAACACGCGACGGTTTTCGTCATGCCGCTGGGTGGGAAAAACGCGCCCGAGGTCGTGGCCGCGTTGCGCCGCGCCTCCGGCTATCTGCGGATGGCGATGGCGCGCGAGATCGATCTGCGCGTCGCGCCGATGTTGGGGTTCGAACTCGATGCGAGCTTCGAATATGCCAGCAAGATCGATGCGCTCCTGCATCGCGAAGAGGTGCAGCGCGATCTCGCCGCTCCTGTTCCGGAATCGGACGACACGGACCCTGACGGGACAGCCCCCGACGGAAAAGATATTGGCGCGTAAGCGCCGTGGCCAGCCGGTTCACGGCTGGCTCATCCTCGATAAACCGCTGGGAATGAGTTCGAGCCGGGCCGTGGGCGCCGTTCGCCGCGCGCTCGACGCTGCCAAAGCGGGCCATGGCGGGACACTCGACCCCCTGGCGACCGGGGTTCTACCGATCGCACTCGGCGAGGCCACCAAGACCGTCTCCTATGTCATCACCGGGAAAAAGCGCTACGGTTTCACCCTGCGCTGGGGCGAGGCAAGCGAAACCGACGATGGCGAGGGCGCGATCACCGCAACCAGTCCGGTTCGACCGTCCCAAGCCGAAATTTTGGCGGTTTTGCCGGGTTTTGTCGGCGCCATCACCCAGCTTCCGCCGATCTATTCGGCGCTCAAGGTGGCCGGCGAGAGGGCTTACGCGCTGGCCCGTGATGGTCAGGAGGTCGTCCTGGCGCCGCGGACGGTCGAAATCGACAGCCTCCGCCTCGTCGCGATGCCCGATCCCGACCATGCCGAATTCGAGGCCGAGGTCGGAAAAGGGACCTATATCCGCGCCCTCGGGCGGGATTTGGGGATCACATTGGGGTGTTATGCCCATGTCACGGCGCTGCGGCGTCTTTCGGTCGGCCCCTTCGGCTTGGAAAGGGCGATTTCCCTGGATATACTGGCGGGGCTAGAGCATAGTGCCGCCGTTTCCGAACACTTGCTTCCGCTAGAGACCGCGCTGGACGACATCCCGGCACTGGCCTTGACGGAAGCAGAAGCAGAGGCCTTGCGTTGCGGTCGTACCGTAACGCCGTCGCTTCCATCGGATCAGATGCCCATCGAAAAGTTCGCAGATGGCGTGACGATCCGCGCAACCAGCAACGGAAAGCTGGTGGCGTTGGCAGCGATTGAAGGAGGCCTCGTTCGCCCAATTCGGGTGATGAACCTCTAATCAAGGAGAGAACGATGTCGATAACGCCCGAGCGTAAGCAAGAGCTCGTCAAAGAATACAGCCGTACCGCAAACGATACGGGATCGCCCGAAGTCCAAGTCGCGATTTTGTCCGAACGGATCGTCAATTTGACCGAGCATTTGCAGGGTCATAAGAAAGATTTCCATTCACGCCGTGGCCTGTTGGTCATGGTTGGTCAGCGCCGCAGCCTGCTCGATTACTTGAAGGGCACCGACGTTTCCCGTTACGCCAAACTGATCGAGCGCCTGGGACTCCGCCGCTGAGCCCTCGCCTCACAACGTTACATTCAAAAGCCGCGCGTGACGCGACGACCGATATGGTCGTCCGCGTTGCACGCATGCGCTTTTCCAAAAAGAATCAAGAAAGATAGAGAGAGAACAAAATCATGTTCGAGGTATTTCGAAAAGAATTGATGTGGGGCGGCCGCCGCCTCGTCCTCGAGACCGGCAAGGTTGCACGTCAAGCCAATGGCGCCGTGATGGCGACCTATGGCGAAACGACAGTGCTCTGCACGGTCGTCGGCGCGAAGCAATTGAAGCCGGGCCAGGGCTTCTTCCCGCTGACCGTCAATTATCAGGAAAAGACTTTCGCCGCCGGCAAGATCCCCGGTGGCTTCTTCAAGCGCGAAGGCCGTCCGTCCGAAAAGGAAGTGCTGACGTCGCGTTTGATCGATCGCCCGATCCGTCCGCTGTTCGCGCCCGGCTTCCTCAACGAAGTCCAGGTCGTCTGCACCGTCTTGAGCCATGATCTCGAGAACGATCCGGATATGGTCGCGCTGGTCGGCGCTTCCGCGGCGCTGACTTTGTCGGGCCTGCCGTTCTTCGGCCCGATCGCCGGTTGCCGCGTCGGCTATATCAACGGCGAATATGTCCTCAACCCGAAGCTCGACGAGCTGCCGAAGTCGTCGCTCGAGCTGGTGGTTGCCGGTACGACCGAAGGCGTGCTGATGGTCGAATCCGAAGCCAAGGAATTGTCGGAAGATGTCATGCTGGGCGCGGTGATGTTCGGTCATCGCTCGTTCCAGCCGGTCCTCCAAGCCATCATCGAACTCGCCGAGTCTGCGGCGAAAGAGCCCTGGGCGCTGCCCGAGAAGCCGGCCAATGCCGCGACCATCGAAGAGAAGGTTCGTGCCGCCGTCGCTTCCGATCTGACCGCCGCTTATGGCGAACAGCAGAAGCAGACGCGCTCGAACAAGCTCGATGCGGCGAAGTCGAAAGTCACCGCGCTCTTCACCGACGAAGCGGAAAAGAATCTCGCCGGCAAGGTCTTCAAGGAACTCGAGAAAGACATCGTTCGCGGCGCCATCCTCGACGGCAAGCCGCGCATCGATGGCCGCGACACCAAGACCGTGCGTCAAATCTCGGTCGATGTCGGCGTGCTGCCGCGCGCCCATGGTTCGGCGCTCTTCACCCGCGGCGAAACCCAGTCGCTCGGCGTTGCGACGCTCGGCACCGGCCAGGACGAGCAGATCATCGATGCGCTCGAAGGCGAATATCGTTCGAACTTCCTGCTGCATTACAACTTCCCGCCTTACTCGACCGGTGAGACCGGCCGTATGGGTAGCCCCGGCCGCCGCGAAATCGGTCACGGCAAGCTCGCCTGGCGCGCGGTTCATCCGCTTCTGCCCGAGAAGGAAAAGTTCCCCTACACCATCCGCGTCGTGTCCGAGATCACGGAATCGAACGGCTCGTCCTCGATGGCGACGGTGTGCAGCACCTCGCTCTCGCTGATGGATGCCGGCGTGCCGTTGCTCCGTCCGGTCGCGGGTATCGCGATGGGTCTCATTAAAGAAGGCGAAAAGTTCGCCGTGCTGTCCGACATCCTCGGCGACGAAGATCATCTCGGCGACATGGACTTCAAGGTTGCCGGCACCGAGAAGGGCATCACCGCCCTTCAGATGGATATCAAGATCACCTCGATCACCGAAGAGATCATGCGCGTCGCGCTGGGCCAGGCGCAGGGCGGCCGCATCCATATCCTCGGCGAAATGTCGAAGGCGCTCGAAGCCGCGCGTGAAGGCGTTTCCTCGAATGCGCCGCGCATCACCACGATCACGGTGCCGAAGGACAAGATCCGCGAAGTCATCGGTTCGGGCGGCAAGGTCATCCGCGAAATCTGCGAGACGACCGGCGCGAAGATCGACATCGAAGACGACGGCACGATCAAAGTGGCGGCGGTCGATGAAACGGCATCGAAGGCGGCGATCGATTGGATTCGCGGCATCGTTGCCGAACCGGAATTGGGCGTCGTCTATACCGGCAAAGTCGTGAAGACCGTCGATTTCGGCGCCTTCGTGAACTTCCTCGGCGCAAAGGACGGCCTCGTTCATATCAGCGAACTGGCTGCCTCGCGCGTTGCCAAGACCACCGACGTGGTCAAGGTCGGCGATGCGGTAAAGGTCAAAGTGCTCGGCTTCGACGATCGCGGCAAAGTTAAGCTCAGCATGAAGCAGGTCGATCAGGCGACCGGCGAAGACATCAGCGGCAAAGCGGCGCCGCAGGTTTCTCAACCGGCGAATTGAATCCCATAGAGCTCGTCATCATATGATGGGCTCGATGCAGGAGGGCTGTTGCTGTGAAGGCGTTTAACCCGGTACTCATGTCGGGGCGCGAAGTACTTCCGTTGGTTGAAGGCGGAAAAGGTATTTCCGTCTCCAACGGCGAAAGCTCGGGCGCATGGGCTGCTGCCGGGGGCGTCGGAACATTTTCCGGCGTCAATGCCGACAGCTATGACGCGAATGGCGTCAAGCGCGAACAGGTCTATCACGGTCGCACGCGTCGCGAGCGGCATGAAGAACTGGTCGCCTTCTCGATTGCCGGCGGGATTCATCAGGCTCGCGTGGCGTACGAACGCGCGAACGGCCAAGGCCGCATCCACATGAATATCCTGTGGGAGATGGGCGCGGCCGAGCGCATCCTGCACGGCGTTCTCGAAGGCGCGAAGGGTTTGATCGCCGGCGTCACTTGCGGCGCGGGCATGCCCTATCGCATCGCCGAAATCTGCGAACGCTACGGCGTTTATTATTATCCGATCGTCTCCTCGGCGCGCGCTTTCCGCGCGTTGTGGAAACGCGCCTATCACAAATTCCGCGATCATCTCGGTGCGGTTGTGTACGAAGACCCGTGGCTGGCCGGCGGCCATAACGGTCTTTCCAATGTCGAAGACCCGAACAAGCCCGAAGCGCCGTTTGCGCGTGTCCTGGAACTGCGCAAATTGATGCGCGAATTCGGTCTCGATCAAACGCCGATCGTGATGGCGGGCGGCATCTGGTACCTCCGCGAATGGGAAGACTGGATCGGCAATCCGGACCTTGGTCCGATCGCGTTCCAGTTCGGCACGCGGCCTTTGCTGACGCAGGAGAGCCCCATCTCCGACGCGTGGAAGCGCCGTCTGCTGACGCTTAAGGAAGGCGACGTCTATCTCAATCACTTCAGCCCGACAGGATTTTACTCCTCAGCGGTGCGCAACGACTTCATCAACGAGTTGTCGCAGCGCGCGGAGCATCAGGTCGCTTATCAAATCGAGCCGGTCGGCGATCATCTCGCCCCGCTCGAAATCGGCGCGCGCAAGCGCGTCGTTTATCTGACCCCGCACGATCGTGAATCAGCGCTCGGCTGGATGGCGCAAGGCTATGACGAAGCATTGCGGACGCCGGATTCGACGCTGATCTTCGTGACGCTGCCCCAGGCGCTCGAGATTCGGAACGATCAGATCAATTGCATGGGTTGTCTCTCGGCGTGCGGTTTCTCGAACTGGGCGCAGAACGAGGAAGGCACCACCGGCAAGAAGGCCGATCCGCGCAGCTTCTGCATTCAGAAGACGCTACAGGCGATCAGCCATTCCGACGATTGCGAAGAAGAGCTGATGTTCGCGGGACATAACGCGTTCCGTTTCGGCACTGACCCGTTTTACAAAAACGGCTTCATTCCAACCGTCAGCCAGCTCGTCGATCGCCTCAAAACCGGCGATTAGCCTCAAAACCGCGTGAGGCTTTCGCGATCCGGGAATGCAGGCTTTGCCTGTTTCCCGTTTCGGGTTAGATTTGGATTGCTTCTAAATTGGAAGGGGCGTTATGCCCATATTCCGCTGATGAACGCCGTCCGGCCTTTTACCAACGCCCTGGAATTGCTCCGGTCCGCCAAGCTGCGCCCGACACGGCAGCGGCTGGCTTTGGCGCGGCTGTTGTTCGAAAAAGGCGATCGTCACGTCACGGCCGAGCAGCTTCACGATGAAGCGCTGACGGCAGCGGTGCCGGTATCGCTGGCGACGGTCTATAATACGCTGCATCAATTCGTCGATGCGGGGCTGCTGCGTGCTGTCGTGGTCGATACGGCGCGGTCCTATTTCGACACCAACATCGCCGACCACCATCATTTCTTTTTCGAAGAATCAGGCAAGCTGATGGATATTGCCGGCGACCGGATCGAGGTAACGAACCTCCCGGTACCGCCCGAAGGCACCATCCGCCGTGTCGATGTGATCATCCGGGTGGGCGAGAAAACCTGACCGGAGCGAACGGCTCGATGCCATTGACAGTGGCACGTTGCCGGAGTGTAATTGGAAACATTCTAATCTAAGGAGGACCTTACTATGGCCAAGCTGCTGGGAAGCAAAACCGAAGCGAATCTGAAAGAAGCCTTTGCCGGCGAAAGCCAGGCGAACCGCCGTTACCTCTATTTCGCACAAAAGGCCGACGTCGAAGGCTACAACGATGTCGCCACTGTGTTCCGCTCGACCGCGGAAGGCGAGACCGGCCATGCGCACGGCCATCTCGAATATCTGCAAGAGACGGGTGACCCGGCGACCGGCAAGCCGATCGGCGGCACGGCTCTCAATCTCGCGGCGTCCGTCGCCGGCGAGACGCACGAATACACCGACATGTATCCGGGCATGGCCCGCACCGCGCGCGAAGAAGGCTTCGACGAGATCGCCGACTGGTTCGAGACGCTCGCGAAAGCCGAGAAGTCGCATGCTGGCCGTTTCCAGAAGGCCCTCGACACCCTCGGCTGATGCCAAGGGTGATCGGAAGCTTTTCCGGTTGATCTAAGGGTGAAGGGACGCCGCTGTGCGTCCCTTCGCATTTTTAATTCTTGAGTGAGGAGAAGCGGGACATGAGCGAGGGCGGTCTCGGCGCGCCGATGCGTCACCCCATTGCTTGGCAAGACCCGGATTTTTACGACCAGACGAAGATCGACGCCGAATTGGCGCGCGTCTTCGATATCTGTCACGGGTGCCGCCGCTGCTTCAACCTCTGCGATAGCTTTCCGCGCCTCTTCGACATGATCGACGAGACGCCGTCGGGCGAACTGCACGACGTCGATGTGAAGGAATACGGCGCGGTCGTCGAAGCCTGCACGCTGTGCGACATGTGCTTCATGACGAAGTGTCCGTATGTGCCGCCGCACGAATTCAATCTCGATTTCCCGCATCTGATGCTGCGCCATCGCGCGGCACAGGAAAAACGAGGCGAGGGCAAGCAGCTTGATAAGCAGCTGGCCGAAACCGACCGCAACGGTCAGATGGCCCGCGTCGTCGCGCCGCTCGCCAATTGGGCGTCCGATGTCGATAACAAGCTGACCCGTCCGTTGATGGAAGCGGTGCTCGGCATTGACCGCAAAGCGGCGCTCCCGAAATTTCACGCGCGCACGTTCGAACTGCGCGCCGCTAGCGATAACGCTGCGCCCGATGCGGCTGCGCCGGCGTTTGGCCGCAAAGCGGTGCTGTATGCGACCTGCTTCGTCAATTATAACAATCCCGATATCGGTGAAGCGGCCCGCGCCGTTCTGGCGAAGAACGGCGTCGCAACCGAGGTGGTCTATCCGGAATGCTGCGGCATGCCGCAGATGGAACAGGGGGAGCTGTCGCGCGTCGCCGCCAAGGCGAAGAATATCGCCGCGACCTTCAAGCCTTATCTCGATCAAGGCTACGACGTCATCGCGCTGATCCCGTCCTGCGCGTTGATGGCCAAGTTCGAATGGCCATTAATGCTGCCGAACGATCCCGATGTCGCGCGGCTGGCGAAATCCACCTTCGATCTCAGCGAATACATCGTCGATATCGCCAAGAAAGAAGGCATCGCGCCGGGCATGACCGAAATTCCGGGTGGCGTCAGTCTCCACCTGGCTTGTCACGCGCGCGCGCAGAACATGGGCGCCAAGGCAGCCGAGATGCTGAAACTGATGCCCGGTCAGAATCTCGACGTGATCGAACGCTGCTCGGGCCATGGCGGCTCTTGGGGCGTGAAGAAAGAGAATTTCGATATCGCGATGAAGGTCGGCCGTCCGCCCTCGCGTCAAGTTGCGCGCTCGGACAAGGCGTTTCTCGCGTCGGAATGTCCGCTTGCCGCATTGCATCTACAACAGGGCGCCGAGGCGCAAAGCGAACCGGGCGCGTCCCAGCCCGAAACACTGCACCCGATCGAGCTTATGGCGCGCGCCTATGGGCTGACGGACGGAGAGTTGTAATGGCCGCTAAACGTCAGATCACCCGCGCCGATATTCTCGCGCCCGATCTCTATGCGAAAGATCGGGTCGCGCTGAAAAAACAGATCACTGAGATCAAGCGCAATCGCCGCATCGGGGTCGGTCCGATCGCGACGTTCTATTTCGAAAGCTACGACACGATGTGGCATCAGATTCACGAGATGCTGCATATCGAACGTGGCGGCGAAACCCAGATCGCCGAAGAGCTCGAAGCCTATAATCCGCTGATCCCGCAAGGCGACGATCTCTACGCGACGGTGATGTTCGAAATTCCCGATGCCGGCCGCCGCGCGGCGCTGCTCGGTCAACTCGGCGGCGCCGAGAATAAAATGTATATCTCGGTCGGCGGCGAGCGCGCCAACGGCATCCCCGACCCGACGCGCGAAAACACCTCGCCCGAAGGCAAAGCGTCATCGGTGCAGTTCGTGCGCTTTCCGTTCACGGCGGATCAGATCAAGAAGTTCCGCGATCCCGACGTGCAGGTTCTGTGCGGTATCGATCATCCACATTACGGTCATATGGCGATCATATCCGGCGCGGTACGCGAAGCCCTCGCGGCAGATTTCGCTTAACACTTCAACGTCATCGCGAGCGTAGCGAAGCAATCCAGTGCGCGAACAGACTGGATT
>CAIJOA010000044.1 GCA_903822185.1 uncultured Rhodospirillales bacterium | reverse complement strand
TCTCTGCGGCGCACATCGTTACTTCATCCCGAGCGAAGTCGAGGGACGCTCGATCGAATTGCAATTCCTCAAGCCGGAAAACACGCCGGAATCACATCCTCGACCCGGCTTGCGACCGCGTAGAGCGCGCGGCCCTGCGACGGGACGAAGCCGGTATCGGTGATATGATCCAGCAGCCGGACCAGCGGCTGCCAGAAGCCCGCGACATCGACCAGCACGATCGGTTTATCGAAATAGCGCAGTTGGCGCAGGGTGATCGCCTCGAACGCCTCGTCTAGCGTGCCGAGCCCGCCGGGCAGCACAGCGATGGCGTCGCTCAGCTCGAACATCCGCTTTTTGCGGTCATGCATGTCGGCGACGACGATCAGTTCGGACAGCCCGAGATGACCGACTTCACGGCTATTGAGGGCCGTCGGAATGACGCCGATCGCTTTTGACCCGGCCGCGAGCGCCGCGTCGGCGACGATGCCCATCAGGCCGATATGGCCGCCGCCATAAACGAGATCGACGCCAGCCTCGCCCATCAGCGTACCCAGCCGCTCGGCCGCTTCGGGGTATCGCCCGTCGGGCGGCATCGAAGATCCGCAAAAGACGCAAAGCCGCTTGGTCATTACAGGCCGTCCCCAAAGTGCAAAGCTGCTTCACAGACCGTCGGCGAACTTGACAATGTCGCCGGTACCAGGGTGAAGTTCGAAGGATAGTCCATTGTATTTACGTGTATTTTCTCAGTCGGCACGGGCTTTGCTTTTATCGCGTCAGGTAAGGTGAAAAGTCGATAAGGATAAATCATGACGCGGGTGAGGATTTACGGATATGCCGCAACCGGTCTGGCGCTGGGTGCGCTGGGATGGTGGGTGCCGACGGTTGCCGGCGCTGCGGCTCAAGGCGATTTCAGCCGGCCGATCGGCCTCACGCTCGTCGGTGGTGCGCTGCTCGGCGCGGGCGTCGCGTTTCGATGGGCGATGAAGCCAGCCCCGGTCGCCAAGGGGCCAGCCAGCGAGCATCGAACCGGCGAATTCCGTCAGGGCTTCGCAGCCAAGGAATCGGCGCCCGTGACCTGGAGCAACAGCGACAATGTCGTTCAATTGCGCCGTGCCGTGACTCAGAACGCCCAAACGATGCCGGAGCCGGTCGTCGATGCCTTGCCATTGGATGAAGTCGAACGGCTGAAGGATCTGCTTCATGCGCGCGCGGCGAAATTGCGCGAACGGAATGCCGATGTCGCGAAGCGCCAGTTCATGCGTTCCGGCGTCGATATTCACGGTCTCGCGCCGTCATAAGCCGAGGCGAAACGTGTCAAAGAATTCGTCCTTGGAAGACGGGACGGCCGGCGCGATCCTCGACCTCGACGACCCAGATATCGGGATCGCGTTTGACTTGTCGGTCGATGTAAGCGTCAGCCTCGGCTTCCTGGACGGCGTTCTCGCCAGTGGCTTTGATCCAGGCCAGTTCGCCGCCGGGCGTGCGGGTCTGGGCGAGGACGATACAGCCGAGATCGAGTTTGTTGAGTTTGACGAGGATGGTCCCGGCATCGCCATCGCCCCGGCGTGCGATCACCATCGGGATCGCTTGCTGGGTCGAAAGTCTTAGCGCCGCCTGGACGATAATATCGGTTTTAAGACGTGGCTCCATCGCCGATGCAGCCACGCCTCAATGCTTAGATCTGTTGGATCGCGGACAACAGCCAACGACCATCCGGGCTGCGGGCAAAGGTCCACAACTCGCTGACTTCAACCTGACGCTGCGGATCGCCATTGACGATCATCTGCGCTTCGCCGGCATGCCCGTCGTTACGGACGGTGTAGTCCCGTGCCCGCCACTGCATCAGCGCCGTTGCATATTGCATGCGGCCTTCGTCCCAGGCCTCGCGGACATCGCCTTTGATCAGCTCGACATTCTCGACGTGGTTGCTGACGCCCTGACTCTCGTTTTCGGAGAGTTGTTCGCTGAAATAAGACAGCATTTCAGGTGTCGCGTAGCGGCGCATGGCGGCGAGGTCGGCCTTGGTCCAAGCGCCCTGAACGCCTTGAAGGACTTCCTCGAACTGCTGGTAGTCGGTGGCCTGGACACTGATCCGGGCCGGCTGCGGCGCGGCGTAGCCGCCGCCCGAACCGCCGAACAGCGGCGTCGGCGATCCGCCGCCGAAACCCATGCCGGTGCTCTCGTAAGGCGCCGTCGCGGTGCGGCGACCGGCGAACATCCGGTAGATGAACCAGGCCCCGCCGATGATGATAAGCCAGGTGAAGATCGAGCCGAGCATGCCGCCACCGCCGCCGTAGCCGCCGCCCATGCCGCCCCAATGCGGGAACAGCATGCTGCCGATCCAGGAGCCGGCGAGGCCGCCGAACATGCCGGTCAGGAAGGGATGCTGCGAGGCAAAACCGCCGATACCGCCACCATAAGCAGGCGCGGAGGGCGAGGAGGGCTGCTGGCGCGGGGTCAGGCTGCGCTCCATGGCGCCGCCGCCGTTCGATTGATAGGTCTGGCTACCACGGCTTCCCTGGCTGGAGAAGCTGCTGCCGCCGCCCGAACGATAGGCGCCGCCGGCGCGCGCCTCGGCAAACGAGGGAGCCAGCGCGAGCATCGCGCATATCCCGAAAACCACACCGCTCCGCCACTTCATTGCCAAATTCCTTTAGCCTATTGGGCCGGCTAATATCTCGTCAGCCTTCCCCGATTCTACAAGACCCTCTAAAGGGCTGTTGGGGCCGGCAGGCGGTACCGTAGCGGCAATCCGGCCCGATGAGCAACCGAGGGGAAAACGCGGGCGTTATGACAGCGATGGCACGGCAAGCCCTTTACAACCCCAACGACCGCGAAACGGCGCTTCAACGATACCGGACGATCCGCGCCCGCATGGAAACGCTTGCGGCGCCGCTGTCGGCCGAAGACCAGACAATCCAGTCGATGCCGGACGTCAGCCCGACCAAATGGCACCGCGCCCATACGAGCTGGTTTTTCGAGAATTTCATCCTGACGCCGTATCTGCCCGGCTATCGCGTCTTCCACCCGCAATACGGCTATCTGTTCAATTCCTATTACGAGGGCGTCGGCTCCCGCCATCCGCGTCCGCAGCGGGGACTCTTATCGCGTCCCAGTATCGACGAGATCGCGGCCTATCGCGCGCATGTCGATGCTCAAATGGAAAAGCTGATCGCGACGGCGGATGAGACCGCATGGAGCGAGATCGCCCCATTGTTCGAGTTGGGCCTCAATCACGAAGAGCAGCATCAGGAACTGGTCCTGATGGATATCAAGCATGTGCTGTCGCTCAACCTGCTCGATCCGGTTTATGGCGCGCCGACGCCGAAGCACACCGATCAAGCATCGCCGTTGCAGTTCATCGCGTTCGACGGCGGACTGCGCGAGATCGGCTACGGCGGCAACGGCTTCGCTTTCGATAACGAAGGGCCGCGCCACAAGACATGGCTCGAGCCGTATCGGCTCGGGTCACGGCTGGCGACCTGCGGCGAATATCTCGCCTTCATCGACGATGGCGGCTACCAGCGCGCCGAGTTCTGGCTGTCGGACGGGTGGAGCACGGTCCAGAGCGAGGGCTGGGAAGCGCCGCTCTATTGGCGCCGCGACGGCGATCGTTGGACCATCTTCACGCTGGCCGGACGCCGCGACCTGGATTTGGCCGAACCCGTCTCCCATATAAGCTTTTACGAAGCCGATGCCTTCGCGCGCTGGAGCGGCAAGCGCTTGCCGACCGAAGCGGAATGGGAAGTCGCCGCCGCCGACAGCAATGTCGCGATGGCGGGAAATATGATCGAGAGCACCTTGTTTCATCCTCAAGCCGCGCCGGATACCGGCCCGGCGCTCCGTCAAATGATCGGCGATTTGTGGGAATGGACGGCAAGTCCTTATGGCCCTTATCCGGGCTATCGGCCCCCGGAAGGCACGATCGGCGAATACAACGGCAAGTTCATGTCGAACCAGATGGTGTTGCGGGGCGGGGCGGCAGTGACGCCTGCCGAGCATGTTCGCATCAGCTATCGCAATTTCTTTTATCCGGCCTCGCGCTGGGTATTTAGTGGCATTCGCCTCGCGGAGGACGCATGAGTTCGAAAACGGCACGCGCAGAATTTCACGATCAGACCCCCAAAGCGGAAAGCTTCCGCGATTGCGTCATCGAAGGGTTGAGCGGGCGCGAGAAATCGATCCCCTGTCGCTTTCTTTATGACGAGCGCGGCTCGGAACTGTTCGAGGCGATTTGTGAATTGCCCGAATATTATCCGACCCGGACGGAGATGGGCATTCTCGAAGCCAATGCTGGCGAGATAGGCACCTTGATGGGACCGCATTGCCAACTCGTCGAGTTCGGCAGCGGTTCGTCGCGTAAGGTTCGTATTTTATTGAACGCGTTCGATCGGCCGTCGTCCTATGTCGCGATCGAGATTTCGCGCGAGGCCTTGAAAGAGGCGTCCGATGCGGTGGCGGGGTTGTTTCCGGATATATCGGTCGTCGCGGTCTGCGCGGATTATATGGCGCCGATGGATCTCTCGAAAATTCCCGAAGCCGAAGGCCGTCGCTTGGGTTTCTTCCCCGGCTCGACCATCGGTAATTTGGAACCTGCCGAGGCCATCAACTTTCTCGCCGGCTGCCGCCGCGTCGTCGGTTCGAAAGGCGCGATGCTGGTGGGCGTCGATTTGAAAAAAGACCCCCAAGTTCTTCATGACGCCTATAACGATGCACAAGGCGTGACGGCGGAATTCAGTCTCAATTTATTGGCGCGGATCAATCGCGAATTAAAAGGCGATTTCGATATTGCGCGTTTCGCGCATGATGCGTCCTACAGCGAAGAGCGCGGGCGGATCGAAATTTTTATCCGCAGCGAAGCCGATCAGATCGTGACCGTCGATGGGGAAAGTTTCCGCTTCAAGGCGGGCGAGCGAATCCATACCGAGGATTCGTGCAAATACACCGTGACGGAATTTCAGCAGCTTGCGGCACGGGCGGGATTTACGGCAATGCGCTGCTGGACCGATCCGGCCAAGCTGTTCAGCGTCCATCTGCTTCGGCCCACCTGACGGCAGACCTCGGCGTCAGCGCCGACGCTGCATCGCCGGGCGGGGACGGGACGGCGGGACCACGGCGGCCGCGCGCTCGTCCTTATGGCGGAAATTGATGCGACCCTTGGTCAGATCGTAGGGCGTCATTTCGACCGTGACCCGATCCCCGGCGAGGATTCGAATACGGTTCTTTTTCATTTTGCCCGATGTGTAGGCCAGCGTTTCGTGGCCATTGTCGAGACGAACCCGGAACCTTGCGTCGGGGAGAAGTTCAGTCACGACGCCGTCGAATTCGATCAAGTCTTCTTTTGCCAAAGTCACTCCTTGGAGAAGCAGCGGAGCAATTCTTGCTCCGCAGTGACACCGCTTTTGGCGGGGTTAGTTGCGTAATTTTATGCTCTTACCCTAGACCGCCGTCCGGGCGCAAGCTTGGCTTATCCTACCTATTTCCGGTTCTGGACGAGCTGCACATGGTCGCCTTCGACGACCTCGCCCGGCAGGTTGATCGCGACTTTTTCACCGACCTCGACGCCTTCCGTCAAGGTGATGACGTCGCCGTCCGTGCCGGCGACTTTCACGGAATGGAATTTGATCTCGCCCTTGTCGGTGATGTCCGCGACGTAAGATATGTTGTTGCGGATGATCAGCGCGCTGACCGGCAACTGCATGAAACTCGGCACTTTCAGGTGCAGGCTCACATAGACGAACGAGCCGGGCACGAAAACATTGTCCTTATTATCGACATCGAGCTCGATATAAAGCGTGCGGGTTTTGGGATCGAGCGCACCGGCGGTACGGCTGATCTTCACCTGGGCTTTGCGTTCGGGATCGGTCGCGTCGGTAATATCGGCGACATCACCGATATGGATGAAGGCGGCGTCGCGCTGTTCGACATAGACGCTGACACGCAACTTCGTCGTATCTGAGATCGTCACGACGGGCAGGGACGTCGCCTGGTTGGTCGTGGCCGCGGGCATCAACGCACCTGGATCGGCGTAGCGTGCCGTCACAGTGCCGTCGAACGGCGCGCGGATGCTTTCATAGGATTTGATCGTCGCCAGATTGCGGACATTCTGTTGCGCCATCCGCATGTTCGTGTCCGACGTCTGCTGCGATTGCAGCGCGACATTGCCGCGGGTAAGGAGGTCGCGGTCGCGGTCGGCCAGCTTGCGCTTATTGGCAAGGTCGGCCTGTGCAGAATCATACAATGCGTCGGTTTCGGCGGAATCGATCTCGGCCAGCACGTGCCCGGCTTTGACCTGATCGCCCTTATCGACCGAGATCGTTTTGAGATAGCCGGCGACTTTCGAGAACAGCGTGGAGGTGGCGAAAGGCTTCGCATCGCCGAGCAGCCGGACATCGCGCACCGCCGGGCTCTTGGTAACGGCGACGGTCTGTATCTGCGGCCCGAGGGCGGTCTTGGTTTCAAGCTCCTCGCGCGCCGCGGCGACGGCCGCGCCGCGCCCGTGACTGATATAGAAGACCCCGCCCGCAGCGACGATCAAGCAGAGACCGCCGGTGAGGTAGATCTTCCATCCACCCGTGGACTTAGCCATGGGCGCCTTCTCCTTCTGTTGAGCCGGCTGCCTCGGCCGTGAAACGGCGGTCGAGTTCATACAGCGTCGGCGGCTTGCGGCGTAAAAGCGTATAGAAAATCGGCACGATAAACAAAGTCGCGATCGTTGCCATCGCAAGGCCGCCGATGACGGCGCGGCCCAGCGGCGCATTCTGCTCGCCGGCTTCACCGGCGCCGATCGCCATCGGGATCATGCCGAGGATCATGGCCAGCGCGGTCATCATGATCGGACGAAGGCGCGTCTTGGCCGAAGCGATGATCGCATCGAAAGCATTGAGCTTTTCGCGCGCGCGAATCTCGTTCGCGAAGCTGACGACCAGGATCGAGTTCGATACCGAGATACCAACCGACATGATCGCGCCCATCAAGGATTCAACATTGATGGTGGTGTGAGTCAGCACCAGCATCCAGAGGATACCGATCAGCGCGCCGGGCAGAGCCATCATGATGATGAACGGATCGACCCAGGACTGGAACAGCACGACCAGCAGCGCATAGACGAGCACGATGGCGAGGACGAGGCCCAGGGCGAGATTTCGGAACGACGTCTCCATGACTTCGTTCTGGCCGCGGATGTCGATATGGGTGGTGATCGGCTGACCCTTCATCACCTCGGCAATGGCCTTTCGCAGATCGCCGGCGACGCCGCCCAGATCGCGGCCATCGACATTGGCGACGACATCGACCACACGCTGCACCGTGTAGTGATTGAGAGATTCAAAGCTGGTGCTGGGCCGGATGCTGGCGACGTCGGACAGGCGTGTCACCGGTGCGTTCGGCATCGTCGCCAAAGCGCTGGTCAGTAACGGCTGCAGCGGCGCGTTCGGCTGACTGACCGGCGTACTCATAAGATCGGGCACGGTCGATAATTGCTGCGTCGGCACCGAGACGACGACGCTGTAATTGACGTTGTTGGTCGGATTAAGAAACTGCGACGGCGCCACGAGCTGGCTGGTCGAAAGCGCGATCAGCATGTTGTTCGACACGTCGCGTTGCGTGATGCCGAGTTCGGCAGCGCGCAAGCGATCGACATCGACCTGAAGCGACGGATAGTCCAAAAGCTGCGCAATGTGCGTATCGGCGACGCCGGGAATCTTCTGCATCGCCTTCATCAATCGCTGGCCGATCAAGCGGGCTTGATTGAAGTCGGAGGCGCTGATCTGCACGTCGATCGGCGCGGAGAGGCCGAAATTCAGGACCTGGCTGACGATGTCGGCGTTCTGGAAATAGAACTGCGCGCCGGGGAATTGCGGCGGCAGCTTTTCGCGAATCTGATGGACGTACTCGATGCTCGGCTTGTGCTCACCTTTGAGCTGGATCAGGATTTCGGCGTCGCCGCTGGAAACGTTATCCGACGGCACGATCGACAAGTTGTAGGAGTTCGGCGTGCCGGTGACGTCGTTGATGGTGCCGAGTTCATCCTGCGGAATGATCTCGCGGATTTTCTGTTCGACATCGGCGACATAGCGTTCGGTTTCTTCGAGGCGTGTGCCGATCGGGGCGCGGTAATGCAGCTTGATCAAGCCGACATCCGATGTCGGGAAGAAGTCGGTGCCGATAACGGTTGCGACCCCGCCTGTCAGCACGAGAAGCACCGCAGTCGCGATCAGGACGAAAGCGCGGAAGCCGAGAACGAAGGCGAGCAGGTCGCCGTAACCGCGACGCAACCACTCGAACCCATCTTGGAACTTGGCGCCGGCGCGGCCGAACAAGCCCGTCGGCTCGGCATCATGATGCTCGCCCGCCAGCAGGTAACGCGAGAAGGCCGGCACGACCGAGAAGGACAGCACGTAAGAAGCGATCAGTGCCAGAACGACGGTGATGGCCAGTGGGATGAACAGGAACCGCGAAGGCCCCGTCAGCAGCACGACCGGGAAGAAGACGATGCACATTGCCATCGTCGCGACGGTCAGCGGCTGCACGACTTCCGATACGCCGTCGAGAATGGCGACCGTCAGGGGTTTGCCGAGCGACTGGTTACGATGGATGTTCTCGATCGTCACCGTCGCGTTATCGACAAGAAGGCCGATCGCGAGCGACAGACCGCCCAGGGTCATCAGGTTGATTGACTGGTTTAGCAGCAACAGTCCCAGCAGCGCGACGAACAGCGACAGCGGAATCGACAAGGCGACGATGACCGTGCTTCGCCAGCTACCCAGGAACAACAGGATCATCAGCGAGACGAGGATCGACGAGATGATCGCTTCGCGCACGACATTGTTGATCGCCGACCGGACGAAGACGGATTGATCGAAATTGAGCGACAGGGCGATGCCATTCGGCGCCGCTGCCTGGATTTCCGGCATGAGTTCGCGGGTCGCATCGACCACAGCGATGGTCGAGGCGTCCGAATGACGCAGGATCAACATATAGACCGCGCGCTGGCCGTTGACGTGCGCGATGTTGGTCTGCACCGCCGCGGCGTCGGACACATGCGCGACGTCGCCCATTGTTACCGGCACGCCGCTGCGCATGCCCAGCGGCAATTGATTGAACTGATCGACGGTCGAGGGGCTCGAATTCAGCGCGACGTTATATTCCCGGGTGCCGATGCGCGCGACGCCGGCGGGGACGATGATGTTCGAAGTTTGCAGCGCCGTGACGACGTCGCTCGCCGACACGCCTTTGGACGCCATGCGGGCTTGATCGAGCTGCACGATGACCTGACGGCCCTTGCCACCGTACGGCGCGGACACCGACAGGCCGGGCACGGTGAACAGCTTCAAGCGCAGGAAGTTCAGCGCGTAATCCGAGATGACCTGTTCGGGAACCGTCTGGCTGGTGGCGGTCATCTGAATGACCGGCACGGACGAGGCGTTGAACTGAATGACGTTCGGCGGCGTCATGCCCGGCGGCACTTGGCGCAGGATGGTGTTGTTGACAGCGTCGATCTGGGCGATCGCGCCGCCGATATCGGCGCCCGGCTGGAAATAGACCTTGATGATGCCCGTCGAGGGGATCGACTGGGATTCGATGTGGTCGATGCCGTTGACCGCCTGGGAATAGGCGCGCTCGCTGACAAGGACGACGCGGCGCTCCATATCCGTCGCCGACAGGCCCGGATAGTTCCACGACACCAAGACGACGGGGATGTCAATGATCGGGAAAATATCGACGATCATTCGGGTGATCGCCATCCCGCCCATGAGCAGGATCAATAATGAGGTAATCGCAGCGGTATAAGGGCGGCGCAGCGACAGGCGCACCAAACCCATCATGGGCGTTTACTCCGGAACCAACAGACGGCGCGGCGATCTTAACCGTTTGCCTTGGCCGGACGCCAGCGTCGTAAGAGCGCGGCGATGTTCTCGCGGATCGTCAAAAACAGCCCGGTTAAGGTTCGTGGGTTCGTCATGAGCAAACCCCAGCGTTCCCGCCGCTTCGTTAGCCAAAGCTTCTTATAGGGATCGTCGCCGCGGCCGAAATTAATCTCGGCCGGTCGGTCACGTTCCAGCACCCGCTCGAACATTCGCATGGTCAGGATCGTGCCGACCGAAAGGTCGTCGAAATGGCTGTCATGCGCCAGTTTGTAGATCGTGGCATGGCCGCGCCAGACCAGCCAGATCTGCGCCGCCGCCGGGCGGTCATCGACGCGAAGGATGCCGAGCCGCAGCGCTCCGACCGCGGCAGCCGCCCGTATCAGCGCCGGCGTGAAGTCGGGATAGGGTTCGCCGCCTTTCCAACTGGTGCGGTATATCGCTTCGTAATCGGCGATGCCGGATTCGATCGCCGTCACATCCTCGTGAAAGACGAAGCTGGCCCGTTTGTCGGCCTCGAGCTTGGCTGACCGGCGGCGCCAAGTGTTGCGCAGGGTCGAGGGGCGACCGGCGAGATACTGAGCGAAATCGACCCCGGCGGTATCCTCGTACCAGGTGCCCGAATCGAAATAGGGAAAGACGCGCCAGCCGGCATGACGGAAGCCGGCGATCAACAGGGGATAGGCGGTGGCGGCGGGATCGAGTCCCGTCAGTTGCAGGCTCTGCCAACCGGGTTTTTCCGATGCGATGCCGTGTGCGATCTCGGCGAGGGCATCAGCCAGTTGCGGCTCGTTGGCCGCGTGTATCGGGCCGTGCTCGGTCGTGTAAAAATTGGCAAGGCTGACGAGTCGGCGCGGCGTGCCTTGCTGTTGGCAAAGAAGGGCGGCATGAGGTGAGGCCGCATTATCGAGATAAATCCTGGCCGTCGTGTCCTTGTCCGTTCCGTGACGCGATAGGACGTGGTACCAGATCGGCAAGGCAAAGAAGCTGCGCTCGGCGGCACGCGTGAACAACGCCGCAATCGGTGGGGGCAGATGAAGAAAGTCCGGGGTCTCGACCACATTCATGACGGCGCTTAGATTACACCGGCACGCCCGAATGTCCGATAGTTCGGGCTGAGATTATGTCCGCCCGTATCGAGATCACACGCGAGGCTCTGCCGCCCCTCGAGCAGATCGGGGCTGAATGGCGTGCCTTGGAAGCGCAGGCGGGGCGAGGCTTCTTTCGCTCGTGGGCGTGGATCGGTACCTGGCTCGCGACCTTGCCTGCCGAGGTAACGCCGTTCCTGTTGCGGGCGCATCTGGGCAATGAAACGATCGGCCTCGCGCTGGGCGTCGAGGGCGGCACGCGGCGTACGGTGCTGCCGGCGCGGACGCTCTCTCTGAATGCCACGGGCATAGCCGATCTCGATACGATCTATGTCGAGCATAACGGCTTTCTCTGCGCTGCCGCCGACGAGAAGACGATCCTGACCGAATTGACGGTATGGTTTGAACGCGATGCGGTGGGGCTCGATGCGTTGTCCTTGCCCGGTGTTGCCGAACCAATCGTCGCGGGGCGATTGCTCGAAGAACGGATCGACGAACCCGGCTTCATCACCGATCTCACGCCGATCGCGGCATCCAACGGCGATGTCGGTACGGTGTTGAGCAGCAACGCGCGGCAACAATTGCGCCGCATCTGGCGCGGCTATGAACAAGGCGGCGCGCTGACCATCCGGGAAGCCGGCGACGTTGCCGAGGCGCTGGTGTTTTTCGCCGCGCTGAAGCTGCTGCATGTCGCGTCCTGGGAGCGTCGGCACAAGCGGCATGCTTTTGCCGTGCCCGCCTTCGAACGATTTCACCGCGCGTTGATCGAGCGCGAATTTAAAAACGGCAAAATACAGTTGTTGCGGATCGCGGCGGGGGCTGAGGCGATTGGGTATCTCTATAATTTCCGGCACGGCGATACCGTCTATGCTTATCAAAGCGGCTTCGACGATGGCGACCGCAAGCTAAGCCCCGGTGTGGCCAGTCACGCGATGGCGCTGCGCCACAACGCATTACAGGGCGTGTCGCGTTACGACTTCCTCGCGGGCTCCAATCGCCTCAAGCAAAGCTTTGCGACGGAGCAATATGTTTTGTGCTGGCAGGTGCTGAGGAGATCGCGTTTCGATCACCGGCTGAAGGCGGCGATGCGGCGCTTGAAACGCCGCATCGCGAGAGTGCCTAAAGACTAGTCCGAAGACTAGAAAGTATAGTTGAGGGCACTGGTCGCCGCCGGTGCCCAACGGGTCTGAACCAGCGGACTGCCGGCAGCCGACCCGAGCAAACGTTCGATCCCGAACGTACCGTCGATGAACCAATGTTCGTTGAAGTGATAGAAAGCGCTGACGCCGAACTTGGCGTCTTTCGGGCCGGCGCTGGCTTTATAGACGCCATAGCGCGACTGTGGGGCTGCGTGATTCTGCGTGACCCCGAAATAAGCCTGCATGTAACGCGAATCGCCAAAGGTCACTTGCGGGCCGACGAAGACCTGCAGCTTCTCGTTCGCGACCACGGGCATATAGGCGCCGATTTCGCCGATCAGACCCTGATAGCTGGTCAGCGCCTGTTTGATATCCGCGCTGATGACGACCGGTAGGAAAGAATACTGAACGAACGCCTTCACCACCGGCGCCGGATCGATATTGCCGGTGCCCTTAAGACGGGTGGCGGCATTGTGCATGCGGCCGGTGTCGTAGGTTAGGGCGACGCCGGCGCGGTAGGTGGTGCCGCGCAGCAAGTTAACGCCGAGTCCTTCGCCCAAAGAGAGGAAGGCAACGTCCTTGTAGCGGATGTCGAAATCGGGTGACGCCGACAACCGGATGCTGTTTGAGCCTTCATAGGCGGGCTGGGCAATGACCCCGGCGCCGACCGTATAGGTCCAATCCGGCGTCGGGCCGCCCAGAGGGCGCAAGACGATGCCGGGTGAATTCTGCCAATCACTGAAAAGGTTCTGCGCGTGCGCGGACGATACGAAACAGGTTAGGACGAGGCACAAAGCCGCTATCCAACCCGCGCGAGACGCTCTTACCATCGAAACAACTCCCCAATATACCCGCTACCTATAGCAGCTTTTAGCCAACACTTGCCTAATTTGTGATCATTGCCTTAAGGCAACGATCCGTTCTGCCGCCGCCGTTGCCGTCATGAAGGCGGCGTGGGCCGTCCCGAAATGTTCGCGCGAGCAAGCTTCGCCCGCGAAAAACAACCGATCATCAATTGGTGTCGAAAGAATGGCGCGGTCATCGGCGTGACCCGGCAAAGCGCAGGAATAGGAGCCACGGGCGAAGGGGTCGGTCGCCCAGGCGGAGCTGGCGAGGAAATGCAGGCGACCGCGAATCGAGTCGCCGTAAAGGCCGGCCAATTCATCGACCGCGAAGGCGGTCATAGCCTCGGGACCGGCCTTCTCCAGATCGATCGCCAATTGCCCGCCGAAATAGCACGAGACCATCGGCCAAGCGTGCGGACGGATCTGGTAATTGCCGGTACCGGTGCGGTCGGTGCGTCCAGTCAGGTGCAGATAGGTATCGCTCGGTTCGGGTCCGTCGATGCTCAGGAACAGTTTGTTGGCGACGCCGCACGGCAGTCCTGCCG
Source organism: uncultured Rhodospirillales bacterium (assembly GCA_903822185.1). Classification (GTDB taxonomy): domain Bacteria; phylum Pseudomonadota; class Alphaproteobacteria; order ATCC43930; family CGMCC-115725; genus CAIKMD01. Next base: position 12,570 of record CAIJOA010000044.1, on the reverse strand, counting down.
CGGCGTCTTTGATCGCAGGCAAAGCGGGTGTGAACTTGATCGCGTCGGCGGCGAGGAGATTGGTCGAGATCGTGACGATAACGGCGCGCGCGGTTATCGCGCCGCGATTGGTCGCGATGCGAATGAGCTTGCCGCTATGATCGATGCTTTCGACGAGGGTGTTGAGTTGCACCGGGAGATCGGCGCCGTAGGTACTGATCAGCGTGCCGTAGCCGCCGTAGCAACGCCAGTTCAGCGCCGTGTTGTCGTAGCGTTGACGGTCATAGACCGAGACACGTTCCAGTTCGGCACCGTTTGCCCAGGTGCTGATCGCATCGAACAATTTGTTCCAGCGTCCATTCGCCGGCAGCAGATCGGAGGCGGCGCTGTCCTGCGGTGCGAGCGCGGCGCGTTCATAAGCTTCTTCGAGTGCGTCACGTGCTGCTTCCCATTGGTGATGCGCATCGGCGCCGTGATGAATGGCGATGCGGCTGGTCCAGTCGGGTAGGGTCCGGTCGGTACCGAAGCCGAGTTCTTCGGCGATCGTTGTCCAGGGATTGATCTCGGCGGAGTGAAGCCACTCGCAGCCGAGATCGGCCGGCTTGCCGAGCGCCGTCGGCACGGTCCAGGCACGGCCGCCCAACCGGTCGCGCGCTTCGAGGACGATGACCTTCAGATTTTCCCGGCTCAGGCGATGGGCCGCGGCGACACCCGCGGCGCCCGCGCCGATGATGACGACGTCGAAATCGGTATTCAATTCCACCATAGCAAATCCAACCCAATGGTCTCATCATGTCGCTGATGATCGATCCCGAAATCATAGCAAAATTTATCCGGGACACCGCACGCAGTGTCATCCTGCCGCGATTCCGGGCGTTGGGCAGCGGCGATGTTCGGGAAAAGAAACCCGGCGATCCCGTCACGGTTGCCGACATCGAATCCGAACGCGAATTGACGCGGCTGCTGACGGGCATCGTCCCCGGCGGGCATGTCCTCGGTGAAGAGAGCGTTTCGGAAAATCCAGCGCAGCTCGACTTGCTGTCGGGCGATGCGCCGGTCTGGATTATCGACCCCATCGACGGCACCGCGAATTTCGTCAAAGGTAATCCCGGCTTCGCGGTCATCGTCGCGCTAACGCGTGGTGGCAAGGTCGAAGGCGGATGGCTGCACAACCCGGTTGCCGACACGATGATCTGGGCGCTCAAAGGCAAGGGTGCGTGGATGGGCACGAAGCGTCTCGCTGTTACGCCCGATATCGCGGCGTCGCATTTAACGGGCTCGGCGTATGGCAAGACACCGTCCGGCAATCGCGCCGGTAAGGCTATTCGCGAAAGCGGACGCATTCTCGGTGTTCACAATCAGGGATGCAGCGGCATCGAATATATGCTTGTCGCGCAAGGCATGTCGCAATTCTCGCTTCATTCGCGGTCGCTGCCGTGGGATCACGCAGCGGGAACGCTGATCGTCGAAGAGGCGGGCGGCTATTCGCGTTTCCTCGATGGCAGCGACTACGACACGCGCATCCCTGATCATTCGATCCTGACGACCTCGACGCCGCAAGCCTTTCAAACCATCCGCGACATCATGGCGACGGCGTGAAGGGAAAAACCTGCGTCATCACCGGCGCGACTGATGGCATCGGCCTTGAAGCGGCGCTGAAGCTCGGCGCGATGGGCGCGCGTCTCGTTCTGGTGGGACGCAATCCGGCAAAGGGCGAAGCGGCGCTCGCACGGCTTCGCCGCGAGGTGCCAGGCGTTGTGGTTGAAATTCATTATGCCGATCTGTCGCGTCAGGATGAGATCAGGCGTCTCGCACCGATCCTTATGGCGGCCGCGCCGCAAATGGACGTTCTACTGAACAATGCGGGCGCGTTCTTCTCAAAGCGCGAAGAGACGCCGGAAGGTATCGAGAGGACATTCGCGCTCAATCATCTCGGTTATTTCTTGCTGACCTATCTGCTGCGCAGCCATCTGATTGCCTCGTCTCCGGCGCGGATCGTCAACGTCGCATCGATCGCCCATCGCGGCGCAACGCTCGATCTCGACGATCTCCAATTGAAGCGATCCTTTAGCGGCTGGCGCGCTTATCAGCGCTCGAAGCTGTGCAACATCCTGTTCACCCGCGAACTGGCCCGGCGGCTTGGCAGCACCGGCGTCACCGCGAACTGTCTTCATCCGGGGTTCGTCGCGACGAGCTTCGGCGACAATAACCAAGGCCTTTTCAAATGGGTGCTGGCCATTGGCAAGCGCATCATGGCGATCTCGGTCGAGAGCGGCGGCAAGACCCCAGTCTATCTCGCCGCTTCGCCTGAGGTCGAAGGTGTGACCGGCGAATATTTCGATAAGTGCAAAGTGGTCGCTCCCGACGCACCGGCGCGGGACGATCGAACGGCGGCGTTGCTCTGGCAGGAAAGTCTCAAGCTGACAGGGTTGCCTGCCGACGCCTGAGCATCCAATTCGGCCCCGCACGGTTAAGCGACCAAAGGAGAGATCACTATGGCCAAAGATATCGTCGTTATCGTCGGAAGCCTGCGCAAAGAATCGTTCAATCGCAAAATGGCGCACGCGCTCAAGGAATTGGCGCCGGAGTCCCTATCGCTCGAAATCGTCGAGATCGGCGCGCTTCAAATCTACAATCAGGATATGGATGCCCAGCCGACGGCGGAATGGACGGTGTTTCGCGACCGCGTGCGCAAGGCAGACGGCGTGTTGTTCGTCACGCCGGAATATAACCGCTCTGTGCCGGCCGCTTTGAAGAACGCCATCGACGTCGGCTCACGGCCCTACGGCAAAAGCGTCTGGGACAAGAAGCCCGCGGCGATCGTCAGCGTCTCGCCCAGCGCGATCGGCGCGTTTGGCGCCAACCATCATCTGCGCCAAAGCCTCGTCTTTCTCAATATGCCGACGATGCAGCAGCCCGAAGCCTATGTTGGCGGCGCCGATAAATTATTCGACGGCGAAGGAAAGCTGACGGTTGCTGCGACGCGCGAGTTCATGGGCAAGTTCATTGCCGCCTATGCCCAATGGGTCGAGCGTCACGCGGGATGATTAAGAGATAGCGTTCGTGCTTGACGCGCCTGCGCGAATATCGAGCGCCCTTCGACAAGCTCAGGGTGAGGTGGGTAAGGCGTTTTGCATCGACCGCTCGATGCCGCGCACAAATTATCCTCACCCTGAGCTTGTCGAAGGGCTCGTGTTGCGTATGCCGACCTAGATTATGCCGGCGGGAATTTGCGGATCGGGTCGTTGCCATCCCAATCGACCGCCGCATCGGCGATCTTCTTGAACATCGCACCTTTGGTGCCGCTGATATCCGAGATTTCAATTGCGTGCGCCAGGGCGGGATAGCCGTCACCGGCGAAGAACGCATTGCCGTTGTTCGGGCCGGACATGCCGCCGGTCTGGATCAATTCATAGCCGAGTTTCTTGTAGCGTTCGATATCCGCGTCGAAGGTGGTCGTCCAATAGGCGACATGCTGAAGACCTTCGCGTCCTTCCTTGAGGAAGTCGCTGAGCAGTGATGGGGCGTCGTCCAGCGGCTGCAGCAATTCGATTTGCATTGGACCGCTGTTCGCGAAGGCGATGCTGAGACGACCCGACGAGGGCTTGCCCCGATACATGTTATTCGGTGCCATATGGTCCTTCATGTAGAAGAACGGCCCGACGCCCATGACGTTGATCCAATGATCCATCGCTGCCTCGATGTCTTTGACGACATAGGCAAACTGACGGATCGGGCCAAAAATCCGGCTCATCTTGTTTTTCCTTACTTGCGGTTGGCGGACAGCCGCGCGGCGGCGGCATCGACATAGCTCAGATCGGCATAGTGCGCGACATCGAGAGGCGCCGGGATGATGCCGAGCTGGTGCAACTGATCGATATTGCCCTGCATCACTTTGAGATTGGGCCGCCCGTTTGGCGCGCGATAGAAATCGCCATCTGTGAACATCCAGCCGAATTGCTCCGGCGATTGCTTCATGAAGCGCGCGAGGATGGCGGCGACCTCTTCGTGGTTCTTCGGGTCCTGGAAGTAAGCGAGGACGCGCAGGGAGTCTTCGAGGAAGTCGATCGCAGCGGCGCGGTTCTTGGTCAAAAAAGATTCATGCGCGACCCAGACGATCATCTGGGTTTCGCCGACGGCGTCTTTCTGCGTGAACAAAGTCCGTGCGACTTTGGCCAAGGCGGGGTCTTCGGAAAACGGCACCGTGGCGCTGATCAGGTCGGCTTTTTTCTCCGTCAGCATCGCGGGCATCGAGGGGAATTGCGCCTCGATGATGGTCACGTCTTTACGATCGTCGAGATGATGTTTGCGCAGCATGCTGCGCAAGCCGATATCCATGGCGCTACCGGCGGCACTCGCGGCGAGGACCTTGCCCTTCAAATCCTCGACCGTCTTGATCGGGCTGGTCTGCAGCACGTCGTACTTGCCGGTGTAATGACCGGCGACGCCATCCTGAAACACGTCGGCGATGATGCGCAGGTCGGTCATCTTCGCGTTCTCGATCGCGAAGGCAAAGGCCGAATAGGCAAGCTGTCCGAAATCGACATCGCCGGTGCCGAGCCCGGTAATGACGGCGGGACTGCCGCCGAAGCGAACCGGCTCGACGGTGTAGGACTTGCCGTAATGCAGCATCAGCTCCTTTTTCTCGAGCCCGGTTGGGATGATGCTGGCATTGGCGCTGGACCAGCCGACACGGATTTTGACCGGCTCGTCGGCGCGCGCCGCGATGCCGTACAGCATCGGCAACGCGATCAGTCCGGCGAGAAAGAGTGCCCGCATCGATATCTCCCTAAGGTGCAAGCTGGCGCACGGCCTCTTGGACGAGGCTCAGATCCGTATATTTTTTGATGTCCAGCGGCTTCGGCAAAAAGCCCAATTCGAGTTGCGTGTCGATGTTACGTTGAAAGGCGTCGAGGTCGGGCAAGCCCTTCTCGTCGTGATAGACGTCGCCCTTTGTGAAGATGTAGCTGTCCCATAGTTCGGGCGAGGTCTTGGTGAACTCCGTGACCGCTTTGACGACTTCCTCGTGATGCGCCGGGTCGGCGTACCATTTCAGCTCGCGCAAAGAATCGGCGAGGAAATCGACAACGGCGGCGTGGTTCTTTTTCAGGAAAGATTCCCGCACCGTCATCGCGATCATCTGCGACCGGCCGATCGCGTCTTTCTGGGTGAACAGCGTGCGTGCCGACGCCTTCAACTGCGCGTCGGCGGCGAAGGGCAGGGTTGCCGAGATCAGATCGACCTTATGGTTGAGCAGTTGCGACTTCATGTTCGGGAACGCGCTCTCGACCAGCGTGTAGTCGCGCTTGTCCTTGAGGCCGTGCTTGGTCAGCATCTGGCGCAACGCCATATCGACGGCGCTGCCGGCGGCGTTCGAGGTGACGATCTTACCCTTAAGGTCTTCGACGGTTTTGATCGGGCTATCGTTCAGCACCATGAACTGCGTGCTGTAATAACCTTCGACGCCGTCCTGAAACACGTCGGCGATGACGCGCAGGTCGTCGAGCTTCGCGTTCTCCACCGCCAGCGCGAAGGACGAATAGGCAAGGCCCGCCATATCGACGTCGCCGGTCGATACCGCCGTAATCATCGGCGGCGACGAGCCGAAATGGGTGAATTGCAGCTTGTAGGTTTTGCCCTCGTTCAACGCGATGCCAGGCTTTTCGAGAACGGCGAGCGGCGCTGCACCCGACGGCACGCCGCCCCAGGCGATACGGATCGTCGGGATATCGTCAGCCTGGGCGGCGGACGCGCCAAGGGCCATGCCCAAGGCGATACCGAGAAGTCTTTTCGCGATGTTCATCTCAGAGCCGCAACAGCTTGGCGGTGTTGTGCCGCAGGATTTTGTCCTTGTCGTGCGGCGACAGCGGCGCGTTGTCGATGAACTCGCGCCCTTCCTTGTTCGAGGCATAAGGCCAATCGACGGCGAATAGGATGCGGTCGGTGCTCATCTCGGCGGCGACGCAGGTGAGGGCCGGGTACGAGAAGTTACCGCTGGTCGTGATGTAGAAATGCTCGCGGAAATAATCCTGGAATTTGCGCTTCAAACCTTTGTCGCGCGACAGCGCCATGTCGCAGCGCCACAGCAGGAACGGCAAGCCTTCGCCCATATGGCCGAGGATAATTCGCAGCGACGGGAATTTGTCGAACAGGCCGCAGATCGACAGGCGGATGGCATGGGTCGCCGTCTCGAAGGTGAAGCCGATGCCGGCCCCAACCATGGTCGGGTAATCCTTGAAATAGGCATCGATCACTGCCGGATGCGGCGGACCCGGATGGATATAGATCGGCACGTTCAAGGCGGCGGCGCGTTCATAGATGCACCAGAAGCGCTTCTCGTCGGTGAAGCTGCCATGGGTCAGGCCATGGATCATCGCGCCCTTGAAGCCGTATTTCGTAACCGTGCGTTCCAGTTCATCGGCGGCCGCTTCCGGGTCGGGCGTCGGCAACAGCGCGAACCCGCCGAAACGATCGGGATGAGCGCGGCATGCCTCATAGAGCATGTCATTGGCTTCACGCGACAAGCGGACGGACTCTTCGGCCGGCTTGTTCTGCGCGCCCGGTGGGGCATGGGCGATGACCTGGAACTCGATACCGGCCTCGTCCATCTCCTTAAGGCGGCGATCGGCGAGATCGCTGAGGCCGGTGTACCAATGCGGGGTAAGACCTGCGGGCACACCGATCATCGCTTCGGCTTGAAGGTTCGGGGTCCAGAAATGCTCTTCGATCGCGACGACTTTAGCGTGTGCCACGGATAATCTTTTGAACGGGGAAGGTCGAAACTCAGCCTGGGAAGAGGCCGAGCTTCTTCAAGAAATTGATGCAGATTTCGTCATAGGCCCACGGCTGCTCGATCATCATCGAATGACCGGCATTCTCGATGCTGAACAGCTCGGACCCTTTGATGTGTTTCTGCAGGTCGATGGCTTTGGGGTGATTGCGATCCTTGGTGCCGCTGATGATGATGGTCGGCGCGACGATCGCTTCGAACAGCGAGTCGGGATCGGGGATCGACAACGCCTCGTTCATGGCGATGATCGTCTCCAGCGTGCCGAGATTGTTCAGCTCAGTGACCATGCGGCCATAGGCTTGGACGTCTTTGCGCTCGCGTGAATCCGGCGCGAAGTGATCCATGATCTGACCATAGCGCAGGGCGATGCCTTCTTCCTGATAGCGCTCGCGCCATCGGATCATGTTTTCGCGCGTCGGCAGATAGGCGCAGCCCGACAGGATCAGCGCCGGCATGCGCTTCGGCTGCTGCTTCGCCATATACATCGCGACGTGACTGCCGAGCGAATTGCCGTGAATGATGACCTGACCCGAGGTGACGCGATCGACGACTTCCCAGCAGGCTTCGGCCTGATCACTGACGCTGACGCCCTTTTGCGGTGGCGGGGATTTGCCGTAACCGGCGAGATCGACGGCGATGGTGCGGTACCAATTCGAGAAATGCGCCGTCTGCAGCATCCACAACCGATGGTCGTCGGGTGTGGAATGAAGAAACAGCATCGGCAGGCCAGTGTCGCCCTGTTGCGCGAAATAAAGCGGCCCTGGAATGTGCCTCGCCATCGTCTTTCCTCCCTAAATTGTTGACGCGATTTTAGGGAGTGGGATTGCAGTGGGTCAAGATGGTGGGCAGATGGGCAGGTTCGATCAACTACTCAAAGCGCGATAGATGAAGAAGATTCCCAGCAGCGCGAAGATGATCGAGGCGACGAAGTTCATTTTGCGAATCGGCAGCTTGCCGGACAGCGCGTCGCCCAGGAAGACGGCCGGCGTGTTGGCGATCAGCATCGCCGCCGTTGTGCCGGCGACCACAGCAAGCAGGTTGGGATAGGCGGCGGCCAGGGCCATCGTCGCGATCTGGGTCTTGTCGCCGATTTCGGCGATGAAGAAGGTGACGAGGGTCGCGAGGAAGGCGCTGCGGTTGCTGACCTCTTTGTCTTCTTTCAGCGTGTCGGCGTGGAGAACCCACAGCGCCATCGCCAGCATGCTGATGCCGACCAGCAGATCGAGAACCTTGGGCGTCAGCAAGCTGCCGAACCAGGCACCCAGAAATCCCGCGATGGCATGATTGACGATCGTTGCAACGAAGATCGCGGCGATGATCGTCCATGGCTTGCGGTAATGCGCGGCGAGGGCCAGCGACAATAACTGGGTTCGATCGCCGATTTCGGCAATCGTCACGCTCGCCAGTGAGATGAGAAAAGCTTCCATGCCGACGGACAGTTCCAGACCGAGATTGACCAGAGACCACGGTTTGCCCCGCCGGCTCGGTACCGGTGGGTCAATCCGTTGGTCTCGCCAATGCCCGTATCTGAGATACGCGATCCTGTCGGAGGATCAGGGCTCCTGCGCGCCATGGCTCGATCAAGACCGAACCAAGTATGTTGACGCACAGCCCGGTCGAAGCCGGGCGGCTACTCCCCAATGAATAACGCCAAGAATATCGAATGGCTTCGGGCAAAGCAATCAAGCCCTTGGGGTACGGTGGGGGAATACCCATATGCCTTCCATCATGGCTGCGAAAAATCCCTACGATGTGCTGGGCGTAAAGAAGGACGCGACGGAAGCCGATATCCGCCGCGCCTATCGTGCGCTCGCCAAGAAACACCACCCCGATCTCAACCCCGGCAACAAGGTTGCCGAGGCGACGTTCAAGGAAATTTCCGCGGCGAACGAATTGCTGTCGGACAAGGACAAGCGGGCGGCGTTCGATCGCGGTGAGATTGACGAGACAGGCGCGGAACGTCCGCGTGCCTATTCCTATCAGGACTTCGCCGATAGCGGCGCCGGCACGAAATATCGCCAGACCCAAGGCGCATCGCCCGAAGACCTCGATGATCTGTTCAGTTTCTTCGGCCGTGGCGCCCGCGGTGGCGAAGGCGGCGGGTTCCGCATGCAGGGCGAAGACCGGCAATACATCTTGACGGTCGATTTCCTTGCGGCGGTGAACGGCGCGAAGCAACGACTCGAACTGGCGCCGGGCAAGAGTCTCGAAGTCTCCATTCCGGCCGGCGTGCAGGATGGGCAGGTGTTGCGTCTCGGCGGGCAGGGTGGTGCCGGTATCGGCGGCGGCCCGGCCGGTGACGCCCTGATCGAAATCCATATCGCGTCGCATCCGCTTTTCCGGCGCGAAGGCAATGACATTCATGTCGATCTGCCGGTGACGATCGGCGAGGCGCTGCTGGGCGGCAAGGTGACGGTACCGACGCCGACCGGCGCCGTCGCCATGACCGTGCCGGCCCACTCCAACAGCGGCACGGTGCTGCGGCTGCGCGGCAAGGGCGTCGGCGGCAAAGGCGACGAGCTGGTCACGCTCAAAGTCACCATGCCGACGGAAACCGATCCGGAACTGGAAGGCTTCCTCAAGAGCTGGAGCGAAAACCACCCCTACGACCCGCGTAAGGGAGTCCGAGCATGATCGCGTTCGAAACCCTGCTCAGCCGGATCAATGGGCTGGAAGCAGCCGAGTTGGAAAGCTGGATCATGGCCCGCTGGGTTCTGCCCGAGCAGTCCAGCCACGGCTATGCCTTTCACGATGTCGATGTGGCGCGGGTGCATTTGATCGTCGAGCTGCGCCACGAGCTGCTGGTCGATGAGGATGCGATGCCGCTGATCCTCAACCTGCTGGACCAGGTCTATGCGTTGCGAAAGCGGCTCAGATCGGTGACGAGCGCGATCGAAACCTTGCCGCCCGAAACCCAGGCCGTCTTGCGCCGCCAACTGACGGATTGACGAGGCGCGACTTCCGCCGCGGCGGCATGCTAAAATGCCGTCATGATCATTTCATTCCTTACGCTCCATATCCTTTCTGCCGTCATCTGGGTCGGCGGCATGTTCTTCGCGCATCAGATGGTCCGGCCCTCGGTCGGCGCGCTGGACGCGCCGGCGCGGCTGACGCTGTGGCGGAATATCTTCGCGCGGTTTTTCAACTGGGCCTGGGCGGCGATCGTACTGTTGCTGGTCACCGGCTTCGGCATGGAAAGCCACGGCATCAAGGGGCTCCACGTCATCATCATGGAAAGCCTGGGCATCATCATGATGCTCGCCTTCGCCCATCTGTTCTTTTCGCCGTGGAAGCGTTTTCGCATCGCGGTCGATGGCGGTGATTTCCCGGTCGCGGCAGTGCAGCTCAACAAGATCCGCCGTATCGTTGAGTTCAATCTATTGCTGGGTTTGATCGTCGTCGCGGTTGGCGCGACCGGGCGCTACTGGGGATAGCGATGTTGAAGCTGTATGACCTTGCCGGCGCCGAAACCGACCGGCGTTTCAGTCCCTATTGCTGGCGCACCAAAATGGCGCTGGCCCATAAAGGGCTCGAGGTCGAAACCATTCCTTGGCGCTTCACCGACAAAGACGTTATCGCCGTCACCAAACAGCCCCTGGTCCCCGTGCTGGTCGATGGCGACCGTTGGATCAACGATTCCTGGGCGATCGCCGAATATCTCGAAGCGACCTATCCCGACCGGCCGTCGCTGTTCGGCGGCGCTTCCGGCAAGGCTTTGTCGCGCTTCCATGCCGGCTGGGCCGATTCGGTGCTGAGCGTCGGTCTCGTCAAATTGGTGCTGATGGATATCTTCGAGCACATCGATCCGAAGGATCGCGACTATTTCCGGACGAGCCGCGAGAAACGCTTCGGCAAGACGCTCGAGGAGGTCGCGGCCAACCGCGACCAGGATGTTCTGGCGTTCCGGGACAGCCTCCTGCCGCTACGGCAGGTGTTGAAATCGCAGCCCTTCTTCGGCGGCGAGCAGCCGCTCTATGCCGACTACGCCCTGTTCGGCGGCTTTCAATGGTGCCGCTGCATCAGCGATTTCAAACTGCTGCTCGAAGAAGACTCGGTCTATGGGTGGCGGCAGCGCATGCTGGGCTTGTTCGACGGTCTCGCCGGTAAGGCGAAGGGCTACCCGGTCTAAGGTCAGAGCACGCGAAACCGCCCCGGGGAAGATCCGGCGAAAGCGGTGCGAACGATTTAAACGCTGGGTTATCCGTAACCGGTACCTGCGTACCGGAAGAGTGGACTAAGTCTCGGGGACGGCAGACCGCCGTCCTTTTAGCCGCCGGAGCGGCCGCCGAAGGCGAAGCTTAGTCCTGGACGAAACCCAGCGACATGATGACGAGAGAGGCGATAACGACGCCCGCGAATTCCGCGCCGGTCGTGATCTGGCCGATCAAGGCGCCAAAGAGGGTGCCTGCAAGCGTAACGGTACCGATAAGAGTAGTCATTTGGTGGGCCCCTCCGAGTTTTTGTTCTGGCCGCATCGATAACGGAGGCGCTCGATGCTTTATTCAATCCGTTCGGAAAAAAATTAAGCGTCGATTTTGGACGTGGCGGCGAGCCGGGCGAGGGCCTGGGGCGTATCGATATCCATCAGGACAGCGTCGCCTTCCATTTCGACTTCCGAGACAGCTTCGGGGTAGGCCGTGAACAGGCTTCGCGCCCCCACATCGCCGTCAACCGTCAGCATTTCCGCAAAAAATCGCTTGGCCCACAAAACCGGATTGCCGCGTTTGCCGCGCCAAACCGGAACGATAATGGCACGACCTTCGATCGGATTGAAAGCATTCACGAGTCGTTCGATCTCGGTTTTCGTCACTTTAGGCGGTGCTCGCCATGGCCCCCGATCACCGCGCCGCCCGCGGCGAATACGCTCAGTGCCTCGTCAGCCGCCACAAGTATGCCAAGGCGAGCGCGGTGATCGAAGAGCTCCGCACGCTCGATCCGGCCAATCTCGACTACCGCATGCACGCCGCGACCGCGGCGGTGGGACTGGGCGACAACCTGCGGGCGATCACCATCTACCGTGGCATGCTGGCCGATGCGCCGGGTTCGGCCGACGTCCGCCTGTGGCTGGCGCACGCGCTGAAGACGGTCGGCGAGACCGATGAGGCGATCGCCTCCTACCGCGCGGCGGCGGCGGCGCGCCCCGACTTCGGCGACGCCTATTGGAGCCTCGCCAATCTGAAACGCTACAGTTTCAGCGACGCGGAACTCACGGAGATGCGGGCGAGAGAGGCGGCCGCGACCACCGCGCTGGTGGATCGCCAGCATCTCTGCTTCGCCCTGGGCAAGGCCCTTGAGGATCGAGGCCAGACAGCGGAGTCCTGGACCTACTACGAGCGCGGCAACGCCCTGAAGCGCGCCGACAGCCGCTACCGTCCGGAGATCATCGAAACTAACACGCGTCAACAGATCGAGGTTTGCACAGCGGGCTTTTTCGCCACACGCGCAGGCTGGGGCGATCCACGACCCGATCCCATCTTCATTCTGGGACTGCCGCGGTCAGGCTCGACCCTGTTGGAGCAGATCCTGGCCTCGCATTCGCAGGTGGAGGGCACGCAGGAACTGGCCGACGTCCAGAGAATCGTTCTGGAACTCCAGGGTCCCAATCCCGATCTCGACAATCCCCGGTACCCGGGAGCGTTGGCCGATCTGACGGAGTCAGACGCGCGCGCTCTGGGCGAACGTTACCTCGCCGATACGCGCGTCTATCGCGGGGAAAGGCCGTTCTTCATCGACAAGATGCCGAACAATTTTCGCCATATCGGCCTCATCCACCTGATGCTGCCGAACGCCAGGATCATCGA
>CAIJOA010000043.1 GCA_903822185.1 uncultured Rhodospirillales bacterium | reverse complement strand
GGTCTTCCATCGAGAAGGGCTTGGGCAAAAAGTTAACGCCGGTGTCGAGGATGCCGTTATGGACCACGGCGTTGCGGGTAAAGCCGGTGGTGAAAAGAACCCGCAGGTCCGGCCGCCTTCTCAACGCTTCGTCGGCGTCTTCGCTTACATCATCGGCAACTGGAACAACCTTGCCCGCATCATCTTCGAGAGCTTCGCTGGACTCGGCCTGAAGGCGTCCGGCACCGGCTTCACCGTCTCCGATCTCCTGCGCCCCGGCAAGGTCGCGCAGACCGGACTCGATGCCGGGCACCCACTGCTCGAATCCATCTCGAACCTGATGGGCTACTGGTCCTTCTTCGAGAATTTCATCCAGATCGCCTGCATGCTGTTCGCCTGGGCGCTCGTGCTCCTCGCTTTCTTCGTGCTCGCCATCCAGCTCTTCGTGACGCTGATCGAGTTCAAGCTTTCGACACTCGCCGGTTTCGTCCTCATTCCGTTCGGCCTGTTCGGCAAATCCGCTTTCATGGCCGAACGGGTGCTCGGCAATGTCATCTCATCGGGCATCAAGGTCATGGTGCTGGCCGTCATTATCGGTATCGGCTCGACACTCTTCTCCGAGTTCACCGCTGGTTTCGGCGGAGCCACGCCGTCGATCGACGATGCGATGGCCATCGTTCTCGCGGCGCTGACGCTCCTGGGCCTCGGCATCTTCGGTCCCGGCATTGCCAACGGTCTCGTTTCCGGTGGTCCGCAACTCGGCGCAGGCGCGGCGATCGGCACGGGTCTCGCCGCCGGCGGCATGGTGGCAGCGGGTGCGGCGACGGTTGGCGCTGTCGCGTCCGGTGGCGCTGCCCTCGTGGGTGGCGCTGCAGCGGTGGCACGTGGCGGTGCGGCGCTCGCCGGTGGCGCGTCGACTGCCTACAGCCTTGGTGCTGCCAGTCAGAGCGGCGCATCGGGCGTCGCCTCTGGTCTCGGCAATGTCGCTAGCACAGGCGCACAGGCGGCCGTCTCACCCCTGAAGCGCGCAGCCAGCCGCGCAGCCGACAGTATGAAGCAGAGCTACCAGTCCGGTGCGCGTGCAGCGTTTGAGGTGTCGGGCGGATCGTCGACCGCAGGAACTATCGGCGGCGATGCTGCTGACACCGCGTCGGCACCTGCCGCATCAGCCGCCACCGACGGCCCGCCCGCCTGGGCCAAGCGCATGAAACGCTCGCAGCAATTGACCCACGGCGTTCAGGCCGCCGCCCATGCGGTGCGCAGCGGCGACAGCCACGGCGGCGGCTCTTCCGTCAACCTCTCCGAAAGCGACTGACCATGTTCAAACGACCTTCCACCCACTACGGCAAATCCCCACAGCCCGAGACGCCTTATCAACGCGCCGCGCAGATCTGGGACGAGCGCATCGGTTCGGCCCGCGTGCAGGCGCGGAACTGGCGATTGATGGCCTTCGGTTCTTTGGCGCTGTCTGCCGGTTTGTCGGCGGGATTGTTCTGGCAGTCGATGAACGGCTCGATCGTTCCGTGGGTGGTGCAGGTCGATCGGTTGGGCCAGGCGCAAGCCGTTGCCCCCGCGACCGCCGACTATCAGCCCAATGACGCGCAGATCGCCTTCTACCTCGCGCGCTTCATCGAACAGGTCCGGTCCATCCCCGCCGATGCGATCATCGTGCGGCAGAACTGGTTGCGCGCCTATGACTTCACCACGCAGGGCGGCGCGCTGGCTCTCAACGACTATGCCCGCGCCAACGACCCATTCGCCAAGGTCGGCAAGCAACAGATCGCAGTAGAAGTCTCCAGCGTGATCCGGGCGTCGCCGACGAGCTTCCGCGTCGCCTGGATCGAGCGCCGCTATCAAGACGGCAGCCTCGCCGATACGGCCCGCTGGTCCGCCATCCTCACTGTCGCCGTGCAGCCGCCGCGCGACGCCGACACGCTGCGGAAGAACCCGCTCGGAATCTACATCAACGCCATCAACTGGTCGAAGGAGCTTGGACAATGACGCCGACCTTCCGCACAGCCGGGAAGCCGGCTTTCCGCAATGCTTCACTCGCGGCTCTGCTGCTTTCCGCATCCGCGCTTGCCGGGTGCGCCGGTCACATACCTCCACCTGAAATTTCCTATGACGATGCCGCGCCCGCCGTGCAGACGGTCGATCCGCCCGCGCCGGTCAGAGTGGTCGCACTGCCGCAACCGCTGCCGCTTCCCGGCCAGTTGAAGCCGGTGGGGAAGGACGGCAAGCCAGAACCTGAAGCCGCCGATCCGACCGTGCGCGTCAATCAGGCGAACGCCGCCGCGCGGATGCAGCCGGTGCGTAACGGCTTCATCAATTCGATGCAGGTCTATCCCTTCGTCGATAGCGCCCTCTATCAGGTCTATGCTTCGCCGGGACAGATAACCGACATAAGCCTCCAGCCGGGCGAACAACTCGTCGGCTCCGGTCCCGTCGCCGCCGGCGACACCGTGCGCTGGATCATCGGCGATACCGAAAGCGGCATCGGCGCGACGAAACAAATCCATATTCTCGTCAAGCCGACCCGCGCCGCACTGATGACCAATCTCGTCATCAACACCGACCGGCGCACCTATCATATGGAACTGCGCTCGACGCCCTCGACCTATATGGCCTCTGTCTCGTGGCAATATCCGCAGGACCAGCTCATCGCGCTGCGCCGCCAGAACAGCCAAGCCGAAGCACAACAGCCGGTCGCCAACGGCATTGACCTGTCTCGCGTCAATTTCCGGTATGAGGTGGCCGGCGACCGCGCACCTTGGCGGCCACTGCGCGCCTTCGACGATGGACGCCAGGTGTTCATCGAGTTTCCGCGCGGCATCGGCCAGGGCGAGATGCCGCCGCTGTTCGTCGTCGGTCCAGAGGGCAATACCTCGGAACTGGTCAACTATCGCGTGCGCGGCAATTACATGATCGTCGACCGCTTGTTTGCGGCCGCGGAACTGCGCTTCGGAGCAGATAAGAACCAGAAGCGCGTTCGCATCTCCCGCACTGATGGGAGGCCCGCGTCGTGAGCACCGAACGTGATCCCGAGAAGGAAGCAGGGGTGAGGCCTGAAGCGGCATCGCCACCCGAAACGGCAGAGGATGACTCTCGTCCCCTCACCGGCGAGCCAGTGGCGCCGATGCGGCTGCGCCCTGAACCGCCGCGAGTCACCCGCCTGTCACGCAAAGTTCTGGCCGGTCTCGGCCTGGCGGCCAGTCTGGGTGTCGGCGGTGCGCTGATCTACGCGCTCCAGACCCGGCACGTAGGCAATCAAGGCCAGGAACTCTTTTCCACCGACAACCGCACGACTCCGGACGGACTGTCGGGCCTGCCGAAGGACTATAGCGGCGTGCCCAAGCTCGGCCCGGCGCTACCAGGCGATCTCGGCCGGCCGATTCTCAATGGACCGAACGGCAGCCAAGCTGGTGCGGCGCCTGGGATCGCCACGGTCTCCGGTCCCAGCCCGGAAGAACAGCGGCGGGCGCAGGAGCTGGAATCGGCGCGAACTGCTCGGCTGTTTGCCCCCACGGAAACGCGGCCTGGCAATACTGCAACGACAGCGCCCGCCGCGACGACAGCGCCGTCCGCGACAGACCTTGCCAGCCTCGGCCTGGCGCCGCAGCCGTCGACGCCGTCCGCCCAGGATCGCCAGCTCGCTTTCCTCAACCAGACGCCCGACAAGCGCACGGTCTCGCCGGATCGTGTTGCGGCGCCGGCATCGGCCAATGTGCTTCAGGCGGGAGCGGTGATTTCCGCTGCGCTGATCACCGGCATCCGTTCCGATCTGCCCGGCCAGATCACCGCGCAGGTGACGGAGAACATCTACGACAGCCCGACGGGCAAGATCCTACTCATCCCGCAGGGCACGCGGGTTATCGGTCAGTATGACGCAGGCGTCGGCTTCGGACAGCGCCGCGTCCTCCTCGTCTGGAACCGGCTGATGTTTCCCAATGGCCGATCCATAGTGCTGGAACGCCAACCCGGCGCGGACGCCGAGGGTTACGCCGGACTTGAAGACGGCGTCGATTATCATTGGGGGGAACTCTTCAAGGCGGCCGCCCTTTCAACGCTCCTCAGCGTCGGGGCCGAGGCCGGGACCAGCCAGAACGAAAACAACCTCGTCCAGGCGCTACGCCAGGGCGCGTCGAACAGCATCAGCCAGACCGGGCAGCAGATCGTCACCCGCCAGCTCAACATCGCACCGACGCTGACCGTCCGACCGGGCTTCCCGGTCAGGGTCATCGTGACGCGCGACCTTGTCCTCGAACCCTACGGAGGTTGACGTGGCGAAGCTAAAACTCGGTCCCATCGCCAACGACAAGCCGGTGAAGATCACCGTCGAGCTACCCGCTGCGCTTCATCGCGATCTCGTCGCCTACGCCGAAATCCTCGGTCGGGAAGCGGAGCAGCCTGCGGCAGATCCCGGTCGGCTGATTGTGCCGATGCTTGAGCGGTTCATTCTGACGGATCGCGGCTTTGCAAAGGCAAGGCGGGCAGGAACGGAGCCTGCTGGTTCTCGCTGAGCACCGCTTCACCTTCCTCCCGCGCCATCGTCCGTGCAAGATCAAGTAGGCTCCTCAGGGCGGGATTGTCATTGCGCGGCGACCAGACCGCGCAGAACGGCAAAATCTCGCCATTGATCGGGCGGAATACCACGCCGGGAAATTGCGCCGCCGTTGTCGCCTCGCTCGTCACCGTCAAGCCGCGCCCGAGTGCGACCAGCCGCATAAGATTGTCGCGGCCCACCGCCTGCTGCTGAATATCGGGATGGCGCCCAAGGTCTGCGAGGCGCTGGACGAGATAGTCGTGGATCTCCTCGCCGGGCGCGCTTTCGCTGACGATGAAAGCCTCGCCTGCAAGTTCGTCGAAATGAACCTGTTCGGCATCGGCCCGTGGATGGCCGGTGGGCAGCACCACATGAATCCGTTCGGACCACAGGTGCTGACTGTCGCAGTCAGGCCATTCGGCGGTGCCGGTGATGAAGGCTATGTCAAGTTGGTGCTGACGAACCGCCGCCACATGCTCGGCTGGATTGCCATCGACGAAGGTCAGCTGGACCGCGCGGTGACGTTCGCCGAACGTCCGGATCAGATCGGAAAGAAACCCCGAGGCCAGCGACGAGAAAATACCGATCCTGACGTGACCGTCCTCGCCACGGCCGATCGCCGCCACTTCAGCCTTGGCCATCCCGATTTCGGACAAGGCCTTGCGCCCACGCAACACGAATTGCTTGCCGGCATGGGTCAGTTTGACGCCGCCGGACGAGCGGATGAAAAACGTCGTGCCGAGGCGATCCTCCAATTCACGAATGCGGCGGCTGATCGCCGATTCCTGCACTCCGAGCGCCGCTGCGGCCCGCCGAAAGCTGCCGTGGTCCGCCGCAGCAATCACATAGCTGATGTGACGGACCTGAATTGGCAATCGGAAGGCCTCCTAATCAGCTTCGAACATCAAACTCACAATTCTCAACAGACAGATCGGGCGAAAGCAGGTCAGCATTTGTCCATCAGATCATCGATTTTTGCAGCTTTGATGTAGCGTGCCGGATTGGGATCTACCGCCAGCGCTTTGAAGTGTGCTTCACCGCAGGCAATCTTTGCCGCCTCCTGATCGCGCAGATCGTCTACGAACATACTGCCCTTGGTCTCGACAACGAAATACAGCCGCTCTTCTCCACTCACCTCCACCATGACTGCCCAATCTGGATTGTAACTGCCCAATGGTGTCGGCACTCTGAACCAGCCAGGCAGCTTGGCGTAAATTTTGACCGCCTCGTTCTTTTCGAGCTGTTCGGCGAAGGTGCGCTCAACGCCGCCGGAATCGTAGATGACATGCTCGAAGACCGACTTCTGCGCGTCCTTCAGCATGTTGCGCAGATAGCCGGTCAGCTCTTCCTGCTGAAAAAGCTCCTGCGCGTAATAGGCGTCATCGCCGACGCGCTGGTATTTGATGCCGTCGACAACGGCCAGCCGCTTGGTCCGGTTGATGACCTCGCCCGCGATCTCGATGAACGCCTGCGGGTTGCGCTTGAAGTCGTTCAGCCGGCCGCACTCGGTCAGGATGCGAACCAGGCTTTTGCGGGTGAGTTGCGTTCGGTCCTGAAGGTCGGTCAGCACATCAGGCAGAACGATGTCGCCTTCCTCGATGGTGACAATCGTGCCGCTATCCTTGTCGCGCTCTTTGGCCAGAACGCCGCCCTGACCGATCGAAAGGTCGGCCTTTCTGATCCGCACGCGTGCTTTCGAAACGGCCGGCCCGTTGGCGATGGCCTTCGCGCAATCGGTGAGCAGCTTCTCGTTGTCGAAATGGACGCGGTAGGTCGTCTTGTGCTTGATCCGGTCCCACAGCGCCTGAAACTCGGCGCTTTCCAGAATGGCCTGCCGCGTTTTTACCACGACACGCTCGTCGGCATTTTTGATGTCGAGCTTGCCCGCAACCTTTTTGAGAAGGGCACGCACCGCCGGCAGATGCGGTGTCAGCGCTGGCGGTAGGGTGAATGATCCATCCTTGAGCGCCGTGCGCAACGTGTCCTGCACCTTGCCCTTGGCATCGACGAAGCCCTGCGATTTGAGGTGGTCAAAGATGGTCGCGGATTCTTCGAAGCCCAGCATGCCCGTGGACCCGTCCGCCTTGACGATCGGTATCGCCGCGAACTGGTGCTTCTTGATCCCGGTGTCCTTCTCGATTTCCTTTTGCAGGTTCTCGGCGAACTCCTCGTAGCTTTCGGTGGCGATCACGGTCAGCGTGTTGATGTCGAAACCGCGCAGGCGTTCGCCCTTCTGGTTGACGCAAAGCCTAAGGCCGCGGCCGATGGTCTGCCGACGCTCGCGCTCTGTGCCAATCTCGCGCAGCGCGCAGATCTGGAACACATTGGGGTTATCCCAGCCCTCTTTCAGCGCCGAATGGGAGAAGATGAACTTCAGCTTCGTTTCGAAACCGAGCAGCTTTTCCTTGTCCTTCATGATCAAGCTATAGGCCCGCTCGGCATTGTCGCGCGCCGACTGGTTGTTGTCCGCCGTGTCGGTCCAGCGCCGCGCCTTGTCGATCGAGAAATAGCCGTCGTGCACCTCCTCGGCTTCGGAGGTCAGATCGACTTCCTTGAACAGGCTGATGAACTCAGGGAGCTTGGCCGCGCGGCGGTATTCTTCCTCGAACATCCGCGCGTACTTGCCCTTCACGGGGTGTCCGTCGGCATCATACGAACGGTAGTGCTCCACCGTGTCGATGAAGAAGAGGCTGAGCACCTTGACGCCCAGGGGCGCGAGCCGCGTTTCCTTCACCAGGTGCTCGTGAATGGTGCGGCGGATCATCAGGCGCTTCAACGCGTCTGCGTCCACATCGCCCACGGCCTGACCGGGTTGGAGAAATGTCTCGCTGCCCGGCAGTTTCACTTCGAGAAGCTGGTTGTCGCGCCCAGTGCGGATTTCGCCGATCCGGCTATCGGCATAGAGAGCGCGCCCGGTCAGCTCCTCCAGATTGTCGCCGTCCTGGACGACGACTTCCTTGCGGCGAACCTGCTTGCCCTCCAGCACATCGACCTCTACGCGCGCCGTGATCGGCCCCTTGCCGTTGCTGGCGGAGATGAACCGCACATAGGCCTTGTTGTGGCCGCCCTCGACTTCGAGCGACGCCACCTCGATCTGCTTGACCAGCTTCCGCTCATAGGCGTCCACCGCGTCCAGCCGGAACACCATGTGGTGCTTGTCCACATGGGTGGCCGAATAACGCAGCGTGCAAAGCGGATTCATCTCGCCAAGAGCGCTCTTGCCAGCGCCGGAAAGGCCGCCATCGACGCTCTGCGGCTCATCAACGATCAGGATCGGGCGCGTGGCACGGATCAAATCGATGGGCCGTTCTCCGCCGGTCTTCTCGCTGTCCTTGTAGAGGTTGTTGATGTCCTTCTTGTTGATGGCGCCGACGGTCACCACCATGATCTGGATGTTCGGGCTGGTGGCGAAATTGCGCACCTGACCGAGCTTGGCGGAATCATAGAGGAAATAATTGTAGGGTTGGCCCGAATAGAGCCCCTTGAAATGCTCCTCGGTGATTTGCAGCGTCTTGTAGACGCCTTCCTTGATCGCGACCGAGGGCACCACGATCACGAATTTGGTAAAGCCATACAGCTTGTTCAGCTCAAAGATCGTCCGCAGGTAGACGTAGGTCTTGCCTGTGCCGGTCTCCATTTCCACGGTGAAATCGCCTGAAGTCAGGCCCGTTGATGGCGCGAGGCCGCCGCGAAGCTGAATGTCCTTGAGGTTGGCGACGATTTCATCATCGAGCAGGGTCAGCCGGTTGCCGATGCCCAACTCGCTTTCGACAAGCCCGAGTTCCGCTTGAATGCCGCCGGCGCTCTGCCGCGTGACGGTGAATTCAGTGCGGTTGATCTCTTGGCCGCGAAACAGGTCCGCGACGGCCTCGATGGCGAGCTTTTGGTAATCGAGATCGGGTTCGAAATGCAGTTTCATGCGAGCACCTCACCGATCAGCGCCATATTCTCATCGTGGCGTTTCTGGTTGGCGTCCTTTTCGGCGGGAACGGCCTCCAAGCGTGCGATGTAATGATCCGGAAGGCCGTGCTCTTTCGCGCCTGCGATAGCCAAATCGCGATACCAAGAATAGGGCTTCAGCGTCGGATCGGTGGCAGCGGCTACATACGCTTTCACGTTCAGCCGGTTGGCTCCTTGGTGGACTTCAATCTCCGATTCATCGTAGCCCAATCCCAAGCCCTCGGCACTGTCGAGGTCGGTTTTTTCGCTGCTGGCAATTTCATACAGCACGCCGAATACTGATACGCCCGGCTGGGCGGTCGGCACGATGTCGCACTTGCCTGATCCATCTTTGCTCTTCTTGTGCCAGCGAAGCTCGTATCCGGGTAGCTCCGCGACACCAAGCGCGCGCGCGGACGAACAGCGTGCCTTTATGCGGGTGGTCGGCATATTCGAGCCGTAGGCGAAGGTGATGAAGTGATCGGTGCCCATCACAAGCTCCGCACGTCAGAGATACCGTTCTGGTTCAGGATCGCCGCCATGTTGGTTTTGGCGATGTCATCGGCGAAGCCAGAATCCTTGAACACGACGCGAGTGTCGACGGCGGGGGCCAGCGCGGCGCGCCAGGCGACGATGCCCGACGCTAGCAGTTCGATCACGTCCTTGGTCAGCCCATCGGAAAGGCAAACGATCAACGCGCCCCCGCCGATAGAATGGACGGACTTGCCTGCAATCGTCTTAGCCTCGATCGGCACGCACAGATCGAGCCCGAGCTTGAGCAGCAGCTCATAGAGAACGTCCTGCTCACTGCGGCCTTGGACGAGGTGCTCGGCGTTGGCGAGCAATGTGCCTTCGAGGTCTGTAGGTTCTGGCTCCCAGGCACGGATATTTGACGAAGCGAGCTTGTAGACCCGGAACCCGGCGTCACCAGCAAATGCCGGATTTGCAGACCTGATGCGTTGACCTGCGGCCTTCAACCGCGCCTTTGTGACCTCAAAAATCGTCGGGAATTTGTCGTTTCCTTCTACTGGTTCAGGAAGCTGGACAAGGATGAAACGGCGCTTACCACCGGTATCCTTATTGAGCTCCATCACAGCGTGCCCGGTCGTTCCGCTGCCCGCGAAGAAGTCTAGGACGATGGCGTCGGGGTCGTTTCCAGTTGCCGCGAGCAAGCTGTCATAAACAGCCCAAAGGCTCTTGGGGAACGTGAATGGTGAATTTGGGACAAGGTCGCCAACCAGCCCTGTGCCGTTATCGTTGGCGTCATATCTCTTGTCGCTCCAGATAGTACGGTAAAGACCGAACGTCTTGCCCAGCTCAATCTCGTAGCCGTAACCGGTCTTCCTCGCCCGGAGCATTGTCGCAATCGCCTCAACCGACTGACGAGCATAGCGCCATTTGCGTTCGACCCCTGCCTTATCGATCGGGTAAACATAGGCGATGCCATCAAAGATCTCGGTTTGCTTTGGATGGAAGCTGTCAGGGGATACGTCGCCAAAGCCAACGATGTTTCCATCCTTCACCAATACAGGATAGAAACAATTCTTTGCGTCGGTCCGCTCAGATTCTGAACCCCAGTTTCTGAAATGCGACCAATCGACGTCTTCGTCCTCAATCTTTCGGTCGCAGATAGCCTTTGTCCCTGCTGGATACACAAAATACGCATATTCATGGACGTAAGAGAAATTTTTCCCCTGCACGCCGCGTGGATTATGAATCACCGGCACGCAGACGTGGTCGAAGTTACCTTCCTCAAAAACTTCGCGTAGAACCACGCCCAGCTGACTTACTTCGTTGTCATCAATAGTGACGATTAGTACGCCATCTGCTGCCAGAAGGTTCCGCGCTAGCTTCAAGCGGGGATATATCATCGTTAGCCAATTAGTATGGAAGCGACCGCTTGACTCGGGGTTGCTCTGAAGTTTCTCTCCGCCCTCAATCTGGCCTGTTACTTCTAGATAGGTGCGTATGCCATCTTGGTAATCATTAGGATAAATGAGGTTGCGACCCGTGTTGTACGGCGGGTCGATATAGATAGCCTTGACTTTGCGGTTATAGCTCTTCTGTAAAAGTTTCAGGACTTCGAGGTTATCGCCCTCGATCATCAGGTTCTGCGTCGTGTCCCAATCGACGCTTTCGTCCGGGCACGGCAACAGCGTGCCGGTCGAAGGCGTCAACGCGATATGCCGCGCGCGGCGCTTGCCGTGCCAGTTCAGCCCATATTTCTCGTCGCGCTCGTCCACCGCACCGCCGAGCAAGCCCTTGAGCACCTCGAAGTCGATCTTGCCTTCTGTGAACGCTTCCGGGAACAGCGCCTTCAGGGCGTCGATATTGCCCGAGACGATATCGGCGCTTTTGGCTTCGGGGTCGTTCGGTCCGATGGGAGGAATGGTGGTCATGCAAATATCCGTTCTCAGAGGTCTTGTTTGTGAGCGGCCAATGCCTGTTCCAGGCGCTGGATCTCGATGTTCAGATCGACACGGCGGTTGAGCTGCTTTTCGCGCGCGGCCTTGGAACGCAGCCCCGCAATATCGCGCGCAAGTGAGCCGTGACGCTCCAGAGCGGCGCGCCGGCGTTCGATGGCTTGTCCATCATCGCTTGCAGCATAGGCGCCCGACAGCCTTGCGGCCGCCAGCGCCTCGATGCGCGCCAGCCAGCCGTTGTAGAGAGCCGACAGGTCACGCGAGGGCTGGCTCTTTAGCGTCAGACTGGCGAGAAAGGCGCGCTCCGTGTCCGGCGGCGCTTCCGGATCAAGGTCGCCCACGGCGACGACGCGCTCCACCACGACTTTGCCACCCTCGTTTTGCGCCGCGCGCTTGGGCGCTACGGAAACCGCGAGACCGCCGGAGCCAACGGTGATCAGCAATACCGGATAGGGAATGGCACGGTGGATCAGTTCCGTCAGCCGCGTGGCGCGCGCGTCAGCGCGAAAAATCGCGGCGATGACAGCGATTTCCGAATAATCATGCGCCTCGTCCGTGAAGGCGGGGATAGCGACGGTGTTCGGCTTGAGCGCCGCGACCCACTGCATCTCTTCGATTCCGTCCTGGATCGCGCGCTTGTCGGCGGAAGTCGGCGCACCTTGCTCGACCAGCATCTTCTTCGGCACGCGCGCATCGACCCGCGCGCCCGGCGGCAGATCGAGCGCGGACATGATCGCGGCGACCGCCGCCATCCCCGTCATGAGGCGACGTCCATGGATGGAGCCAATGCGACGAGAAAGGCCACGACCTCAAAATCATTGATGCCGGCGAATTCGCCCTTCATCGCGTGGGTGCCGCCCATCTGGAACAGGCTGGCGACGGCGCGCTCCTCACGCTTGCCGACGAGACTGCCAACTGCCCGTGCCAGCAGCTTCTGATAGGGTTCCATGTCGCGGCCAAAGCGGGTCGCCTTGTCGAACCGCTTGGCTGCCAGCAAGTCCGGCTCGTCCTGGCCAAGGCTGAGTTTCTTCAGCCGGTCCAGAACCTGCTTGGCCTGCGTGTATGGAAGCAGAACTTCGCCATCGTCGCCGACATGCACGACATAATGCGGCGCCAGCGGATAGCCCGGCTCGGCAACGGTCACCGCAGCCTCGCCAACTGCGCGAAGGCAGAAGATAACGCCGGGCGGTATCGGGCTATCCCCATCGCCGGGCGCTTCTGTGACCGCGTAGGTTCCGAGCGGCAAGGTGTCGAGGCGGCTTCGGTTGGCCCGCAGATAGCCAGCAAGGTCGATGCGTAAATCGTTGAGCGTGAGATCGGCGATGGAGACCCCGCTCGACAGATCTTCAAGATCGATCACCGCATCCTGCAATTTCTGAAGCTGAGCGCGACGGTATTCCAGATCGTTCATTTCGTTGCCGGCCTGGAACTCGATGACGTTTTCCTCGCCCGTCGCCGATACGTCGAGCAGCATCATGCGTCCGCTGACGCGGGATTCGAGATCGAGATATTCGTCCAGCTCCATGTTGGGCCAGAAATTGACCAGCTGGATTTTCGTGTTCTGCGAGCCGATCCGGTCCACACGCCCAAAGCGCTGGATGATCCGAACCGGGTTCCAATGGATATCGTAATTGATGAGGAAGTCGCAGTCCTGAAGGTTCTGCCCCTCGGAAATGCAGTCCGTCGCGATCAGCAGATCGATCTCGCCTTCAGCCGCGAGTTCGGTGGGGCGTTCCTTGGAACGTGGCGAGAAGGCGCTCAGGATCGCGCTCATGTCGCCCCGCACGCCGGGCATCGTGGTGCGGTTTGAGCCGGTGCCACTGACAACGGCGGTGTGAATGCCGAGGGTCTTCTGCGCCCACGCCGCAATGTCGCGATAGAGATAATCCGCCGTGTCGGCGAAGGCCGTGAACAGCAGGATCTTTCGATTGTCCGGGTTGATCGGCGCGCGGACCTTGTCGGCGATGATCCGTTTGAGAGCCGCCAGCTTCGCGTCTCTATCAGGCGTCACAAGGCGAGCGGCGCCCAGCAACGCGCCGAGACGATCACGGTCCTCGGCAAGATCCTGCCGCCAACGAACGCGATCAACGTCTTGCAGCAGCACCTTGACCTTGCGGCCAACGAGCAGCGCTTCGAAGGCGGGATCATCGACATCGATATCGTCGATGGGCGTTTCCTCGACGGAATCGTCATGGGCGTCGATCTTGGCGAGCAAGGCCTCGACGTCTCGGAGCTGGCGCTCGATGGTCAGCGCGAACGAAGCGACCGAGCTTTCCATCCGCTTCAGGATATTCACGCGCAGCAGGTGAATGAGGCTTTCCTCGCGGTCTACCTGGCGGAAGAAACTCTCGCCGCCGCGAATTTTGGTGCTGTATTTCTCGTCGTAAGCCGCCTGCTTGTGCGGGAGTACATAGCGAAGCGGCGCATAGGCGCCGAGGGTCAGGCGGCGGATTTCGTTGTTGATCTCGCGGATCGGTCGGACTGCGCCGGCAAGGTCCACGTCGGCCTTGATGTTCACAGGCGGCAGGCGCTCGGGGAACTGGCCCGTTTCTGCGGTGCCGTAATATCGCTGCACATGCTTTCGCGACCGGGCGATGGTCAGCATGTCGAGCAATTTGAAGTAATCGAAGCCAAGCATATCCATGAGGCGGGCTGGCCGACGTTCGGCCTCGCCAAGATCAAGCCAGCGGTTGAACTGCCCCTGCGCCTTGCGGATCGTTCCTTCGATGCTGGGGATGCCATGGCCCGACAGCGCCACATCGTTGCCCTCAGTAACGAATGCGATCTGATTTTTGAGGTCGGCCAGCCGATTGTTGACCGGCGTCGCCGACAACATGAGCACTTTGGTCTTCACGCCGGACTGGATGATCCGCTTCATCAGGTGGTCGTAGCGGGTGTCCCGATCCTTGTGGGTCGGCTTGTTCCGAAAATTATGCGACTCGTCGATCACGACGAGATCGTAATTACCCCAGTTGACGTGGGTGAGGTCGATGTCGCCGGACAGGCCGCCATCGCGTGACAGGTCGGTGTGGTTCAGGACATCATAATGTAGCCGGTCGGGCGCAAGCACGTTGCGCCGATCATTCGACTTGTAGAGCGTCCAGTTATCGCGCAGCCGCTTGGGGCAGAGCACCAGCACCCGATCATTCCGCAGCTCATAGTATTTAATGACGGCAAGCGCCTCGAAGGTTTTGCCGAGGCCGACGCTGTCGGCGATGATGCAGCCACCGATGCGCTCCAGCTTGTCGATAGCGCCGGTGACGCCATCGCGCTGAAACCGGAACAGCTTTTTCCAGACGACCGTATCGCGAATACCGGTCGCGGATTTGATGATCCGCTCTTCGTCCAGCTCATCGCCGAGATCCTTGAACATCTGGTAGAGGATCTGGAAATAGACAAGCGACGGCGGTCGTTGCGACGCCATGTCCTCCAACGCCGTGATGAGCGAAGCTTTGGCATCTGGATCGGCGCGCAGGTCGTTCCAGTTCGACTGGAACCATTCGGCGTAGCTGGCTGATTCGGCGTCTGCATCAGTCGCCTGCAGGAGGCCAAGTTGCCCGCTTGGCGTCAAGCCGAGTCCCTCTGTCGTGAACGAACATGAACCCACCATCGCCTTGCCTGGAGATGAATGGTCGCGAACGAAGATGAACGACTGGGGTGGGGCCTTCCGGGTATTGCGGATGTCGGCCTTCTTGCTGATCCACTCGGAGGCAGATTTCGCCAACCATCGCCCTTGAAGCCGACCGCGGAAGGCGATGTCCGCCTCGCTCCCCAACAGTGATGAGGCAACCGAACTCGGCTCGCCGAGCACGAGCCTTGACCGGTCGATCCGCTCAAGCGCATCGCGAATTTCGGCGAATGCAAAAAGGGAGAAGGTTGGCGATACAATGTCGACGCCAGCATTCGGCGCAATCCACTCGCGCAGGAGATCCAGCGCGCGATCCGCGCCGCTATTCCGTAGTAGCCTCATTTGCCACTCTCCGGCGGCTTGCCAGGCGGCATCGGCGTCGGGGGCAAGCCGGACGACGTCTCGATGAATTGCCGCACGGCTTGCCGAATGACCCACGAGATCGAGGCATCGCGCGCGCGCGCAATCTTGTCGAGCGCCTGATAATCCTGCTCTTCTAGGCTTACCGTCAGCCGGGCAGCTTTGCGAGGACGCTCGTTCATACCTACCCCCAATGATCTATGAACAAGTATTGCAGAATATGCACCAAACTTCAACAAAGTGATGCAGTTTTCACCAAGGCCTGAGCAGGCAGTCTTCCTTCTTGGCTTTGGAGAGAGTGGCACTCGCTGCCATCAAGGGCGGAACCGCAATGAGCATTCGACGAACGCTCTACGCAAAAAGGGGAGGGTAATTTGGCGGCGTGAGAGTTCTCAAACGCGCGATGCCAACCTTGAGATTGGCGCACCCATCAGGATTCGAACCTGAGGCCTCTACCTTCGGAGGGTAGCGCTCTATCCAGCTGAGCTATGGGTGCATTTATCTTCAGATAGTGTCCGAAGATGCTCGGGGTCAATCTCGAATCGGTCAACTCCGTCAGCGCAAACGCCATGGGTTCCGACCCCACCGTTTACCGCCCTTCGTACTCCAGACACTCCCTAAAACTTGCTTCCGTGGTGCTTCCGCGACCGCTGAAGCGATTTCAGTGCTTCCTTCGAGTTTTCCCAATTGCTTGGTTTAACTCACTTTTTCCAGCACCCGCAATCAAAACGCTTGACTTACGTCTGACTTCGGAGGGCAGTGCTCTATCCAGCTGAGCTACGGGTCCGTCGGTTGGACGATAGGCGAAGGCCCTATCGGGTGCAAGGCGCGCCGCGGCCCGCAGCCGGGACCCGTATCCTAAAAGTGCAGCAAAGTCGGCGCGAACCAGCCGAGGGCGCAGAGTCCGGCCCCGATCACGCCCAGCGCCGCCGCGCCGGCGATCAGCAGACCGACGCCGGTGATGACCCCGGCTGAGGCAAGGACGATCGCGATCTGCAGCGCGCCCGAGCCGAATTCGAAATTGTGGTAGGCGGCGAGCGAGATCTCGCGCTTGGCTTCGGAATTCTGTGCCTTCTTCGCCAGTTCTTTGCGGCCTTCGTTGCCCTTGGGGTCGCTATCGAACCGCTTTGACTCGTTGCGCCAGAAATCGATTTTGGGCTGCGCGGCGGCATTGCCGGGGGTGCTGGCCTCGATCGCGTCGGCGATGGCGTTCGCAGTGGTCATGCGGATCGTCTTCGCCTGGTAGAAGGCCCAGGTGTCCGATGCCTCGATATTCGCGATCATCGATTCGTTCTGCGCGCTTTTGCCCGAGCCCTCGGTGATGGCGAGCAGCGCGGCCAGGGCGGCGATCAGAACGGCGACGCGCTTGTTCTTCGACGCATGTTCCATGTGTTCGACATGCTCTTGCGATATATCGGCCATGTGATTGCCCCTCCCAAATACGGTGCTTGGGCTTACCAGTTTCGCCGAGGAAGGTCCATGCGAACACTTATCCGGGCAGCAACCGCCGGAGGGTTCGCCGGACCATCAGGCTCAACAGCCCACCGCGCAGGGGATAGGCGACCAACGCGCGCAACGACAAGGTAACAGCGCGGGCAGTATCGCGGCCGTAATAGGCGGCGGCGGCTTCCTCGACCAACAAGGTCGAATCGAATTTCCGCCCGGCGACGAACGAACGGGCGTACCAGCCGTCGCGGTGCCGGGTCCGAATCCGGGCGGTCGCGGTCGTAACCATCGCGCCGGTCGGGTCGCCGGCTTTGTGCACGATGGTCAGCGGGTCGGGCAGCACCGCCAAAGGGTGGGCCGGCAGATACCGCATCAGCCATTCCCAATCTTCGAGCCGGGGCAGATCGGGGTCGAGCAGTCCGACCTCGGCGAAGACTTCTTTGCGCGCCAAAAGGGTCGAGCCGACCCCCAGTGGACAGCCCCAGACCAGCGCATCGAGGCCGACATCGCGATCGGTCGGGTGGAAATCGCGCTCCTCGCCGGTGCGGTAATCGCGAATCACATACCCGGTGACCCCGGCCACGGTTCCGGCGGGTGTCGCGGTCATCTGCGCCATCTGCCGGGCGAGCTTCTCCGGCACCCATTCGTCATCGCTGTCGAGAAACGCGATCCAGCCGCCTGTCGCGGCCTCGATGCCGGTATTGCGCGCCGCCGAGGCGCCGCGGTTGCGGTCGTGGCGCAGGATGCGAATGCCGGGATCGTTCAGCGCCTCGATCGCGGCGACGGAATCATCGCTGGAGGCGTCGTCGATGATGACGATCTCATCGGCGGGAAGGGTCTGGGCGCGGACACTGGCGATCGCCCGCAAGGCATCGCGGCGGCGATTGAAAACGGGAATGATCACCGAGATCATGTCGCCAGGGGCACGCATCGGATTCTTCTTCTATAGTGCCCGGCGATGACGAGCAATCATGAGAATACCGGCCCCGCGAACCTAGATCGGGCCGTGGTGGACGATTTCGGCGCGGAATGGCAACGCTTCGACCAAAGCGGCGTAACCGAGCCCGAGATGGCGCGGATGTTCGGCGAATATTTCGCCGTTTTCCCTTGGGAACGATTGACGCCGGATGCGGTCGGTTTCGATGCCGGCTGCGGCAGCGGCCGCTGGGCAGCGCTGATGGCGCCGCGCGTCGGGCATCTCCATTGTGTCGATGCTGCCGGTGCGGCCCTCGCCGTCGCCAAGCAGCGTCTGGGCCATATGCCCAATGTCAGCTTCTATGAAGCCTCGGTCGATGCGATGCCGCTGGCCGATGGCAGCATGGATTTCGGCTACAGCCTCGGTGTGCTGCATCACATGCCGGATACCGCGGCGGGCCTCGCTGCTTGTGTCCGCAAGCTGAAGCCTGGCGCACCAATGCAGGTCTATCTCTACTACGCCTTCGATAATCGTCCGGCTTGGTTTCGTCTTGTCTGGCAGATAAGCGATGTCATTCGGCAGGTGGTTTCGCGCATGCCGTTCCGGCTCAAATCGCTGCTCGCGGAAATCTTCGCCGCGACGGTCTATTGGCCGCTGACGCGCAGCGCGCGGCTGTGCGAGAAGGTCTTCGGCACGGATGTCGGCAACTGGCCGCTCAGCGCCTATCGCTGGCGCAGCTATTACAGCATGCGCACCGACGCGTTGGACAAGTTCGGCACGCGTCTGGAACAACGTTTCACCGCGGCGCAGATCACCGCGATGATGGAAGCGGCAGGCTTGACCGATATCCGCTTCTCGCAAGCGGTTCCGTTCTGGTGCGCTGTCGGGATTAAGAAATAGCTTTATAAATCGTCATTCCCGCAAAAGCGGGAATCCATGCAACAGCGAGAACGATGATAGATGGACCCCCGCTTTCGCGGGGGTGACGAATAGAAGGGCTAAGCGCCCAACTCGCGCCGCACGATCTTCGTGCCTTCAACCATCGCTTTTAATTTTCCGAACGCGACATCGCGCGGTAAATATTTCATGCCGCAATCCGGCGCAATGACCAGTCGTTCGGCCGCGACATGAGGCAAGGCGCGGCGGATGCGGGCGGCAACGATCTCGGGGGTTTCGACCGCGTGGTTCGACAGGTCGATGACACCCAGCATGATCGACTTGCCCGGCAGCGCTTCCAGCGCTTTGCAATCGAGATTCGATTGCGCCGTCTCGATCGAGATTTGCTTAGCCGTCGATTGCGACAGTTCGGGCAGGAACGAATAGCCTTCGGGCCGCGACTTCACAAAAGCGGCATAGCCGAAACACAGATGCACCGCCGTCGTGCCGGTGACGCCGTCGAGCGCACGGTTGAGGGCTTTGATGCCGAATTGCGCCGCCTTGTCCGGCCGTGCCTGCATATAAGGCTCGTCGATCTGCACGACGCTCGCGCCTGCCGCGAACAGGTCTTTGATCTCTTCATTCACCGCTGCGGCGTAATCCATCGCGAGGGCGACTTCGTCTTTGTAGTAATCGTCTTGGGTCTGCATCGACATGGTGAAAGGGCCGGGCACTGTGATCTTTATCGCGCGCTCGGTATTGGCGCGCAGGAAGGTCACGTCGCGCGCTTCGACCGCATGGCGACGACGAACGAGGCCGGTGATGCGCGGTACGGGCTGGGTCTTGCCGGGGGTGCGGGTCGGGGCCTGGCCGGGATTGTCGATATCGACGCCGTCGAGGGCGGTGGCGAAACGGTTGGAATAGCTTTCGCGGCGCATCTCGCCGTCGGTGACGATGTCGATGCCGGCGCGTTCCTCGTCACGAATGGCGAGCAGTGTCGCGTCGTCCTGTGCCTGTTCCAAAAGCTCGGGCGCAACCCGCCAGAAATCGCGGAAACGCACGCGGGGCGGTGCGACTTCACTCAACCGCTTGCGGTCGATCAGCCAGTCCGGCTGGGGGTAACTGCCCACCAAAGTCGTCGGCAAAAGGACCGTCATCGCGCGTCTCCCTCATCTTCGTTGCCCGCATGGTAAAGCAAAATTAACCATGTTGGCGCTTCAATTCCGGCAATCGATTCTGATTCCGATTTGCCCAATTCCGATTTGCGGAGTGAAATCATGGCCGGTCAAGCACCTCTCTGCCGCGCATTCTACGAACAGGCTTGGTGCATTCGCGCCGATCACTTGCACGAGATGATCGCCGCCGGCGAGACCAATATTCCGCGCCTGCTGCGCCGGCTTGAAGCCTTCGAGCGCAAATTCCGCGTCATGGCCAGTTCCGAAGGCCCGCGTTTTGAGCGCACGGCTTGGCCCAAGGAAATGGAAGTCGGCCCGGCCGGCGTGCCGCTGTTACGGCCGTCGTCGTTCCGCGGCAACGGTGCGCTGGTGCCGTTCCATGCCAGCGACAATGTCGCGAATTTCATCGTCGATTATATCGACGAGGCGGGCCCGTTCGACGCGATCGTCGAACTCGGCTGCGGCTATGGCCGCAATCTCTTCGATATCTATTACGGCGGCGGGCCTCAGAATTGCCGTTACTATGGCGGTGAACTGACCGCGTCAGGCGTCGCCGCCGGCAGCGAGATCGCGGCCCTCGATCCGGCGATGAAAGCCAAATTCTTCTCGTTCGATTATCTGGACCCGGTGCTGGACATCGTACCGGCCGAACGTGCGCTGGTTTTCACGGTTCATTCGATCGAACAGGTCTGCCAGATCGACGCGCAATTGTTCGCCGTCATCGCCGGCGCCGGCAGCCATGTCGATTGCGTTCATTTCGAACCGTTCGGATTTCAACTCGCCGAACTTGGTCCGGCGACGCGTGAGCATCGCAGTCAGGCGATCGAAAATAGTTGGAATCTGAATTTCGCGGCGGCGCTGCAAGAGGCGCAGCAGAAGCATAATCTGCGCATCAGCTGCGTCGTGACCGAAACGTCGCTGCCGCTCGATCCGCACAATCCCACCTCGCTTGCCATCTGGCACTCGGGTGAGAAAGCCGCCTAGTTCGTTAGGAGCGGTCGGCCCGCATATGCAGGAACTTATCGTCGGCGCGATTTTCAGCGCCTGACGGTAATGGGACTTGCGGCGAGAATATCCAGCTCGCGACATCCTGCTCGACCACCGATCGGTCGAGGTCGCGCAGCAGCATGTGATAGCCTTTTTCGTACCAAGCGACGACGCGGTGTCCTTGCGCCGCCGGCGGCAGATTTTCGACGAAACGCTTCACGGGTTCGGCGGGTACGACCTGATCGTTGCCGCCATAGAGCACGATCATGCGCTGATTGAGCTTCGGTGCGGCCGCCTGCGCCTGGGTCATCAGATCGACCAGACCATTGATGGTCTCGACCTTGGTCGCCTTGATGACCAACGGGTCGCGCGAGAATTCACGCAGCATCTCGATATTGTCGGACGGCATGATCTTGAGGCCCGATCCGGTCAGGCTCATATGCGGCGCGAAAGCGTTCGCGACCCACAGCGTCGTGCGCAAAAAGATATTGAGCGTCTGTTTGCCCCACACGGCGGGCGCGACCAGGATGATGCCGTCGGCATCGGGCTTTATCGCGCCGGCCGATCCGGCGGCGGCGGTGATGACAACGGCGCCGCCCATGCTTTCGCCCAGCAGATACAGCGGCACGTTCGGATAACGTTTGCGGATTTCATGCGTGACGCCGCTCAGGTCGGCATCGAGCTGCCGTGTGCCGACCCAGTTGCCGTGATCCGGGCTGGCGCCGAAACCACGCTGGTCATAGGCAAAAGTGGCGATCCCCTGCTTGGCCCATTCCGTCGCCGGCATTTCGAAGGCGTGCGAATAATCGTTGATGCCGTGTACCGCGACGATCACCGCTTTCGGATCGCCCTCGGGAAGCCAGCTTCGCATCGGCAGTTCCGCGCCGTCGGGCGCAACGAACGCATCCGGAGTCAGATGCGGCGCGACGGTCGCTTTGATCGTCGTGGTCGGTTCGACATCGGGCGTGGCGCAACCCGCGAGCAAAAACAAAACGGATGCACCGGCGAGACGGAGATACCGACTATTCATGGATGGACACCTGTCGAACGCGTGAGTTGCAGGAAAATGTCCTCGAGATCGCTTTCATGCGTGGAGACGTCGCGGATCGTCAGCCCTTCGGCAGCGACCGCGGCAAATAAACCGGCAAGCTGGGTGCGGCTGGGCGCATAGCGCAGCGAGAGCGTATCGGGTGCGGCTAGCGTGAAGCCGTGCGCCGCCAGCGTTGCGGGCAAGGTTTCGATCGGCTGCACCAGCGACATCATCAGATGCTTGTCATCGACCTGGCCCAGCAGCGTCGCGGTATCGTCGCAGGCGACGACCTGGCCATGATTGATGATCGCGATTCGGTCGCATAGCTCTTCGGCTTCTTCCAGATAGTGCGTCGTCAGCATGATCGTAACCCCACGCTGGCGCAGTTTCTGCACCATTGCCCAGAGCTGTTGGCGCAATTCGACATCGACGCCGGCGGTGGGCTCGTCCAGCACCAGGACCGGCGGGCTATGGACCATCGCCTTCGCCACCATCAGGCGGCGGCGCATCCCACCAGAGAGGGATCGCGTCGAAGCGTTCGCTTTTTCGTGCAGCGAGACCATCTCGAGAATTTCGTCGGTCCGGCGCTCGGCTTTCGGGACGCCATAGAAACCGGCTGTCATTTCCAGCAATTCGCGCGGGGTGAAAAAGAAATCCATCGCGATTTCCTGCGGCACGATGCCGATGGCTGCGCGCGCCTGGCGCGGCTGCTCGTCGATATCGATGCCCCAGATCCGTGCCGTGCCGCCGGTCTTGATGACCATGCCGGCCAGAATATTAATCATGGTCGATTTGCCGGCGCCATTCGGCCCCAGAAGGCCGAAAATCGAGCCGGTCGGAATGCCCAGATCGATGCCCTTCAGCGCGGTCACGCCGCGTTTCCCGGCATAGACCTTGGTCAAACCCTTGACCTCGACGGCGAGTGCCGGCGCGGCGGCCGGTTGAGTCGAGAGCGCTGAGGAAAGCGATGAAGCGATCATTGATTGTATGGTTCCAAGGGGTATCATCCGCTTGGTAGCGGGGTCAACGAACATGCAGCCTTTTGAGACCATATACGTAGTAGAACCTATCGTCGCCTGTAACGGTGGCGGCGGGCCTTTGGGGCATCCCAAGGTGTATCTGAACCTCGCCGTCGAGGGTAAGGTTGAATGCCCCTATTGCTCGCGGCTGTTCCTGCGCGGCGAGGCGCCGCACGCTGCCGCTGCGCCGCATACGCCGGCTCCCTGACGCTTCCTTGAGCGCACCGAAACACGTCTATCTGATCGACGGCTCCGGCTTCATTTTCCGGGCCTATCACGCCCTGCCGCCACTGACGCGGTCGGATGGCGTTCCCGTCGGCGCGGTGTTGGGTTTTTCCAACATGCTGATGAAGATGCTGCAGGAAACCGACGCGGATCACATCGCCGTCGTCTTCGATAGCGGCCGTGCGACCTTCCGGACGCGCATGTATGAACAATACAAGGCGCACCGGCCCGAGCCGCCGGATGATCTCATCCCGCAATTCGCCATCGTCCGCGAGGCGACCGACGCGTTCAACATCTGCCGCATCGAGAAACAGGATTTCGAAGCCGACGATCTGATCGCGACCTATGCGCGCAAGGCAGCGGCCATGGGCGCCGACGTGACCATCGTCTCGTCGGACAAGGATCTGATGCAGCTTGTCTCGGACAAGATCGCGATGCTCGATCCGATGAAGATGAAGGTCATCGGCGATGCCGAGGTGCGCGAGAAATTTGGTGTCGGTCCCGATAAGGTGGTCGAGGTCCAGGCGCTGATCGGCGATAGCGTCGATAACGTTCCCGGCGTACCCGGCATCGGCCCAAAGACGGCGGCCGAATTGATCAATGCCTATGGCGATCTCGAAACGGTGCTGCTACGCGCGAACGAGATCAAGCAGCCGAAGCGGCGTCAGTCACTGATCGATTTCGCCGAGCAAGCACGGTTGTCGCGCCGCCTCGTGCAGCTCGACGACAATGTCGAACTCCCCTGCCCGATTGAAGACATGGCGATCAAGCCGATGGACCCGGCCAAGGTCACGGCATTTTTGCAGGCGCAGAATTTCCGCACGCTGCTGGCGCGTCTTTCGGCGCGCTTCGGCGACGGCACCACGGCGTCGCCGGCAACGACGACCTTCTCCGGCGGGCCTTCCGCCACCGGTGCGATCGCGGCGATGCCGGCGGCGGCACCGGTTGCCGCCCCGACACCATCGGTCCCGGTCGAGCAGCGTTACGAGCTGGTGCAGGATATCGCGACTCTGGAACGCTGGATCGCCGGCGCACATGCGCAGGGCTATGTCGCGATGGATACCGAGACGACGTCGCTCGATCACGCGGCGGCGGAACTTGTCGGCGTGTCGCTGGCCTTGTCGCCGGGCCACGCCTGCTACATCCCGCTGGGTCATTACGTGGCCGAGGCGGTGAACGCGCTCGATCTCGGCGAGAAGACTGAAGCGCTCAAACAGATTCCGATGGCCGAGGCGCTGGCGAAACTTCGTCCGCTGCTCGAGGACCCCAGCGTCCTGAAGATCGGCCAGAACATTAAATACGACGTCGCGGTGCTGGCGAATTACGATGTTGCCGTCACGCCGATCGATTGCACGATGCTGATGTCCTTCGTGCTCGAAGCCGGCGCGCACGGCCATGGCCTCGACGAGCTGGCCAAGATGCACTGCGATCACGACATGATCAAATACAAGGATGTCGCCGGCACGGGCAAAAGCCATATCGGCTTTGCCGCCGTCGCGCTGGACAAGGCGCGCGATTACGCTGCCGAAGACGCCGACTTTACCTTGCGGCTGCATCAGATCTTCAAGCCGCGCTTGTTGGCGCAGCATATGGTCGGCTTTTATGAAACCATCGAACGGCCTTTGGTGCCGGTCGTGGCCTCGATGGAAGCCGCTGGTATTCGCGTCGATCGCGACGAACTCAACCGCCTCTCGCTCGATTTCGCCAAGCGTCTGCTGGAGATGGAAGGCGACATCCACAAGCTCGCCGGCCATCCGTTCAATATCGGCTCGCCCAAGCAATTGGGCGAAGTGCTCTTCGACGAACTGGGTTTGCCGGGCGGCAAGAAGGGAAAAACGGGTGCGTATGGCACCGATGCGGGCATCCTCGAAGACCTGGCGCTGACCCATGAATTGCCGAAGCGCGTGCTCGACTGGCGTCAGATCGCTAAGCTGAAGAGCACCTATACCGACGCGTTGCTCGATCAGATCAATCCGAAGACCGGCCGCGTGCATACGTCTTTCTCGCTGGTTGGTGCGGCGACGGGCCGCTTAAGCTCGACCGAACCGAATCTGCAAAACATTCCGATCCGCACCGAGGAAGGCCGCAAGATCCGCCGCGTCTTCATCGCCGAGCCGGGCCACAAGCTGATCTCCGCCGATTACAGCCAGATCGAATTGCGGCTCGCGGCGCATGTCGCCGGTATCGATGCGCTGAAAGAAGCCTTCCGCGCCGGGGCCGATATTCACGCGATGACGGCCAGCGAAGTCTTCGGCGTGCCGATGGCGAAGATGGATTCCGAAACCCGCCGCCGCGCCAAGGCGATCAATTTCGGCATCATCTATGGCATCAGCGGCTTCGGCCTCGCGCAGCAACTCGGCGTGTCGAATGGCGAAGCGTCGGATTACATCAAACGCTATTTCGCGCGCTTTCCCGGTATCCGCAGCTACATGGAACGGATGCGCCAGTTCGCGCGCGAGCATGGTTATGTCGAAACCATCTTCGGCCGTCGCGTTCATATTCCTGGCATCAAAGATGCGAATGCGGCGCGGCGCGGCTTCTCGGAACGCGCGGCGATCAACGCGCCGCTGCAAGGCTCCGCCGCCGACATCATCAAGCGCGCGATGCACCGCATGCCCGCCGCCTTGAAGGAAGCCGGGCTCAAGTCACGCATGCTGTTGCAGGTGCATGACGAACTCGTCTTCGAAGCGCCTGACCGCGAAGTTGAGTCGTTGCGCAAAGTCGCGAAGGACGTGATGGAAAACGCCTGCGCACCGGTGCTGTCGCTTTCAGTGCCGCTGGTGGTTGAAACCGGCGCTGCGCTCAATTGGGAAGAAGCGCACTAAAGCGCGCTGGGATCGCCATCACGAGCCCTTCGACAGGCTCAGGGTGAGGCCCTTTTCTTACTTCCATCGACCAATGCAACGCACGATCTTACCTCACCCTGAGCTCGTCGAAGGGCTCGTGATGCTCGTGCATGTCAATTCTTCGGCAATAGAAAGAAACCGGCCCCCATAAGAAAACGGCCCGCTGATTTCTCAGCAGGCCGTTTGTTCGTAGGTGCTTTTTACTTCGCGGGGACCGCGGCGGTCTCGATCCGCCGCAACAATCCCTGCCGCTCCTTCTCCATCTCGACCGGAAGATGCTTGCCGAAACGTTGGAACAACTCCTGCTGATCCATCGCTTCGTTGCGGGCCTCGCCCGGATCGACGGCCATGATCTTGGCGAACTTCTCTTGGGTGAAGGGCAAGCCCTTCCAAGTGATGTCCTGATAGTGCGGCATGTAACCGAACGGGCCATCGACCGGGTTCTGCGCACGGCCGCGGACGCGATCGACGATCCATTTGAGGACGCGCATGTTCTCGCCGAAGCCCGGCCAAGCGAACTTGCCGTTCTCGTCCTTGCGGAACCAGTTGACGCGATAGATGCGCGGCGGCGTCTTCACGCGGTCGGCAATCGACAGCCAATGGTTCCAGTAATCGCCCATGTTGTAGCCGCAGAACGGCAACATCGCGAAAGGATCGCGGCGGATGGCGGCCTGGTTCTCGGCGGCGGCGGTCGCTTCCGAGCCCATCGTGGCGGCGAGATAAACGCCGTGCTGCCAGTTATGCGCCTCGAAGACCAACGGGAAAGTCTTCGATAGACGGCCGCCGAAAATGAAAGCCGAGATCGGAACGCCCGCCGGATCTTCCCAGGCCGGATCGATGCTGGGGCATTGGCTGGCGTGAACGGTGAAGCGCGAATTCGCATGCGCGGCGACGCGGCCGCTGGCCGGCGTCCATTCCTTGCCCTGCCAATCGATGAGATGCGCGGGGGCTTCGTCGGTCAGGCCTTCCCACCACACATCGCCATCATCGGTCATCGCGACGTTGGTGAAGATGACGTCATGGCCCAGCGCCGCGACGGCGTTCGGGTTGGTCTTCAGACCGGTGCCCGGCGCAACGCCGAAGAAACCAGCTTCGGGATTGATCGCGCGCAGCGTGCCGTCGGGCTGCGGCTTGATCCAGGCGATGTCGTCGCCGATCGTGCGCACCTTCCAGCCGTCGAAACCTTCCGGCGGAACCAGCATGGCGAGGTTGGTCTTGCCGCAAGCCGACGGGAACGCCGCCGCGACATAGGTCTTCTCGCCTTCCGGGCTCTCGATGCCGAGGATCAGCATATGTTCGGCCAACCAGCCTTGCTCGCGGCCCAAGATGGACGCGATGCGCAGCGAGAAGCATTTCTTGCCGAGCAGCGCGTTGCCGCCGTAGCCCGAACCATAAGAGATGATCGAATGCTCTTCGGGGAAATGGACGATGTATTTGTGCTGCGCGTTGCACGGCCACGGCACGTCCTTCTGGCCAGGGGCCAGCGGCGCGCCGACCGAATGGAGGCACGGCACATATTCGCCGTCGCCCAGCAGGTCGAGCACTGCGCCGCCGATGCGGGTCATGATGCGCATGCTGACGACGACATAGGGCGAATCGGAAATCTGCACGCCGATATGCGAGATCGGCGAACCCAGCGGACCCATGCTGAACGGGATGACATACATCGTGCGGCCGGCCATGCAGCCGTCGAACAACCCGTCGAGCTTCGCGTGCATCTCTTTCGGATCGACCCAGTTGTTGGTCGGGCCGGCATCGTCCTTCTTTGCCGAGCAGATGAAGGTGCGATCTTCGACGCGTGCGACGTCACCGGCATCGGACCGGGCGAGATAGGAATTCGGGCGCTTCGCCGGATTGAGTTTGATCATCGTGCCGGCGGCGACCATCTCGCCATAGAGGCGCTCGGCCTCGGCGGCGGAACCGTCGCACCATTGGATGCTGGCGGGCTTGCACTTCGCTGCGACTTCTTCGACCCAGGCGAGGAGCTTCGTGTTGCGTGTATGGACGGTCCCACTCATAGCCGGTTGCTCCCTGAGGCAAAAAACTGATCGATGAAGCCGCCGGCAAATCCGGTAGCGATAAGAGCGACAGGCAAGACGAAACCTCCAGATGAAAGCGGGCTTCTTCGAAGTGGTCGGCTGTCGATGGTGATGCAATGCCGACCGCACTGCCCTGCCTGCAAATTATATCGCAAAAACAATGGGCGCAACGCTCTTACGCCTTAACCCTATTGGGCTATTGCGACATTGCGCCGCGCTTTGCTGACTGAGCAAGTGCAGCAAAAACATGCCGCACTGCATCCAAGTTTTCGACAGGGGCTGGGAACGTAAGCCGCGCAACGCTACCGCTGCGCCGCAAATCGGCTCCCTCGGGATCGATGCCGGTCAGCGACCACCCTGATCCGGCGAGCTCCAATAGATTTTGCGCGTAGAGATCGATGCTCGCGGCGTGATCTTTATTCATATGCTCCAACGCGCCGGCCTCTGAATCGTGCAGCCATTCGGTGCGGGCGGGATAAATCACCTCGGTGGCGTCGATCCAATGGATGCGGCCAAAGCCGGCGATCAGATGGGCGCGCTCGATGCGCATCCGATAAATCTGGAAATCGTGAAAGTTGCCATAAAGCGCTGCCGCCGGATGCCGGGCGATGAAACGGCGATGCAGCCGCGGCTCGTTATCGGGGGTGAGGTCGCCCAGCACTGTGACCCGCGCGCCGGTCAACGGATCGTCGAGACCGGCGGTGTTCTCGAACAGCAGAGAAGATCGCGCGGCGGCGGCAAGGTTCTTGGTATGCACGGCGATGCTGGAGATCAGCAGCAGCGGGCTGCCATCCATGTCCGTCGCGGTCAGCACCAGCGACGCGTAAGGCCATGGGCCCGCCGCATCCGGCAGCGTCGTCGCGAGTGTCGCGCGGTCGAGGCTGCGGATCAGACGGCGCGCGATGGCGGCGGGCGTATCCGGATTGTCGGCCATGGTGAAATCCTCGCTATCGATCCGTCACTATCTACCCGTCGTAGGGGAGAAAAGACTATATACTACAGGTAACGCATTGGTGCCGCGGTCCTGCCTTAAAGCCGCCACACTAAGGCGCAAGGGTGAGTCGGTCGGAAGTCCGAAGAACCGCTCGCAGAGGAACATTGCTCTCATGGCCAATACCATCGCTCTCGTCGATGACGACCGAAACATTCTCACCTCGGTCCAGATGGCACTCGAGGCCGAAGGATTTACGGTCCGCAGCTATTCCGACGGCGCCGAAGCGCTGAAAGGGCTCAGCACGCAGCCGGCCGATCTCGCAATCCTCGATATAAAGATGCCGCGCATGGACGGCATGGAATTGCTGGGTCATCTGCGCAAAGACAGCGCGATGCCGGTGATCTTCCTTACCTCAAAGGACGACGAGGTCGATGAAGTCCTCGGCCTGCGCATGGGCGCCGACGATTATATCAAAAAGCCTTTCTCCCAACGGCTGCTGGTCGAGCGCATTCGCGCGCTCCTGCGTCGCGGTGAACTAGCGCATGGCACCGGCGGCGAAGCCGAGCCTGCGATTCAACGCGGTGAGCTGCGCCTCGATCCGGCACGCCATCAATGCACCTGGAAAGGTCAGAATGTCGATCTGACCGTTACCGAATTCCTCTTGTTGAAGTCGCTGGCCCTTCGACCGGGCCACGTCAAAAGCCGCGACCAGTTGATGGACGGGGCTTATGGCGAGCACATTTACGTCGATGACCGGACCATCGACAGCCATGTGAAGCGCTTGCGCAAGAAATTCAAAGTGGCCGATACAGATTTTGCGCAGATCGAAACGCTCTATGGCGTTGGATACCGTTACCGCGATACCTGACGCTTCTCGCGCGTTGGCACCGACAGCCGCCGAAACAGCGCCGCGGAATTCCGCGCGGCGCGTTCGGCGGCGCATTGTTTCGCCGCTGACGCTGCGCATCCTCGCGATCAACGTCGTTGCCCTGGCGACGCTGGGCGGCGGGCTTTTCTTTCTCGGAGAATATCAACAGAACCTCGTCAATTCACAGATTGAATCCTTGCGCACCCAAGCGCAGATCTTCGGCGCGGCGCTGGGCGAGGGCGCTGTAACGGATGCGCTCGACAACGGCGAAGCGCTTATCCCTGAGCGTTCGCGCGACATGATGCGCCGCCTGGTCGAGCCGACTCATATCCGCGCGCGATTGTTCGACGCGAAGGGACAGTTGCTTGGCGACACCCATGTCTTCGGCACCGCGATGCAGGCGGTGCAGATCGACGAACTGCCGCCGCCCGATCAAAGCAATTTCGCGGTGCGTTTCGCCCATCATCTTTATGATCTGGTGATCGCCTGGCTGCCGGTGAACGGCAGCTATTCGTCTTATGTCGAATCCGGAAAATTATCCGACTATCCCGAGGTTCAGCGCGCTTATCAGGGCGATGTCGCAACCGCGGTTCACCGCAATTCCGATAACGCGGGACTCGTGACGACTGCTGCCGTCCCGGTGCAGCATTATAAGCAGGTACTCGGCGTCGTGCTGTTGTCGGCCAGCGGTGCGGATATCGAACAGGCCGTGCGCGCGGTGCGCTTTACGATCATCGAACTTTTTGTGCTGGCATTCGGCATCACCGTTTTTCTGTCGCTCTATCTCGCCGGTACGATCGCGCGGCCGGTGCGTTTGCTCGCTCAGGCGGCAGAACGCGTGCGCCATGGTCAGGGACGTCAGCCGGCGATTCCCGATTTCACCAATCGCGGCGACGAGATCGGCGATCTTTCCGGCGCGCTGCGCGAGATGACCGACACGTTGTGGCGGCGCATGGCGGCGATCGAGCATTTCGCCGCCGACGTCGCGCATGAATTGAAGAACCCCCTGACCTCGCTGCGCAGCGCCGTCGAAACCGTGCTGCGCGTTTCCGATCCGGAAAAGCAGCAGCGGCTGTTCGATCTCATTCTGCATGACGTCAATCGGCTGACCCGCTTGATCACGGATATCTCCGACGCGTCGCGTCTCGATGCTGAAATGTCGCGGGATGAATCATCGGTCGTGGCGATCGGGCCGATGCTGGCAACCCTGCAGCGGTTCTATGCCGATGCGGCCGGCCCCGATGCGCCAACGATGACGCTCGACCTGCCGGGGCTTACCACCGGCCCTGATGCCGATCTGCCGGTGCGCGGCAGCGAGGAGCGGCTTGTCCGCGTCTTCCGCAATCTGCTCGATAACGCGATATCGTTCAGCCCACCGGGCGGCGCGATCGCCGTTCGTGCGCGTCGAACCGGTGACATGATCCGCGTCGCGGTTGAAGACGAAGGGCCGGGCCTGCCCGAAGGAAAATTCGAGGCGATCTTCAATCGCTTCTACAGCGAGCGTCCGGCGAGCGAAGATTACGGCAATCATTCCGGCCTCGGTCTCGCGATCTCAAAACAAATCATCGAGGCGCATCACGGCGTCATCCGGGCCGAGAATCGCCGCGACCGCGATGGCCGGCTCGTCGGCGCGCGTTTCATCGTCGATCTGCCGCAGGACGACGGAAAACCGGCACGTTCCTGACGACACGCCCGCTTGCGCTGTTGCACAGCAAACAGGCACTTGTGGACGGGACCAGATATGGTGGGTATCTGGTAGTTATGCGTCTATATGTTGATCAATTGTAACAATTGCATGACGCTGCAACGCCAAACCAATTGACTTTGGTTCAAGAGCGGCGCACCTAGATCGCCGCATGGTCCGGGTTCATGGCACTTCGGTTGCACTCGGGGTTGATGGTGTTTTATTGCGCGGCCCATCCGGCGCAGGCAAATCGGATTTGGCTTTACGATTGATCGATCAAGGTGCGCGCCTCGTGGCCGACGACCAGACCGAACTTCACCTAGATGGCAACGCCATACACATGACCGCACCCGCGACGATCGCCGGCCAACTGGAAGTGCGCGGGCTCGGTATCTTGCGCGTGCCGACGGTCGCGTCGGCACCGCTGCGTCTCGTGGTCGATC
Organism: uncultured Rhodospirillales bacterium; assembly: GCA_903822185.1. GTDB lineage: Bacteria > Pseudomonadota > Alphaproteobacteria > ATCC43930 > CGMCC-115725 > CAIKMD01. The sequence continues at coordinate 30,673 of CAIJOA010000043.1, read as the reverse complement.
TCGTGCCGTCGCAGAATGTCGAGCGGATGCCGGAAGAACAAACTTGCGATCTTCTGGGGCAACCGGTGCCGTTATTGGCGCTCGCGGCTTTCGAGGCTTCGACGCCGGCCAAGCTGCGGCTGGCGCTGAGTCAGCTCACGACCTCCACCGCATCATGAGCCCGATGCGCCACGCCGGTGGCAAGCTCCTCGTCATCACCGGCATGTCTGGCGCCGGCCGCTCGACCGCGCTCAAAGCGTTCGAGGATATGGGCTACGAGGCGGTCGATAATCTGCCCTTATCGTTGCTGCCCAACATCGTCACCCCGAACAGTTCGCCTCTGCCGCTTGCCGTCGGGGTCGATATCCGCACCCGCGACTTCGCCGTGCCGGCCTTGGTCGAATCGCTCGACCGATTGGTGGTGGAACGCGATCTTGATATGCGGATCGTGTTTCTGGATTGCGACGATGACCGTTTGGAGCGCCGCTACACCGAAACCCGCCGCCGTCATCCGTTGGCGCTCGAACGCCCGGTCAGCGACGGCATCAAGCTGGAACGCGAACGGGTTCGGCCGCTGCGCGATCGCGCCGATCTGGTGATCGACACTTCGTTGCTGACGCCGGGCGACTTGAAACAAGTTTTGCTCGGCCATTTCCATCTGCAGGCGACGGCCGATCTCAGCGTTTTCGTCACGTCGTTCTCGTATCGCCAGGGCCTGCCGCGCAATGCCGACTTGGTGCTCGACGTGCGCTTCCTGCGTAATCCGCATTATGTGCCGACGTTGAAGCCATTGACGGGTCAGGACGAATCGGTCGGCGCCTATATCGCCGACGATCCGGATTTTCCGGCCTTGTTCGAACAGCTTTGCGGCTGGATTCGCCCGCTGCTGCCGCGCTACGAGCGCGAAGGGAAAAGCTATCTCACGATCGCGATCGGCTGCACCGGCGGTCGCCATCGCTCGGTCTATGTCGCGGAACGGCTCGCCGCCTTCTTGCGTAGCGAAGGCCGTCCTGTCACCGTCGCGCATCGCGAATTCGTGTCGATCAAGTCGAATGAAAACAGCCCGGCCGAAGCCGGCATCAGGGAAGCTGCAGCAAGGGACTTCGCATGATTGGAATGGTTCTCGTCACCCACGGGCGGCTGGCGGCCGAATTTGTCGCCGCGCTCGAACATGTCGTGGGGGCGCAACGCAATATCGCCGCGGTCTGTATCGGCCCGGAAGACGATATGGAACGGCGCCGGCAAGATATTCTGAAGGCGATTGCCGAAGTCGATGCCGGGCGCGGCGTGGTGCTGCTGACCGACATGTTCGGCGGCACGCCTTCCAATCTCGCGATCTCGGTCATGGATAAGGCCAAGGCCGAGGTCATCGCCGGCATCAACCTGCCGATGCTGATCAAGCTCGCCGGCCTGCGTGAAACCGAAACGCTGCCCGCCGCGGTGCGTGCCGCGCAAGAAGCCGGGCGCAAATATATCAACGTCGCTTCCCAACTGCTGGCGGACGCGCGGTGACAGAGCCCTACCGGCGCAAGGCTGTCATCTGCAATCAACGCGGATTACATGCGCGCGCCGCCGCCAAATTCGTGAAACTCGTCTTCGAATTCGACGCCGAGATCACCGTTTCCAAGCACGACAACGCCGTCTCCGGCCGCTCCATCATGGGACTGATGATGCTGGCCGCCGGGCCGGGCACCGAGATCGAATTGTCCGGCACCGGCAAAGATGCCGAAAAAGCCGTGAATGCGCTGGCGACCTTGGTCGGCGCTGGATTCGACGAGACCTAAGCCGATGAAGGGGGAGCGCCGCATCGAAGGCCTCGGCGTTTCGCCGGGCGTCGCGATCGGCGCGGTCTTCATCACCGACGACAACATTGCCGTTCCGGAATACAAACTCGAGGCCGGACAGGTCGGCGCCGAGTTGCAACGCTTTGCTGGCGCCGTGGCGCTGTCGGTCAAGCAGCTCAAGAAGCTGAAAGGCAAATCCAACACACTGCCGGGCTCGGCGTCGGAAGAGGTCGGCTATCTGCTCGACGCGCATCTGCACATGCTGGGTGATTCGCGTCTCGTGCGGGGCGTCGAAAAGCGGATCGATGCCGAGCATATCAACGCCGAACGCGCGGTGATGGACGAGATCGCGCAGGTCGCCGAAAGCTTCGCCAAGATGGGCGATGCTTATCTCGCGGCGCGGATCGAGGATATTCGTGTCGTCGGCTCGCGCCTCGTGCGCAATCTCACCAAGACGCCCTATGCGGCGATTCAGAATCTTCCCGAGGGCACGATCATCCTCGCCGAGGAACTGACGCCGGCCGATACCGCGTTGATGGACCCGCGCCGCATCGCCGGCTTCGCGACCGTCCTCGGCGGTGCCGAAGGCCATACCGCGATCATGGCGCGCGCCCTCAATCTGCCGGCAGTGCTGGGCGTCACCGGCCTTCTCGGCGAAGTCGAATCGGGCGATGTCGTGGTCGTCGATGGCAGCGAAGGCGTCATCGTCGTGCGGCCCACCGCCGCGACCATCGCGCGCTATCAGACCAAGCAGGAAGTACGCGAGCGCGAACAGCGCCAGCTCAATCGTCTGCGCCGCGTGCCGGCCGTCACCCGCGACGGGGTCGAGATCACGCTCCAGGCCAATCTTGAATTGCCGCGCGAACTGGAACAGGCCAACGAAGCCGGTGCCGCCGGTATCGGTCTGCTACGCAGCGAATTCCTGTTCATGAATCGCGACGATCTGCCGGGCGAGGACGAACAGTACGAAGCCTATGCCGCGCTGGTCAGGGGAATGGACGGCAAGACCGTCACCATCCGCACGCTCGATGTCGGTGGCGATAAGGCGTCGCCGGCGTTGGCGAAGCTGATGCCGGTCGATGGCAACCCGGCGCTCGGCCTGCGCGCCATTCGCCTGTCGCTGAAGGAGCGCCGTCTTCTCGATGCGCAACTGGCGGCGATCCTGCGCGCTTCGGTGTTTGGGCCGGTGCGGATCCTCTTGCCGATGATCAGCAGCGTCAGCGAACTCAAACGCACCCGCGATGCCTTGGCGCAGGCGGTGCGGCGTTTGAAACGCCGCGGCGTGAAGCTGCCCAAGCAATTGCCGCCGATGGGCGTGATGATCGAGGTGCCGGGCGCGGCGCTCGCGGCAGACGCGCTGGCGGCGCAAGCTGATTTCTTCTCAATCGGCACCAATGACCTTATTCAGTACACGCTGGCCATCGATCGCGGCGATGAATCGGTGGCCGATCTCTACAACCCGCTGCATCCCGCCGTGCTGCGGCTTATCCAGTTCGCGGCCGAGGCGGCGTTGCGGGCGAAGAAGCCGGTGTGTCTTTGCGGTGAAATGGCCGGCGATCCGCGCTACACCGCCTTGCTGCTCGGCTTCGGCATTACCGATCTTTCGATGGCGCCCAGCAACATCCCGCGCGTCAAGCAGCGTATCCGCGCGATGGACCTGGCCGCTGCCGGACGCCGTACCCGCGCGATCATGGATCAACTCGATGACGGCCGCATCGCCAGCCTGTTGGACGATTTCAACAGCCTGGCCTGACGCGGCGCGCTTTTCGCTTCGCAAATTTTAATCACACGCCATAATCCCGCACGGATTCATCAAGGGCACGAGGAGCCTAAGTGCTCTTATCTGCGGGACTCATTTTGGCGATCGCCGCGCTTGCCGGTTTCGCCATCTATCGGCTGGCGAAACGCAACGCCGCGCTGACTCTCGAACGCGCGCGGCTCGAGGCATCGGTTGTCGGCTTCGCGGCGGCGCTGCGGACATCGCCGGCGGCGCTTTATCTCTTCCGATCCGGCGGCGGCGAAGGGTTTTTCCCCGGCATGCTGCAAGGGCTTGGCGATGCCGGGCAGGGTTTTGCCGCCTTGCTGGAACGGTTCGTCCGCACCGATGCCGCCAAGCTGGACTTGGCCGTGGCGCGGCTGCGGACCGATGGCACAAGCTTCCAGGCAAGCCTGCGTCTTGCCGAAGGCAGCGGCGCGATGATCGATATCGCTGGCGAGCGGCTGACGGTCGCGGAAGGCCGAATCGCGGGGGACGCGATCTGGTTTACCGACGCCAGCATCCGCGAAGCGGCGGCCAACGAGCGCAAGCGGCTGCGCGACATCCTCGATGTTCTGCCTTTGCCGGTCTGGTATCGCCGCGAAAGTGATCAAGGACTCAGCGAGGCCAATCGCGCTTATGCCGCTGCCGTCGATGTGCCGGCGGAAAGGGCGGTCGCCGAAAGCCGCGAACTGGCTGGCGCCGAATCCGGCAAAGCCCTGGCGGCGAAGGCGCTGGCTTCGGGCAGCGCGACGGAGCGGCGTCATGTTGTCATCAATGGCTCGCGGCGCTGGATCGAAATCACCGAAAGCCGCCTCGGCGATTCGGGCGAACTGGTCGGCGTCGCGCGCGACCTGACCGATCTCGAAGCGGTCGAGGCAGAATTAAAGCGCCATGTCGGCGCCCATGCCGCCGTGCTGGAACGGTTTGCGGTCGCCGTTGCGATCTACGGTCCCGACCGGCATCTGACCTTCTTCAATTCGTCCTTCGCGCTGCTGTGGCAACTCGAAGAAGACTGGCTCGCGTCCAAGCCGCTGGTCGAGGAAGTGATGGAGCGGCTGCGCGAACTGCGCCGCTTGCCCGAGGTCGCCGACTTCAAAGCGTTCCGCCGGAATCTTCTGGCGAAGTTCACCTCGCTGCTGGCGCCGCAGGAAGAATTGCAGCATCTGCCGGATGGCCGCACGCTGCGTGTCGTGACAAGCCCGCATCCGTTCGGCGGCCTTATCTTTGCCTATGAGGATGTGACCGATCGTCTCGCGCTCGAACGTTCCTACAACACGCTGACCGCGGTGCAGCGGGAAACGCTCGATCATCTTCATGAAGGCATCGCGGTATTTGGCGGTGACGGCCGCCTGAAACTGTCCAATCCGGCCTATGCGCGCATTTGGAAGCTTCAGCCCGAGGACATCGCGGCCGAGCCACATGTCGGCGAGATCACCGACAAGCTGCGCGCGTTCTTCGATGACGGCGAGGATTGGCCGACCCGCAAGGCGCATGTCATTGCCCGCATGACCGCCGACAGCCCGAACTCGACACCGCTCTATCGCCGCGACGGTTCGGTGCTGCAGGCCGTCACGGTGCCCTTGCCCGATGGGAATATTCTTTTGTCCTATCTCGACGTCACCGATACGGCGCGGGTCGAGAATGCGCTGCGCGAACGGACCGAGGCGCTCGAAACCGCTGGCCGTCTCAAGAGCGAATTCATCGCCAACGTTTCCTACGAATTGCGCACGCCGCTCAATGCGATCACCGGCTATGCCGAAATGCTCACCAACGGCTATGCGGGTGAGCTAAAGGCCAAACAACTGGAATACAGCACGCATATCTCGGAAAGCGCCGAGCAGTTGGTGCTGCTGATCAACGACATCCTCGATCTCGCGACGATCGAGGCCGGCTATATGGAAATCCAGAAGGTGCCGGTCGATGTCCATGCGCTGATGTCCAGCGTCATGACCATGACCTTGCCGCGTGCGCGCAATCAGGGACTGCGCATCGATTTCGAATGTCCGCCCGATATCGGTACGGTGCCGGGCGACGAGCCGCGCTTAAAGCAGGTCGTTTTCAATCTGATCTCGAATGCGCTGAAATTTACCCCGGCCGGCGGTACGGTGACGCTTTCGGCCAGACGCGAGCCCGATCGTGTTGCCCTCATCGTCTCGGATACCGGCGTCGGTGTCGCTGCCGAGGATCAGGGCCGGGTCTTTGAAAAATTCGAGCGCGGCAGTGCGCAAGCACGCCAATCCGGCGCGGGGCTTGGCCTGTCGCTGGTGAAAAATTTCATCGAACTGCATGGCGGTACGGTCGAACTGAAATCGCAGCCCGGCCAAGGCACGACCGTGACGTGCTGGCTTTATACTGATGCAAAACGCGGAATGATCGTCATGCCCGGGCTTGACCCGGGCATCCACGACTTTGCGGCATGGATTGCCGGGTCAAGCCCGGCAATGACGATAATGGTTGGGTGATTATCCCCTGACCAGCAGAACGATAATCACGATCAGCAGGATCAGGCCGAGGCCGCCGCCGAAGATGTGGAACGGAGGGCCAAGATAAAAGCCGCCGCCGCCGAACAGCAAAATCAGAACGATGAGAAGGATGATAAGATTCATGGCCGCGCTCCATAGGGAATGTTCATAGACATTCCTTATCGCGGGTCATTGGGGCTTTTCTGCGTTGCCGGCGTGGGGCTTTCGAGACGGTGTTAAATCTTCCCCGGCACGCCCTTGGTCGTCGAATATTCGAAATGCAGCGCCGCGCCGGGATGAAGTAGCGGATGGATCGCATGCGCCGCCTGCGCCGCTTCGGCAAAGCCCGACAGGATCAGCTTCAGCTTGTTCGGATAGGTCGCTATATCGCCGATGGCGAAGATGCCTTCGATCGAGCTCATGCAGGTCGCCGGTGCGACGGTGATGTGATGATGATCGAGGGCGAGGCCCCACTCGGCGATCGGTCCCAGATTCATCGACAAGCCGAAGAAGGGCAACAGCACGTCGGCGTCGAGCGACCGCGTCTTGCCTTCCAGATCGGCGACGATCACCGACGAGATCTGACCGTTCGCGCCTTCAAGGGCGTGAAGCTGATAGGGAATGACCATCTCGATGCGGCCGGCCTGGGCCAAGGCTTCCATGCGTGCGGCGGATTCGGGGGCGGCGCGGAATTTCGGGCGGCGATGGACCACCATGACCTTCGACGCGACCTCGGCCAGCGAGATCGCCCAATCGACGGCGGAATCGCCGCCGCCGGCGATGACGATGCGCTGGTCGCGAAAGGCCTCGCGCCGGCTGACCATGTAGAAGACGCTTTTGCTTTCGTACTGCTCGATCCCGGCCAAGGGCGGACGGTTCGGGCCGAAAGCGCCGACGCCGGCGGCGATGATCACCGCGCGGGCCTCAATGACGGTGCCGCGCGAGGTCGTCAGGCGGAAACCGCCCTCGCCGTGCTTTTCCAGCCGTTCGACTTGCTGGTCCATATGGTACTGCGGCGTGAAGGGCGCGATCTGCTCTTCCAGCTTGCGGATTAGGTCGGCGGCGTCGATCGCCGGATGGCCGGGAATGTCGTAGATCGGCTTTTCGGGATAAAGCGCGCTGCATTGTCCGCCGGGGGCCGACAGGGCGTCGAGGACGTGACATTTGAGGCCCAGCATGCCGCATTCGAACACGGCAAAAAGACCAACCGGCCCGGCGCCGATGATGGCAACGTCGGTGTGCTGAATCGTATCGCTCATGCGCGCTACCATGACGACCACGCGGCACGCGCGCAAGGTTGCGGCGACGTGGTCGAACGGCTTAAAAGGACGCGGTGAAAAATGCCGTGCCCCTGGTGATGACGCTCCCCGACGAAGCCGCGACCGGCGCCCTTGCCGCTACCCTCGCCGGGCTCGCGCGTCCGGGCGACGTGATCGGCCTGTCCGGTCCACTGGGCAGCGGCAAGACCAGTTTCGCGCGGGCTTTCATTCGCGCCCGGCTCGATGCGGTCGATGTCCCCAGCCCGACTTTCACGCTGGTCGAGACTTATACGCCGGACGACGGACCCGCGATCTGGCATTTCGATCTCTATCGCCTGAAGACGCCCGAGGAAGCCTGGGAACTGGGTCTCGAAGAAGCCTATGCCGACGGCATCGCCTTGATCGAATGGCCCGACCGTCTTGGCAGCGATCTGCCGCGCGAACGGCTCGACATTGATCTGGCGGCGGGCGGCGATGACGGCAGCCGCGTTGCGACCCTAACGCCCTCACCCGTTTGGACCGGCCGTATCGCAGGGCTTTCCCATGGCTGAGCGCGATACAGCGATCACTGCCTTTATCGAGGCCGCAGGTTGGGGCGCAGCGCAACGCTTCCCGCTCGCCGGTGACGCATCCTTCCGCCGTTATTGCAGGCTGCAGCGTGATGGCGGCAACGCGATGCTGATGGATGCACCGCCGCCGCAGGAAGATGTGCGGCCTTACCTTGCCGTCGCTCGCCATCTTAGCGACCTCGGTTTTAGCGCCCCGGCGATCCTCGCGGCGGACGAGACCCAAGGTCTGCTGTTGATCGAAGATTTCGGCGACGGCACCTATACGCGGCTTTTCGCACGCGGCGAGGGTGAAGAGCCGCTGTATCAATTGGCGGTCGATGTGCTGATCGAACTGCATCGCCGCTTCACGCCGCAGAACGCCACATGGCTACCGCCCTATGACGATACGCGGCTACTGAACGAGGCGGCGCTGCTGGTCGATTGGTACATGCCGGCGATCACCGGCGAATCGGTTGCGGATTCGGTGCGCGAAGAATACCTCGCTATCTGGCGCGATCTTCTCCCGGTGGCGCGTGCCGTGCCATCGAGCCTCGTGCTGCGCGACTATCATGTCGATAATCTGATGCGCATCCCCGGGCGCGACGGTCTCGATGCCTGCGGCCTGCTCGATTTCCAAGACGCGGTGCTGGGACCGGTGACCTATGATCTCGTCTCGCTGCTGGAAGATTCGCGCCGCGATGTTTCGCCGTGGCTCGCGGCGTCGCTGACCGCGCGGTATCTCAAGGCTTTCCCCGATCTCGACCACGGTACCTTCGAGGCGTCTTACGCCGTGATGGGCGCACAGCGTCACTGCAAGGTCGTCGGTATCTTCACGCGGCTATGTCGCCGCGACGGCAAGCCGGTCTATCTCAAACATATCCCGCGCCTCTGGCGGTTGATCGCCGAGGACTTGCAACATCCGGCGTTGGCGCCGGTCAAAACATGGCTCGACCGGCATATTCCGCCGGCGCTGCGTCTGGTTCCGAAAGAAAATCCATGATCGATACGGCGATGATTCTTGCGGCCGGTTTCGGCACGCGCATGCGGCCGATCACCGATCATCTGCCGAAGCCGCTGGTGCCGTTGGCGGGACGGACCTTGATCGATCATGTGCTGGACCGGCTGGTCGCGGCCGGCATTAAGCGTGTTGTCGTCAACACGCACTACAAGGCCGAGATGATGGCCGCGCATCTTGCCCAGCGCGACGATGTCGCGATCGAACTGTCACACGAAGAAACACTGCTCGATACCGGCGGCGGCGTGCGCAAGGCGTTGCCGTTGTTGGGCGATGCCTTCTATGTGCTCAATTCCGATGTGTTCTGGCTCGATGCGAAGATCGGGGCGCTGGCGCGTCTCGCGCGTGCCTGGGACGCCAATAGGCTCGATGCCTTGATGATGGTGCAGCGGACAACCTCGGCCGTTGGCTATGACGGGCTCGGCGATTTCGTCGTCGATCCGCTAGGCGTCGTGCGCCGGCGCAAGGAATTCGAAGTCGCACCGCATCTCTTTGGCGGCATCGAAATTTTAAGCCGGCGTTTTTTCGACGATACGCCCGAAGGTGCGTTTTCGCTGAACAAGCCATGGAACAAGGCGATCGAATCCGGGCGTCTCGAAGCGCTGATCCATGACGGCGAATGGTTCCATGTCGGCACGCCGCACGGTCTTGCCTTGACCGAGGAACGGCTAATGGATCGCGGCACTTGGTTCTAGGGTGATCTGCTCAATTCGCCCCAAGCGGATTCCGCGCTAGCATGGCATCCGCCATGCCATCGATCTTTTCCATCGCGTTTGACCGGCCGTTCCTCGACACCTTCGTCGCGGGGTTGATGCGCCGTCACGGCAAGGATCCGCTGGCCCTGGCGCGCGTCACCGTGTTGCTGCCGACCCGCCGTGCGTCACGCAGCTTGCGCGAGGCATTTCTGCGCGCGGGCAACGGCGCGGCGATGCTGCTGCCAAAGATGGTGCCGGTCGGCGATCTCGATCCCGAGGAATTGTCGCTGCTGCAGGACGAGGGCGATTCAGGCGAAGACGGCTTCGATCTGCCGCCGACCGTGCCGGATTTGCGGCGCCGCTTGATGCTGACGCGGCTGGTGCAGGCCTTCGGCGAGCGGGGCGATCAAAAGCTGGCGCTGGGACAGGCTGCGCCGCTCGCGCGCGAACTGGCTCGGTTTCTCGACGAAGTGCAGGCCGAACGCTGTGACTTTGCCCGCCTCGCCGATCTCGTCCCCGAGAAACACGCGCAGCATTGGCAGGACATTCTCCAGTTCCTTGGCATCGTCACCGAGCATTGGCCGGTGATGCTGGCCGCCATCGGCTGTGTCGATCCGGCCGAGCGGCGCAATCAATTGCTGGCCCTGCAAGCCGCGCAATGGCGCAAGACCCCGCCAAGTGAACCGGTGATCGCGGCGGGCGTCATCGGCGGTATTCCCGCCGTTTCGGATTTGATGGCCGTTGTGGCGAACCTGCCCCAAGGCGCGGTGGTTCTGCCTGGCCTCGATACCGAAGCAGATGGCGCGCTCTGGGAACAAGTCATCGTCGATCCGGCGCATCCGCAACATCTGCTGGCGAAGTTCCTCGTGCGCCTCGATGTCGAGCCGCAACAAGTGACGCCGTGGCACGGCAAGGAAAGTCCCAATGCCCGTGGCCGGCTTTTGCGCGAGGCATTGGCGCCGGCGGCGCTGACGCATCGTTGGCGTTTCATCAGCGGTGTTGATGCCAAGGCGCTGAAGGGGTTTCGCCGTCTGGATTGCCCCGGTCCACAGGAAGAAGCGCTCGCCATCGCGCTGATGTTGCGCGAACGGTTGGAGACGCCGGGCGCGACGGCGGCTCTCATCACGCCCGATCGCGATCTCGCTCGCCGCGTCGCGGCGGAACTGCGTCGCTGGAAAATCGACATCGATGATTCATCCGGCCTGCCGCTGAACAAGACGCCGCCCGGGCTTTTTTTGCGGCTGGTCTTAGAACTGGCCGCCGAGGAACTCGCGCCCTTGCCGTTGCTTGCCGCGCTCAAACATCCCTTCTCGGCGTGCGGCTTGTCGCCAGCCTTGTTTCGCGATCAGGTCCGCGCGCTCGAACTCGAAACGCTGCGTGGTCCAAGACCGCAACCCGGGGCGGCGGGATTGCTCGAACTCTTGCCGGCGGAAGCGGACGGGTTACGCGATCTCGTGACGCGGTTGGAGAAAGCTGTCGCCCCATTTGCTGCGGCGCTTGGCGAACGTGAGACCAAGCTTTCGACCTTGATCGAGGCGCATATCGCTTGCTGCGAGGCCTTGGCGGCCAGCGATGAAGAGCCCGGGCCGGCGCGCTTGTGGCGCGAGGCGGCGGGTGAAGCGGCGGCGTTGTTCTTCAGCGACCTGTTGCAGGCAGCATCGGATTTCCCGGCGCTGGCGGGCCGTGACTATCCGGCCTTGTTCGAGGCGCTTCTCGCTGGATCTGTTGTGCGTCCGCCGTTCGGGCGGCATCCGCGTCTCTCTATCTGGGGTTTGCTCGAAGCGCGCCTGCAACATGCCGATCTCGTCGTCATGGGTGGCTTGAACGAAGGCGCTTGGCCCGGCGCGGTGACGAGCGATCCGTGGTTGTCGCGGCCGATGCGCGAGGCCTTCGGCATGCCGCCGCCGGAGCGGCGTATCGGTATGGCCGCGCTCGATTTCGCTTTGGCCGCAGGGGCGAGCGAAGTCGTGATGACGCGTGCAACCCGTGTCGAGGGTACGCCGACCGTGCCGTCGCGCTGGCTCTTGAGGCTCGATGCGGTGTTGCGTGCGGCCGGTATCCAGCAGGTGTTGATGGACGAACCCCGTCCGCTCGCTTGGCAAAAAATGATTGACGCGCCGGCCGGTCCGCCGAAACCGATAGAGCCGCCCGCGCCGACACCGCCGGTTAAGGCGCGGCCGCGTCGTTTGTCGGTCACGGAAATCGAAACCTGGCGGCGCGATCCCTATGCGATCTATGCGCGTCATGTGTTGAAACTGCGCGCACTCGATCCACTCGACGCCGATCCGGGTGCGGCCGATCGCGGCATGATTATCCACGATGCCCTGGCGCGTTTCATCAAGACCTATCCCAAACGCCTGCCTGCCGACGCGGTCGAACGGCTGCGCGTGCTGGGTCAACCAAGCTTTGGCGAGGCGCTGGCGCGTCCCGGTGTTTGGGCTTTCTGGTGGCCGCGTTTCATGCGCATCGCCGAATGGGTCGCGATCGAGGAAGAAGCGCGCAGGCCGCTGCTCGATGAAGTGCTGGGCGAAATCGATGCTTCGATCCTGCTGAATGGCCCGGCGGGTCCGTTCAAACTCACCGGCCGCGCCGATCGCATCGAGCGCCGCCGCGACGGCTCGATGGCGCTGATCGATTACAAAACCGGATCGGTGCCCCCGGTTGCCGACGTGACGCAAGGCTATGCGCCGCAATTGCCGCTGGAAGCGGCGATGATCGAGCGTGGCGGCTTCTCCGGCATCGCCGAGGCTGCCGTCGGCGAGCTGGCCTATTGGCGTTTGAGCGGTGGCGATCCGTCGGGCGAGATCAAATTCCGCGAAACCGATCCGGCGAAACTCCGCGACCTGATCGACGGCGCGATTAATGGCGTGCAGCAACTCATTGCCGCCTTCGACGATCCGGCGACGCCCTATCGCGCGGTGCCGTCGCCCGACAAGGCGCCGCGCTATTCCGATTACTTCCATCTCGAACGCGCCAAGGAATGGATGGCCGGGAAAGAGGGCGAGGAATGAGCGACACCACCGCGCTCGACCCCAACCTTGCGCAGCGGCGCGCCTATGCGCGTGGGACGTCGGTGTGGGTCGCCGCATCGGCCGGTACCGGCAAGACCACCGTCTTGACCAACCGCGTCCTGTCGTTGCTGCTCGGCGGCACGAAGCCGTCGCGTATTCTTTGCCTCACCTTCACCAAAGCCGCCGCCGCCGAAATGGCGAACCGCATCAACGAACGGCTCGCTCGTTGGGCGATCATGGCCGACGGCGAACTGGCGCAAGATCTCGTGAAGCTCACCGGCAATATGCCGACGCCAGAGGATTGCGAACGCGCGCGGCAGTTGTTCGCGATGGTGCTGGATGCGCCGGGCGGCATGACGATCGCGACGCTGCATGCGTTTTGCCAATCGCTGCTGCGCCGTTTCCCGCTTGAAGCCGGGGTGCCGCCGCATTTCGAATTGATGGATGATCGCTCAAGTGTCGAGGCGTTGGATGCGGCGCGCGAGGCGGTGCTGACCCGCGCCCGCGAAGGCCGCGATGCTGCGTTGGGCTCCGCTTTGGCCGAAGTGGTGCGTCACGTCCATGAAGCGAGCTTCGCCGAGCTTTTGGGCGCGCTGATCGCGGAACGCGGTCGCTTGGGTGTGGTGTTGGCGCAAGGCTTCGCCGCCTTCGATGCCGCCTTGCGCACGGTGCTGGGCGTTGCGCCGGGCGAAAGCGCCGAGAGCATCATTGCCGATGCTTGCGCGGCGAAAGCCAGCAACGAGGCAGCGTTGCGGGCCGCCGCTGAAGCGATGATCGCCAGTAAAAGCGTCAACGACCAAGCGCGCGGCAATCTCATCGCCGACTGGCTCGCCGATGGCGCCGGCCGCGTCGGCGGGTTCGATGCGTATCTGCGTGGGTTCTTCACCGCCGCCGGTGAGCGGTACAAGAATATCGCGACCGTCACGTTGGTTCGGCAGCATCCGGCGATCGCCGACACGCTGGCCGACGAGGCAGAACGTCTCGAAGCCGTGCGGGCACGCCGTTGCGCGGCGGTGTTGCAGGCGGCGACGGCATCGCTGGCGCTATTGGCGCAGGCGATGCTGGCCGCCTATGCCGACCATAAGGCGGCGCGGGCGCTGCTCGATTACGACGATCTCATTCTTAAGGCGCGCGATCTTTTATCGCGTGAAGGCATCGCGCCCTGGGTGCTGTTCAAGCTGGATGGCGGACTCGATCATATTCTGGTCGATGAAGCGCAAGACACCAATCCCGAACAATGGGAAATCGTGCGGCTGATCGCCGAAGAATTCTTCGCCGGCGAAGGCGCGCGCGATGCCGGTCGTCCGGAGGATGGCCGAACGGTCTTCGCCGTCGGCGACGTGAAGCAATCGATCTACAGTTTTCAACGCGCCGATCCGCAGAAGTTTGTCGAGATGCGTGGTCATTTCCAAAAATCCGTCACGGATGCGGAACGGAAATGGGACATCGTGCCGCTCGATATTTCTTTCCGCTCGGTCGCAGCGGTGCTGCAGGCGGTCGATGCGGTCTTTGCCGGCGCCGACGCCAGCGATGGCGTTGCGCTGGATGGTCTCGCCATTCGCCACGCGGCGCACCGCCAGGGACAGGCAGGGTTGGTCGAACTATGGCCGACGGTTGAGCCCGAGGAACGTCCTGCCGGGGAACCGTGGGATCTGCCGCTGCTGCAGCGTCATACCAGCGAGCCCCGCACCCGCCTTGCTGTCGGTATCGCCGCGCGCATCAAACAATGGCTCGATATCGGCGAACGTCTCGATGCGCGCGACCGGCGTATCGAACCCGGCGATGTAATGGTGCTGGTGCGCCGACGTGGTCCCTTCGTGACGGAACTGGTGCGCGCCTTGAAGCAAGCGGATGTGCCGGTCGCGGGCGCCGATCGCATGCTGCTGACCGAACAGCTTGCCGTCGAAGATATGATGGCACTCGGCCGGTTCCTGCTCTTACCCGCCGACGATCTGACGCTGGCGACGGTTTTGAAAGGCCCGCTCTACGGTTTCAGCGAAGACGATCTTTTCAGGATCGCCTATGACCGGCGTGGTACGCTTTGGGCTTCGTTGCTGCATCGGCGCGACGAGAATCCTGTCTTCGCCTATGCGGCCGATCAGTTGAACGAATTGCTGGCCCGCGCCGATTTCATCCCGCCCTATGAACTCTTTGCCGATGTGCTCAGCGCGCGTGGTGGACGCAAGGCGGTGCTGTCGCGGCTTGGTCCCGAAGCAGCCGATCCGCTCGACGAGTTTCTCGCCTCTGCCTTGGCGTTCGAGCGCAATCACGGCGTTTCGTTGCAAGGCTTTCTCCATTGGCTCGAAGTCGGCGCGCCCGAGATCAAACGCGACTTGGATCAGGGCGAGCGCAACGAGGTGCGCATTCTCACCGTCCATGGCTCCAAAGGTCTCGAAGCGCCGATTATTTTTCTGCCCGACACACTACAGGTACCGACACGGACGCCAGCGGTGCTGTGGGGTGCCGACGGCTTGCCGCTATGGCTGGTCGATCGCGATGCGATGCCGCCGCCGGCCAGCAGCGCCCTTGCCGATGCGGCGCGGCGGCGCGATCAGGAATATCGCCGTCTGCTCTATGTCGCGATGACCCGTGCGGCGGACCGTCTTTATATCTGCGGCTGGGAAACCCGTCGCAAAGCACCTAGCGGAAATTGGCATGCGCTGATCGCCGTCGGCATGGCCGACGCCGGGGCTGAACCGTTCGATTTCGCCGTGCCCGGCGAAGAAGGCTGGTCCGGGAAAGGGCTCCGTCTCGTCCATGCCCAGGAAGCAGCGCCACGCGCCGATCGCCCGGTGATTCGTGCGCCGGCGAGCCCGGCGGTGCTGCCTGATTGGTGTTGGAACCCGCCCGCACCCGAGCCGGCGCCACCCAAACCGCTGGCCCCATCCCAGCCGCGGATCGAGGAACCGGCCGCGCGTTCACCGCTCGGCGATGACCGCGGCGCGGCGTTCCTGCGGGGGCGGCTGGTCCATCGTCTGCTGCAAAGCCTGCCGCAACTCGATCCGGGCGCGCGGGATGCGGCGGCGCGGCGGTTTCTTGCCTTGCCGGTCCACGACCTGCCGCCGGACGCGCAAGAGGCGATGCTGCAGGAAACGATGGCGGTGTTCGACAATCCGGACTTCGCGCCGCTCTTTGGTCCCGGCTCGGTGGCTGAAGTGCCGGTGGTCGGGCTGTTCAACGGCCGGGCTTTGTCCGGCCAGATCGATCGTCTTTTGGTTGGCGAGGATTCGGTGCTGATCGTCGATTACAAGACGATGCGGCCGGTACCGCGAAGCGATACCGAAGTGCCGGCGCTCTATCTCGATCAGTTGGCCGCCTATCAGGCGGCGGTGGAGGCGGTGTTTCCGGGAAAGGAGGTGCGCTGTGCGCTGCTTTGGACCGATGGGCCGCGGCTGATGCCGATCGCGCCCGAATTGCTCAAACCGTTTCGCTTATGAGACGCTGACAGGCGACCGGACGAGCCGGACGCCTTGCCAAACTTCGACGGCTTTGCAGTTGCGGCTCTCGCCCAATAGCCGCATCGCCCGCTGAATCGCGGCTTGGTCGTTCGGACACGACGCCCACTCCGCATCGACGATGCGGTTCGCGTCATTGAGATAGTAAAAGCGGTAGGCGTCCATCGTCCGATTTCACCGACTGGGTCAATTTATGGCGAAAATGTGGCACGGTTTCCGGGCGGTAACCTTGATATGGATCAGCTTTGCCTAGAATTCTTCGGAATATTTCCCGCAGTGCGGGTGTCTTGGCTAATTATCGCGGCCTCCTTGACGGTCCTTTTCGCCGTCTCCTAAGCTTCCCATCTGTATCGGCGAGGAGAACGAGAACATGGCGACCACAAAAATTACGGACGGTTCTTTCGAGGCCGATGTACTGCGCGCGCCGGGTCCGGTGCTCGTCGATTTCTGGGCAGAATGGTGCGGTCCCTGCAAGATGATCGGCCCGTTTCTCGAAGAGATCGCGACCGAGATGCAGGGAAAAGTCACCGTTGCCAAACTGAATATTGACGATAATCCCCAAACACCTACCAAATATGGTGTCCATGGCATCCCGACCCTGATCCTGTTCAAGAACGGTCAGGTCGCGGCGACCAAGATCGGCGCCCTGCCGAAGAGCAAGCTCGCCGAATGGGTCGCGTCGGTTATCTAAATCTGCCAAGCATTTAGGCACCCCCTCGGGGGTGCGTAAGGCCCCGTTAAGCATTACTCGCCATTATGGAATGATCCGATGGCGAGCGCCTAACTGAGGGTACTCGGTTGCTCGCTCCGGTGGGGAACGCGGCGTGTTGCTTCGTTTCCGTAGGGTATGCGGAGGGCCAAGCGCCATGCAGCACAAAATTCTCGTCATCGACGACAATGTTGTCGTACGCAACACCATCGTTCAGATCCTCGAAAGCGAAGGCTATGAGGTCATCGGCGCCGAAGACGGTCGCCGCGGACTCCATGCTTTCCGCACCGAGCATCCCGACCTGGTGGTCACCGATATCATCATGCCGGAAAAAGAAGGCATCGAGACGATCCGCGATATTCGCGCTGAATCGCCGAACGCCAAGATCATCGCGATCTCGGGCGGCGGCCGGATGGGCAATACCGATTTCCTGAAAATCGCGCGCCAACTCGGCGCTTCCGAGGCGGTGGCGAAGCCGCTCGATCCCGACCACTTCCTCGATATCGTCAAGAACTGCCTGGCGGCTTAGTCATCGGGCATCGGCCATCGCCATGTCCCACGCATTTCCATTCGCCGGCAAGGTTCAAAGATGATGTCCGATTTGCTTCGCGCGGTGCGTCCGCGACTGCACGATCTCGGAAAGATTTTCGCGCGGCCCAGTCATATGCTCGCGGTCGTGGCGACGCTGCTCGTCGTCAGTGCGGTGTTGATCTGTGGCCTCTCGATCGCCACGCTTCATAAAAACGAACTCACCTCAATTCAGAATCGGCTGGAAGTTCCGGCGCAGGGAACGGCGAACGTTCTTCAAGCGATCGCCCGCAATGCCGACATGGCGCTGCGCCATCTTCAGGAACTGGGCCATTCGTCCAACTTCGACATCGCGGCGCGCAAGGCGATGCGCGAGGATATGCTGGTGCGCGGCAAGACCGTCGTCGCGATCAAGCGTGTCCAGATCTATGACATCGCCGGAAAATCCATTGCCGCCGACGTCGAACAAGACGTCGCCGGCTATGATTTTTTCCAGCGGCAAATTGCATCGACACATGACAGCCTTCTGGTGAGCGGGCTGATTGCCGATCCAGCCGACGGAAAATCGACTTTCGTTCTAAGCCGGCGGATTGCCGATGACGCCGGTCAGGTTCACGCCGTGGTCAGTGTTTTCATCGATACGGCTTATCTGCAAAAGAATTTCAATACGCTTGAACTGCCGCAGGGTAGCAGCATCACGCTGTTCAATGCGGAAGGCCACGTCTTGATGCGAACCCCCGCCATCGAGCTGGGGGACCCTGTACTCGGCGTCGATTTCTCAGGACGGCCGATGTTTCTGGCGTCGCATAGCGGCGATGCGAAAAGCAATTTTCTGGAACTGAAAACGATCACCGGCGTCGAACGCTACATCGCCGGCGTCGGCAGCAAGACCTCGCCCTTCGTCGTGTCGGTCGGATGGGATACCGAGAAAGCGCTGGCGCATTGGCGCTCCGAAGCCTTCGCGATCGCAACCGGAACTGCGGCGGCGATCGCGCTCGTGATCTCGCTGTTCGTCTATCTGATCTGGCAAATTCGGCGTAACGAAGCGTTGCTCGGCAAGGTCACGGCCAGCGAGGAAAAACACCGCAATCTCCTCAACGCGTTGCCGGATGCGGTGATGATCATCGATCAGTCGCTGTGCATCGAATTCGCCAATCCCGCGGCGGAACGGCTGCACGGCTACGAGCCTGGTGGGATGAGTGGCCAAAGCATCTCAGCCTTGATGGCGCACCCGGCCGGCACCGATGGCTCCGTACGCAACGTCATGAACTCCGGCCCGACCGTCATGGAACGTATGGGCATACGCAAAGACGGCAAGGAAATGCCGATCGAAATCAGCACGCGTCCATATGATACGGATGCGGGATCGAAATTGATCGTCGTCGTGCGCGATGTCAGCCGCCGCTGGGAATATGATCTGGCGCTGCGGCGAAGCCAAGAAAGCCTCGTGCGTTCGCAACGCATGGCGTCGCTTGGCAGTTTCGATCGCGATCTTTTGACGAACACCGTCGAATGCTCCGAAGCCTTCCGCGAGATCTGGGGATTGCGGCCGGATGAAACGCCGTCCGCCGCGCTGTTGCTTCAGCGCGTCCATCCCGACGATCGGGTAAAATTCATGGAAAGTCGCGGCTCGGTCCTCAGCGGCAAGCCGGTGACCTATTCCGATTTCCGCATCATTCGTCCCGATGGCGAAGAGCGGATTCTGCATCACGAATATATGGCCGACTTCAATCCTGACGGGACGCCGGCGCGTATCTTCGGCATCATCCAGGACATCACCGACCGTAAGCGCATCGAAATGGCGTTGCGCCGCAGCCGGGAGAATCTGGCGCGGGCGCAAAGTGTCGCCGCGATCGGCAGCTTCGATCGCGATCTCGCGACGGCACGAACCGAATGGTCGGACGAATTTCTCGCGATCTGGGGCATTACCGAAACGCCGACTCACGGCACCGCAGAATTGCTGCTGTCGCTGGTCGTTCCCGAAGATCGGGAGAAGTTTCTGGCCGGCCGCGACGCAGCGCTGCAAAAACGCTCGATCCCGCCGCTCGATTTCCGCATCGTCCGGCCGGATGGCGAAGAACGCATCCTCCATCGCGAATACGGCGTCGTTTTCGATGACGACGGCAAGCCGATCCGTATGTTCGGCACCATCCAGGATATTACCGAGCGCAAGCGGATCGAGAATGAGCTGCGTCAGAGCCGCGAAAATCTGACCCGGGCGCAACGGATCGCCGGGCTCGGCAGTTTTAGCCGCGATCTCATCACCGGCAAGATCGAGCGGTCCGAAGAATTTCTGCGCATTTGGGGCATCGACGAGACGTTCTCACCGGATGCGTCCGAACCGTTGCTCGATATGGTTCATCCCGAGGACCGCGAGAAGTTTATCGCCAATCGCGACGCCTCGCGCGATGGCGCGCCGACGCCGCTCGAATTCCGCATCATCCGGACCGATGGCGAGGAACGGTTGATCCATCGCGAGTATGGCGTCATCCGCGACGAGACCGGAAAGCCGATCAATATTTTCGGCATCATCCAGGACATTACCGAGCGCAAGCGGGCCGAAGCGGAATTGAAGCACAGCCGCGAAAACCTCGCGCGCGCGCAACGTATCGCCGGTATCGCCAGTTTCGAGCGCGATCTGATTACCGGCAAGTTTACCTGGTCGGACGAGATGTATCGAATCCACGGCGCGGATCCGACCAATCCGTCCCATGACGCGGCGTATCTTCGGACGCTTATTCATCCCGAAGACCGCGGCACCTTCGACGACGTTCGTGCGATGGCCGAAAAAGGCATCGCCGCGCCGCCGCTCGATTATCGCATCATCCTTCCCGACGGCAGCGAGCGGATTCTCCATCGCGAATGCGACTTGTTCTTCGACGAGGCCGGCCGGCCGATTCGCCTCATCGCAACGATGCAGGATATTACCGAGCGCCGTCGCGTCGAGATTCAGCTGCGCCGCAGCCAGGACAATATGCTTCGGGCGCAACGTATCGCCGCCATGGGGAGTTTCGAGCGCGATCTCGTGACCAATCGTGGCGATTGGTCGGACGAACTCTATCGCATTTTCGGTCTGGAACGATCCGGCGAGCCGCCGTCTTATGAAAAGCTGCTGACGCTCGTCCATCCCGACGATCGGGTCTGGCTCGAAGGAACGCGCCGCGCCGAATTGATCGGAGCGCCCTCGATGCCTGTCGAATATCGCTTGGTCCGCTCGAATGGCGAAGTCCGCACCGTCCGCCGCGAATGCGACGTCATCTTCGACGACGAGCACAAGCCGATGCGCGTCTATGGCACGATTCAAGACGTGACCGAGCGCAAACAGGTCGAACTCGAAGCGATGCGCAGCCGTGAAAATATGGAACGCGCGCAGAAAATCGCCGCGCTGGGTAGTTTCGAACATAATCTCGTCACCGGCCACACGGAATGGTCGGACGAGATGTATCGCTTGTTGGGTCTGCGCAAGGGCGAGCACAAGCCCGGCTTCGCGCAATTGATCAGCGTGGTCCATCCGCATGATCGCGAGAAGTTCAAGTTGGCGCGCGGCGTCGAGGATAAAGGCTTCTCGCCGGCGCCGTTCGAATATCGCATCATCCGCGCCGATGGCGAGGAACGTGTACTGCGCCGCGAAAGCGACGTCGTGACTGGCGAGGACGGCAGGCTGCAGCGCATCTTCGGCACGCTGCAGGACATCACCGAACGCCGTCTCTCCGAGAGCCGCGAGCGCGAGCTTGAGCGTCAACTGCTTCATTCGCAAAAGCTCGAAGCGCTGGGCACGCTGGCCGGCGGAATCGCGCATGATCTGAACAATACGCTGGTGCCGATCATGGCATTGAGCAAGCTGACCGCGCGGCGCTTCGAGGCCGGCAATCAGGTTCGCAGCAATCTGGAAACGATTTTCGAAGCCAGCGAACGGGCGCGCGATCTCGTCCGGCGCGTGCTGGCGTTCAGCCGGAAGGACGATCCCGAAAAGCAGGAAATTGGGTTGGCCGAAATCGTACGCGAAGCTCTAAAGCTTCTTCGCGCCACCGTGCCGACGTCGATTCAGCTCGACGCGTCGGTTTTTGATGTGCCCTCGATCCCGGCGGATGGGTCGCAAATCCACCAGATCATCACCAATCTCGTCTCGAACGCCGCGGGTGCGATCGGTAACGAGATGGGCGTGATCACGGTGTCGCTCGATACGCATCGCACTGCAGACGGCAAAGACGAAATTTGCCTCAGCGTGGCCGATACCGGCATCGGCATGAATCAGGCGACGATCCAACGCATGTTCGAGCCGTTCTTCACGACAAAGGAAGTCGGTCAAGGAACCGGCCTAGGTCTTTCGATTGTCCACGGCATCGTGACCGGGCATGGCGGCCGGATCGAGGTGAAGAGCGAACTCGGCAAAGGCTCGCGCTTCGACCTCTATTTCCCGGTCCCCGACGCTGCTTATGCGGGGATGATCGCCGCGATCACATCTTCACGCCCGGCCGCTTGAACGCGCGGTCGTGCGTGCCGCGGCCGCTCTGGTCGCCGTAATTGAACAGCCAGTCATAGCCGCCTTGGGAGTTGGTCAGAATTTCCCAGCAATTGTCGTCGGCATCCCAGAAATAAAAACTGTAGGTGCCGTGCTGCAGGATCGGCTGGGTGATCTTTTTCAGCTTCCATGTCTCGGCTTGCGCGACGGTAACGCGGTGCGCCTCATCGACTTCCTCTTGGGTATCGACGTCGAGACCGTTGTGATTGAGCAGCCCCATCTCGGTGACGCGCTTGGTAAAGACGACGGCGATGCAGTGCTTGCCGCCCAGGCGGATCATCATCGAGATATCGCTGGTCTGAACGACCTCGAGACCCAGGAACTCCTCATAGAATTTGCGTGAGAAGGCGAGGTCGCGGGACTCAAGCGTTCCGTGCGACAGGAACTTGAGCTTCAGCGCCGGTTCGGTTTTCTCGGTCGTGGTGGTGCTTGCGTCGGGCATCGGGCTTCCTCCATCGGGCGTTGCTCCGCCGCTTTCGAACGGCTTGTGACGAGCAGGATGGCCCATGTTAAGGCCGCCGGTCGTTCTCCGCCAAGACCCTTCCGGCCAGATAAAGCGAGCCGCAGATCAGCACCCGTGCCCCGGGTGTAGCGGCCGCCGTCACGGCGGCAGTGATCGACGGCTGCGGCGTCGCCGAAAGGCCGGTATCCCGGGCGGCCTCGGCGGTTTCCGCAGCGGTCGAACTGTTTTCCTCGCCGGGAATGGCGATCGCTTCCAGCCGCGCGGCATAAGGGGCCAGCCCGGCCAAGAAAGCCCGGGCGTCGTGGGTTTTCAGCATGCCGAAGACGAGATGCAGCGGCTTGTCGTGCCAAGTCCGGGCGACCTCGCCCAGGACCGCGCCACCGCCCGCATTATGACCGCCATCCAGCCAAAGCTCGGCCCCGGCCGGCATCATCTGCGCCAAAGCACCGCGATCCAATCGCTGCAACCGCGCCGGCCATTCGACCTCACGCAATCCTTGGCCAAGCGCCGCAGGCGCAAAACCCTCGCCCCATAAACGATCGAGACAGGCGAGCGCCGTGCCGGCATTGCCGTATTGATGCGCGCCCAACAGTCCCGGCGCGGGCAGGTCGAGATCGATCGTGCCGCGATACGACAGGCCGCCATCCTCGCGGCGATGAACATCCCATTCGATGCCCTGGCGATAAAGCGGCGCACCGATCTCTTTGGCGCGGGCGTCGATGACCGCCATTGCCTCGGGCACTTGCCGTGCGATGACCCCGGGGACACCTGGCTTCAAGATGCCGGCCTTCTCGAACGCGATCTGCGCGACGGTATCGCCCAGAAATTGCTGATGGTCGATCGACACCGGTGTGATCGCGGTTACGGCGGGATGCGGGAAGATGTTCGTGGCGTCGAACCGGCCGCCCAGCCCGACCTCGATCAAGGCGATCTCGGCGGGGGTGCGGGCGAAGGCGACAAAGGCCGCGGCCGTCGTCATTTCGAAGAAGGTCATCGGCTTGCCGTCATTGGCGCGCTCGCATTCTTCCAGCAGCGCGACCAGCGCGTTTTCCTCAACCAATTTGCCGGCGATGCGAATGCGTTCGGCGAAGCGCACCAGATGCGGCGAAGTATAGACATGGGCGCGCTTGCCGGCTGCCTCGAAGAAGGCGCGCAGAAAGGCGACGGTCGAACCTTTGCCATTGGTGCCGGCGACATGGATGACCGGCGGCAGTCTTCGTTCGGGATTGCCGAGCGCGGTCAGCAGGCCGTCGATGCGGTCGAGGCTGAGATCGATAAGCTTCGGATGAAGCGTCAGCAGCCGCGCGAGAATCGTGTCGCTGTTCAGGATGCGGTCCGTACCAGGGTCTTGCTCGGGGCCGGGCTCAACAGCAGGCGGATCAGACGGGCCAGCGTCTCTTTCAAATCCTTACGCGGCAAGACGATATCGACCATGCCGTGTTCCAGCAGATATTCGGCGCGCTGGAATCCTTCGGGCAATTTCTCGCGGATGGTTTCCTCGATCACGCGCGCGCCGGCGAAACCGATCACCGCGCCGGGTTCGGCCAGGGTGATGTCGCCCAGCATTGCGAAGGATGCCGAGACGCCGCCCGTCGTCGGATGAGTCAGCAAGACGATGTAGGGCAGCCCCGCTTCCTTCACCATCTCGACCGCCAAGGTGCTGCGCGGCATCTGCATCAAAGACAGAATGCCTTCCTGCATGCGCGCGCCGCCCGACGCCGGTACGACGACCAAGGCGGCTTCCTGCATGACGGCAAGCCGCGCGGCGGCCAGCAAACCGTCGCCGACCGCGATCCCCATCGATCCGGCCATGAAGTCGAAATCGAAACAGGCGACGACCGTCGGCACCGCGCCGATCGCACCGTGCGCGACGACGATGGCATCGCGTGACGGTCCGCCGCTTTTGGCGTGGGCGTCTTTCAGCCGGTCGCTATAGCGCTTGGTGTCGCGGAATTTCAGCGGATCGCTGATCGGCTTCGGCAGCTCGATCGTCGTGAAGACGCCGTCGTCGAACAGCAACTTCATGCGCTGCGTCGGATTCATCCGCAGATGAAAGCCGCAGGTGCCGCAGACGTGAAGATTGGCGTCAAGGTCGCGGCTGAACAGCATCTGGCCGCAGTTCGGGCATTTCTGCCAAAGATTGTCGGGGATTTCCTTCTTGGTCGTCGTCGTCGTGACGACGGCACGGATCTTCGGCAGGACGACGTTGGTCAGCCAGCTCATGCGCGCGCTCCTTTTACGCCGCGGCTTAAGGCGTGGACATCATCGAGAACAGCGGAGACGAGATCGGGTTTCGCCTTATCGTCTTTATCGAGGGACAATGCGACGCGTTCGACCAGGGCGGAGCCGACCACGGCCGCATCGGCGACGCGTGCGACTGCTGCCGCTTGTTCCGGTGTGCGGATGCCGAACCCGACAGCCACCGGCAGCTTGGTGTGTTTCTTCAGCCGGGTGACGGCGGTGTCGATCGCACCGGCAGCGGCGGATTTCGTCCCGGTCACGCCGGCGACGGCGACGTAATACAGAAAGCCGGTGGTGTTCGATAGAACCTTGGGCAGGCGCTTGTCGTCGGTGGTCGGCGTGGCGAGACGGATGAAATCGATGCCGACCTTTTGCGCCGGCAGGCACAACTCGTCGTCATGCTCGGGTGGTAGATCGACGACGATCAGGCCATCGACACCGGCGGCTTTCGCATCGACCAGAAAACGATCGACGCCATAGCTGTAGATCGGGTTGTAGTAACCCATCAGCACGATCGGCGTTGTGTCGTCCTTGGTGCGGAATGTTTTAGTGATTGCGAGGACGGTCTTCAAATTCATGCCGGCGCGGAGAGCACGCAGGCTAGCGGCTTGGATCGCTGGGCCATCGGCCATCGGATCGGAAAACGGAATGCCGACTTCGATCACATCGGCGCCGGCTTCCGGTAGGCCCTCTAGAATACGCGCGAAGCTTTCCGCATCGGGATCGCCGCAGGTGAAATAGGTGACGAGCCCGGCGCGCCCTTCGCGCTTTAGCGCGGCGAAGCGTTCTTCGATGCGGCTCACAGTTGAATGCCCTGCAACGCGGCGACGGTATTGATGTCCTTGTCGCCACGTCCCGACAGGTTCGCGACGATCAGATGATCCTTCGGCAGATGCGGCGCGATCTTTTTGACATGCGCCAGTGCATGTGCCGATTCCAGCGCGGGAATGATGCCTTCGAGCCGTGTCAGCAGATGGAACGCTTCCAATGCTTCGTCGTCGGTGATGGCGACGTAATCGACGCGCTTACTGTCGAACAGCCACGCATGTTCGGGTCCGATGCCGGGATAATCGAGTCCCGCCGAAATCGAATGGGCGTCGATGATCTGGCCGTCAGGTGTCTGTAACAGATAGGTCCGATTGCCGTGCAGCACGCCGGGCAATCCGCCGTTGAGGGAGGCCGCATGCTTGCCGGTTGAAATGCCGTGGCCCGCCGCTTCGACGCCGATCATCTTGACGCTCGGATCGTCGAGGAATGGATGGAACAGACCCATCGCATTGGAGCCGCCGCCAATCGCCGCGACCAGCGTGTCGGGCAGACGGCCTTCGGCCTTCTGCATCTGCTTCTTGGTTTCGTCGCCGATGACGTTCTGGAAATCGCGCACCATGGCCGGATAAGGATGCGGGCCGGCGACGGTGCCGATCAGATAATAGGTGTCTTCGACATTGGCGACCCAATCGCGCAGCGCATCGTTCATCGCGTCTTTGAGGGTCGCGGTGCCGGAATGAACCGAACGCACCTCGGCACCGAGCAACCGCATGCGGAAGACGTTCGGCTTCTGCCGCTCGATATCGGTTGCGCCCATATAGACAACGCAAGGAATGTTAAAGAGCGCACAGACGGTGGCGGTGGCGACGCCGTGCTGACCCGCGCCGGTCTCGGCGATGATGCGGCGCTTGCCCATGCGGCGCGCCAGCAGGATCTGGCCGATCGTGTTGTTGATCTTGTGTGCGCCGGTGTGATTGAGGTCTTCGCGCTTCAGATAGACCTTCGCGCCGCCGAATTCCTCGGTGGTGCGCTGGGCGAAATAAAGCGGCGATGGCCGGCCGACGTAATGCTCGAAGTAATAGGCCATGTCCTTGGCGAAGGACGGGTCGCGTTTGGCCGCGTCATAGGCCTCTTCGACCTGAAGGATCAGGGGCATCAGCGTCTCGGCGACGAAACGCCCGCCGAACAGGCCGAAAAGCCCGCGCTCGTTGGGGCCGGAACGATAGGTGTTGGGTGATGACATGCGCGTGATCTTACCGGGAAAAGCCGGCGCACTCAAACTGGACGAGAGGGGCCGGACTAGAGTTGCTGCGCCCGCGCCAGGAAGGCCCGCACTTTGACGGGGTCCTTCTCGCCGGGCTTGCGCTCGACGCCCGAGGAAACGTCCAGCACGGTCGCCTGGGTAATCGTCGCCGCCTCGGCCATGTTCTCGAGGGTCAGCCCGCCCGACAGCATCCAGGGCAGCGGCCAATTCTTCTCGCGCAGCAGCTTCCAGTCGAAGGACAAGGCGTTGCCGCCCGGTAGGGCGCCGTTGAAGGTCGCCTTGGCGTCGAACATCAGCCAGTCGGCGACCCGGAAATAGGTCTTGGCGGCCTGAAGGTCGACTTCGGCGGCGACCTTGATCGCCTTCATCACCTTGCACTTGAAGCGCTGTTTTATCTCGGCCAGCCGGTCGGGCGTTTCCTGGCCGTGGAACTGCAACAGGTCCAGCGGCACCTTGGCCAGAATTTGCTCGATCTTGGCGTCGTCCGGATCGACGAAGACACCGACGCGGGTGATACCCGGCGGCACGCCCTTTACCAGCGCGACGGCTTTCTCGATGCTCAGATCGCGCGGGCTGGGCGGATAGAACACGAACCCGGCAAACTTCGCGCCGCCCGCCGCCGTTGCGGCGACGGCTTCGGCGGTGGTCAGGCCGCAAATCTTGACATCGACACTCATGACAACTCGGTCAGGATGGCTTTGGCGGCGGCGGCGGGATCGGGCGCTTCGGTGATCGGCCGGCCGATGACGAGGTAATCGGCCCCCGCCTCCACCGCACTGCGCGGCGTCTGCACGCGCTTCTGATCGCCGATCGCGGCGCCCGCCGGACGGATGCCCGGCACGACCAGCAGGAATTTCGGGCCGCAAGCTTCGCGGATCAGCGCGACCTCTTGCGGCGAACAGACGATGCCGTCGATGCCGCTCGCCTGAGCCAGTTTTGCCAATCGCACCACCTGCGTCGCAACCGGGCCGTTCTGTCCTGTCGCGGCTAGATCGCTATCGTCGAGGCTGGTGAGGATGGTGACGCCGAGAATTTTTGTCCGCGCGTTGCCGCGCGCTTCGGCGGCGGCCTTCATCATCGCCGGGCCGCCCGTGCAATGGATCGTCATCAGCAGCGGGTCGAGCGGCAAGGCCGATTTGACCGCGCCTGCCACCGTGTTCGGGATGTCATGCAGCTTCAAATCGAGGAACAGATTCGGCTGTCCCGCAGCGGCTTCCTTGATTCCAGCGGGGCCATGCGCGACGAAAAATTCGAGGCCCAGCTTCACGCCGCCGACCGACGACGCAGTCGCGGCGATGAGGCGGCGTGCTTGCGCGATCTCGGGGGTGTCGATGGCGACAAGAATAGGATTGTGATTCATTAGATCGTTTGTCCGTTGACGACATTGTCGAGCGCGACCTGCGCGCCGGCCAGGTCTTCCAGTGAATGCCCGACCGATTTGAACAGCGTAATTTGGTTGTTGAAGCGGCGTCCGGCTTTGTCGCCGCGTGTCAGCTCGAACAGATCGCCGGCGATGTCGAACGACGTGATAACGCCCGACTCCATCGGCACGACGATGTCGCCGGCCTGGGTTTCAGCAGCCTCGCGCGTATCGACAAAGATGCGGGACTTGGTCATCACGTCGTCGTCGGCCTCGCGCATCTGCGGCGTGCGTCCGCCGACCAAATCGATATGGACACCCTCGGGCAGCCATTCCCCTTTGAGGATCGGTTCGTGCGCTGACGTGGCGCAGCAGATGACATGCGCGCCGCGCACCGCTTTTTCCAGATCGGTGGCGGCTTCGACTTTGAGATTGCGCCGGTCGAGACGTTTCGCCAGCCGCTTCGCCTTGTCGTGATCGCGGCCCCAGACGAGGACATTGTGGATTGGCCGGACGCTGGCATGGGCGGCGATCATGTGCGACGCCAGGGCGCCGGTGCCGATCATCAGCATCCGCTCGCTGTCGGCGCGGGCGAGATAGCTTGCGGCGAGGGCCGAGGCAGCGGCAGTGCGGCGCGCGGTCAGGGCGGGGCCGTCGAAGAGGGCCAGATGCTCGCCGGTTCGCCCGTCGCACAGCAGATATGATCCCATGCGCACCGGCTTTTGCCTGGCGGCGTTGCCAGGGAAACCGGTGACGATCTTGATGCCGAATTGCTTGCCGGGCTGGGCGGCGGCCAACAGGATCAGCGACCCGGCGGGCTCGTTCGGCACCGGAATGCGATGAACTTCGGCCACCGGCGTCTCGATGCCCTCGGGACCATTGCGAAACGCTTGTCGCAGCGCCTCGACCAAGGGCGGAAACTCGAGCGCCGCAATCGTTTCGTTGTAGCCGAGAACGCGCATCAGGGCGAAGTACCGCGCCGCACCATTGCCGTCAATGAAGTTGGTAGGAAGTCGCTTGTATCGATGATCGCGGCCCCCTCACCCTAACCCTCTCCCCGCCGGGGAGAGGGAGGGACCCGCGTCAGCGGGAGGGTGAGGGGGTTACATCGGCGGCTTAGCGTAAAGCGAGATCGCGTGCGGCTTCTTTGGGCTGCTGTTGCGCGGCAGTCTGGGCGGCCAATTGCCGCTCCAATTCCTCGATCCGGCGGGTTTTTTGGCGGGCCTGGCGACGCCAGTGATGGCCGTTGATCCAGGCGACGAACTCGCCGATGAGGAAGCCGATCAGCAGGGCCACCATCACCACGATCCACAGCGAGGTGTTGAGCGCCAGCGGCAGCGGCCAGAAATAGAGGACGATGTCGGCGCGATTGGATACCGCGAACAGGATAAGGATCAGCGCCAGCGGCGCCGTGACGAACCAGTGAAAGAGTTTCATCGGGAACCCGCGCGGCGGGTCAGTTCGCGCTGTCGTTGAGACGGGCGCGCATTTCCTTACCGGTCTTGAAGAACGGTATGTGTTTCTCGCCGACTTTCACGCTCTCGCCCGTGCGCGGGTTGCGGCCTTGGCGGGCTTCGCGACGCTTTACCGAAAAGGCGCCGAAACCGCGCAACTCGACACGGTCGCCGCGCGACAGGGCGTTGGAAATCTCATCGAAAATGGTGGTGACGATGCGCTCGACGTCGCGCTGATAGAGATGGGGATTGCGTTCGGCCAGTTGCTGAATGAGCTCAGATTTGGTCATGGCCGCTATTCTTTCCCTGCTCTCGTCGTGGCTTAGGGTGCCAAACCGATCTTGAACCGTCAAGCGCGCCCGCACGCGGCGTCGTTATTGCCGCGTGCGGGTTGCCTGTTGGCGTCGTTATTCGCTCTTGTCGTCCTTTTCGCGACCGCGCAGGGCCGCACCCAGGATGTCGCCAAGGCTTGCGCCGCTGTCGGACGAACCGAACTCGGCCATCGCCTCTTTCTCTTCGTCCACTTCCTTCGCTTTGATCGACACGGTCGCCTTGCGGCTCGCGCGGTCGAAGGTGGTGATCTTCGCATCGAGCTTTTCGCCAACCGCGAAGCGGTCGGGGCGTTGCTCGGCACGGTCACGCGACAGCTCGGACTTGCGGATGAAGCCGGGGAAACCGCCCGCGAGCTCGACTTCGAGGCCGCCTTCGGTGATCGCCGTCACGGTGCAGGTGACGACTTCGCCCTTCTTCACGGCGGCGGCGCTGCCCTCGAGCGGATCGGCCTCGAGCTGCTTCACGCCAAGGCTGATGCGCTCTTTCTCGACATCGACGTCGAGAACGCGAACCTTAACCATGTCGCCTTTTTTGTAGTCGTTGATCGCCTGCTCGCCGGGCTTCTTCCAGTCGAGGTCGGACAGATGAACCATGCCGTCGATATCGCCGGCCAAGCCCACGAACAGACCGAATTCGGTGATGTTCTTGATCTCGCCTTCGAGCTCGGTGCCGACCGGGCTCTTCTCGACGAACTCTTCCCACGGATTGGTCATGCACTGCTTGAGACCCAAGCTGATGCGGCGCTTCTGCGGATCGACGTCGAGAACCTGAACTTCGACTTCCTGGCTGGTCGAAACGATCTTGCCGGGATGGACGTTCTTTTTGGTCCAGCTCATTTCCGAGACGTGCACGAGGCCTTCGACACCGGGCTCCAGCTCGACGAACGCGCCGTAGTCGGTGATGTTGGTCACGCGGCCGCGGAAGCGGGCGTTGGCCGGGTATTTCAGCTCGACGCCTTCCCACGGATCGGCCTCAAGCTGCTTCATGCCCAGCGAGATGCGCTGTGTCTCTGCATTGAAGCGGATGACCTGAACCTTCACGCTCTGGCCGATATGCAAGGCTTC
>CAIJOA010000042.1 GCA_903822185.1 uncultured Rhodospirillales bacterium | reverse complement strand
TCAGCTCACTCGCGCTTCAAGCTCAAAGCATCGGCGGCGGCGGCGGCAATGGCGGCAGCGCCAGCGGTCCCTTCTCGGTCGGCGGCCAGGGCGGCGGCGGCGGCGGCGGCGGACAAGTCTTCCTGACGAACACGGGTTCGCTTTCGACCGGCGGCAGCGACGCGTCGGCGATTGCCGCGCAAAGCGTCGGCGGCGGCGGTGGCAATGGTGGCGGCGCGATCGCGGTCAGTGCCGGCGTCAGCGTCGCGATCGGGGGCGCCGGCGGTGACGGCGGCGACGGCAAGCTGGTCCAGCTTGGCAGCAGCGGCGGCACGATCACGACGGTCGGCGCTCGCGCGCGCGGCATCCTGGCGCAAAGCGTCGGCGGCGGCGGCGGTAACGGCGGTTTCGATATCAGCATTTCGGGTGGCATTGGCGGCGCGATCGCAGTCGGCGTCGGCGGCAAGGGCGGCAACGGCGGCGACGGCGGCGACGTCCAGGTCAATAACAGCAGCGCGATCACGACCCAGGGCTTGATGGCGCACGGCATCGAGGCGCAGAGCGTCGGCGGTGGCGGTGGTGATGGCGGTTTCAGCATTGCGGTCGCGGGCAGCACCGGCTTGACCGGCACGCTGGCGATGGGCGGAGCCGGCGGCGGTGGCGGCAACGGCGGCGTCGTGACCGCAACCAACAGCGGCGACATCGGAACCAACGGCGGCCAGGCTTACGGCATTCTGGCCCAGAGCATCGGCGGCGGTGGCGGCGACGGCGGCTTCGCGATTGCCGGCTCGTTCAGCGCGGGTGGTCCCGTCGCGACATTGAGCATCGGCGCCCAAGGCGGCGACGGTGGCTTTGCCAGCGCATCGACGATCAACAACACCGGCAACATCTCGACCATCGGCGATAACGCCCATGGTCTTTTCGCACAGAGCATCGGCGGCGGCGGCGGCGCAGGCGGTTTCAGCGTCGCGGGCACGATCAGCGACACCGGTAATTTGGGCCTGACCTTTGGCGGCAAGGGCGGCACCGGCAACTATGCCGATATCGCGAGCGTCACAAGCGGCAGCAGCGCGAGCATCGGTTCAACCACGATCAACACCGCCGGTGTTCATGCCGACGGCATCGTTGCGCAGAGCATCGGCGGCGGCGGCGGCGACGGCGGCTTCGCGGTGACCGCGGGCATCAGCGGCGGCACGTCGCTGAATTTCGGTTTCGGCGGTGACGGCGGTGCGGGCGGTCTTGGCTCAACGGCGTCCGTCTCTAACTTCTCGAACATCACGACGACGGGCTCTGCGTCGGACGGTGTTCTGGCGCAAAGCATCGGCGGCGGCGGCGGTGACGGCGGCTTCGCCATCGCGGGCGGCTTGTCGGACGGCGGCAGCGGCGTGAGCTTCACGCTCGGCGGCAAGGGCGTCTCCGGCGCCAACGCCGGCCTGGTCAATGTCCTCAACGACGGAAAGATCACCACGCAACAAGCCGCATCGAACGGCATCGTCGCGCAAAGCATCGGCGGCGGCGGCGGTTCCGGTGGTTTCGCCGGCAGCCTGACGGGTGGCCTCGGCGGCGACGGCGCGCAACTCGCCATGTCGGTCGGCGGCAGCGGCGGCGGCGGCGGCAATGGCGGCCAAGTCCAGGTCACCAACAACGGCATCGTCAAAACGCTTGCCGATTCGGCTTCGGCGATCATCGCCCAGAGCATCGGCGGCGGCGGCGGTGACGGCGGCTTCAGCCTCGCGGCTTCGTTCGGCAATCAACCCGACGCCGGGAATCTCAGCGTCGCGATCGGCGGCAAGGGCGGCACCGGCGGCAAGGCCGATGAAGTCGATGTCACCAACACCAAGCTGCTGACCACGGCCGGCGATCATTCCTACGGCATCTTCGCGCAAAGCATCGGCGGCGGCGGCGGCAACGGCGGCTTTGCCGCATCCGGCTCGCTCGCACCCGAACCCAATTCGGTACAGCTCTCGGTGTCGATCGGCGGCGCCGGCGGCATGGGCAATGATGCCGGCAAAGTCGATATCCAGAATTCCGGCACGATCATCACGGGCGGCGACAGCGCCACGGCCGTCATCGCGCAAAGCATCGGCGGCGGCGGCGGCAATGGCGGCTTCGCCGTCACGGCAACCGCGTCAGGCCCCGGTGGCACCGCCGGCAGCATTTCCGTCGGCGGCAATGGTGCAGGCGCCGGCAATGGCGGCGAAACCGACGTCAACAGCAGCGGCGTCATCAAGACCGCCGGCGCCAACGCGATTGGCATCCAAGCGCAAAGCATCGGCGGCGGTGGCGGCAACGGCGGCCTGTCCGTCGCGCTGAACTTCGGCACGACATCGGCCGATCCGGAAATGCAATCGACACAGGTCACCGTCGCGGTCGGCGGTAAAGGCGGCGCAGGCGGCACCGGCGGCGCGGTCAATGTGACCAATGTCGGCCATGTGACGACAGCAGGCGAACAAGCGTTCGGTATTCAAGCGCAAAGCGTCGGCGGCGGCGGCGGCGATGGCGGCACCAGCCTCGCGGGCTCGGTGTTGCTCGGCCCCAGCAACGGCGGCCCGAACACGCAGATGTCGATCGCGGTCGGCGGCGGCGGCGGCACCGGCAATAACGGCGGCGCGGTTGTCGTCAATCAAAGCGGCGGCGTTACGACCAGCGGCGACGGAGCGACCGGCATCTATGCGCAGAGCATCGGCGGCGGCGGCGGTGACGGCGGCGCTTCGCGCGCCTTCACCCTAGCCCTCGGGCCACCGTGCCCGCCGGAAGACAAGGAATGCGCCGCGAAGAACCGCGCCCTGTCGCTGGCGATCGGCGGCAATGGAGGCGGCGCCAGCGATGGCGGTACCGTCCAAGTCACCAACAACGGCACGATTTTGACGACGGGCGCGGATGCTTCAGGCATCGTCGCGCAAAGCGTCGGCGGCGGCGGCGGCATGGGCGGCAACGGCCATATCGGTGCCGGCGGACCGGGTCTCGCGGCTGTCGTTCTCGGCCGGGTGGATGGTCAAAAGAGCCAGACCGGCTTCTTGAAAAATCTGCAGATCGCGGTCGGCGGCTCGGCTGGGTCCAGCGGTGACGGCAAGCTCGTCACCGTCGATAACACCGGCAACATCATCACCACCGGCACGACGTCGTTCGGCATCGTCGCGCAAAGCGTCGGCGGCGGCGGCGGTATCGGCGGCGACGGCGATATCGGCGCGCTCGGCACGGTCGGCATCGGCGGCGCCGGCGGCGCGGCCGGCAAGGGCGGCGACGTCAACGTCACCCAGAACGGCAACATCATCACCTTCGGCGACGGCGCGACGGCAATCATCGCCCAGAGCGTCGGCGGCGGCGGCGGCATGGCCGGCAATGTCGATCGCGGCCTTGCCACCAGCATGGAAGAAACCGGCATCTCGGTTCCCGGCGTCAATGTCGGCATCGGCGCGGCGTTCGGCCGTTCCGGCGGCGGCGGCGGCGATGGTGGCAATGTCAGCGTTATCAACAATGGTTCGATCCAAACCAGCGGCGCAGGCGCCAACGGCATCTTCGCGCAAAGCGTCGGCGGCGGCGGCGGTGTCGCCAGCATCCTCGGCAATACGATCGACGGCCATTCGATCCTCGGCTGGTCGGGCAGCGTCGGCGGCGCCGGCAAGGCCGGTACGGTCACGGTCAATCAAACCGGCAATATCGTCGTTACCGGCGATGCTTCCACGGCCATTTTCGCTCAAAGCGCCGGCGGCACGGGCGCAGGTGGTGATGTGCATATCACCCTCGACGGCCAGGCGCGCGCGACGGGTATCAACGGCACCGGCATCTACGCGCAGAGCCTCGGTCTTGGCGGCAACGGCAGCGTGACAATCGATCTGGCTTCGGGCAGCGTCGTCACGGGCGGCACCGGCTTGTTCGCCGCGGGCATTCATGTCGATGGCGGATCCACCAACACCATCAACAACCACGGCACGATCAGCACGCTGAACGGCGGCAACGGCGTCGCGATCCTCGGCGGCAACGGCGACGAGATCGTCAACAACTACGGCGTCATCACCGGCGGCGTCGATCTCGGCTATGGCCTCAACCAGTTCAACAACATGGCCGGCTCGACCTTCAACGTGACGAACTACGCCATCACGCCGGACTCAACCCTGCACAATGTCAGCGGGGCGACGATCAACGTCCTCAATGGCGGCACGCTCGACAATCAGAATTCGAGCGGCGGCTTCACCAATGACGGCACGATCAATGTCGCCGTCGGCGGTGCGGTCACCACCAGCAACGGTCTCGGCCTCTATATCCAGAACAGCGGCCTGACCATCGTCGATGGCACCTGGACGCAGGCGGAGAGCGATTTCGAAGGCGGCCAGTTGAAGGGCCTCGGCACCGTCAACGGTACCGTTATCAACAACGCCAATATCGGCGCTGGCCCGGCGCATAGCGGCCTCAATGCCGGTGTCGTCGGCATCGATCCGCTGACCTTCAACGGTCTCGTCACCGGCCTCGGCAATTACGGCGGCGATATCGTCTTCAACGGCGGACTGTCGATCGGTAACGCAGGCAGCAGCGTCGCCAATCTCAACACGACGGGTGCGGCATCGCCGTTCTCGACCGATCCCAACTACTATGCGCTGGGCACCGGCAGCGTTGCCTCGGTCTCGGCCGGCAACATCACCTTCGGCGCGACCAACACGCTGTTCATGGATGTCAGCGGCGCGGCTGCCGACAAGATCACGGCGGACAATGCGACCCTCGGCGGCACATTGACGGTCGTTCCGACCGCCCCGACCGCCGGCAGCTACACGCTGCTGCAAGCATCGGGTGCAGGTGCAGGCATCACCGGCGACTTCGACATCGCCCAGATGCTCAACACCGGCAACAACAGCGACCTCTATCTGACTCGCAGCAACACCGCCAATGGCTACACGGCAACGCTGCGCTCGACCCTCACCGATTACGGTGTGGCGGTGAACAGCACCTTCACCCAGATCGGCGGCAAGAGCCCCCTGCCGGAAGGCAACGGTACGGCGGCCAATGCACTGCTGACCACGCTGGGCTCCAGCGCGACTTTCGCCACGGGTGGCGCTGGTCATGACGACGGGCCGGGCGGCAATGGCGGCATGGGCACCTCGACCAACCTCGTCCTCGGCAGCGGCAACTCGCTTGCCGTTGCGACGGGCGGCGACGGTGGCTTCGGCACCGGCAATGCGCCGAACGGCTTCGGTGGCATCGGCGGCAACGCCTCAGCCTCGGCTGAGATGGACGGCGGCACGGGTACATCCACTGCCATCGCCACCGGCGGCAAGGGCGGCAAGGCGATGGACAACGATGTCGGCGGCAAGGGCGGCGACAGTGTTGCATTCTCCCTCGCCCTCAACGGCACGGGTTCGGTGGTGGCAAATGCCACGGCCACGGCCGGCGCGGGCGGTGACTCGGTCCACGGCAACGGTGCGCAAGGCGGCGTCGCGAATGCGGTCTCCAGCGCAATCAGCACCGGTCAGGCCAATGCGACTGCCACGGCGAACGGTGGTGCGGCCGGTGTCGGCGGCAATGCCCCGATCGGCGGCGGCGCGGCGACTTCGACCGCGATCGGCACCGGTACGTCCGGCCTCGCCACCGCGATCGCCACCACGCCGGGCTCGATCGTCAATGTCCGCGCACAGGCAACGGGCACGGTCGGCGGCAACGCGATCAGCGCGATGCAGGCGGCGACATCCATCGGCGGTGCGGTGCCAGTGCTTCAGGTTCCGTTCAACAACGCGGTCGCCAATAACGGCTTGGCCGTCGGCGTCGGTATGCCCAGCGCGGCATCGGTCATGGCAGCGGTTGCGACCCTGCCGAACAATGCGGCCTCCTTCACCCCGCCCAGCACCTTCGTCGCCGGCGCCGGTCTTCTCGCTGCCGTGACGCCGGGCGGCGTGATGCATAGCTTCGACACCAAGCTCGACTTCACCTTCGCGGTGCCGTCCGGCTACGGCTCGACGCTGACCATTGGTCTTCTGAAAGGGATGGCCTTCAATGCCGGTGCGTTCAACACGGCGACCGACAGCCTGACCCTCACCATCACCGACAACGCGGCGTTGATCTTCAACACGACCTTCACCTCGTTGCTCGATGCGGTGACGTTCTTTACCGATGACGTGCTGACCTTCAACGAACTCTTCGGCACCAACGATATCGGCGTCGATCTCGTGCTTTCCTCGGCCGGCAATGTCGGTTTCCAGGGCAACATCCTGGTCGGGACGGTCCCCGAGCCGAGCACGATCGCGATCCTGCTCTCGGCCATACTCGGCTGGTACGCGACGGAACAGCGGCGTCGGCGCAAGGCCGGCGCGGCAAAGACGAAAGCGGCATAAGACGGCAAGACGCGGGCAATCCTGAAGATTGTCCGTGTCTTTCCCGAAGAAAAGTCAGCGTAAAAAGCGTGGAAGCGTTTTGGCGAGAATGGTTTCCGCTTCGCGTGCGATCCGCATGACGATTTCGGCCGCTGGCAAGACGGCATGGATGAGACCGGCATCCTGCCCCATCGAGAGCGGTGCTTCGTGAATATCGCCGTTCTTGCGGGCCGTTTGAACCCGAACAAGCGCCGATGCTTGGTTTTGGCGCAGCGCCCATTCTTGCCCCGCCCAGCGTTCGATGAAGCCGTTGCGCTTGGAACGCGACATCGCACCGGGCCAGACCTTGCCGGCGGCGATATCCGGCAGTTCGGACAACAGCGTATCGTGGCCGTCGGCATCGACGATCGCCTGCTTGAAATTAGGATGTAACGGCGATTCATCGCTGGCAAGAAAGCGCGTGCCCAGGAGTGCGCCTTGCGCGCCCAAGGCGAGAGCGGCGACAAGACCACGACCATCAGCAATACCGCCAGCGGCAAGAACGGGCACTGAACCGACCGCATCGACGATCATCGGCACGAGCGGCATCGACGCCTGCCAGCTGACATGCCCCCCGCCCTCGGTTCCCTGTGCAACGATGACATCGGCGCCGGCTTCAACCGCCCGGCGTGCTTCGGGCACACCGCCGGCCATGAAGGTGATCTTGCATCCCGCCGCATGGGCACGATCCAGAATCGGCTTCAAATCTTGATCGGCGCGGGGCCAGGCGAAGGCCATGACGCGCGGGCAAAGTTCCAACGCCGCAGCGAAACTATCCTCGCGCATATCGAAGATCAGGAAATTGAGCGCGAAGGGCTTGTCCGTCTTAGCGCGGATCGCGGCGACGCCCGCGCGGATCTGATCGGGGCCAAGTCCGTGGCATCCCATCGCGCCAAGACCGCCGGCGTTCGATACTGCCGCGACCAGGTCGGGGGCATAGATCGAGCCCATACCGCCCAACGCGATCGGATGTTCGATTTCCAACAGATCGCAAATCGGCGTGCGGATCATCGTGCCTCTCCCCTTACTTTTAGATCGGCTTCGCCAAGGCCATGAAAGATCGGCTTTGCAGTCCGACCGGATCGGCGCCCGGCATCTCGGGGTTCTTCTCCCATTCGCCGAGCCGATAAGAATTCTCGACAACGAGCTGGCACCGCTCGTAGCGGCGCGCGACAAAGCCATCGAGAATTTCACCGCAAGGCCGGTCGAGATGCAGCATCTCGGCCAGGACGATGGCGTCTTCGATCGCGATCGCCGCGCCGCTCGCCAATTGCGGCGGCGCGGTATGGACGGCATCGCCGATCAGAACAGTACGACCGCGATGCCAGGGGCTTGGCAGCAGCAAGCGTTCGACCGGCCGATAAACGATGCGCGCCGGATCGGTGATCGTCTCGCGGATTTCGCCGATATAGCCGCCGAAATCGGACAGCAGTTCGCGCATGACGACGGGCCACTCCTCCGGCGCGAGCCAAGGATCGCCTGTCACGTTCTGGACGAGATAAACATACATCTCGTCGCGCGACACCGGATTAAAACCGGCCTTATGGTGCGGTCCATAGTAAGCGTTCCGCGCGGCGACATTGGACGGACGCGGCACCATCGCACGCCAGACAGCCTGCCCGGTATATTCGGGCTTCGGCGAAGCACCGAAAATAAGCGTGCGAACTTTTGAATAGGCACCATCCGCCCCGACCACCAGATCGTAACGGCCGCGCGTGCCATCGCTGAAAGTGACATCGACCGCGTCGCCGTTGTCGTGCAACGCATCGACCGTCAGGCCGAAGCGCGGCATCACGCCCTCGGCCGTCATCGCGCCGCACAAGACATTGTGAAGTGCGGGACGCATCATCCCGATGCACGACGGATAGTCAGGACCGAGCAGGCGGGGCAGATCGACGATGCCGAAGACCTTGCCCTCCTGATCGCAATCGACGACCTGCGTGTAGCCGAAGCCGGCATCGATACATTGATCCAGCAGTCCGATCGTCTTCAGCGCGCGGAGCGTTGGCCCTTGCACCGAGATGCCGACACCCAACACGTTCCAGCGCGGCTGTAACTCGATCAGATCGACATGAATGCCGCCGCGCACAAGTGCCGTCGCCAGCGTCATGCCAGCGAGGCCACCCCCGACGATCAGTACATTCGCGATTTTGCCGCTTGCCATCATGCTTCTTGTGTCGCCGAGCTCAACGCTTGATTGGATCGTTCTTGTCGGGATTGGCGAAGGCGAAGGCTTCTTTGAAGCCGGGACGCGCCTGAATGCGCTGCCACCATTCGGCGACGCGCGGACGTTTCGCCGCGCCGACCATTTCCGGACGCTTCAACACTTCGATACGGTTGATGAAGGGGGCCATCGCAATGTCGGCAAGCGAATAGTCACGACCGGCGAGCCAAGGCCCTTGAACCAGCGAATCTTCCATCATGCCCAACAGGTAATCCAACGCCGCATAAGCCTGATTTTCCTCGGCTTCGGTGACGCCGTGTTCGTGGCGATGAATGAAGCGCGCGGCGATAATCGGGCTGGGGCAGTTGGCAACGGCCCTGTCGATCTGTTCCTGGGTATAAGGCTTTTGGGCCAAACGGACCGCATGGCGGGGGTTGTGTGACGCTGTGTTCACGTTCGAATGCGCGATTTCCTCCGAATTGAAGATCCAGATACGCATTTGCGCTTTGGCGTAGGGATCGGCAGGCCGCAGCCCAATCTCTGGAAACACATCGTCGAGATATTCGAGAATGACGTTCGACTCGATGACGATCTTGCCGTCATGTTCCAATGCCGGGACGACACCCTTCTTATTGATCTTGCGATAGAAGGGTTCCCAATGCTCGAACGTGAACAGATCGATATGCTTGTTCTCGAACGGAAGTTTCTTTTCCGCGAGGCACATCCGCACTTTCTGAGAACAGACAGAACTCCAATAGTGATACAGCGTCAGCATCGTCGCCCCCAACATCGTCACGTTTGTTTCAAATCGTGACGGGAAAGTATAGGCTTGGAGGATAAACGGGAAATTCTTCCTGATACTAACGCTATAAGGTTTCGGTTATGTCAGGCACCAGCGATCATTGGGACCGCCGCATCGGCCGACGCGTAACGTTGCGCGATCTTCATGTCCTTCTCGCGGTAGTCCAATGGGGCAGCATGGCCAAGGCCGCGACCCATCTGTCCGTGTCGCAGCCCGCTATTTCGAAAGCGGTTGCCGATCTTGAACGTGCCGTCGGCGCGCGCTTGTTGGATCGCAGCCCCAGCGGTATCACCCCCACCCCCTTCGGCAGCGTCCTAGTCAAACGCGGCCTCGCCGTCTTCGACGAACTGCGCCAAGGCATCAACGAACTTGAGTTTCTCGCCGACCCGACCACCGGCGAAGTACGCATCGGCTGTCCCGAATCCATCGCTGCCGGGCTGTTGCCCGCCGTGGTTGAACGCTTCACCCGGCAATATCCGAAGATGGTTCTACGCGTTGCCCAGGCGCAGACCGTGACGTCGGAATTCAACGAGCTGCGCGAACGCACTGTCGATCTAATGATCGGCCGTATCGCCCGCCCCTTTACCGAAGAAGGCTTGAGCGCCGAGATTCTTTTCGAAGAGCCGCTTTATATCGTCGCCGGGGCGCAAAGCCGCTGGGCGAAACGGCGCAAACTGACGCTTGCCGAATTGGCCGGCGAAAGATGGATTCTAACCCCGCCCAACGAAGTGCTGAGTTCGCCCGTCGC
This sequence comes from uncultured Rhodospirillales bacterium, assembly GCA_903822185.1. GTDB lineage: Bacteria > Pseudomonadota > Alphaproteobacteria > ATCC43930 > CGMCC-115725 > CAIKMD01. The sequence goes on along the minus strand of CAIJOA010000042.1, from coordinate 157,415 downwards.
CGCAGCGTTTCACGCGCAAGGCTTGGAGCCGCCACATGCGACCGTCGTGTCCTTCTCCTTTCATCTCCGCAATCACCTGTTAGCCAACACCGATTTCATCTCGTTGATCCCGGCATCGATGCTGCGTTTGTTCAATGCGCGGCAGACCGTCCTAAAAGCTCTGCCGGTCGATACCAAATTCGAGCCTTTGCCCGTCGGCATCGTGACCCGGAAGAACCAGCAGCCCTCGCCTGAGGCGCAGCTGTTCATCGACTGCGCGCGCAGCATGGTCGATACGATCATCACGACACCGGAATTCACGAAATCCGCGACGCACAAAACGGCGGGATAGGGGTTCCTAACCACCCGGTGGAAATTGCCACCGGGTCGGGTACCCCGGCATTTTTTGCCGTGTGGCGCAAAGGTGACGCAACGGGGCGGCACTTAAAACGCCTGCTTTTCCGGCTCAATCGGTCACGACGCGGCCTTGTCGATGCTGGCACGGCGCTTGCTGATAGAACAGGGCCGGGCATACCGGCGCTGTCGTCACTTTGCTGCATCGGGTGTTGTCATGGATATGTTGCTCTCCTTCGCCGGGTTTGCCGATCGTCTCGGTCCGGGTATCGGCGCCCTGCTTGAGCGGTTCCGTGACGAAAGCGTTCCGCTACATCTTTCGATCGGCATCGTTGCGGCGGCCGTGTCTATCCTCGTGGCGATTGTGGTCTGGGGCACGATCACCGGCTTGCGTATTCGTGCGTTGCGGCGATTGGTCCGGTCTTGCGGCACAGGCGAAAAATTCGGCCGGAACTTCGACCGGTTGAATAAGGCCTTTGCCGGTTCGATCTTCAGTACAGCCTGGATCGAGTACCGTCATAGCCTGAAGACGACCAACCAAGCCGTTCTGTATCTGCGCCGTCCCGACGAATATCTGGGGCTACACGCGATCAGCAGCCGCAGTTTCCCGGCACGTTTTTTCGCCGCCGCGCATGGCTATTTCATCGGTGTCGGCTTGCTGCTGACTTTCGTCGGCTTGGTCGCCGCGCTGAAATTCGCCGCACTGGGCGTGGCGTCTCCCGACCTGACGGTCGCGAAGGATGCGCTCAACGCTTTGTTGGCTGCGGCCTCGTTCAAATTTATGACCTCGATCGCGGGACTTGGTTGCTCGCTGATCCTTTCGATGGCCGTCCGCAGCATGACATACAGCATCGAAAGCGCCGCACAGGGTCTCGCCGGCGACCTGGAACGCGCGATGACGCCGGTCCTGACCGAAAGCCTTGCGTATGACCAGCTCGCCGCCACCCAGGCGCAACTGTTCCATCTCGAGAAACTCAACGCCTTGCAGGCGGCGCCAGCGCGCGAAGCCAATGAGGACGCCACCCACCGCGAAGCGTTGCAGAAAATCCTCACGAGCTTCCTTACCGAGATGCGTGGCACCGCCGGCAACGAAATGAAACAACTCGCCGGTAAGCTTTCGGGCGTCGGTGAAGCCATCGACCAGATGCAAAACCATATCGGTCATTCCGGCGAACATTTCGCCGAACAGATGAGCCTTGCCGCATCGCGCCTTCTGACCGCCGCGACCACGTTGCAGGAAAGCATCGACGGCCGGTTCGAGCGTGTCGCCACGCGGATCGACGCGCTGGGCGCGACCTTCGCCCGCGGCGAAGCCTTGTTCTCGGCCACCGCCGAGAAAGCAGCGAGCAACCTGCGCAATAATTTCGAACAGGTCGATGCCAGCATCGCGGCTCAAGTCGGCAATATGCGCGACATCGTTTCCTCGCTGGATCGCGTCCGTGAAGTCCTGGACAGCAGCGCCACGAATTGGATGACATCGGCCGCGCCGGTCGCAGCGTCAGTCGAAGCATCCCGCGCCATCGCCGTCGAATTGGGATTGGTCGCGAAGAGCGTCGATAGCACCCAGCACGATATGACCGAGATGGCCAAGTCGGTGGTTCAACTGTCCGAACGCGTCGGCAGCCGGTTTGAAAAGATCGACGACGACATGCAGGCCGTATTCGAACGGTTGCAGGGCGGCACGCGCGATTTCGGCGCGGAAGTGATGGATTTCGTCGGCAAGTTGGACACCAGCCTCGCCAACGGCATGCAGGCCTTCTCACTCGGCACCGAAGAACTGCGCGAGGTCGCCCAGATGCTCGTTGTCGGCAGCGAAGCCAAGGCCGCCTGAGATGCGCAGTATCGCCACTACCAACCGCCGCGCCATCCGCCATAACGGCGAAGGCACCGATTATTTCGCCTCGATGACCGACTTAATGCTCGGCCTCATCTTCATCTTCATCATCATGTTGATGGTGCTGGCGCTCGACATGCGCCAATCGGCTTCGGTTCCCGTGGTCGAAACACCCGTCAATCCGATAGCCGAAACCAATCTCGCCCGCCGCGACCTGTTGCGCGATATCGCCAAGGTGCTGCAAAGCCAATTGCCAGTGACGATCGACGAAGAGAACGGCACCTTGCAACTTGGCGGCGATATCCTTTTCCCGAAAGGATCGGCCGACGTTTATCCTGAAGCCCTCACCAAGCTGCAGCTTCTCGGCAAAGCGTTGGATCAAGTTCTGCCCTGCTATGCGGTCGGCGCCGAGACGGCCTCCGCTGTGCCCTGCAACGCTCATCATCGCGGGCGGCTCGATGCGGTTTATATCGAAGGCCATACCGATGCGACGCCGATCCATACCGCGCGGTTCCAGAACAACTGGGATCTTTCGGCGGCGCGCGCATCGGCAACCTTCAGCCATCTGGTCGAGTCCTTCCCCGGTCTTGGCACACTGAAGAACGATCGCGCCGGCACCCTGATCGGCGTCAGCGGCTATGGCGAATACCGCCCGGTCGATGAAAGCGGCACCGCCGCCGGCATGCAGAAGAATCGCCGCATCGAACTACGCTTCATCATGACGACGCCGGGCGGCAACGACGCCGATACCGTCGCCCATCAGATCGACGCCGAAAAGGCAAAGTGATGCAGGCCGCCGCTCTCGATTTCGGCTATCCGCGCTTCGCGCCGCCCCCGGCGAAGACACCCGCGATCGCGCAATTGCTGGTCGAACGCTATGGCGTCCACGCGCGGCCGCGCAAATCCGAGAATGCTCTCGAGGCGTTGCTACGGCGCTTACGGCTCGCGCACTACGACTGGAACAAGGTGCTGCCGTCCGATCGGTTGGATGTCGTTTGGGTCCTGTGGCACGGCGTTCATCCGCCGGCCGAGCACGCCGATTTCCTCCTCGGCTATTTGCAATGGGTCGAACAATCGCAGCGCCGGTTGCAGGCGGGACGGCTTGCCGCGGCCTGGGTCGCCGCGCTCGATCCCAGCCTGCCCAGCATTCGCACCGCCGGCGATTGGCTTGCCCGTCACGCAACCTGGCTGCCCGATCCCTGGCCGGCCTTGGCGATGCAGTTCGACATCTTCGCTATCGATAAAGGCCCCGCCAACCTTGCCGATGCATTCCTCGGCAGCGACGAGACGGCACAAAAATTCTTCGCGCAGCTGAACATTCCGGCTGCGAACGAAAGTGGCCTCGCACTCGAAATACTCACCGTCGCGACGGCCCATGCGAAACCTTGGATCGCCGAAGAACCACGCTTGGCAGCGCGGTTGTGCGACCTTTCACTGTCGGAAAACAGCTTCCGTCCCGATACCGTCAAAAACTGCGCGCCCGTTCGTGCCCGCTCGATCCGCGGTGCTTTGGCCGAAGCTTTGTTGACTCCATGGCAAGAACAAACGCCGCCGGCCGAAACCCAGGCGCAGACGCTTGCTTTCGTGATTCGTCATTACGGCGATGTTCGCGTGACGCGCGACCGCTGGACCGGCATTTCAGCCATGGCCGAGGCCGTCATGCGCCGCTGGCTGGTCGAAGAATCGGTGACGGCCTATTTCCGCCTTGCGGCTCAATCGAAGTCGGTCGATCACGCCCGCCTTACCGAGCGCGCGGAATTCTGGTTGGCCGATCTTGGCGTGATCGACGATGCCTGGCTGTTGTGCAGCGGTCGCGGCATGACGTTGTTGGACCGCGATCATCCGGCGCACGGCACGCTGGGCGGTTGTGCGCCGGATCGAACCGCGATCCTCCTTCGTATCGGCGACCTGATCATTCTCGAATCGAGCCATGAAACACACGAAAGCATCTGGTTCGCCGGCAATTTGCTGGCACCCGCTCTCTATCGCCCGACCGAACAGCCTTATTGGGCCAACGCCCTGATGAAGAGCCCCGATTTCTCGTCGGCGTTCAATCAGAAGGATAATTACACCTGGCAGGAACGGCTGGCCCGTTTCATCGAACGAAAGACCGAGCGCAAAATCGCACTGTGATCGCGTCCTAAAGACGCGTCATGCTTGCGTCTTTTCTTTCCCTCTAAACCGTCTTAATTGTGGGCAGGCGCTGAAAGCGCCCAGGCCAATAAGAATTTCGGGGGGACGACGTGAAGAACACCACACCGCAAGACCGTTACAATCCGGCAGCGCCTTATGTATCGCGGCGTGCCGTTTTGGCAGGGAGCGCCAGTCTCGCCGTCGCCCTAACGGCGGCGGGCGGCCGGATCGCAAAAGCGCAAGCCGGTTCCCCCTGGACCGAAGCCAAGCAATTCCCCGAGCCCTATTCCGAAGTCTATGGCCTCGCCACCAACGGCAAGCTCTATGTTTTCGGTGGGCTCGATTCGGGAACGACGCCGAAGGGCCTCGTCTATGTCTATGACCCCGAGGGCGATTCCTGGACGAAGAAAAAGCCGATGCCGCGCGCGGCGCATCACACCTCGCAGGCCGAACTCGACGGTAAGATCTATATGTTCGGCGGTTTTGCCGGCGGACATGACGATCACCTGGGCTGGATGCCGTCCGACTATGCCGGGATGTACGATCCCGCGACCGATAGCTGGACCGAATTGCCGCCGATGCCGACGCCGCGCGGCGGTCTCGCCGCGGCGACGCTGAACGGGAAGATTTATGTCGTCGGCGGCGGCGGTATGCCGCCCGGTAAAAAGCCCGAGCCGTTGGGCTTTGCCTCACCGCATTACGTCCTCAGCACGGTCGAGGTTTATGACCCAGCCGCCAAAAGCTGGAAGCGCGTCGCCGACATGCCGACGCCGCGCAATCATATCTCGGCGGTCGCCGCGATCGGCGGCAAGCTCCATGTTATCGGCGGCCGCATCGATTCCGTCTTCATGGCGAGCGCCGACAATACCGACATCGTCGAATCCTATGATCCCACAACCGATAGCTGGAGCGCGCCGCGCGCCCGCATGCCCACGCCCCGCAGCGGCGGCGGCTGGGGCGTCTATAACAACAAGATCTATGTCGGCGGCGGCGAACTGCGCGACGACCGCATGCTTGGCGCGGTTAAATCGCTTGAGGCGTACGATCCGGCGACCAATCGCTGGACCGTTCTGCCGTCGATGCCGATCTCGCGGCACGGTTGTTCGGCCGGTTTTATCGGCAGCAAGCTGCATTTCGTCGGCGGCGACGTCACCTCATCGAACCAATATCAGGTATCGGTCGCGACGCCGCGTCATGACGTCTTCGACGCGGCGCTTTAGATGATGCTGTCCCGGCGTCATTTCCTCGCGGCGAGCGCAGCCACGCTCGCCGTATCGCCTGGCGCCATCGCGGCACCCGCCGCTCCATCGCGGCGGCGGATCGACGCGCATTATCACCTTCTGGCGCCGCCTTATTACAAAGACGAGACCATCTGGAAGATCGTTCAACCGACGCTGGGCAATCTGCCGCCGGAACAGCGCGACGCCGCGATCAATTGGTCGCCCAACATGGCGATCGAAGAAATGGACAAGAACCAGATCGAGACGATCATCTCGTCGGTTCCCATTCCCGGCGTATGGATCGGCGACGTCGCCCAAGGCCGGCGGCTTTCGCGTTTGTTCAACGATTACGCGGCGCAATTACGCCGCGACCATCCCGGCCGCTTTGGGCTTTTCGCACCGATACCGCTCCCCGATATCGAAGGCAGCCTCGCCGAGATCACCTATGCCTTCGATCAACTCCATGCAGACGGCATCGGTCTGTTTTCGAGCTATGACGGAAAATGGCTGGGCGATAAGGTCTTCTGGCCGGTGATGGAAGAACTCAATCGCCGCCACGCTGTCGTCTTCGTTCATCCGGCCCAGCCCGATTGCTGCCGCAACCTGATGCCGGGCATTCCGCCGGTGCTGATCGAATACGCGATGGATACATTGCGCGGCATCATGAGCGTTTTGCTGACCGGCACGGCAGCGAAGTTCCCCAATATCCGATTCATCTTCTGCCATAGCGGCGGGCTGCTGCTAGGCGCGACCGGCCGGCTTGATTCGGCCGGCGGCAATCTGGCGGTCGTGCGCGAACATGCGCCGAACGGGATTTTTCCCGAATTGGCGAAGTTCTATTACGAATGTTCGAACACGGCGGACGACATCACGCTGCGCCATCTGCGTTCGATCGTGCCGACATCGCATATTCTGTTCGGCACGGACTCGCCCTACACCTCGGCGAACGTCACGACGTCACGCTTCAACAAGAATCATCTCAACGCCAAAGACCGTGTCGCCATCGAACGCGGCAACGCCATCGCGCTGATGCCGGGACTGAAGTAAGTCCTCACTACTCCGGCATCAAGATCGCGTAGCGCTTGTCGATCAATGCGTTCGCGTCGATATGGACTTTCTGCATGCCTTGGGCCTCATACCAATTAAGCGCCCGCTGGATATCCGAAACCGATACGCGCGATTCCGGGTCGAAATAAGGAATTCCCTGTTTCACCGCATCGGGCGATACCTTCAGCCCATCGGCCACGATGGCGATCATTTCCGGCGCGGTCGCCTGATCCGCACGCTTACCGTTGGCATCAAGGAACGCGCGGTTCCAATCGAGTTCGGCCTTACGGAAGGCCGCCATGAAATGACGCACTGTGTCGGGACGTTCATTGGCGATCTTCGTCGAGGTGAAAGTCCCATCGCCCTGTTGCGATCCGATTTCGTCACTGAGCCAGCTGACGATATGCGCGCCGCCTTTATTGACGACGCTATGAATGTTCGATGCGCTGAGAACAGCTGCATCGACTTGCCCGCCGATAATCGCCGAGGCAACATTTGGATTCGATTGCAGCGGAATGACGCGCACCGTCTTTAGATCGACGCCGTGCCGCCCCAGAACCGTGCCGAGGTTATAGTGTAGAGGCGTGCCGGTTTGCGTAATGCCGACTGAATGATCGGGAAATTTCTCGAACGAGGTTACGCCCGCGTCATAGGCCTTGTTCGAAACGATGAAACCGAGATTTTGAAATCCGGTTCGCTCGTAGGTACCTGAACCGATCAGCCGCAGCGCGCCCTGATTGGCCAGAATGAAGAACGCATCGGTCATCCCTGTCGAGCCGAAATCGACATCGCCGGATGTTATGGCAACGGCGACCGGCTGCGCCGACTCGAAACTCACGAGATCCGCATCGAGGCCTTCGTCCTTAAAATAGCCCTTGGCCGCGGCGATGAAGATCGGCGCGCTGCCCAACGAGCTGACGACGCCGACACGGATATGGTCCGCTGCCGCTGCGCTGAAGGCCGACAACGCCAACAATGCTAACGCCAATTGCCCGACGCGGAACCAACGATAAACCGTCGATGATTGGCGCATGGCGTCTCCCTATGGCGTTTTATTCTGCCGGGGCGATTGCTCCGGTCCGAACAGCTTCGGGTGGAATGACCCATTCGGTCAAGGGCTCGCCTTCCAGCAGCGCATTGACCTCGCGCAACCACATACGGCGCAGCAATAAGGGCCGTGCGGAATCGACCTGTCCCAATTGCTCGCGACCGCGCCCCGCGATGGTGCCTTGTCCGACCTGCGTTACGTAGTCTTCGATCTCGAAACAGGTCGCCGCACCGAGATTGTCGGGCAACTGCTCAAGGGTCATTTCGCCGGCAAGAATCTTCTCGGCCAAGTCCCAGCGTGTTTCGGCTTCGGCTTCCTGTTGCGACAGGCGCGTGGCGGCATAGGCCTTGGCCGCTTCGCCTTCGAGCGGCGTATGGGTCACATCGAACCCAACATATTTCTGATCGTTGATCGGCACGGTCCAAGTGAATTTCGTGTCCCAGATATTCTGGGTTTCGTATCCTTTAGCGCGCGACTTTTGCCAGAACTGGAACGTGTTCGGCATGAAGAAATTCGCCGTGCCGCGCAGTCCCAGGGAATTCGCGTCCTCGTCTGCTGCCGGATGGCGGATCAGTTTCATCCCGTACCCAGTCTCTTCGACGCTTTCGCGGCGGATGGCGAGGTAATTGTTCATCTGTTTACGCCGCGCGGTGCCGCGATGGACCCACGGCACATGGCCCGTGTCGTTATCGAGCCGGTTCCAGAAGTTGCACGGCAGGACTTCCGGCGGATCGGCGACGATGACGCCGGGCAGGTCAAGCGCCGGGTATTGCCGGAACGGCGGCGGCTCGCCTTCACCGAAATAGCCGAAGACCAAACCGGCATATTCCCGCACCGGATAGGTCGGGATTTTCACCCGTTGGCAAAACGGCCGATCTTCCGACGGTTGTTCGATGCATTGGCCAGCGGCATCGAATTTCCAACCGTGATAGCGGCAGCGAAGATCGCTGCCTTCGACCCAGCCGAGCGAAAGCTGCGCACCGCGATGGGCGCAGCGGAAGGCGACGATATGCGGTATGCCGTCTTCGCCGCGATAAGCCGTGAATTTCTCGGCCAAAATTTCGATCGGCTTCGGTCGCGCGACCGGCAAATCCCGCGAACGGATCACCGGCTGCCAGTAACGGCGCAGATAGCGCCCCGTCGGCGTACCGGGACCAACCGGCTCCAGATCGGCGAATTGAATCTTGGTAAGAACGGACATGATTACTCCCGAGCCTTGTAGAGCGATGCGATGAACCCATCGCGTTCCAGCGCATCGACGAAAGACGTATCGATGAAAGAAGCCGGATTGGCCGATTTGGCCGCCGGCTGCTTGCTCTGCGACAAGGCCGTCTGAACCGCTTCGATCTTCGGCGTCGGCACTTTCGGCAAAGCCTTGATCAGCGTGTCGTAGGAACCTTCGAGCACGTCCTGGTCGGTCGTCTGCGAATATTTAGCCAGTGTCGCCAGCGTGCCTTGCTTGTCATTGAAGGTCGCAGCGATTCCGGAAAGATAGCCACGGACGATATTCATCGTCGCGTCATGATGGTCATCGACCCACGACTTCTTGGCGTCGAGGCAGCTCGTATAAAAAATCAGGCCGTAATCCGCCATGTCGGCGACCTGGTTGAAGCCGAGTTGTTTCAGTTTCAGCGTCGTCGGCGGTGCGAGCACCGTCGCGTCAATGACACCGGCCTGCATCGCCGAAAGATTATTGGCCGTCGTGCCGACGGGCAGGATGCTCGAATCGGACGGCGACATATTCGCCTGCGCCATGATGTAACGCAGAACGAAGTCGGTGGTCGCACCGAACTGGCTGATACCGATCTTCTTCCCTTTTAGATCCGCGATGGTGTGCAGCGACGGCGCGCCATAGATCGAGAAGAAAAGCTTTTCCGGCCCCGAGGCGAGAATGACGATATCGCCGCCATTAAGATCGGCGCTCACCACTGCATCCTGGCCGCTGATGGCGAATGGCGTCTCGCCCGACAGCATCGAGGCGATGACGGTGGGGCTTTGCGAGACGAACTGCGTCGTCGCATCGATACCGTATTTTTTGAAATGCCCGCCGTCGATCGCGACCCAGAACGGCAGCACGCCGACGCCCACCGATTGGAACGGGATGTCCATTTTCAACGGCGCCTGCGCCTCCGCGTGGGGCGCTGCGAGCAAGGCGACCAGCAACGCGCCGGCAATGATACAATTGCGTTTCATGATCTAAGCCGGAGCCAGAATTTCGTAGAGCGGCTCGACGGGGAATTGCCAATCCGTCAGCGCCGTCCCTTCCAGCATCGCGGTGATTTCACGAAGCCACATCCGGCGCAGGAGAATGACCTTTGCATCGGTTTGGCCGAGATGCTCGCGCGTGCGGCCTTCGATCGGCCCCTGACCGACCTGCGTCACATAATCTTCGATGGCGAAACTAGTATAGGCGGTGATGTCGTCGGGGATTTCCTCGATCGTCATCTCGCCAGCGAGAATTTTCTCGCCGATATCCCAACGGTTTTCGGACTCGGCTTCCTGATCGCCGGAGCGGCTCGCCTCATAGGCGCGCGCCTCAGCGCCTTCGAGCGGCGTGTGGGTCACGTCGAACGCGGCCAGCGTCGTGTCGTTGACCGGCACCGTCCACATGATCTTCGTGTCCCAGAGATTACGCATCTCAAAACCGTTGGCGCGGGTTCGATGCTGGAACTGATAGACGTTCGGCATGAAGAAATGCGCCTTGGGTGAAAGATCGCGCATCCCGCCGCTATTGCTGACCGGCATGCGCGTGTTCGACCAGCCATACGGCGTTTCCTCGACGATTTCCCGGCGCGGAACGATGTAGTCGTGACGGCCTTTACGAAGGGCCGTCGCACGATGCACCCAGGGAATATGGGCGATGTCGTTATCGAGACGGTTCCAAAAATTGCAGGGCACGATCTCCGTCGGGTCGGCGATAATGACGCCCGGTCGATCCAGATCGGGATAACGCGTGAAGGGTGGCGGAGCGCCCTCGCCCAGATAAGCGAAGATCAAACCCAAATATTCGCGCGTCGGATAAGACGGAATCTTGACCCGTTGGCAGAACGGCTTGTCTTCGGTCGGTTGCTCGACGCACTGCCCCGAACGATCGAACTTCCAGCCGTGATAGCGGCACCGCAACGCGTCACCTTCAATCCAGCCTAGCGAAAGCTGCGCGCCACGATGGGCGCAGCGGAACGCGACGACATGCGGCACGCCGGTATCGCTGCGATAAACCGTGAATTTTTCAGCCAGGATTTCGATCGGCTTGGCCTGTCCGGGCACCAGATCCCGGGCGCGCAACACGGGATGCCAGAAGCGGCGGAGATACGTCCCTGACGGCGTACCCGGTCCGACCTGTTCTAGATCGGCAAAACGAAGCGGGTTGGCGAGCGTCATGGCATTTTCCCATTGCTGTAGAGACTGTCGATATAACCGTCGCGTTGAAGCTGCATCACCAGCGACGGGTCGATGAAACTGTTCGGATCGGCTTCTTTCGCGCCGGGACGGGTGCTTTCGTCGAGATCGATCTTCAAAGCTGCCGGCTTCGGCATTTGGTCCTTCGGCAGCATCCGCATCAGAAGGTCGTAAGCCCCTTCCAGCGATTCGGCGTCCGTCGTCTTGGTGTATTTTCCGATGGCGGCCATTGTCGCCTTCTTATCGGTATAGGCGATCGCGACGCCGGCAAGATAAGCCCGGACGACGTTCAGAGCGTCATTCGGATGCGCCGCGACCCACGACTTCTTGGCGACCAGCGCGTTGGTATAGAACGGCATGTCATCGTCCAGCATCGAGACGAGCGGGTTGAGCGTTCCGAGCTGCTTGGCCTTCAGTGTGACATCGGAGCCAAGGACCGCGGCGTCAATCACGCCCGCGACCAGCGCCGTGAACATATTGGCTTGCGATCCCATCGGCAGGATGACCGCGTCGTCGGACGGCTTGAATCCCGCTTTCTTGAGGACGTAGCGCGCGATGAAATCGGTCGTCGTGCCGAACTGCGTGATGCCGATCTTCTTCCCTTTGAGATCGGGAATGCTGTGCAAGGTCGATCCCGCATAGATCGTGAAAGGCAGCTTATCCGAGCCCGCCGCGACGATGGCGATATCGCCGCCGCTGAGATCGGCGGCAATGACCGCGTCCTCGCCGACAATGGCGAAAGGCGTTTCGCCCGACAGCATCGACGCCACCAACGCCGGGCTTTGCGCGGCGAATTCCGTCGTGACTTCGATGCCGTGTTTTTGGAACAAACCGCCATCGATCGCGATCCAGAGCGGCGCGACGGCAATCGCGACGGCGTTGTAGGGAATATCGAGCTTCAGGCCGTTCGATTTGGTCGCAGGCACCTGCGCATTCGCAGCGGAAGCCAGCATCGCTATCGCAACGCCAGCCAGCCCGATTCTTTTCGCTCTCATAAAATTCATCCGTTCCATCTCATCAATTCGGGGGACGCCAGGCCTGGAAACGGCGTTCCACCAGCGAGATCATGCCGACAAGAAACACGCCGGCGAGGGATACGATCATCAGCCCGGCGAACACCTTTGCCGTCTGAAAGCCAGCACCGGCCGTGGCCATCATCAAGCCGATGCCCGCGCGCGCCGCGACAAGCTCGCCGACAACGACGCCGATCAGCGCATGGCCGACGCCGATCCGCATACCCGTCAGGATGAACGGAACGGCGCCCGGCAATGCGACGGTGCGGAAAAGCTGCAGATCACTACCGCCGAAGGATCGCGCTGCCTTGATCCAGCCGGCGTCGAGATTGCGGATGCCCGCCTGGGTATTGATCAGGATCGGGAAGATCGACGACAGGAAGATCACCGCGACCTTCGACCAGATACCAATGCCGAACCAGATGATCAGCAACGGCACCAGCGCGATGCGCGGCATGGCGTTCATGAAATTGACGATCGGATCGAGCGACATATTCACCCGCCGATACCAGCCCATCAGCAGACCCAGCGGCAGCGCCACAATGATCGCGAGGCCATAACCGTAGATCAGTTCGAGGCCGCTGGCCGCGAGGTCGGTCCAGATCGAGCCGTCAGCGACGTAAGCGACGAAGGCTTCCCAGATCGCGAAAGGCCCGGGCAAAAACAAGGGCGGCACGATGCGCGCCGAGGCGATCGCCTGCCAAACCGCGAGGACAAAGATCACCGTTCCGGAGCCGAAGAGCAGCGATTCCCAGCGCGCAAACCATGGCGGTTGCGCCGGGATGCGGCGGCGCACCCGGACTTGGGGTACCTCTGCCGATTTTGCCTTCGCCGTCGGATCATTCGGCGGGATAACAGTTTCGACGCTCATCGCGAGCCTACGCTTTCGAGCGCACGCGATTCCGTTGCACGCACTTCTTCTTCGATGCTGTTCCAGATGCGATCCTCGTATTCGAGAAACCGCGGTTCGCGCTTGCTTCGCAATTCGCGCGGGCGCGGCAGATCGATCTCGATGATTTCCTTGATACGTCCGGGACGCGCGGTGAAAACTGCGACCCGGTCGGCGAGGTAAATCGCTTCTTTGATGTCATGCGTGATGAAGATCGCCGTTTTGCGCGTGGCGGACCAGATCCGCAACAATTCGGCTTGCATATATTCGCGCGTCTGAGCATCGAGCGCGGCGAACGGCTCGTCCAGCAGAAGGATGTCCGGATCGACAGCCAGGGCGCGGGCAAGATTGACGCGCTGCTGCATCCCGCCCGACAATTCGGTCGGGTAATGATCCTCGAAGCCTTTCAATCCGACCAAGGTGATCAGTTCGCGTGCGCGATCTCGGATGGCGGCGCGCTGCATCTTACCGCGCAATTCCAACCCATAGGAGACATTGCCCAACACGCTACGCCACGGCAGCAGACTGGCTTGTTGGAAAACCATCGCCCGGTCGCCGCCGGGCTTGCGGATGGGCTTTCCGTTCAGTTCGAGTTCGCCGTCACTGATCCGCTGCAACCCGTCGATGGCATTGAGCAGTGTGGTTTTGCCGCAGCCGCTGGGGCCGACGATGACCATGAATTCACCGGCATAGACGTCGAGATCGACGCTATCGACAGCGAGAAAAGGCTGGCTCGAGCGCGTGAGCCAGTAATGGATCGAAACCTGGCGGGCGCTGAGCTTGACGGCGCGTGGATCGCTCACGCCGTCCTACCTTGATGATGTTGTTGCCCGTTCATTTCTTCCTCGTTCCTCCCACCATCTCGATCGCCGCCGTACTTTGCACGCGCAGCCCGTTTTCGCTCAGTCGCCTGGCGGCGGCTGTTCCTTGTCCAGCGTGTCGAGCGCCAGCATCATGCGTTGCTTGCCCTTGGCGACATGTTCAAAGCTGACATCGTAGCTTTTCCGGCTGTCGCGCTCTTCGAGGGTCGCGACGATCGTGCGATGCTCGCGATTGGAATCCATCAACGCGGATTGCTGAACCAAACCGTGCATGCGGAAAAGGCGGAATTCTTTGACCAGTTGATCGTAGATTTTCACCAGACGGCTGTTGTTCGCCGCTTCGATGATGAACTCGTGAAATTCGAGATTGAGAAGATTGAACACGGCGAAATCCGATGCTTCCGCCGCGCGTTCCATCTTGTCGATGATGCGCTGCAAGCCACGGATATGCGACGGCGTCACGATCGGCGCCAACAGCGAAGCGGCCAGCGCGGTCACGCCCGCCCGCATGTCATAGACTTCCATCGCGTCGGCCCGATCGAGGCCTTTGACGAACGCGCCAAGGTTCGGCACCAGCTTGACCAGCCCCGATTCCGCCAGGGCACGGCAGGCTTCGCGGATAGGACCACGACTGACCGAAAGCTTGCGCGACAGAACGCTTTCATTGAGACGTTCGCCCGCCGGCAATTCACCGCTCAAGATCATGCGCTCGATCTCCTGCTGCACGACGCCACTTAAGGAGTGGGTCAGCAACTGGTTGATCGTCGGCGCGACAGCGATATCGATGGAACTTTTCACGCACAATTCCTAATTCTGGCACCGGTAAACTGTCAACAATTAACCGCCAACAGCCCTGAAACGGGGCAAAAGATCGTCTTTTGCATCGGAACTAGAACTTCGCCGGCACGAATTGGGTGGTCAGAAGCTGGTCATCCGAAGGCGGCGCGGCAGTAAGTAGCGAGGCGCTGATCAAGATCGACGCGAGCGCAAGGCATCGCGCCGTCTTCGTGGCGATCATCGTTTCCTCCCGTGGTCGGCGGCGCCGGTTGATCCGGCGTCCGCCTATCTTCGCTTAGCGGACAGCTTCGCGCACGCCCATCCGTTCAAGGCGCGGCAGCACCTCTTGCTGGAAGTAGGGCAGTTCCTTGGCGTAGTTCAGGAACGACATGGCGATGCCGGTAAAGCCCGCATCGCTGAGCTTTTTCAGCACATCGGCGACATCGTCGGGGCTGCCGATGATCGGCAGGCCACCCATACCGTTCGCCGCGCGCTCGCGTACCTTCTGGAAATCCGGCGTGTTCTCGGCCGAAAGCTTGCGCATCGACAGGATGTGATCGACCGCGCCCCAATCGGCACATTCGATGATCGAGTGACGATAATATTCCTCGGCCTCGGCCTTGGTCGGACGGCAAGTGATGACGCCCGTCGTATAAACATCGATCTCGCGTCCCGCCGCCTGGGCGCGGGCGCGCACGTCACGGATATGCGCGGCGCCCTGTTCGAACTGGCCATAGGTGGCCGATGAGAACAACGCCTCGCAATGCTTCACCGCGAATTCGTGACCCGTATCAGAGACGGCGGCGTTCATGATCATCGGACGGCTGCCGCCGAACGGTTTCGGCTTCGCGCGGACGTCCTTCAGATTGACGAAGTCGCCGCTGAAATCGAATTGTTCTTCGGGACCCCACATCCGTTTGATCGAGGAAATCCATTCGTCGGCGAAGTCATAGCGGCGGTCATGATCGCGCTGCTCGATGCCGAACATCTCGAATTCGTCCTGGTTCCAGCCGACGACGATGTTGAGGCCGAAGCGGCCGTCGCCGATCAGATCGCAGGTGACGAATTCTTTCGCCGCGATAATCGGATGAAACATCGGCGCATGTACCGTGCCGAAGACGGTGATCTTCTTGGTCTTGGCGAGAAGACCCGCCGCCCAGGTCAGGGTCTCGAGCGTCGTGCCTTGATAATCGGTTTCGCCGCCATAACCTTTCCAGCGTCCGATCGGCAACATGAATTCGATGCCCGCGGCTTCGGCGGCTTGCGCCAAGGCGAGGCTATCTTCCCAGCTGCCAGTCCAGCGTTCCGGCACACGGGTGATCGCGCGGCCCGACGAGCAATTCGCACCGAACAGACCGAGCTTCAGTTTGTTGTTGCTGTACATCGCCTGACGCTGGCGCATGTGCGGGGCGCGCGCATTGACGTCATTCGGAATGGTGGCTTTGGCTGAAGGCGTGCCGGTCGAGTTCACGAAACAAGCTCCCGCTGGAATTTTCTCGAGTGATGGCCTGTAAGATCGAGAAAAAGTTCAATCAGGTCAAGGCGCAGACGCTTATTCTGTCCCTCAAAATCGTCCACCCGCCATGAGCCCTTGACGGGATCGCATTCAATCGCGAGGGTTGGACCTCGGGCTCAATCACCGGAATGTTGTGAAGCAAATGGTTGCCACTACTACGTCCAATCTCCCCCTCAAAGGATTACGCGTGCTCGAACTCGGGCACATCGTCGCCGGTCCCACCGCGGCTTTGATTCTCGCCGATCTGGGCGCGGACGTGATCAAGATCGAAAATCCGGACGGCGGCGATCAGGCGCGGCGCATGCCCGGTGCAGGATCGGGCTATTACTATTTCAACCGCAACAAGCGCAGCGTCGCGGTCGATCTGAAGGCGCCCCTCGGCAAGGAATTGTTCCGCACCCTGGTACGGAGTGCCGATATCTGCCTCGACAATTATGCGCCGGGTGCGCTCGACCGATTGGGACTCAGCTATGACGTGCTGTCGTCGGACAATCCCGGTCTCATCTATATGGCGATTAAAGGCTTCCTGCCGGGTCCTTACGAAAAGCGCCCCTCGCTCGATGAATTGGCGCAGATGATGGGCGGGCTCGCCTTCATGACCGGGCCTCCGGGCCGTCCGCTCCGCGCCGGGGCTTCGATCATCGATATCGGCGCCGCGACCTATGGCGTGATCGGCATCCTCGCCGCCCTGTTCCAACGCACGGCGACCGGTAAAGGCCAGATGATCACATCGGGCCTGTTCGAGACGACCGTTTTTTGGGTCGGACAATGGATGGCCCGCGCCGTCGCCACGGGTGAACCGTCGCGGCCGATGGCCGAGGTCGGCCAGTCGGTGCGGATGGGTTGGGGAATTTTCCATCTCTTCGATACGGCTGACGATCCCGTCTTCATCGGCGTCACCTCGAACGCCCATTGGGAACGATTCTGCGGCAAGCTAACACTTCCCGATCTCTTTGCCGACGAGCGTCTGACGACGAACGAAAAGCGTGTCGCGGCACAAGAATGGATGTTGCCGCGGGTGCGCGAAGCGGTTGCGCGCCATACCAGTCTTCAACTGCAAAAGATGCTCGACGATGCCAGCGTCCCCTATGCGCCGCTGCAACGTCCCGATCAATTGCTGAACGATCGGCATCTCATCGCGACGAACCAGTTGCTGCCTGTGCCGATGGAAGACGGGAAGACCGGCAATCTGCCGAAGCTTCCCTTCAACAGCAGCGAATATGATTTCGGCATCCGGTTGCCGCCGCCCAATCTCGGCGAGAATACACGCGAAGTATTGATCGAAGCGGGATTCGATGAAGGCCAGATCGACGCTTTGATCAAGGCCAACGTCATCGCCCAAGGGGAAGGCCGCTAGCGTATTAGGACGGCCAATGGTCCGTGCGGGTTTTTGGCACTGACGTCCGTTGAGCAAGCATCGCTTAAAAGCCGAAAGGGCTCGCCATTGGCGAGCCCTTCTCCGTTAAGCCTGGATGGTAACGACGGTTATGCGACGGTTTCCTGGGTTTCCTTGCTGTACCCCATCGTGTAGCCGACACCTTCCTGCTTTTCCTTCAGCATCTGCGACTTCTGTGGGAAGTCGAAGACTTGCTTGGCCGGATCGCGGACAACGCAAAGCGGATCTTTGCCCTCCTGAATGGCGGCCAGGGATTCGCGCATCATGCGGCGCATCTGGATGATGCCACCGTCGGACACGCCCAGCCGCTCGTTCTCGCGATCGGCGATAAAGCCCTGTTGCTCCACGGCCATGCGGTCCTGATCGACGACATCGATGCCCCACCAGTCGGCCTCGAGCTTCGCATATTCGCCGAGCGTCGATTCCCGCTTTGAGCTGTTCAATGTGTGCTTCGCGCTAGGATAGAAGCGGACGAAGTAAATCAGGGTCGATTTCTCGTCGGTCGGCACGCGGAAGATCATCGACTTGACCAGCTCGCCGCTCTTGTCGATTGGCGGCAGCGAGAAGCGGTTGGCCGTCGGGAAGGCATAGCACGACACATGGGTGTCATCGACGCCTTCGATCTTCAAGACGTTGTTCGCGCCATAATGGGTGCGTTCCCAATGATAGGTGATGTCCTTTCCACCATAGGCCGGAAAGGTATAGCCATGCAGCCACGCAAGATGGCTGACATCGACGATGTTTTCGACATGGTTGAACCAGTTGGCATGAAACGTCACCGCCTGAACGTCTTTGACGCCGTCTTCCATGCGCAGCACGTCATATAGGGGTAGGAGCGGCGCAGGTTCCGGTCCCATGTAACCGAAGATCAACCCGCCGGCTTCTTGAACCTTATAGCTTTTCAGTTTCACTTTTTCTTTGAAAGCGCTGCCTTTCGGCTCGGCCGGCTGATCGATGCATTGACCGGTCGCATCGTAAAGCCAGCCATGATATGGGCAGCGGATGCAGTCGCCTTCGACGCGGCCGTAATCGAGCGCGATGCTGCGATGCGCGCAGCGAAGCTGGGTCAAAACCACCTGCCCGCTTTCGCCGCGATACAGCAACAGCTCTTCGCCGAGCACTTTGATGCGTTCCGGCTTATTGGTAACAAGCTGGGAACAACCGACCGGATGCCAGTAGCGCCGCAACAGCTCACCCATCGGCGTGCCAGCGGCGATGCTGGTGAAGAGTTTGTTTTCTTCCGCACTGATCATGACGTTTCCCCTTAGTCCTTCTTGCCAGCGACGTTACTCTCGCGCGTGTTGGCGGGTCAACCGGCTCGCGGTTGCGCGCACCAAATGGGGTGCGTGGGCGACCGCAAATTTACATTGGCTTTGCCCACCGCCCCGCACATTGACCCATCGGAGAATGTATGAAATCGTGCAGGCAATGAAGGCGTCAATCGCCGCACGAAAATCCGGGGGAAATGTCGATGCTGAGACTTAAAACATTCTGCGCCGCCGCTGCGTTGATGATGAGCGCCATCGCGCCTTGTTTCGCCGATGACGTGCCGGAACTTACCTTCGCGACCATCAGTCCGGGCGACCGCCCGCTGAACATGCGAATGCTGCATCCCTGGGTCGAGCGCGTGAACGAAGCCGGCAAGGGCATCGTTCACATCACGGTTCGCGACGGCGTCACTGTCGCCAATTACAACAACATCTACGATCGCGTTCTCGACAATGTCGTGCAGATCGCCTTTACGATCACCGGATCGGTGGGTGGCAAATTCGCGCTTTCGAATGTCGTGGAATTGCCGATGCTGTATGAGCATCCCGACGAGGCATCGGTCGCCTATTGGCGTCTCTATAAGTCCGGTGCGCTCGACAGCGAATATACCGAGATCGTGCCCTTGTTCCTCGGCACCCTGTCGAACGGCGGCTTCCATCTAAGCCGCACCCCGTCGGCGCCGGACGATATTCGTGGTTTCAAGATTGCTGCCTCGACGCGGATCATTTCCCAGATCATCGAATTGCTGGGTGCGACGCCGAACTTCTTCCAGCAGAACGACATGTACACCGCGCTGCAACGCAAAGTGATCGACGGCACCTATGGCGGCTGGACCTCGTTCGCGCCGTTCAAGCTGGGCGAGGTCACGAATTATCATATCGAGGCCAAGATGGGCGGCGCCGCCGCGATGGTGTTCATGGCCCGCAAGACGTTCGAGGGATTGCCCCCCGCAGCGCGCAAAGTGATCGAAGACAATTCCGGCGAAGGGGCAAGCCGCGCGTTCGGCACCTATTGGATGACGCTCGACAATGAAGGGCGGGAGCAGTTCAAGCATACGGCGGGTCATACCATCGTCGATCTGACGCCCGAGCAGCTTCAGGCATGGCGCACCAAGATTCAGCCGGTCTATGCGCAATGGTTCAAGGAAACGCCGAAGGGCGAAGAGACGCTCGCCGCCTATCGCAAGTTGCTCGCCGAGGTCGGCAAGGAACACTGAGGCCGGATGAAAAGCATGAAACCGATCGAGGCTTCGCTCATTGCAGCCTTCGTCTTGTTCGGTATCGCCGTCCCCGAAGCCCACGCCCTCGATACCGTGCGCGTCGGCAAGGCGATCAACGACATCTGGGTCTATACGCCCCTGGATGTCGGCATGGCCGAAGGAATTTTCGAAAAATACGGGCTGCAGATCGAAGTCTCGGTCATGCCGGGCGGCGCCAAGCTGCAACAAGGTTTGCTCGCCGGCAGTCTCGACATGGGCCTTGGCGGCAGCCAGTCGATGGCGCTTGCGGTGAAAGGATCGCCGATCGTCGCCGTCGCCTCATTGGCCGGTGCGCCGCGCGAATTTGCGGTGTTGGTCAGTGCCGATTCGCCGATTAAGAAAGTCAGCGACCTCAAAGGCAAGGTCATGGCCGTCGCCTCGAACGGTTCGCTGACCGAATGGCTGACGCGGCATCTGTCGATCGCCGAAGGCTGGGGACCGAAAGGCATCAAGATCAGCGCTACCGGCGGGTCCGACGCCAGCGTCGCCGCTTTGTTATCGCATCAGGTCGATGCTGACATGTCGGCGGCGGAAACGGCATTGTTGATCGAGGAAAAAGGCCAGGGCCGGATCGTCACCGAGATGGAAAAATACGCGCCCGATTTCATCACCCAGGTCGTCTTCACCCGTCAACCGCTGGTGGCGGAGAAGCCCGAACTGGTCGAACGTTTCCTGCGCGGACTGTTCGCCTCGATCGCCTATGTCAAAAGCCACAAGGACCGAACCGTCGAGATATCGAGCGCCGTCCTGCATCTCGGCAAGCCGCTGACAGGGCGCATCTATGACGATCAGCTTTCGATCCTGTCGGACGATGGCCGGTTCGATCCGAAGGCGATGGATGTCTTGAAGGAATCCTTCATCGATCTGGGCATCCTCACCGAGAAGCCAACCGATGCACAAATCCTGACGACCCGCTTCCTACCGGTGAAGCCCTAAAGCGTTGAAGCCGCTCCGATCAGGGAACGGCTTCACGCAAAATCTTATCGATCGCGTCAGGTCTTCGTCGAATAGACCAACGGAATAGCCGCCTGCGGCGAGAGCAGCCGGAAGGTCATGCTTTCCTCGATAAACATCGTCACCGTCGCGGCATCGTGGCTGAGATAGCCGATCGAGAAATCCTCACCGACGACCAATTCGAAATCGCCGCCCCGGATCGACAGAACCACCGCACCATCGACCGCCGGTGCACGAACGATCGGGCCGTCGATCAGGTTTTTCACGTGCTGCAGCACCGGATAGCCGCCGACGGTGGTTTCCGTCAGGCCGATATAGCAGCGGCGGCCCAGCGCGATGGCAAATGGACCATCGACACCGGCATCATGAAGACGGCTCAAGGCAGTTGCGACCGCGGCCGGATATTGCTCGTAATCCTCGCTGAGGGTGACGGCGGTTTCCTTGGCGCCGTCACAGATGCCGGTGATCGCCGCATCGGGGTAACCGTGGAAAATCGCACGATCTTCCGCCAGCGCGATTTCCCGCGCTGCCGTAATCACCGGGTCGAGATTCGGATTCTCGGAGCCACGCGCAACGCCATCCAGTTCGGCGCGATCGAGCGTGAAGACACCGCGCAGTTCGACCAAAGGCTGAACGATGCGAAGGCGCGCTTCGATGCCGCCACCCAACGCCGGGATAGATTTTGTATGACCAGTCGAAACCGATGACGTCTGCCATCCTTTCGGCCCGACAAAATCGACGAGACGGCGCGCCGCCAGAGTCGATTTCAGCGCACGACGCGCTTCGGTTTCGATTTCACCCCAGGCCTTGTCGGTGATGGGCGCAAGCTCACGATAAAGACGGTCAACCATCACGGCACCTGCTTCAGGCTGCCGATACCGAGTGACCCGGCGGATTTCGCCGGCGCGGCAGGCGCACCGCCTGCTTTCTGCTCTTTGATCGGGCCCTCCTTGAACAGGAAGGTCTTCATGAAGTTATTGAGCGCAGGGTCTTTGCGGCGCAGCCATTCGAGCACCATGACGGCATGCTCTTTTTCCTCGTCGCGATTATGCGTCAGAATTTCCTTGAGCGACGCATCATCGGTGGCGTGGATTCGCTGGTTGTACCAATCAACCGCTTCGAATTCTTCCATCAGCGACGTGATGGCGCGGTGGGTATCGATGACGGCCGGCCCTATTTTTTCGGCGTCTTCATGAAGGGATGTGCTTGCCATAACAGACCTCGGGATACAGGGGAGATAAAAAGGCTCGTGCTCTTAACCTTTGTCCCCTCGCAATGGTTCCTAGATGCCATTGCGCCGAAATCCTCGCCGGATCGGTCTAGCGACCGGCCCAGAAACACACCCTTTTTTCCAGCCACGATACGATTCCGCTCAATATGACCCCCATCAACGCCAGGATCACCAGCAAGGCAAAAACGGCGGCGAGGTCGAGGTTGAAATTCGCCTGCAGCACCATGACGCCGAGCCCCTGCTTGGCGCCGACGAATTCGCCGACGATCGCGCCGATGACCGATAACACGACGGCGGTATGAAGCCCGGCGAAAATATAGGGCAGCGCGCTGGGCAATTGGACATACCACAAAAGCTGCGGGCGCGAGCCGCACAGGGCACGGACAAGTGCAACCCGGCCAGGATCGGTCGCGCGCATCCCCGCCATGGTATTCACCAGCAGCGGGAACAGGCAGGTCAAAGCGACGATGATGATCTTCGATTCGATGCCGAGGCCGAACCAAACGATGAACAGCGGCGCGATGGCGACCTTCGGCACGGTCTGGCTCGCGACCACATAGGGATAGATGAGACGATCGAGCCGTGGGATCGACACCATGGCAAAGCCGAGAAGGATGCCGACAAGCGAGCCCAGGAATAATCCGACCACGATCTCGTTCGTCGTCACGATCAAGGCCTTGGTATAAGCGCCGTTGACGATGCCCTGCCACAACGCGACGGTCACGGCCGACGGCGCGGGGAAGATATAGCTGGGAACGGCAAAGAAGCGGACGATCCCTTCCCATAAGGCGAAGAGGAAGATCGCCGACAGACCCATCTCGAGAACCCGTCCGCCCAAGACGGCAATCTTCTTACGCGGCGTCTTTTTCCGAGCCGGCATAGCCATGAGGGGAGCGATATCAGCCTTGGACATATCGGCCATCTTGTTTCTATGCGGCGCAGGCGTCGTCGAGGCTTTGACGGATCGCAACGCTCAGTTCCGCCATCTCGGCATGGGCCACATCGGCGAAGCGGCGCGGTCGCGGCGCTGGATTCTCGAAGGTGGCGACCACCCGTCCCGGCCGCGCCGACATGACGACGATGCGATCGGAGAGAAGAACCGCCTCGGCAATCGAATGGGTGATGAAGACGACCGTCTTACCGCTTTCCATCCAGATGCGCTGCAACTCGGACGCCATCTGCTCACGCGTCATCGCATCAAGCGCGGCGAAAGGCTCATCCATCAGCAGCAAGCGTGGGTCGTGAATGAGCGCGCGGACGATCGAGACGCGCTGCTGCATGCCGCCCGAGAGTTCGTAACTGTAGCGGCCTTCGAAGCCGGCGAGCCCGACCATGCGCAAAAGCTGATCGGCGCGTGCCTCGACCGTCTTTCGCCCAAGCCGCTGAATATCCGCCGGGAGCAGAACATTGTCCCTTACCGTCCGCCAAGGCAGCAGCGTCGGTGCCTGAAAGACGGCGCCGACATCGCGATGCGGGCCATGCACCGTGTTACCGGCAACCCGGATTTCGCCGTAGGTCGTTTCCTCAAGACCGAGGACAAGCTTCAGCAAGCTGCTTTTGCCGCAGCCACTGGGGCCGACAATCGAAACGAATTCACCGTCGCAGACGGAAATCGAAACATTGCGAAGCGCTTCGACCTCACCGTTATAAATCAGCGACGCGCTTGAAACCGAAAGCGCCTCGGCGGTTTCGGTCATCACCGCGTTCATACCGGCGCCTTCCAATCTTTGGCCGCCTGCGTCGCAATCGACACATCGAGCGCGTTGATTTCGGGGATCAGCTCTGCCGTGTAGAACTTGGAATAATCCAGCTTGGCAGCATCGATGCCGCTATCGGGGCCAAGGAAATCGAGGATTGTCTTCCAATCCGAATCCCCGATCCCGCCCCAAGGCCGCGCATCCGCCACTGGTTTCCAGAGTTCGATATTGCGTCCCAAGATATGCAAGCCATCGTGAAGTGCTTTATCCCGATCACCGTTCGGCTGACCCGATACACCCCAGAAATAATTGACGGCGGCGGTGGGGTTAAGTTCGGCGAAAATCAGACTCAGGGTAATCGAGCGCAAAGCACGAACGAGATCGTCGCGCCGGTTCTTGATGGCATCTTCGCTGGCGACGAAGATCGAACTGGAGCCGGGGGGCGTGAAATAGCGGAACTCCATGCCGAGATTTTCAAGGCCGCCGATTTGCGACCGTTGCAGGCATAAAGCTTGAACCTGATCCGTCTTCAGCGCCGCCGCTGCCTGCGCGCCGACACCGACCGCAACGATCGAGTAAGCGTCGGCGGGAACGCCGGCAGCGCGCATCAACGCTTTGGCATGCGCCACCGTCACCGAGGCGAGTCCCTGAACGCCGATGGTTTTTCCCTTGAGGTCGGCGAGGGTCTTTACCGTACTGGCCATCGGCACCGTGATGTCGTTACCGTTGACGAAATCGAGCTTATAGACAGCGCGGACCGGAAGATCGGGCTGCTTCTGCTTCATCAGCATCATATCGAGCGGCGACAATGTCGCGATATCACCATGCCCGCCAGCCAGAAGCTGTGTCGCCAACACGGACCCGGCGACCGACGTGAACTCCGTCTTCACGCCGCACTTCTCGTCGAAATGGGTCGGGGCGTTCAGATAAAAATAAGCCAGCGACGGTGTCGGCGCAGGCGCGGCCCCGACAAGCCGGATCGGCTTGCTGTCGGCCGCCCGCGCGGTTCGCACATAAGGCAGCGCCGTCGCCGCCAACATGCCGAGCATCGTGTTTCGCCGGGTCACTAACATGATCGTTCCTTCAAGACAGGCTGTAAGTCGTCGCTTCACGCCGCTTGCGATAGTCGCCCGAGGTCATCGGCGGATGGCGCGGAGGATTGTCCGGCCCCATGCAGCTTTCGATGCAAGAGATGACGGCGTCATAGTTCGGCTGAAAAAAGAACGGCATCGACAAGCGGCGTCCGGTATCGCCCGCCGCACTGGGCGGATTGACGACACGATGCAGCGTCGAAATCCAGGCGTCGTTCGTCCAAGCCATCATCATGTCTGCGATATTGATGACGAAAGTGCCGGGCACATAAGGCACGTTGATCCACTTGCCCTCGCGGGAACAGACTTGGAGCCCGCCTGGCGCATCATCGATGCGCAGGATCGTCAAGGCGCCGGTATCGGTGTGCGCACCCGAACGTTCCTCGCCCGCATTAGGGGCGCTCATCAGGGCCGGGTAATGCGTGAGGCGCAGCGTGCTGATGTGTTTATCGGTCTTCGATTCGAAAAAATCGTCGGGAAGATCCAGCGCCGCCGCGAAAATTCGCAGGATC
Organism: uncultured Rhodospirillales bacterium; assembly: GCA_903822185.1. Taxonomy (GTDB): domain Bacteria; phylum Pseudomonadota; class Alphaproteobacteria; order ATCC43930; family CGMCC-115725; genus CAIKMD01. The sequence goes on along the minus strand of CAIJOA010000042.1, from coordinate 131,977 downwards.
GTCGCCGCCAAAGCCGACATGCCCGCGTAATAGGCACGCAGTGCTTTCTCGAAGTCTGCTGGCCGGTCGGGCCAGATATTCGGGGCAAAGTTGTTGCCGGCTGCCGGGTTCGAGAAATAGCTGTTCGGCGGCACGTCCAGCATGCCGATCGCGAAGCTGTCATGGAGAGACGGTCCCAGCGTCGGATCGAGGCTGCGCCCCACGGCGCGCGTCCGAAACGGCTGATAACCGCGGTTGAAGACGCCTGGGGGTCTTTCGAATTTCAGTTTTTCCGAATCGGGAAGATCGAAGAATTCAAGACTGAGGCGATAAACATCATCGCTCAGCGAATCCGGCAGCCCGTGACCCGACACCATGAAAAAGCCGATGTCGCGGCAGATTTGTCCGACTTCCTCGATAACCGCTGCCCGTCCGACCGGATCACCGGCAATAAAAGGCGCAATATCGATAACCGGGACCGCATCCACCGGGCGATGCGGCAAAATAGAAGACGGAATCCTGGCCTGCTCGACGTTCATGAAAGCATTTCTTTCATCACGACTAACAGCAAGTTTCGGGCCAGCACCGCCATTTGGATGGGGGCACCCTAAAAGGTTTCAAAATCGCGCAATTCCGGCATGACCTCGTGCCCGAAGAGACTGATGGACTGCATCACGTCTTCTTCGGCGAGGTTGCCGAAATTGAATTCGCCCATGAAGGTGTTGAAGAGGCCATCGATGGCGCAGGCCTTGAGCTTGCGCGCCACGGTTTCCGCCGAGCCGACGAAAATCAAATCGTGTTCGAGCAGATATTCCTTGTCGAGAATATTACGAATGACGACCGCTGAATCCGGATCGCCGCGCTTCTCATGGAGATCGGCGAGCGCGTTTTTCATCTTCTCGAGTTCGGCATCGTTCTTCGCGCCGCGAAAGAACCCCCGATAGGCCATACCGGCATCGTCGAGCGCCTTGTCCAAGGCCAGGCCATCGGTCTTGTCGATATAAACGACGGTCGAATAAGCGATCCGCGGCTTGTGTGTCCAACCCGCCGCCTTCCAGTCCGCCAAATATTTCGCATAGCGAATTTTTGCCTGCGAACGCGGAAACAGCATGAAATAGCCGGTATTGATGCCTTCCTTGGCGCAGAATTCGAGTGTTTCCGGGTCGCGCGTCTCGATCCAAAGCGGCGGATGCGGCCGTTGGATCGGATTGATCGACAGCTTCACATTGTCGAAATTGTAGTGCTTACCCGAAAACGAGAACGCCGATTCGTCGGTGTATATCGTCTTCAGCAAGCGCACGAACTCGAGCGCGACTTCGCGCCGGCTTTCGAAATCGACACCGAACGGGCCGAAATAACTTGGCAGGATTCCCGACACCAAGCCGACCTCGACCCGGCCGCCGGAAATTTGATCGGTCAGCGCAATCTCTTCGGCAAGACGCAACGGATGATGAAGCGGCACGATATGGCCCATGCCGCCAAAGCGCATACGCCGCGTCCGTGCCGTCGCCGCGGTGACATAGATGTTCGGCGCGGACATCCAACTTTCGTCGGGCGTGAAATGATGCTCGACGCAGAAACCGTAATCGAATCCCACTTCATCGGCGATCTGAAGTTCGCGCCAAAGCTGCTCGTAACGCTGTGCGGGGCTCATGCCCGCCTTGCCCCAAACGTGAGCAAAATGCGCAAATTTCATTCAGACCGCTCCTTCTCACTACCACGGCGGCAGTGATGTTCCAGAGATTCAATCAAAAGCTTTGTTTCCATCCCGCGCGGGGATAGCGAAGGCCGCGAGTGTGCTGGCGACCAGCGTATAGAGCCCAATCTGCATAACCAATTCGACAAGTCGTTCTTCGCCGAGCAACGCGTGAGCATGGGCAAAGAGCGCGTCGTCGAGACGGTGGGCGTCTCCCAGCGCGATCACAACGTCATAGACCAGACGCTCGTCCGCTTCGGCGAACGAAGGTTCCTTTTCTTGGCGGATAGCCTCGATCACATCAGGCGAGATGGCGAGATCGCGTGCGCGACCTGCATGCTCGGCCCAGGCGAATGGTGTTTCCCACTGGCGGGCGATGATGATCGTCATCAGTTCGAAAAGCCGCCGATCGAGCTTGCGATGCTTATACGTCGCGACAAAAAGATCGGTAATGGCGGGACCGATTTCGGGCAGACGCAGCCACACGCCGAATGTCCCGTTGGTCCCCGCGCCCGGCAACGCCGTACGCAGATGATCGAGCGCGCGCCGTTGCGTATCGGTCATGGTCTCCGGCGTCAGCTCGGGCAAACGGCTCATGGGACGCGATCAACCCGTGACTTCAGCAGGCGCTTTGTATTTGTTGCGGCTGAACCGGTTGAGGAAGAAATCGCCGAAGTTGATGGGTTCGTATTTAGCCGGACGGTTTGCGCTCACGCAGCTCGGCAGACACGTCACCATCGTGTCGTAATCGAGATTGAAGAAGGTCGGGACCGAATAGCGTTCCCGGCCGCTGCGATTGATCACCCGATGCAGATTCGAGATATAGACGTCGTTCGTCCATACCTGCATCAGGTCGCCGATATTGATCACGAAGGTATCGTCGATATAAGGCGCACCGATCCATTCGCCCGAGCGCGTCTGCAATTCCAAACCACCGATCGGGTCCTGTTGCAGCACCGTAAACATGCCGTTGTCGGTATGGGGCGCAACACCCGCCTGATTGTCCGGCCCAACTGGTGGCTGCGGCGGATAATGGAACATGCTGGTGCGAAGCATCGGCTTCGTGGTGAAACCATCGAAATAATCGACCGGCAGTTCGAGGCTGAGCGCGAAAAGATGCAGCAGGCGCTTGCTGAGACGAATGACGTGATCGACATAGTTTTCGGCTGCGGACTGGAACCACGGCGCATCGGGTGGCCAGCGATTGGGGCCGTGGAAGGCTTTTCCGGCCATGACATCGGGATCGGTGAGCGGCAAATCGAGCGAGATGCCGAAGCTCTCCTTCAAATCGGGCAGATAGTCTTCATGAGCCCGATTGACCGCGAGCGGCGTGTAACCACGCCGATATCGCTTGTCGATCTCGTATTCCATCTTCTTGTCGAGCGGCTGAGCGAAATAGCGCCGCATCGCCGCGAAGAGATCATCGACCGTACCGGTCGGGACGCCGTGATTGGCGACATAGAAGAAGCCGATCGTCTCGCAGGCGTGACGCAACGTCTGCGCCAGCTCTTTCGTCGGCTCGCCGGCCATCAACGGTGCAAGATCGAGAACCGGGACTTCGTCACGGGTGGCGGCACGCGGCGGCTGCATCATATTATTGCCCCTTCTTTTCCGATGATCAGGCGGGAAGGCCGTTCTTCACGATCTTCATCGCCGGCGCGAGATCGAGCTTGTTGATGTCGGGAATGAGGTCCGGATAGAAGAAATCCGAATATTTCGTGTTGGCAGCCGTGTAGCCGCTGTCAGGGCCGACGAAGTCGATGAGGTTCGTCCACTGCTCTTCGGTCAGCTCACCCCATTGATGCTTGTCGTCGGGGCGCTTGAAGATGCTCATGGTGCGTTCGACAGCGTGGATGTCACCGTTCATGGCCTTGTCGCGATCGCCGTTCGGCGCGCCGTATTTCTTGTAATAAGCCTCGACTGCCACTTTCGGATTGAGCTGCATGACGGTGGTGCTGAGCGCGATCCCCTGCAACGCCTTGACGACGAGCGCACGATTTTTGGCGAGGAAGGATTCGGTGACGGCGAATCCGCCGGTCGATACCGGCGTGGTGAACCAGCGGAAGTTCGCGCCGTTGCTCTCCATCGCTGCGATCGTGCCGATGAAGAGACTCAGTGCCTCGACCTGCTTGCTTTTAAAGGCGGCATAGGCCGCTGAATCAGCGCCGACCGAGACGATCTCGACCGCACTGGGATCGACGCCTTCGCGCCGGAGCTGAGACTTGACCGTCGCAACCGCGCCTGAGCCGAGGCTGAGAACGCCAATCGATTTTCCCTTGAGATCGCTGATCTTCTTATAAGGACTGTCCTCGGCAACGACGGTTATGTAAGACGACGCATAATCCTGGCAATAGACCAGCTTAACCGGAAGGTCCGGGTTCTTTTTCTTCATCGCGATGAATTCGAGCAGGCCCGGATTGGCGAGATCGACTTGATTCGACAGCAGCAACTGCATCGCGTTGCCGGTGCCCGCCGTGTAGGTCGTGTCGGCGCTGAAGCCTAAATTCTTATCGAAGCCGAGCACCTCTGGCAAAAAGACGTACCCGCTGAAAGCGCGCGGCACCGCCGCCGATGAGCAATAGCGAAATGACGGCAATGATTGCGCGAAGGCCGGCACAAGAGGCATTGCCGCCAGCGCTGTAGCGCTTTGAATAAAAGTTCGACGCGTCGTTTCCATAAGGCCACTCCCCTGCGAAAGGCGGTGACGGCTTCACGACGATTTCGCTCCCGTCGGTTTTCGTAAAATCATCTGTTTCGTTGATCGAAACCAAAATGATATTTATGATTAAACGCTAAACTCGCTTTGAATGACCGTCAAGGACGCGATTTGAAATGCTTCAAAAAACAATCATTGCTGGAGCCACCCGATGCCACGCATGAAAGCAGCCGCATCGCCTCAAGACGGCGTGCAATCGGTCATCCTCGCAATCAAACTGCTCGAAGCTGTTGCGAGTAGCGAAACACCAAAGCGAATCACTGATCTCGCCAACCAATTGGGCACGACCAAAGCCCGCGTGTTTCGCCATCTGCGAACGCTCGCCCAAAGCGGCTATATCGTTCAAGATCCGGAAACCGAGCGCTATTACAGCGGGCCGCAGCTTGTTCTTCTGGGCCAAAGGATTGTCGAAAATCTAAGCCTCGTGAACGAAGCGCGCAGCGAGATGGTCAAGCTGTGCGCGGAACTCGGCCATTCCGTCGGCCTCTCGCAGATGGTCGGCGAACGGCTTTATACGGTCGATGTCGCGCGTGGCTCGACGCCTTTCTCGATTACAACGCTGCGCGGCACCGAGCAGATTTTTCATGCGACTGCCCTAGGCAAAGTCGCGCTCGCCTTCGGGCCGGACAGCCTTGCCGCGAAAATTCTCGCCGGGCCATTGCAGGCCCTGACGAGCGAAACAGTGACCGACCCGCAAAAATTGCGGCGCGAAATCTTTCAAATCGCCGAACGCGGCTGGGCTCAATCGCCGAACCAACTCAATCCCGGCATCAACGCCCTCGCGGCGCCTATCTTCGACGCCCGCGGCCGCTTCGCCGGCGCCATCGCGATTCTCGATACGCTTCATCTCTTGAGCGAGAAGCCCACGCAGGGGCAGATCGAGGCTACCTGCCGAGCGGCCCGCGAAATTTCCCGACGGCTTGGCTACACCGCTTCCCATCGCCCGCTGCCGAAACGCACCGCCAAACGGCCTTAACAACCGTGTTCGTCAAACGCGCTCGCGTTCAAGCATATCCCTTCTCCATCCAGATTTGTTGACAGGTATATCGCCCCCTGTATGGTTATATCGGTACCGTTGTAATTCGAGGGTACCTCACTGGGGGCGCAAAGCGTGGATACCATCGGGAAGCCGATCCTGAGGGTTGAGGATGACAGGCTTGTCCGCGGCAATGGCGCCTACGCGGCCGATCACGACCGTCCGAATCAGGCTTATCTCGCCATCCTCCGCTCGCCCCACGCCCATGCGAATATCGAGCGTATCGATGTCGCGCCGGCGCTGGCGATGCCCGGCGTGCTGTTGGCCTATACCGGCGCGGATTATGCCGATGCGGGGCTGGGCATCCCTCACGCCGCAAAGCCGCCACTGGGTCCGGTTTCCCGGTTGCGCGGCGAGATGATCAGCCCGCCCAACAAGGTGCTGCCGACCGATCGCGTCCGCTTCGTCGGTGAACCCGTCGCCATCGTCGTCGCGGAAACGGCCGCCGAAGCGCGCGACGCGATCGATATGATAGAGATCGATTACGCGCCGATCGACGCCGTCACCGACATCGCCGTCGCGGTCCGGCCGGGCGCACCGCAGATATGGGACGAAGCACCGGGAAATCTTTGCTGCGAACTCGATATCGGCGATGCCGAAGCTTGTGCCCAGGCTTTCGCCGGCGCGGCTCATGTCGTTTCGCTGGAGGTTGTCAATAATCGCATCACCGGCGCGCCGATGGAGCCGCGCGCGGCCTTGGGCGACTTCGACCCGGCCACCGACAGCTTCACGCTGATCAGCGGCACGCAGTCTCCGAACAACAATCGCGACACGCTCGCCGACCATGTCTTTCATCACCCGCGCGACAAGATTCGCGTCATCAGCCCTGACATGGGTGGTGGTTTCGGAACGCGCTCGCAATGTTTTTCGGAATTCATCTTCGTTCTATGGACTGCCCGCGCGTTGAAACGCCCGATCAAATGGCAGGGCGACCGTTCGGAATGTTTTCTCAGCGATACTCATGGCCGCGATGGCGTGTGGAACGCGTCGCTCGCTTTCGACGACGATGGCCATATCGCGGGTATGCGGGTGAGGACGCTGTCGAATCTGGGCGCTTATCCGGGCCATGCGGGGCCGTTGGTTCCGGTATCCGCGGGGCCACGGGTGCAGACCGGCTGCTACAAGGTCCCGGCGCTGCATGCGCTAGTCGGCGTCGTCTTCACCAACACGGGAACGGTCGCACCTTATCGCGGCGCAGGACAGCCGGAAGCCGTCTATCTTATCGAACGGCTGCTCGATCTCGCGGCCACGAAACTGGGCATCGACCGCATCGAATTGCGGCGGCGTAATATCCTCGCCAGCGCGGCCTTTCCCTATCTCAGCCCGACCGGCGCCACCTATGACAGCGGCGATTACGGCGCGGGAATGGACCTCGCGTTGAAAAAAGCCGATTGGGACGGTTTCGCCGCCCGCCGCGGCGACGCGAAACGGCGCGGCATGATGCGCGGCATCGGCTTCTCGAACTATGTGCAGGTATCGGGCGGCGCGCCCGCAGAATGGGGCAATGTCTTGGTACGGCCGGACGGGATCGTCGAACTTCACATCGGCACGCATAGCCACGGCCAGGGTCATGCGACCAGCTTTGCCCAGATTCTTGCCAGCCGCCTGCAGATCGGTGTCGATCAGGTCAAACTCATCGAAGGCGATACGAAAATCGTCACGTCCGGCGGCGGCACGCATGGCTCCCGCTCGCTATTCAAAGGCAGCGAGATCATCGCGCAGGGATGCGACGGCGTGATCGACAGGGCAAAGCGCCTCGCCGCGTTCCGTTACGAAGTCGATGCCGACTCCGTTCTTTATGACGAAGGCGGTCTCAAAGTCCCCCATACCAATTTCGCCTGCTCGCTGTTCGAGATCGCCGATTTCGCTGCAACGTGTCCCGATCTTCCCGAGGATTTACGCGGGCCGCTGGCGCGGGCCGTCGATTATTCGACTTTCGCCTGCAACTTCCCCAGCGGCACGCATATCTGCGAAGTCGAGATTGATCCCGACACCGGCAAGATGACGCTCGAACGTTACACCGCCGTCGATGACGCCGGCCGTTTGATCAACCCGATGATCGCCGAAGGGCAGATGCACGGCGGCATTACTCAGGGCATCGGCCAAGCCATGCTCGAAAACATCGTCTATGACGCATCGGGACAGTTATTGACCGCATCGTTCCAGGATTACGGCATGCCCCGTGCCGACGACCTGCCGAATATCGACGTGATCTTCCAAGAAGTTGCGTCGCCGACCAATAGGCTCGGCATCAAGGGCATCGGCGAAAGTGGTCCGACCGGTGCGGCGCCTGCCATCGTCAGCGCCGCCATCGATGCCCTTCGCGAATATGGCATCGAGCATATCGAAATGCCGCTGCAGCCGGAGCGGCTGTGGCGCGCGTTACGCGACGCTCGCAGGCAAGCTTCCCTCTGAAACGCTGCCGACCGAGGCGCTTTACATTATATCGGTGCCTGTATAATTTGGATTGTCGGTTGCGTCGCGCCGGATGCGCGTCCTGAAGGAGATCGGCTTATGGCCTATGAAACGATTTCAGCAACGCCGCTGTCGCCCAATATCGGCGCGGAAATCGGTAATATCGATCTGACCAAGCCCCTGGGCAATCGCCAGATTGAAGAACTTCATCAGGCCTTTGCCCAATACCAGGTGATCTTTTTCCGCGATCAAAAGATCGATCACGAAGCCCACAAGGCCCTCGCGCGCCAGTTCGGCGAGCTTCATATCCATGTCGGCCCTTCGACCGAGAGCGTTCCCGTTGCCGGCGAACCCGAAGTGCGCGCGCTGCATTTCGACGCCAATTCGGAACGGGTTGCGGGCGAAGTCTGGCACACCGATCAAAGCTGCGCCGCCATCCCGCCTTTGGGCAGCATTCTCTATCTGCACACCGTGCCACCCGACGGCGGCGGCGACACCATGTTCGCCAGCATGTATGCCGCTTACGACGCCCTATCGGATCGGATGAAGGGCTATCTCGACAAACTGACCGCAACGCATGACGGGCGGAAAGTGTTCGGCCCGAACGCGCCGGTGAACATTCATCCGATCGTCGCGAAGCATCCGATTTCCGGCCGGAAGCTGCTTTACATCAATCGCGGGCAGACCTCGCACATCAACGAAGTACCGCGCGACGAAAGCGATGCCGTCCTCGGCTTCCTTTATCAACATTGCGCGCATCCGGATTTCCAACTGCGTTTCCGCTGGAAGCCGGATTCGATCGCCTTCTGGGACAATCGCTGCACGCATCATCGCGCGATTTGGGATTATTACCCGAACGTGCGTTCGGGCTTCCGCGTCCAGATCAAAGGATCGGCCGCGCCCGTCGCCGCCTGATTACGATGCCCAAAGATCGGTGAACTGCGTGGCGACGACGTCGCCATAGCGGACTGGCCCTTTGAGAATGCCGAGATCACGGCCAAAACCGTTCATGCCGGCGACGAAATCTTCCGAGATGACCGGGCTGTAATAGGGCAGATCGCGCCGGATCAATTCGGCGATCAGCTCAGCCTCAGCCGGTGGGAAGAGCTTGCGACCAACCTCTGCCGCGCGCGTCACATCTTGCTTCAATGCTGCGTGTGTCTTCGTAATCGCTCTAATTGCAGCGGCGGCCTGTTCGGGGGCGCGTGCGATCAGCGCATCCGTCGTCGCGATTGACGCCATCGTGTAGTTGAAACATTCCTTCGGCCCGTCGCCGCGGCGGACATCGATGACCACATCGCCGATGCCACGCTGGACGGCGACTTCCGTCCCCATGCCGTTCGCCCAGAAGCCGTCGATCTTGCCCTCTTCCAAGGCTTTCGCTGCTGTGACACCGAAATTGACACCCGCGCCTTGCGTGCCAGGCACCGGCGCGATCGTTACCTTGTCCTGTTCGAGATCGATGCCGCCCGCGATCAGCAGACGCTTCAACCCCATATCGACCCAGGGCGCGGCGCCGATGCTGCGGCCTTTGACGACGCTGAGATCTCCACGCTTTGCCGCAAAGCGTTTGTGCATGACCAAGAACCAGTACATGCCCTGCCCTTGCGCGCAGAGCAGTTTGACGCCTTTCCAATCGGAAAATGCCGCCAAGGCCGAATGGGCCGAACCGGCAACAAAATCGACCGCGCCGTCGCGCAAGGCGGCATATGCCTTATCGACCGGAAAGATCAGTTCGAGATCGACGTTCAACCCTTCGGCCTTGAAGAAGCTGAGTTCAACCGCCGCCGCAGCGGGAAAGTATGAATTCGAAATGAGATCGGGGAGCGCGATCTTCATGCCGGCACATTGTCGAGGGTCATCGCATTTACCTTCCGCTGCGCCGATATCAGAGAAGCGCGGAGGAGAAATTGCCGGGCCCGCGCCGGATCTTCCGCAATGCGCCGGAGCTCGTCGAGATTCTTGGCCCGCACTTCCGGCTCCTGCGCTTCAAGACGCTTTTTGTTTTCGATCGATTGTTCCTGGACAAACTCGGTCGCAACCGTGCGGCGCTGCAAATTATAAAGATCGAGTTCGCGGTCGGAACGGCCGTCGAGAAGGATGCCGCTCAACTTCTCCGACAAGTTCGCGGCGTCCTGCAGACCGCCATTCAATCCCATGCCGCCGATCGGATTGTTCACATGAGCGGAATCGCCGGCCAAAACCACGCGGCCTTTGCGGAAGGTCGCAGCAACGCGCTGATGCGTCACATAAAGGTTGCGGTGAATGATCTCGTATGGCTCGGACGACGGGAAGAATTTCTGCATCCGCGCCTGCACCGAGGCATCGCTCATCAGTTCTTCATCCGACAACGACGGATTGGTCGGATAGACGGTACGCCAAAGTCCCGGCGGGCCGTCCGCCGACACCTTGAAGCAATTGCACCATTCTTCCGGGTCGGCGAAATAGCTGCGCGGGCAATAGCCGCGCGACGCCTCGAAATCGAATGGCGTGGTCAAAACGATGAAACGTTCCGGCCAGGTGAAGCCCGCGAATTCGATGCCGCATTGTTTACGCACCGTGCTGCGTCCGCCATCAGCGCCGATCAGATAAGCGCCCGTATGGCTGGTTTCGCCTTCGGGCCCTTTGACCTGCACCGTCACGTCATTGGCCGTCTGGGTGACACCCGTCACGGTATGGCCAAGCATCAATTCGACATTCGGCAGCGAGCGCAGCCGTTCGATCAGCAACAGCGATGTTTTGAACTGCTCGCACTGGATGACATAGGGAAAAGCCGTATCGTCCTTCAGAACGACGTGATCGAATTCGGCGATCTTCGCGCCGCTGGGCCGGTCCCAGAACTGCGTGATCGGCGCGACAAGACCGAGCCGCGCCATATCCTCGACCAACCCCGCCTCGGCGAGCACTTCGAGCGTCGCCGGATGGGTGGTCGCGGCACGGGGATCGTCCTGCGGCGACAGATTTTCATCGAAGATACGGACCGGCAAGCCGCGCCGGCCCAAGAGCAATGCACAGAGCAGCCCAACCGGGCCGCCCCCTGAAATCACAACGCGACGGTCGTCAGCAACCACACCATTCTCCCGCCACAGACGGCACTATTTCTTGCTCTCGTCGTAATAATGAATCTCGTAAAGGACGCAGCCCTTCTCGGACTTGAACGGGCCGTGATAAGCGCCCGGCGGACGGCAGGCATAGGTCGGGGCCTGGAAGGCTTCGCCGCCTTCGCCCTTGTCGTCGTTCCCGACGGTCAGATCGCCCTGATAAAGATAGACTTCTTCCCAATGATCGTGAACGAAGGGATAGGTCGTGAAGGCACCGGGCTCGAACTTCAACAGGCGCGTGCGGCTGCCCATCTTGTTGGTTTCGTCGAGATCGCTGGCGAGAATCTTTTCCGTTATGGTCGGCGGATAGCCCTTAAGCGTATGCCAGCCTTCATTGAGATCGAGCTTGTGGAATTCGAGATGGGGTTTGTTCATCGGCATTGCGTCATTCCTTCTCTATCGCGTCCGATCATGCCTCGGCCCGCGCCGGGGCGATGATAGCCCGGATCGAGGCGGCAACGCCAAACAACGCCGCATCGGCATTGAGGAAACCAAGAAGCTGCATGCCGAGCGGCAGGCTGCTGGCTTCGAGATACGGCAAGGTCAGCGCCGGCACGCCCAAGAGGCTACCCGGCACGACAAAGATCGGATTGCCGGTGGCGGCCAATCCCATCGGCGCCGGTCCGGGCGCCGTCAGGGTAACGCAAGCATCGTATTTCGCTGCCAGTTTCGCGTAGATATCCCGCACGGCCTGACGTTCGCGCAGATTCGCCTGATTTTCCTCAAGCGTCATTCCTTCGGCTTCGACGAGACGGTCCTGCATCACCTTGCTGAGGCCATCGCGGTTCATATCGCGGGAATAAGTGTTGAGCGGCCAGCGCGATTCCCAGGCATTGATCTTGCGCGACAAGGTCGTCACATCGAAGATCGCTTTTTCCACCGCCTCGATATCCGGATCGCGGTGCCGATCGACGATCTCGATCCCGGCTGCTTTCAGCTTGGCCAGTACGGCCTGAAGGTACGATTTCGATTCTTTGATCGCCACCGACCAGCCCGCCGTTTCGAGGAAGGCGATCGCCTTTGGCTTTTGCGCGGCAGGCATATCCATCGGGCCCGACAAGCCAAGTTGGCCGGGATCGCCGCCGACGCGTGCAGAGATGGCCCGTGCCACGATCCAAGCCTCGTCGAGAGTCGATGCGAGAACGCCGGAACAGCTTTGGCTCATTCCGTCATAGCTGCCGCCGCGATTGATACCGCCGAGGCTCGGCTTGAATCCATAGCAACCGCAATAGCTAGCCGGACGCAGGATCGATCCGATCACCTGCGTGCCCAGCGCGGCGGGCACCATGCCGCAACCAACCGCCGCGGCCGAGCCGCTGCTGGAGCCGCCGGGGGTTCGCGCCGCATCCCAGGGGTTCGACGTCTTGCCGGGCACCGTCGCGGCGAATTCGGTAGTGACGGTCTTGCCGACAATGACCGCACCGGCTTCGCGCAAGGCGGCGACGGCCGCCGCATCACGATGGGTGCGCCAATCGGTGAAGAGCGGCGATCCCTGCCCCGTCGGCATATCGGCGGTTTCCATAATGTCTTTGATGCCGACCGGCATGCCGTCGATGGCCGACAACGGCTTACCGGCGCGCCAGCGTTCGGTCGATTGCGCCGCAGCGGTCCGTGCGGCCGGCAGATTGGTCGTCACGAACGCCCCGACCGTCGGCTCGCGTTCGGCCAAAGTTGCAAGGCAGCGTTCGAGAAAATCGCTGGGTGTATCGGTACCCGCGGCGAAAGCGTTTTGTGCAGCAAGATAAGAAATGCGGACAGGCTTCATGGACATTCGTCTCCGTCGCGGGAATACGGCATGAGCGTGGGCAGCCGCGTCCCGATCATATCTTTGCTGCCGACATCAGGCGAGGCAGCATCGAGAGTCAGTATCGCAAAATCGCCTGCGGCAAAAGCCCGTTCGGTCGAGAAGGTTTGAGACGCGCCGGATCAATAGGGCGCGCCCCAATCCAATCACTCAGCCGCAACCGAAGTCAGCGCATTCAGTTGCTGTTCCGCTTCCTGGCGATAAAGCCGCCGGATATGCGCAACGCCGATGTCGCATTGCAGAAGACTTTCGCGATGGATCGCGCCTTTGCTGATCCCGGCAAGCGCGACACGGTCCTGTTCGAGCACATGTTCGCCGCGTTCCGAACCGCGATTCCGATAAAGGAACCGCCAGGCATCGCGTTTCCAACCCGACATCTTCTGCATGCGGTAATTCCACACCAGGGTCGTGTCGCGATCGATCGGCGTCGGGTAACGGAAAAGCCGGCCCAAGCCACCGCCTTCTTTTTTCGGATAGGGCAGATCGGTAATCGCCCAGTAGCCGCTGCCGGGATAGTGTGTCAGCCAAGTACGGTCGAGATTGACCCCCTGCTGATTCTTGCGCCAGACAACGAAGCCACCTTCCTGACGCTCAAACCCCAGATCGGCGTCCTTGCGCCCGCCATCGAGAATATGGGTTCCGACATGGAGATAGCTGCCATGAACCGGATCGAATTGATTGTCGCGGACGAGCTGCCAATTGGCTTCGAATTCGCGGATATCGACGAAACCCGACCATTCACCATTGGTGAACTCATCCGGGAAACGCAGCTCGAGCGGCTCCCCCGTCAGCGTGCCGTCGTGAACGAAAACCCAGATGGCGCCCTGCGCTTCGCGGCAAGGGTAAGCAACCGCCAGCTTCTTCCCGACGAAGGCGCTATCGGGGGTGGGCGGCGTCGCTGTGAGGGTGCCTTCACCATTGAATTGCAAACCGTGATAAGCACAGGCGATGTCGCCGTTGCAGACATTGCCGAGCGACAAGCGCGCGCCGCGATGCGGGCAGAAATCTTCGAGTGCGTTGACCTTGCCGCTTTTGTCCCGCCACAGGACGAGATCGCGGTTGAGACGTTTCAACGCGACCGGCTTATTCCCGATCTCGGTATCGCGGCAAACGAGATACCATTGATTGAGAAGACCGACCTCAAGCAGATCGTCGATCGATTTGGGTTGTTGCGTTCCCGTCATCACGGCGTGTCCTTCCTGAAGGATTACTGAGCCAGACGATTCAGTTCGGCGGCAAGTGTGTCTTCTGTCCAGGCACTGCCGTCGGGCGCCGTGACGTGAATTTCGTTTAGTCCGTTGACGAGATCTCCGAGCGTATCGGCGCCGCCGCCAAGGACACGTTCGAGTCCGTCACCCAGCGCGTCGCGATAAGCGGCCTCGATCGGATCAGTATTGAATTCCCGCGGGTCGAATCCGAAATCGCGATTTTCTATAGCGGATTTCATGAAACACCTTCGAATGAAGAAACCGCCGTCAGGACGGCCTATTTTCGTTAAAAGCCGAACAATAACGGTACCTATATAACGGTGCCGATATAATTGTCAACGCAGATAGGCGCGTGATAGGTTTGGCACAAAGAGTGCAAAAGCCTTGAGCAGATCGCGCGTTTGGCAAGGAGCATTTCGAATGGAAAAGCTGGCATCTTCATCATCGTTGCGCCGTCGCCTTTGGCCTCTTTGCGCGGTGCTTGGCGTTGCCCTGCTGGGTAGCTCACCAACGCACGCAGCGGATACGACGTCCCTGAAGGTCGTACTGCCCTTCTCATTCCAAGGTGCACTCGGCAATTGGACGTTGTCGGAAACCAATGGCTGCTACAAACGCGAAGGATTGAGCGTCACCATCGATGGTGGCGCGGGTTCGGGCGATGCGCTGACTAAAGTTGCGACAGGTGCCTACGAAATCGGCATCGCCGATTTCACCTCGCTGCTGCTCTTTAACGCCAAACAGCCGGAACAGGGCCTGATGGCGGCCTATATCATGGTGGACCGCGCGCCAACCTCGATCGTCGCGCTGAAAAGCAGCGGCATCAAGACACCCAAGGATCTTGCCGGCAAGAAGATCGGCGACAATGTCGGTGAGGCCAGCCGCGAACTGTTCCCCGCCTTCGCCGCAGCCAACGGCATCGACCCGGCCGGTGTCAGTTGGATCAATGTCGCGCCCAACCTGCGTCAGCCCAGCCTTATGCGCGGCGAATTCGATGCGGCCGCCGGCCATATGTACACGATCACCAGCGGCTTGCGCGCGATCGGCGTCAAAGACGAAGATGTCGTCGTCATGCCCTACGCCAATTACGGCGTCGATATTTTCGGCAATACGGCCGTCGTCAAATCCTCCTGGGCGACCGCGCATGCCGCGGCCCTGAAGGCATTCATGGTCTGCGCCGCCGAGGGCATGAAAGGCGCGATCGCCAACCAACAGGCCGCCGTCGATTCACTGAAACCGCACAACTCGATGCTTGATGAAAAACAGGCGCTGAACGAGTTGAACTTCTCGAACGAATTTTCGGTACTGACGCCGAACGTCAAAAAGAACGGTCTCAGCAACGTCGATCCGGCGCGGCTCGAGAAAATCCTGGGTCAGATTTCGCTGGCCTATTCAATCCCGAAACCCGAGGCCGACAAGGTCTGGACCGCCGCCTATCTGCCGCCGGCAAAAGACCGCATGGTTTCGGCACCCTGATGTCCCCGCCGGACGTCGCGGAATTCGGCGCATCGCTTTCGACGGCGGGAGTAATCCCTGCTGCCGAGACGCCGTTCGTCGAATTGCGTGACGTCAGCCTTCTTTATGGGGAAGGCGAAGACGGCATGATGGCCGTCGATCATCTGCGCATGACGATGCAGCGCGGCGAATTCGTCGCGGTGGTCGGACCATCGGGTTGCGGCAAATCCACCCTGATGAAGCTGGTCACGGGATTGTTGCCGCCCAGCGCCGGGGCCGTCCTCGTCGATGGCGCCCGCGTCACGCAGCCGATCAAGGATGTCGGCATGGCGTTCCAGAACGCGACTCTGATGCCGTGGCGCACGACGAAGCATAACGTCATGCTGCCGCTCGAGGTCGTTCAGCCGCACAAAGCCCGCCTGCGTTCGAACCGCGCGGGATATGAAGAATTGGCCGACCGGATGCTCGCTTCGGTGGGCCTGCACGATTTTCGCGACCGCTTTCCCTGGCAATTGTCCGGCGGCATGCAGCAACGCGCCAATCTCTGCCGGGCGCTTATCCACCAGCCAAAGTTACTGATGCTCGACGAGCCCTTCGCCGCGCTCGACGCCTTCACGCGGGAAGAACTCTGGATCGTGATGCAGGATTTGTGGCTGGAGCGGCGGTTCAGCGCCGTCTTGGTAACGCATGACCTGCGCGAAGCCGTTTTTCTGGCCGATACGGTTCACGTCATGAGCAACCGGCCAGGGAAGATCGTGCTTAGCCGCAAGATCGATTTGAAACGGCCACGGACGCTCGAATCGACCTTCGAACCCGACTTCATCGAGATCGTTCACGAACTTCGCGCCAAGATCACCGAGGTACGGGCGTCGTGAGCGCCCGCCACAAACGCATCCAACAACGCCTCGCACCATGGGTCGTAACGATCTTTTTGATCGTGCTTTGGGAAAGCGCCTGCCGCCTCTTTAAGATTCCCGAATTCGTCCTGCCCTCGCCCTCTTCGATCGCGACTGCGCTGTTTCAGTTTCGCAACGCGATCTATGAGAATGCGCTTTGGACCCTGGTGACGACGGTAATCGGGTTCGGCTTCGCCGTCGTCATCGGTATGGTCGTAGGACTCGCCATCGGCGCGTCGGCGTTGGTCTATAAGGGCATTTATCCGATTCTGGTCGCGTTCAATTCCGTGCCCAAGGTTGCGCTGGTGCCGGTTTTCGCCATCTGGTTCGGCATCGGCGCCGTTCCGGCGGTCCTGACCGCCTTCGCCATCTCGGTCTTTCCGATCATCGTCAACGTCGCCACCGGGTTCGCGACGGTCGATCCGGAAATGCACGATTTGATGAAATCGCTCGGCGCAACCCAGACCGAAATTCTGTCGAAAGTCGGTGTGCCGCGGTCGATGCCCTATTTCTTCGCATCGTTGAAAGTATCCCTAACCCTCGCCTTCACCGGGTCGGTCATCGCCGAAACGGTCGGGTCCAATCACGGCATCGGTTATCTCATGCTGGCGGCGTCGGCGCGCTTCCAGGTCCCGTTGGTATTCGCCGGAATTACGGCAATCGCCGCGATGGCCGTCGTCATGTATTCTGCCTGCGCCATGCTGGAACGCCGCGTGGCGCATTGGGCATTTCGTAACGGGACCTGACGATGACACCAGACGCCTCGGACAATTCGACCACGCCGGAAACCGGCACCGCCCGCAAAGGCAAAGTGAATATTCCACGCCTGGCTCACGAGGCGCAGGTGACGACCCTGATCAACCTCGCCGCGCGACTGACCGGCAAGGCGGCTCGCATTCGCATGGGAGCCCTCGGTGCTTGGCCCGGCCAAATTCCGCTGATCATGTGGCTGCTCGAGGAAGACGGCTTGATCCAGAAAGAACTGGTCGAGCGTTCCAACATGGAACAATCGACCGTCGCCGAGCATCTCGACCGGATGGAGCGCGACGGCTTCGTTCGCCGCGAGCAAGGGAAAAACGACATGCGCACGTTCCGCTTCTATCTGACAAACAAGGCGCGCTTGGCGTCACGCGAGTTGATACGGTCGCTGGAAACCGGCGCGCGCACCTTCACCAAGGGCATCGAGGCCGACGAGCTTAAAGTCTTCACCACGGTCATTCGCCAGATCATCACCAACCTGGACGAGTTCATTGCCCGTGCCCCGGCCGGCGCCAATGCCGCCGTACTGCGGCCGCGTCGCAAAGCACCGGCACGGCGCAAGAAATAGCCATGCCGTTTCGCTTCGAGGGATGAAGATGCGGGATGATGTGAGTTCAGGCCGTCGCCGAAGCGCCCTTCTCCACGCCTACATCACGAAGCCCTAGGAGCCGCGTCCATGTCGAAGCTTCCCATCAGCCTGTCGGTCGGCCTCTACGATCGGACCTTCCCCTTGTTCGACGGCCAGGTGCAGATCGAAGGCTGCGACCTTAATCCGGTGCCGCTGCTGCCCGAGGAATGTTTTCACCGCGCGTTCAAGACGGCCGATTTCGACATCACCGAGATGTCACTCAGCAGCCATACGGTGATGACCGGCGCCGGCAGGGCCGAATATATCGGCATACCGGCCTTCACCTCCCGCGTCTTCCGCCATAGCGCGATCTACATCCGCACCGACCGCGGCATCAACCGGCCCGAGGATTTGAAGGGCAAGGTCATCGGCATTCCCGAATATCAGCAGACGGCCAATGTCTTCGTCCGTGGTTTCCTGCAGGACGAGCACGGCGTCAAAGCGACCGACATCAAGTGGCGCAGCGGCGGCATCGAGGAACCGGGCCGCGGCGAGCGCGCGCCGATCAATCTGCCGCCCGGCATCGACCTGCAATCAATCCCGAATGACCGCACTTTGTCCGACATGTTCATCAAGGGCGAGATCGACGGCATGATGACCGCGCGGGTGCCGTCGGCCTTCATAAAGAAGATGCCGAATATCGGCCGGCTGTTCCCCGATTATGTTCCGGTCGAAGAAGCCTATTTCAAGAAGACGAAAATTTTTCCGATCATGCATTTGATCGGCATCCGCCGCTCGCTGGTCGAGAAATACCCCTGGCTGCCGGCCAGCGTCTTCAAGGCCTTTGTTCAAGCCAAAGAGATCGCAGTGCATGAGCTGAGCATCATCGGCCATCTCGCCGTGACGCTGCCCTGGCCCGTCGCGGCGCAAGAACGGGCGAAAGAAATCATCGGTGACGATTATTGGGCCTACGGCAACACCGAGAATAATCGACATATCCTCGATGTCTTCATGCGCTATTCGTACGAGCAAGGGCTGATCGCGACGCCGATGTCTTGGGAAACCCTGTTCGCACCCTCGACGCTCGACACGTCGAAGATCTAAGGCCTAGAGCCAGCCGCGCAGCTTGAACCAAGCCAGCGGCAGGATCGCGCTCACCGCGATCAGCGCGAGACCGTAAGGATAGCCCCAGGCCCAGTCGAGCTCCGGCATATTGTGGAAATTCATGCCGTACATGCTGGCGACAAGCGTCGGCGGCACACCGACCACGGAGACGATGGTCAGAACCTTGATGATGTTGTTCTGCTCGATATTGATGAGACCCAAGGTCGCGTCCAGCAGAAGCTGAACATTGTTGGTCATCTGCGCGTCATAGTCATTAAGCGAGGTAACGTCGCGACGCACGGTTTCAAGATGAGCCCGCACCTCGGGCACAAGCCATTCCGTACCCAGATTCATCACATACGAAACGATCCGGCCCAGCCCCAGCAACGTATCACGGATCTTCGACGTCAGATCGCCGTCGCGGCCAATCCGGCGAAGGACCTCCCGCAGATCGGCATCTTCCTTCGCGGGTCGATGACGCTTTTCTTTCAATTCATTGCGAAAGATACGGTTCGAGATTGAATCGAGATCCGCGCCGACGCGTTCGAGCCCATCCGCCATGCGATCGATGATCGCTTCGAGCAGCCCGACGAAAGCGCCCGCGCTGCTGTGATGAATCGCGCCCGACAGAGCAACCGCATCGGTGAAATTGCGAAAAACCCTGAGATCGGCGAACCGAACGGTGATGAGAAGGTCTTTGCGTAACACGAAACCGACCGATGTCGTCACCGGCAACCCTGTCTCCATCGCATAGACCAGCGGCATGCTGAGATAGAGCGTGTTCTTTTCAACGCGCAATCGGCTTGAACTCTCGATTTCACCGAGTTCGGCGGATGACGGCACGTGCAGCCCCGTCACCTTTTCGATAAAGGCGACCTCCGCGGCATCGGCATCGAAAATATCGACCCAGACCGTATCCGGTGGCAGCCCCGCCGCGTCATCGTTGATGAGCGTGCCTTTGCCGTCGCCGATACAGGTATGGCTGGTGATCATGAATGCTCACAAAGGCGACGGGAAAAGATCGATGCGCTCCTTGATACGCAAGGGCCTTCGGGCCGTCAACGTCATAGGTTCGTCATCAAAACGCCTTTGTTGGCCACTGCAAAAGATATGAGCAACGTTCGCATCGCCTTCGTGTTGAGGGACTACTTCATCACGAGGAGAGTTTCAGATGCGCGTTCTACATGTAATTCCGGCATTGGCGCTGCTTGCCGCCAGCGTCTCGCCGAGCCTTGCCGCTGACCAGGATCAACGGACGACAACGACCCCGCCCGCCATCAGCACGTCGAATGCCGAAGCGAAGACCACGGCGGCCCCGGTTGCCGGCAAAAACAGTTTCACCGAAGCCGAAGCCAAGAAGCGCCTTGAATCCTTCGGCTACTCCGACGTTTCCGCCCTTCAACAAGATCAGCAATCGATCTGGCGTGGCACTGCCATGAAAGGCGGCGCGAAGGTTTCCGTTGCGCTCGATTACCAAGGCAACATCGTAAACCAATAACGCCAACGCGCTCGCCCCATCATCTTCCATATGGAAAGGGTCTGACATGACCACACGTACCATCTCGGGACTGTTCGATAATTACGACGACGCGGCGCAAGCCGTCCGCGATCTCGAAGAAGCCGGCATTCCGGCGCGCGACATCAGCCTTGTCGCGAACGACTATGACGGCCGTTCGAAGTCGATTCCGACCACTGAAGCCGGCGCGGGCGCCGGTACGGGCGCTGCTGTCGGCGGCGTCGCCGGCGGTGCGGCCGGTGTTCTCGCCGGCCTGGGCATGCTGGCCATTCCCGGTATCGGCCCGGTCGTCGCGGCCGGTTGGCTTGTCGCGGCCGCAGCGGGCGCCGTCGCGGGTGCAGCCGTCGGCGCGGGTGCCGGCGGCCTAGCCGGTTCGCTAATCGCCGCCGGTGTCAGCCGTGAAGACGCTAACTTCTATGCCGAAGGCGTTCGACGTGGCGGCACGCTCGTCACCGTGAAGCCGAGCGATAAATACGAAGTCGTCGCCGAGCAGATTTTGGTCCGCCGCTCGGTCAATCCGACGCATCGCGTCAATCTCTACCGCGAAGCCGGCTGGAACGAATTCGATCCCAAAGCGCCGCCTTACACGACGGCCGAAGTTGAGGCCGAACGTCGCCGGTATAACGCTGGTCTCTAAATCCAGTCTTTAGATAATGAATGAGAGCCCCGAACCTTATGGTTCGGGGCTTTTTTCATGACACGAGCTTTTCGAGGGTGGGTAGCTGATCCGCCTCAGCAGCGGGCTTATCCCAGCGGATACGATGGATACGGGGGAACCGCATTGCGAGTCCCGATTTATGCCGCGTTGATCGATTGATGCTGTCGAATGCCACTTCCAGAACGAGAAGTGGCGCGACCGACCGCACCGGACCAAAGCGATCGACCGTATGATCGCGAATCCATTTATCGAGTTGACGCAATTCTTCGTCGGTAAAGCCGAAATAAGCTTTACCCACCGGCACGAGTTCCTGATCGCGCCAAACGCCGAATGTATAATCCGAATAAAAAGACGAGCGCTTGCCGTGTCCACGCTGCGCATACATCAGCACGGTATCGACCGTCAGCGCATCACGCTTCCATTTGAACCAGGGGCCTTTCGGCCGCCCCGTCACATAGGTTGAATCGCCCCGCTTCAGCATCAGTCCTTCGATCGACCGTTCGCGTGCGCCGTCGCGCATTTGCGATAGTTCGTCCCAGCTTCCGAACGGGAGAAGCGGCGATAGATCCATCTGCGGGCGCGGCGCGGCTTGATACCATCGATCGAGGCGTCCGCGACGTTCATCAAACGACAGCCCGCGAAGGTCTTCGCCCTTTTCTTCAAGGATGTCGTAAAGCCGGACCCATGCCGGGTAATCGGTAATCAGCTTCGGCGTCGCGGTCTTGCGGTTGAGGCGTTGCTGCAAATCGTTGAACGGCGCGATGTCCCCATCGCGCATCACCAGCAATTCACCGTCGAGCACGACATCGTCGTGCAGCGCCGCGAGCAAATCCGGAAAGGCCGCCCCGAGATCGTCGCCGGATCGTGAATAAAGCCGGCGCTCGCCGCCACGACCGACAAGCTGCACGCGAATGCCATCCCATTTCCATTCGGCGCGATAGGCTGCCGGATCGAGCTTTGGGATATCTTCGTCTTCCAGCGGCTGCGCCAGCATCAACGGGGTGAAAGTCGGCAGATTGCCGCGCTCGGGCTGCGGTGCGCGTCCCTCCAGCCAGGCGAACAAGTCGGCGTAAGGGGGTTGAAGACCGTGCCAGATGCCTTCGATTTGTTCGATCGGGACATTCGACCATTCGGCCAAGGCGGTTTTTGCGAGACGTGCCGATACCCCGACACGCAACGCACCGGTCGCAAGCTTTAACAGCGCCCATCGTTCGGTCGCATCCAACGCATCCAGCCAACCCGTGATCAGGGCCGCGGCATTGGCGCGCGTCGCTGACGCCATGCCATCGACGACATCCGACAAAGTCGGCTGATAATTGGCGCCGGGCTTTTGCGGCCAGATAAGGGCGACGGTTTCGGCGAGATCGCCGACGAAATCATAGGAGAGTTCGAAAAGTTGCGGATCAACGCGGTCCTGCACAAGCTTGCGGATTTGCGTCGATTTCACGCCACTGAACGACAATTCACCGGTCAGCGCCGCCAGCGCCCAGCCGCGATCGGGGTCCGGCGTGGTCGCGAAATATTCGCGCAGAAGACGTAGCTTCCCCAGCCGCGAGGGCATGAAGACGAGCGCATCGAGCAAGGGCGCGAAACGTTTCACCCTCAGTCCTCTTCCTCAAACCCGACCAGCGACAAGGCCCGCGCGCGATAACCCATCAGGCCGGCTTGGCGCAGCAAGGCTTCCTCCGCGCCATGGGTGATCCAAATCTCGCCCGGCTTCACCTCGTCGATCGTCGCCAGCAATTCGTCCCAGTCGGCATGATCGGAAATCACCAGCGGCAGTTCGACGCCGCGCTGACGCGCGCGTTGCCGCACCCGCATCCAGCCCGACGCCTGCGCCACCAACGCGTCAGGCAGTCGGCGTGCCCAGGGTTCGGTCGCGGCCGAGGGCGGTGCCAGAACGATCTTGCCGCGCAATTCGTCTTTCGTGGTGCCAAGCACCGGTAGCAGCGCGCCCAGTTCGACGCCGAAATCCTGATAGGTCTTGCAGCAAGCTTGGAGCGCACCGTGCAGATAGATCGGTTCCTCATACCCCTGGCGGCGCAGCAGGGTGATAACGCGCTGGCATTTCCCGAGCGCATAAGTGCCGACGAGATGCGCGCGTTCCGGAAAAAGTTTCAGCGAGTGGAGAAGCTTATCGATCTCCTCGGTATCCGGCGGATGACGAAAGACCGGCAGGCCGAAGGTCGCTTCGGTGATGAAGACATCGCAGGGCTGCGGCTCGAACGGCGGACAGGTCAGGTCGGCGCGGCGTTTATAGTCGCCGGAGACAACGATCCGGCTGCCGCGATAATCGAGCACAGCCTGGGCGCTGCCGAGGATATGGCCGGCCGGGACCAATTTGACGTCAACACCGCCGAGGCTGATCGCCTCGCCATAGGCAAGCGGCTGGTGCGAACCGCCGGCATTCTCACCGAAACGTTGGCGCATAATCGCCAAAGTCTCGGGTGTCGCCAGCACAGCGCCATGGCCCGCCCGGGCATGGTCGCTATGGCCATGGGTGATGACGGCCCGCTCCACCGGATAGACCGGATCGACATAAAAATCGCCGGCTTCGCAATAAAGCCCGCGCGGGGTCGGTTTCAGCCAATCGGGGGATTTCGAGGGTTCGGACATGTCCGATCTATATGGGAACGGGCGCCGCTTTTCGTAGCTGAATCTCGTGCGAAAAGCGGACTTGATCCCCATATTCTCGAAGCATGCCGCTCGACGCCCTTCCCTCCAGTCTCGCGCAATGGTTCGCGTCCCGCCGTTGGACGCTGCACCCGCATCAGCGCGCCATGATCGAGGCGGCGCAAGCCGGGCAGTCGGTGCTGCTGACGGCGCCGACAGGCGGCGGTAAGACTCTGGCAGGATTTCTGCCGAGCCTGATCGAATTGGCGCAAAATCCGCCGCCTTCGCTTCACACGCTCTATATCTCGCCCCTCAAAGCTCTGGCGGTCGATATCCACCGCAATCTCGGCGCGCCGATCGAGGAGTTGAAACTTCCGATCCGGCTCGAAACCCGCACCGGGGACACGCCAGCGGCACGGCGGCAACGTCAGCGCGAAGACCCGCCGCATATGCTGATGACGACGCCGGAGTCGCTGGCGTTGATGCTCTCGCACCAGGATGCCGACAAAACCTTTGGCAGCCTGCGCGCGGTCATTATCGACGAGGTTCATGCCCTCGCCGGCGGCAAGCGCGGCGACCTATTGGCGTTGGGTCTGGCACGTCTGGCTAAGCTCGCGCCGGAAGCGCGCCATGTCGGGTTGTCGGCAACCATCGCATGGCCCGACGAACTGGCTGCCTGGATCGGATCGGGCGGGAAAAAGGTGCATCGCATTGCCGGCGACGAGGGGCCGTTGCCGCAGGTCACGATGTTGGAACCGGGCGAGGAACTCCCCTGGGCCGGGCATATGGGGCTGCACGCGCTGGGCGAGGTCTATCGGAAAATCGGGCAGCATCAAACGACGCTCGTCTTCGTCAATACGCGCGCCCAGGCCGAACTCGTTTTCCAGGAATTGTGGAAACATAACGAAGCCAATCTGCCGATCGCGCTGCATCACGGCAGTCTGGTGGTCGAGCAACGTCGCAAGGTCGAGGCCGCGATGGCGGCGGGCAAGCTGCGTGCCGTCGTCGCGACCTCGTCGCTCGATCTCGGCATCGATTGGGGCGCGGTCGATCTCGTCATTCAAATCGGCGCGCCGAAAGGCGTGTCACGCCTGACGCAACGTGTCGGTCGCGCCAATCATCGGCTCGATACGCCCAGCGAAGCTTTGCTGGTTCCGGCCAATCGCTTTGAGGCATTGGAATGCCGCGCCGCGCTGGGCGCCATCGCAGCACGCGAACTCGACGGTGAGAAGCCGCGCCCCGGTGGACTCGATGTCTTGGCGCAGCACGTCCTCGGCATGGCCTGTGCCGCCCCGTTTACCGCCGACGCGATGTATGCCGAGGTCACCTCAGCAGCGCCCTATGCCGCGTTGCCGCGCAACGATTTCGACGATGTGCTGAGTTATGTCGAAACCGGCGGCTATGCGTTGCAGGCCTATGATCAATGGCGGCATCTGTTTCGCGACAGCCTCGGCCAATATCACATCGTCTCGCCGCAAGTGGCGCGGCGCTATCGCATGAATATCGGCACCATCGTCGAAGCGGCGATGCTGCGCGTGCGTATCCGGGGCGGCAAAGTCATCGGCGAGGTTGAGGAGAACTTCGCCCTGGGCCTCCGCAACGGCGACACCTTTTTGTTTGCCGGCCAGATCCTCGCCTTCGATCGCATCCAGGGCATGGAACTTTGGGCGTCCCGCGCCAAAGGCAAAAAAGAGCCCAAAATTCCCAGCTATGACGGCGGCAAGTTGCCGCTTTCGACGCATCTGGCCGAACGCGTGCGCGGGTTATTGCAACAGCCTCGATCGTGGAAAGACCTGCCACCGCCCGTGCGCGACTGGCTGAAAGCGCAGAAACAACGCTCACTACTTCCGGACCGCAAAGGCTTGCTGGTCGAAACCTTTCCGCGCGGCTCTTATCACTACCTTGTCGCTTATGGCTTCGAGGGCCGGCCTGCCCATCAGACGTTGGGTATGTTGTTGACGCGGCGAATGGAGCGCGCGGGATTAAAGCCGCTCGGCTTTGTTGCGACCGATTATGTGCTGGCGATCTGGAGTCTCGAACCGGCGCGCGACATTGACCAACTGTTCGCGCAAGACATGCTAGGGGACGATCTCGAAGAATGGATGGCCGAATCGTCGATGCTGCGGCGAAGCTTTCGTAACGTCGCGGTCATCGCGGGATTGATCGAACGCCGCCTGCCCGGCCATGAAAAGAACCGACGCCAAGTGACCTTCAATTCCGACCTGATCTATGACGTGCTGCGCCGGCATCAACCGGATCATATCCTGCTGCGCGCCACGAACGCCGACGCCGCCACCGGTTTGACCGACATCCGCCGGCTTGGCCTGATGCTGGCCCGTATCAAAGGCCATATCACCCATCGCGCGCTGGATCGGGTTTCACCGCTGGCCGTGCCGATCCTGCTCGAAATCGGACGCGAAACCGTCTATGGCTCGGCGATCGATGCGCTCATCGATAAAGCCGACGTCGATGAATTACTGCGTGAAGCCGCACCGGACTGAGATGACGCCCATTCGACCCCAACACGGCGACGTTGGCCGCCTCATCGTCAATGGCATCGAGTTGATCGCCGAACCGAGCGGCGTCTTGTGGTGGCCGGCGACGGCAACCTTGATCGTCGCGGACCTGCATTTCGAAAAAGGATCGAGCTTCGCGCGGCGCGGCGTGCATCTGCCGCCTTATGACACCGCCGCGACGCTAGCCCGCCTTGCGGCGGCGATTGGCCCGAAAATTCGCCGCATCATCTGTCTCGGTGATAGCTTTCACGATGGGAAAGGCCCTGCCTCGCTCAGTTTCGATGACGCCATGGCGCTGGCGCGGCTGGTGAATACGCATGAATGGATCTGGCTGACCGGCAATCACGATACCGCTTTGCCGCGCTCGCTCGGCGGGCAGATCGTCACCGACGCGCTTCGTCTCAACGGTCTTACTTTTCAGCATCAAGCCGGCGATACGCCGGTCGGCGAAGTCAGCGGACACTATCATCCCAAGTCGCATATCGACGTGCAGGGCCGCCGCCTGAGCGGCATGTGCTTCATCCACGATGAGCGGCGAATTATCCTGCCATCCTTCGGCGCCTATACCGGCGGCCTTCATATCGACAGCCCGCCGATCCGGGCATTGTTCCCGACGCGCTATCGCGTCGATCTGATGATCAGGGGCCGGCTCGTGCGGCGCGAATTCGTCCCCCAAATAGCGAGTTAAGCGCTTTCGACGTACCGCTCGTAGGTAATCTCGACGGTCGTGATGTGGGAGCGCATTTCGGCAGACGCCGTTGCTTGATCGCCCTCGATTATCGCGGCGACCACGCGGTCATGTTCCTCATGAGAACGCGTCAAACGCCCCATGGCCCGGAATTGCATATGGCTGAACGGCGACAAGCGCGTCCGCGTCGCGAAGGTCAGCTCGGTCAGATAGGCGTTGTGACTGCCGATATAGATCAGGCTGTGAAACTGCTCGTTCATCTCGTGATAGGGTTTTGGATCACCCTCGAGAACCAGTTCGCCCAATTCGGCGTGGAGTTCCTGCAACGCCTGACGCTCATCCGAGGTCATCTTGATTGCCGAGAGCCCGGCGCAGAGTGATTCGAGTTCGGCGAGAACATCGAACATGCCGCGCAGCCGTTCCGACGAAGGACGCGCCACGATTGCGCTGCGATGCGCGCGGGTTTCAACCAGACCCGATGCCGCCAACTCGCGAATCGCCTCGCGGACGGGCGTGCGCGAGACGCCGAAGCGCCGCGCTATTTCGGCTTCTTCCAGCGGCATGCCCGGCGACAGCTTTCCGCGAACGATTTCGTCGGCCAGAAGAATGCGCAATTCCTCGGTACGCGTTCCAGAACGGCGCGGCGCGAGCGTCGTATCAACTGGAGTGTCGAACGCCGGAACCTGCAAAAACTCGGACAAAATCAAATCCTATCGTTACGAAAGCCGAGGCGCGCGTAAGGGCCGCGACCATACCATGCGCCCGCACACTGTACCATTGTCAAGATAGTTCAATTCTTCAGGCCAGCGCCGCAATCAGGCTTTGCGAATTCGTCACCGTGCCGAAGACCCCGCCCTGCATTTTCACCATCTTGATCGCATGATCGTGGTTGCCCTGATCGGTCGCACCGCAGCAATCCTCTAACAACAGGCATTCGAAGCCGCGGTCATTGGCTTCGCGCATCGTCGTATGAACGCAGACATCGGTGGTGATGCCCGTCAGGACGATATTGTCGATACCCTTCTGCCTCAGGATCAATTCGAGATCGGTGGCGCAGAACGATCCTTTGCCGGGTTTGTCGATGATCGGTTCACCCGGCAACGGCGCCACCTCGGGAACGATCTCCCATCCGGGTTCGCCACGCACGAGGATGCGGCCGCAGGGACCGTCATCGCCGATGCCCGCACCGATGCGCCGCGACCGCCACCGTTTGTTCGCCGGCAAGTCGGCGAGATCGGGGCGATGACCTTCGCGGGTATGGATGATCGTGAAGCCCTTGGCGCGCATCGCCGCCAGCACCTTTGAGATCGGGCCGAGTGGCGCGCGCGTCATGTTGAGATCGTAGCCCATGCGATCGACATAGCCGCCGATGCCACAAAAATCGGTCTGCATGTCGATGACGATCAGCGCCGTGTTATCAGGCCGCAGATCACCGTTATAGGGCCACGGATAGGGATCGGCCGGGACATATTTCTCGGACATGAATGCCTCCTGGCTCAGGCGCTCTGCGGCATCGGTTCGGCTGCTTCCGTAAAATACGGATTGGACGGCACCGGCAGGCCCATCCGTTCGCGCAGGTTGCGACCTTCATATTCCTTGCGGAAGGCGCCGGCATGCTGAAGCTCCGGAATGACGAAATCGACGAAATTGGTCAGGCCGCTCGGCTGATGCGGAATATGGACGTTGAAGCCATCGCAGGCCTTGCTGCGATACCAGTCGATCATCTGCTCGGCGACCTGCTTGCCGTTGCCCTTCATCAGCACATGGCCGACGGTTGGGATCACACGCTCATAGGTCTGGCGAATGGTGAGGTTCTCGCGCTTCGCCATGTCGTAGATCACATAACGGCGGCTCGACCCGCCGACGATCTCCTGAGGCTCGGGCACCGGGCCATCGATCGGCAGTTGCGTCAGATCCATGCTCATCAGGCCCGAGAGATAATCGACGCCGAGTTCCGGCGGAATGCGCGATTGCAGTTCCTCGAAGAACTCGTCCGCTTCCTCGGAGGTACGGCCGACATAGATGGTCGCACCGGGCATGACACGCAGATCTTCGGGCCGGCGGCCATATTTCGGCAACCGCGCTTTAAGATCGGCATAATACGCCATCGCCTCTTCCTTGGTCGGCGTCACGGCAAATTGGCAATCGGCCATCGAGGCAGAGAGATCGCGTCCCGGCTCGGACTGGCCGGCCATGAAAAGAACGGGATAGCCCTGCGGCGGACGGGCGCAATTGAGCGGCCCCTTCACCGACAGATGCTTTCCCTTGTGATTGAGAACGTGAATTTTCGCCGGATCGAGAATCTGTCCGGTCTCACGATCCTGGGTCAGCGCGTCATCCGCCCAACTGTCCCAAAGCCCCTTGACGACCTGAACGAATTCGCGCGCGCGCTCGTAACGATCGACACGCGCCATATGGCTGTCGCGGCTGAAATTATAGGCGTCGCCCGGATTGGACGTCGTGACGACATTCCACGAAGCGCGGCCGTTGCTGAGATGATCCAGCGAGGCGAATTTGCGCGCCAGCGTGAAGGGCTCTTCGTAAGTCGTCGTTGCCGTCGCCAGCAGACCGATATTCTTGGTGTGCTGCGCGATCGCCGTGAGCAGCGTCACCGGCTCATGGATCGCGGGACGGCTCAGCAAACCGCCGGCGGCGAGAACGTGCGGCGCACTCATACGCACGCTATTGCCGTCAGCCAGGAACAGCATATCCAACTTGCCGCGCTCGGCCGTATGCGCCACTTCGATCAGATATTCCAGATTCATCAGCGGCCGCGTCCAGGACGACGGATGGCGCCAACTGCCCGGGTGATATCCGATGCCGCTGAGGCCGGTAATCAAATTCATCATGATGCTTCTCCTCGGTAACGGCGGTCGCTGTGTTTAATGGGTCGCTTTCGCGGGAAGGGTTCGCTCGGCGAGCGGCGGCAGGAAGCTGAGATCGACGATGTCGGAGAAGGCGATCTTCGGCTCGGTCTTTTCCGCGGCGGCGACGACGCCGACGGTATATTTGATCGTCTCTTCACTGTAGTTGCCGAAGCCGCCGGCCTTGGCGTCGGGCTGGTCGGTCAGGGAGGCCGCCGCGTCCAGCAGCTTCGGCAGTTCGAGCTCGCGCTTCAGCAACGGTTCGCGTTTGAACACGGAATCGAGCGCGGCGTTGGGATCGGCGAGCGTGTCACGCCAGCCGCGGTTGAACGCGGCCAGCATCTTACGGACGGTGTCGGGATGTTCCTTGATGAAAGATTCGTTGGCCATCCAGCCATTGCCGACGATGTTCACGCCATAACTCGAATAGCGGATGAACACCATGTTCTCATCGGGAATGCCAAGCGCCTTCAGATTGAAAAACGCCGAAGCCCAAGACGCTGTGATGGCATCGACCTTCCCCTGGACCAGCATGGCCTCGCGGATGGTCATATCCATATGTTCCCATTTGATGTCGTCGGCTTTGACGCCGGTCGCGGTGCTGAACGCGCCGAACATCTTGTAAGCGGTGTCGCCGGTCGGCGCGCCGACGGTGCGGCCCTTCAAATCCGTCGGCGCGGTGATGCCGCGTCCCTTGAGTGAAACGATGACCAGGTCGGCGAGCTTTTCGTTATAGACGGCTTTGACGAGCTTATCGGGATTGGCCATGTCGAACTTGATGACCGATGCGATATCGCCCGAGCCCATCTGGAACGTGCCGCTGGCAAGACGATTGACGACATTCGCCGATCCGTTGCCGGGCACGATATCGAGATCGATGCCTTGGTCCTTGAAATAACCCCGGTCATAAGCGAGCAGGATCGCGCCGCTGCGTCCGTCGATCGTCGATGCCAGCGAGAAGGAAAGTTTTTCGAGCGCGTGGGCCGGCGTACTGGCCAGCGCCAAAATGACGGCGAGGGAAGCGGCGGCAATCGCTTTCATGCGGATATCCTTCATTGCGCGGCAGCGACATGTGCGGGGAAAAAGGGATTGGTGGCGACAGGCAGGCCCATCTCTTCACGCAGGCTCTTGCCGCTATATTCCGTGCGGAAGAGGCCGCGCCGCTGCAGTTCGGGGATGACCAGATCGACGAAGCGATTGAGACCGCCGGGCTGAATCGGCACATGGACGTTGAAACCGTCGCAAGCGTTGCTCGTGAACCAGTCTTCCATCTGATCGGCGACCTGCTTACCGCTGCCCTTCATCACGACATGGCCGAGCGAGCGGATGACGCGCAGATAAGTTTGCCGGATCGTTAGGTTTTCGCGCTTCGCCATTTCGGCGACGGCAAATCGGCGGCTGGAGACGCCGAGATTGTCGCCGGTGATTTCCGGCACCGGTCCATCGATCGGATAACCGGAGAGATCCATGCCGAGATGCGCCGAGAGATGCTGTACGCCCTGCACCGGCGAGACGCGCGATTCGAGCTGTTCGATGAATTCATCGGCCTCTTCGGCCGTCCGGCCGACATAGACGCCGACGCCGACGCCAGGCAGGATGCGCAGTTCTTCGGTGGAGCGGCCGTATTTAGCCATGCGGCTTTTGACATCGGCATAGAAACCGATCGCCATCTCCTTCGACGGCGTCACGGCGAATTGACAATCCGCGGTGGAAGCGGCGAATTCGCGCCCCGGTTCGGACTGGCCGGCCATGAACAGCACCGGATGGCCTTGCGGCGGACGACGGATGTTCAACGGACCTTTGACGCCGAAATATTTTCCCTTGTGATCGAGGACATGAAGCTTGTCCGGATCGAGGAACTGACCGCTTTCTTTGTCCTGGGTAAAAGCATCGTCGGCCCAGCTATCCCAAAGGCCTTTGCACACCTCGACGCATTCGCGGGCGCGCTCATATCGCTGATCGGCGGGCAGATGCTCGGTCTTGCTGAAATTGAGCGCGTCGGCAAACGTCGAGGTCGTGACCACATTCCAACAGGCGCGGCCGCCGCTGATGTGATCCAGCGAGGCGAATTTGCGCGCCAGCGTCCAAGGTTCTTCATAGGTCGTCGTTGCTGTGGCGAGGAGACCGATATTCTTGGTGTGCATCGCGATCGCCGAGAGCAGGGTCACCGGTTCGAACGCGACCGGACGGCCGTTCATCGAGCCGGCGCGCAGCAATTCGCGCGAGCCCATTTTGACGCTGTTGCTGTCGCCGGTGAACAGCATGTCGAACTTGCCACGTTCGGCTGTTTTAGCGGTTTGAAGATTCTGCTCGAAATTGACCGACGGCTGCGACCAGGCTTCGGGATGACGCCAGCCGCCCGGGTGGTAGCCGATCGAATGCAACGCCGTGATCAGATTCATCATCTTCGTCATCGCGCATCTCCGCAGATGGAAAGGATCGGATTCATGCTGCCGCCACTTCGGGCAAAGCCTCGTGCATGCTGGCAAGGCCGCGCGGCATGCCGCCGCCGATCGGCAGACGCGACAGATTCGGCCTGGCAAAGGGTTGCGCCATTTCGACGGCATGACAGAGCCGCATGACCAGGGCATCGGCATAGAGCGGGCCGACGACCTGCATCCCCACCGGCAACCCATCGGCAGTCATTCCAACGGGAACGGACGCGGCGGGCTGCTTCGTCAGGTTGAAGGCCGGACCGAATGCGGAGAGGCCCTTGAATTTGGTGTAACGCGGATTGGTTATGACCTCTTCCTCGGCGCCGAGTGCCGGATGCGCCAGGGTCGGCGTGACCAGCAGGTCATATTTTTCATGGAATTTGCGCATCAGTGCGCCGAGATTCTCGCGCTGCTCTCGGGCGATGAG
This sequence comes from uncultured Rhodospirillales bacterium, assembly GCA_903822185.1. Taxonomy (GTDB): domain Bacteria; phylum Pseudomonadota; class Alphaproteobacteria; order ATCC43930; family CGMCC-115725; genus CAIKMD01. The sequence goes on along the minus strand of CAIJOA010000042.1, from coordinate 99,526 downwards.
ATAGTCGAGCGCGCTGACTTTCATGCCGGCTTCGGCACGCTGGACGAGATGCGGGCTAATCAATTTCTTGTCGGCTTCGGTGATGCCGAGGAAGCGGAACATATTCGCCGAACCCGCCGCCGAGATGACGGCGTTACAGCTTGCCGGGTCATCGAAGACGTGATCGACGATATCGACCTCGGCGCCGAGTTCGGTCAGCAGCTTCACCGCCTTCTCGACGATGGTCGCGATCTCGGGATCGACTTCGCTATACCCTAGGGTCGGACTGTAGGCGATGCGCAGGCCCTTGATGCCTTTCGACAGGACACCGACAAAATCATCCGGCAGTTGCGGCAGGGCATAGGAGTCACGCGCATCGGGGCGGGTGATGATGCTCATACACAAAGCAGCATCGGCGACGGTGCGCGCCATCGGGCCGATGACGGCTTTGGAACCGAGATAGCTCGACGGATAATCGGCGACACTGCCGAATGTCGTCTTCAGACCGAACACACCGGTATAGGACGACGGCGACCGGATCGATCCGGACGCATCCGACGCCAACGCCAGCGTGCCCATACCGGCGGCGAGCGACGTTGCCGCACCACCGCTCGACCCACCCGACGTCTTTTCCGGGTTGAACGGATTGCGGGTTACGCCGCACAGCACCGACTTGGTCAGGTTCATCGCCGCGAATTCGGGAACGCTGGTCTTGGCGAAGATCACGGCACCGGCTTCGCGCATGCGGGCGACCGACGGTGAATCCTCGAGCCAGGGTCCGCGTGCGCGGATCGCCAGGCTGCCGCGCCGTGTCGGCCAGCCGCGCGTATAGGAGAGATCCTTCACCGTCGTCGGAATGCCATCAACGCCGCTTTTCGGCGCGCCGCGCATCCAGCGATCCTCGCTGCCTTGCGCCGAGGCCAAGGCAGCATCGGCATCAAGCCAGCAGAAAGCGTTGAGCAGCGGATTGAGTTTGTCGATCTGCGTCAGCACCGCCTTCATCGTCTCGACAGGCGACGCCTTCTTGGCGCGATAGAGCGCCGAGAGTTCGGTGGCGGAGGCAAGGGCCAGATTGTCGGTCATGATAATGTCCCTTCGATTAATTCCGGCGATACGCCCAGCCGGTCATGCGCTTCTCGATCAGCACGGCGATGAGGTAGAGCGTCACGCCCATGGTCGCGAGAATGGTCAGGCCGGCGTAAGCCAACGGGCCGTCCATGTTGTTGGTCGCGATCACCATCACATGGCCGATGCCGACACTACCGGCGACAATCTCGGCAACGATGGTGCCGATGAAGGCCCCCGAGATGGCGAGTTTGATCGAGCCGAAAAATTGCGGCAGCGCCTGCGGGATCGACACTTTAAGCAACACATCGATCTTGCGCGCACCGAGCGAACGCAAAACGTCGTCGAGTTCCGGGGAAGATGCCGCGATCGCCGAAGCGACGATCACCGTGACGGGAAAGAAGCTAGCGATGGCGCCGGTGATGACAGCGATCTGCGGCCCGATCCCGACCCAGACGATGAACACGGGGATGAGCGCGACGCTGGGCACGGCATGAACACCGATCAGCGAGGGATAGATCATGTCGTACATCACGCGCGACGACCCCATCAACCCGCCGATCGCGAGACCGACGGTCACGCCGACGGCGAACCCCATCAGCGTCGCCTCGGCGGTCTGCTTCGCCATCATCAGCAGCACGTCGGAACGCTGAACCAGCACGGAGAGGAAGGCGCTCGGCGACGGCAGGATGTAAGGCGGGATGTGAAAAGCCTGCGTGCTGATTTGCCAGACCAAGAGAAGGAATAAGACGAAACTGATCGGCAAAAAGACATTCGCCAGAACGCGGCGCGATATCTTCGGTAGGCGAAAACGGGGTTCGTCATCCGCCGGCGGAACCGCCATCGCCGATCTCGCTTTGCCGAGGGACAGGGTCATACCGGCGCCGCGCCCCCACGCGCTTCGGAGATATGGCCGCGCAGTTCGGATAACGCATCGACGAAGGCCGGCTCGTAAGTGCTGGCGAGGGTCCGAGGCCGTGGAAAGGTAACCTCGTGCCGGACCAAGATGCGGCCCGGCCGCGCGCTCATCACGTAAATCGTGTCGGAGAGATAAAGCGCCTCGCGCAGGTCATGAGTCACCAGCACGACGGTAAAGCGGCGTTCCATCCACAATGTCTGAAGCACCGACCATAATTCTTCGCGCGTGAAGGCATCGAGCGCGCCGAAGGGCTCGTCGAGCAGCAGCAGGGACGGCTCGTGCATCAGCGCGCGGCACAAGGAGGCGCGTTGCTGCATGCCGCCGGATAATTGCCAGGGCAGCTTGTCCTCGAAATCGGCAAGCCCGACGGTCTTCAGCAGCGACCGTGCGCGCGTAACATAGGCATCCCGGTCCTGCCGCAAGCGGCTGCGATGCGGTTGAACGATCTCCACCGGCAGCAACACGTTGCTCAAGGTGTTGCGCCACGGCAGCAAGTTGGGATTTTGGAAGGCCATGCCGACGATCTTGATCGGCTCGGTGACCTCGCGTTGCGCCACGATGACATTGCCCGTCGTCGCCGGCACGAGGCCCGAGACAAGCTTCAGCAAAGACGACTTCCCGCAGCCGCTGGGACCGACGAAGGCGACGAACTCGCCCTCGGCAATCCGCAGGGTTGTGTCGGAGAGTGCCGGCGTTCCGCGCCGGCCCTCGCCGTAGGTCAGCGTCACCCGGTCGAGATCGACCAGCGGCGGCATCGGGGAAAAGCCGTCGGCGCTCAATTGATCGTCGCCGTCGGCAGATGCCGTTCCGCTATCGGCGGCAGGAAGCTCATATCCGACATATCCTTGGGCGCGATCTTGGTCGTCAGCTTCTCGGAAGCGGCGATGATATCGATCGAAGCGGCAAGCGTTTCATCGGTATAGGCACCGATACCGGCTTTCTTCGCATCCGGCTGACCGACCATGCCTTTTATCGCGTATTTCAGGCGGCCCATTTCGATGTCGGGCTTCAGCAACGGGTCACGCTTCAGCGCCGCATCAAGCGAAGCCTTAGGATCGGCAAAGCTGTCTTCCCAACCATGATTGAAGGCTTTGACGATCTTCCGGACGGTATCGGGATGTTCTTTGGCATAGGATTCGTTCACCATCATGCCGCTGCCGACCAGATTGATGCCGTGTTCGGGATAGCGGATGAAGACCATGTCGGAGTCGGGAATGCCCGCGCCCTTCAGGGCGAAATAGGCGGTGCTTTCGTTCGCGGTGATCGCATCGACCTTGCCCTGGATCAGCATCGGCTCACGCAACGTGATCGCCATGTGTTCCCACTTCATGTCGTCGGCGGAGATTTTGTTGGCAGATGCGAAGGCGGCGAACATCTTGTAGGCGGTATCGCCGGTCGGCGCGCCGATGGTCTTGCCTTTGAGATCCTGCGGCGTGGAAATGCCGCGACCTTTGAGCGAAACGATACTCAGATCGGAGGGAAACTGGTTATAGATCACCATCACTTTCTTATCGGGATTAAGCGTGTCGTACTTGATCACCGACGGGACATCGCCAAACCCGATCTGATAAGCCCCACTCGCCAGCCGATTGACGACATTGGCGGAGCCGTCACCCGGCACCGCATCGATCTCCAGCCCCTCGGCGGCGAAGTAGCCTCGATCCATTGCGATATAAAGAGGCCCATTCGAGCCCCCGATAGTCCAGGCCAGCGAGAGCGGGATTTTTTCAAGGGCTGCGGCCGGTTTTGCCGGGAGGGCAAGTGCCCCCAACGTAAGTGCGAATGCGACGGCCGGTGAAATCATCGAGCGAACGAATAGTGTCATGCTGACCTCCTTCGAAAATGGCTTCGGGGCGAATGGCGACGGCAATTCCGTTCCCTGGCATTTTTGTCGGCGATCAAGTTGAACCGCCTTTGCGATAAGCCCACCCCACCACGCGCCGCTCGGCAACGATCACGAGCACGTAGAGGATGATGGCGATGACGACGAGCATGGTGAGACCGCTGAAGACGAGTTCGACATCGAAGTCGGACGCGGCGCGGCTCATCATGTAACCAAGGCCGCGATTGGCGGCGACGGTTTCCGAGAGGAACGAGCCGACCAGGGCCAGCGTGATCGCGATCTTCAGCGCGGCGAAGAAAGAAGGCATCGCCTGCGGAATACCGATCTTGACCATGGCGAGATAGCGGCTGGCGCCGAGCGAGCGCATCACGTCGTTGAGTTCCGGATCCATCTGCGCGACCGATGCCGAGACCACGATCGCGATCGGAAAGACGACGATCAATGCCGAGGTGATGACGGCGGGCACGGTCCCCAGCCCGACCGACAGAACGATCAGCGGGGTGAAAGCGACCTTTGGGATGTTGTTGATCCCGATCAGCGTCGCGAAGATCGTCTTATGAAGATTGGCCGAGGCGCCCAGCGCGACGCCCAGCAGGAACCCCGCCGAGATGCCGATGGCAAAACCGCTGAAAGTCGTCGCCAGCGTCTGCAGCGCGTTCGGCCAGATCACCGACCAATGCGAGAAGAACATCGGCCCAATGGCGGCCGGGCGCGGAATGATGAATTTCGACACCTTGAAGGCGTCGCAGACCAATTCCCAGGTGAGAATCAACCCGAGCCCGAACGCGATCGGGCTGACGACGGTGCGGATGGTATGGCGCGAGAGCGTGTACATCGCGGTCAGCCCTGATTCGCGGCGTGATTGGCGATGACGCAAATAAGATTGGAGCCGAGCGCGCCTTGATGCTCGAAACCCGCGCTGGCCAGGACCATCGGCGTTTGCGCGATCGCCGCGACATTGGCATGCACGATGGCCTTCGCGACATGGCCCGCGTAGGGCGCAAGAAGATCGGTCGTCATCGTGGTGCGATGGCCGAGACAATTCGGCAGGGCGTTGGCGCCCGCGTTGCAGAACACGGCGGCGATCTTGGCTCTGTCTGCCGGCACGACGATGCCGTCTTCCAGCAAGAGGCCCGCCGCGCTGAATGCCGCACGCGCGCCCGGCAGGTCGAGCTGATTTTTCATCACGCCGTTGCCTGCGATGTAATCACCCGGCGCGCCGGCGACATTACCGATCACGACGATACGCACCGCATTCTGCTCGTTGCCCGACGAGGCCGAGACCTTGTCGGAATAGAGATCGAGACGGCGGCCGACGATCGCGTCGGATATATCCGCCGGCGAGACCTCGCCCAGCGCCATCGCGGCGCCCAACGCCGCCGCACCGCGCCCCTTCGACGACGCCGCCATCATGTTGGTATCGACAGTCTTTTTGCCGCGCGATTCCGCATCCTGCACGCGCTGCGTCGTCATTTGCGGGGTTTTCAATTCGACGCAAACGACGTCTGCGGCCGTCGCAATCCCGGCACTCGCCATCGCCTCGCGCACGCCGGCGGCGACCAACTCGATCTCCAGCATCGTGCCGTATTCTTCCGGCAGGAGGCGGCGCGTGCTGGCGACACCGATCGCGAGACGCGGCGCGGTGCCTTTCGTAGCGGCAGTCGCCGGCTTGTTGATGAAGAGCGTGAAGTGCGGGCTCATCAGCCCCGCTGTCCCACCGATCATCAGCATCGGAATGCGGTCGAAGATTTCGGCGGGCGTCAGCCCCAGGCGCTGAGCGAAGAGATGCTGCAGCGACAGCGAGGAATAGCCCCGCGCAAAGCCGTCGCCCTCGGTTTGTGCAATGATCGCAACGACATGGGCGGCATCGACCTTGCCGCTGTCGAATAGCTGCGCCACCGAACTGACGTCGTCCGGACTGGCCATCGGTACCGTAATGACTTGAGCCTCGAACAAGGGCCTCGGTCTCCAATCGCTGCGAACCGATTGCTGCCCTGCTCGCGCTTTGAGCAATCGGCATGCAATCTTGTATGCAATTCGCTATGCAATCAGGGTGCCAATTGGGGAGCTTGTCTATACGACCGGGCAACGCGGCCCTGATCGTTCACCAGCAAGCGGCGGAAATTAATGTCGAATTCCGCTAGCGACTTTTTTTAACTGCACCGTTGCTGTGCCCGTCGCGATCGGCGATGCGCGCGGGATCATCCGACCATTCCAGCTTCAGAATGGAAATCGAATGATCACTTGCCCAGGAAGTGGCCTCGACGGTGTTAAACGCGCGGCGACCGAAATGGCCGAAGCCGATCCATAGCTTTCGAACAATGCCGCTCATACATCCCTCCGCATCGACTGCGCACGAAATGCCGAGCAAGCGTCATGCCAAGAATGACGCGCTATATGAATGAGTGCGCTTAAGCGCCGGCCGGTACTGTTTCCGCAGAAGGCAGATAGGTCGCCTGCACCGCCGGCCGCGCCATCACCCGTTCCAGCCAACCATTCGTATGGGGATGTGCCTTCAGCAAATCCGGGCGCACATCCTTGAACGCGGCGATATAAGGCAGCATCGCGATATCGGCGAGCGTGTACATATCGCCGGCAAGATACGGTCCTTCGGCGAGCGCGGTCTCGCAGCGTTTGAAGATGTAATCCATCTTGCCGTAAGCCTCGTCGAATTCCTTTTTGGTGAAGCCTTCGCCTTTGAGGGCTTCCAACTTCAAGCGATGATCGACCAAAGGGGTCTCGCTGACGATCTTGTCGAATTCGGCCTGCGGCATCGACTTTATCTGCTCAGCCTTGGTCCTGGTCCAAGTCGGGATGCGCGTCGCCGGCAGACCGTATTCGTCCGCCATTTTGCAGAAGATGCGCATCTGCGCGCGGCCATAGGCATCGGCCGGCTTCAGCGGCTTATCGGGAAAGACCTCGTCGATATATTCGTTGATGACGCCGGATTCGATAATGACCTTGCCGTCATGAACGAGCGTCGGCACCAGACCGTTCGGGTTGAGCTTGAGATAGGCCGGATCGTGATGTTCGAACTTATCGAGCCGGATGAAATGGCTTTTATAGGCAAGCCCCTTCTCCTTCAGGCCCAGCCGGGCCTTCTTCGAGCAGGAGGTCAAACCGGAGTGATAGAGTTCGAGCGTCATCGCGTTCTCCCTTGATGTTTTTGCAGCCTCACGCCCAGGCGAGCGGCCGAATCTTCATGCCTTCCGACAAGCGGCTGCCTTTGGGATAGGTCTTGGCGAAAGCCGGACGCGCCTGAAGCCGCGCATACCAGTCACCGACCCGCGGATAGCCTTCTTCCCACATCTTCGCGAGGCCAAGATCCGCCAGCCGGTCGATTGACGGCATGACGACGACGTCGGCCAGGGTGAAATCGGCGCCCATAAGCCACGGCCCTTTCGCCAGTGCTGTCTCCATCCGTTCCATCGTCCGTTCCAGCTCGTCGAGCGATTCTTCGACCTCTTGCTGCTTGAAACCTTCGGTACCCATGCGGCGATAGAAATGTTTCCGCAGCGGGCGGATGTCGGCCACCTTGGTCTGAAAGCCGTCGGCATCGAGACTCTCGAAACGACGCGCCAGAGCCATATGAAAGGACGGTACACGGATCGCCGCCGTCGGCACTTCCTCGAGAAAGCGCATCCAGGCACGCATTTCGGCGCGACGCACCGGATCGGCCGGGGTCAAAGACGGTGTCGGGAAAACCTCGTCGAGATATTCACAAATAACGCTCGAATCGACGATCGCGTGTCCATCATGCACCAACGTCGGCACAACGCCGTTGGGATTAAGCGCGAGATAAGCCGGCGTCAGATGTTCGTTCGCCGCCAGATTGACCGAACGATCGACCCATTGGAGATTTTTCTCGAAAAGAACGATGCGAACTTTCTGACTGCAGGTCGAGGTGAGCGCGTGATAGAGCTCCAACATCGATGGCCTCCCGACGGCTGTAAAAGCCGGTTGTGATTGAACCCTATTGTTACGGACTATATAGTCCAGAATAACACAGCGGACAATCTTTCGATGGCGCGACCGCGCGAATTCGATGTCGAGACGGCGCTCGATAGCGCCATGCAGGTCTTTTGGTCGAAGGGCTATGAGACGGCGTCCCTTGATGATCTATGCGAGGCGACGGGCCTTAGCCGTTCAAGTCTTTATGCAACGTTCGGTGACAAGCGTAACCTGCTTCTCGAATCGTTGTCGCATTACGTTCAAAAGGGTGACGAGCGCATTGGAAATGCGCTGCTGCGGAAAATACCCTTCCGGGATGCTTTGTCCGATCTGCTGCATGATTTCATCGATGCGATCGTCGCCGGCCCCGGCCGCCGCGGCTGTTTTATCGGCAACTGCGCCGCCGAAATTGCGCGCCAGGACCGCACGGCGATGGCGCATATCCGCGATGCCCTAGCCTGTAACGAAGCGTTCTTTCGCGCCGGACTGATCGCCGGGAAAAAACGCGGCGAACTACCGTCGGATGCCGATGTCGTCGCCCTCGCCCGCTTCCTCACCGCAAGCATCCAGGGGCTACGGCTGGTCGGGAAAGCCAATCCGGACCGCGCCGCCCTCGAAGACATCGCCATGGTGATGCTGCGTTGCCTCGACAGATAAAAGGAAATCGTCATGCACGATATTTATTTCTGGACCACACCCAACGGCTACAAGGTTCTGTTGTTCGCCGAGGAAGCTGGCATCCCCTACACCATCAAGCCGGTGAATATCGGCAAGGGCGAGCAGTTCACGCCCGAGTTCCTGAAGATATCGCCAAACAATCGCATGCCGGCGCTTGTCGATCATGAGCCGCAATCCGGCAAGGGGCCGATCTCGGTGTTCGAATCGGGCGCGATCTTGCTGTATCTCGCCGAGAAGACCGGCAAATTCATCTATCCCGATCTGCCGGGCCGTGTCGAAGTGCTGCAATGGCTGTTCTGGCAGATGGGCGGACTGGGTCCGATGGCTGGACAAAGCAGCCATTTCCGGAATTACGCGCCGGAAAAGATCGCCTATGCGATCGACCGCTATACCAAAGAGGTGAATCGCCTCTATGGGGTGCTCAACAACCGGTTTGCCGATCGACCGTTCCTCGCAGGCGACGATTACACGATCGCCGACATGGCCAGCTATCCGTGGATCAATCCGCAGATGCAGGCACAGAACATTGAGGACTTTCCGCATTTGAAGCGGTGGAAGGCCGCCATTGCCGCACGTCCCGCGACAATCAGCGCCTATGAAAAAGGCAAAGCCGTCAACACAGCGCCGACGGTCGGCGATGCCGCATCGCGCGCCTTGCTGTTCGGTCAGACCGCCGCCAGTCTCAAGCCGTAAACCGCGCGCCGAACGCGAAGACCATGACGGGGAAGGAAGCCACATGCTGACGCTTTATCACAACGACATGTCTGTCTGCGCGCAGAAAGTACGGTTGGCGCTGGCTGAGAAAGGCGTGCCGCATGAGGCGCGACACATGAATTTGCGTGCCGGCGATCAGCGTGATCCGGCCTATCTCAAACTCAACCCCAAGGCGGTGGTGCCGACGCTGGTGCATGACGATGTCGTCGTGACCGAATCCGTCGTCATCAATGAATATATTGACGACGCATTTCCCGAACCGCCGCTGAAGCCAGCCGATGCAGCGGGGCGCGCCCGCATGCGGTGGTGGACCAAGCATATCGACGACGGCATTTTCGCTGCCACCGGCACCGTCAGCCTGAGCGTAGCCTTCCATCATCAATATACGCCCGAGATCATCGAGCAGCTGACGCAACTACGCGGCCCGGCCTATCTCCAGCGCTTCCGGCAATTGCAGAAGGGCGTCGAAAATCCCGCTTTCCCGGATGCGATCAAGCGTCTCTACAAAATGGTCACCGATATGGATGCCGCGCTGGCCCTTGGTCCTTGGCTGGTCGGTTCGACTTACACCCTCGCCGACATTGCTTATGCGCCCTACATCACGCGGCTCGATCACCTGAAGTTCGATGGGCTGTTCATGCGGCATCCGCGCGTCGCCGACTGGTATGAAAGAATCAAGGCGCGCCCCGCCTATCAATCGGCGCTCGCATCGCAGTTCAACGCAAAGTATCTGCCCCTGATGGACGAGAAAGGCCGGGCCGCCTGGCCGACCGTCAAAACCATGCTCGCCCTCGCCTGAAGGGGGAACGAATGGCACGCCGGATCGCGGAATTCGCAGCCTGAGAGAGTTCCCGGCCCGGCTCAATCGTTGGAAGCACGCTGCATGGTGGTGATGATCGGCTGTTCACTAAGCCGGGAGGCTACGCTAAAACCTCTCTCAGGCTTTGAGAGAGAAAAAGAATGCCGAATGCCAGTGGAGGAAACGGGACCAAGCGGACGCCGCGCAAAATGCGCGATCTGCCGAAGATCGACCGTGCCTCGGATACGCGCGACGTCCTTGCCCATGCGGCGAAAGACGCCGAGCGGCTAAAAGACTACTTCATTATCGACATCGACGCCCATGTGACCGAGCTCGCCTTTTGGGACGAGATCACCGGGCTGATCGATAGCGACGTTTATCGCCATGTCGCCGCCGAAATGCGGTCACGCTCGGCCGCTATTCCGGCACTGATGAACCTCCAGACCGGCATCGCCTATCAGGGCATGTCGGGCCGCATCCCGCATGACGACGGGCCGCGCGAACCCGTGACCGAGAAAGACGTTCATCCTCAGGTCGTCATGACTCGGCGCGCGATGGACAGCATGGGCATCGATTACATGGTCGTGTTCCCGACCCCGATGCTGCAACTGGGCGTTCATCCGCAGCCCGAGGTCGAGATCGAATTATCCCACGCCTACAACCGCTGGATGACCGAGAAAATTCTGCCGCAGGACACGCGGATGAAAGGGCTCGTCTATCTGCCGTTCATCGACCCGGAAGAATGCGAAAAGGCGGTCAAGGAATTCGGCAACAAGCCCGGCGTCATCGGGTTCACCGTGTGTTCGACGCGCTACAAGCCGATCCATCACAATTCCTATATGCGTCTCTATTCGATGATCCAGGAATCGGGCAAGCCGCTCGCGTTCCATGCCGGCTATCACTGGGGCGATCCGGCGATGCTGCAGATAAATCGCTTCATCGGCATGCACGCCTTGTCATTCGTCCAGTTCAATATGCTGCATGTGACGAACTGGGTACTGAACGGCATGCCAGAACGTTTCCCGAAACTGAAAACCGTCTGGGTCGAGAGCGGTCTCGCCTGGGTCGCGTTCTTGATGCAACGGCTCGATTCCGAATATGTCATGCGCAGTTCCGAGGCGCCGCTGCTGAAGCGTCTGCCCAGCGACTATATCCGCGAGATGTACTTCACGACTCAGCCGCTCGAAACCGGCAACATGAAATTGACCGAGGCGATTTTCGACGCGGTCAATGCCGAGACGCAGGTGCTGTATTCATCGGACTGGCCGCACTGGGATTTCAATCCGCCCAATTCGATCGCCGATCTGCCGTTCCTTAGCGAGCAGAAGAAACGCAACATCCTCGGCCTCAACTCGGCTAAGCTGTTCAACATCGAAATTCCCAAGCAGAAACTTGCCAAGAAGCCGGAGCCCGTAATCCGATGACCGAAACCCTGATCGGAACTTTGAAAGAATTTCCCGACGGCGATTATCGCATCATCGATATCGACGGCTTCGAGGTCGGCGTCTTCCGGCGCGGCACGACATTTTATGCTTACGAAAATCGCTGCCCGCATTACGGCGGACCGGTCTGCCAGGGCAAGATCCTGCATCGCGTCGAAGAGCGGCTGGGCGACGATCAGTCGAGCCGCGGCCTGCGCTTCGCACCGGAAGAGCACATCATCTGCCCCTGGCACGGCGTCGAGTTCGATCTGAAGACCGGCCGCCATGCCGGCCATTCGCATTATCGCCTTCGCGCCATTCCTGCCCGCGTTCAAGCCGACGAGGTCTATCTCGATCTTCCCGGCTGATCGTCGCCATACCGAATAACGGAGAAACCATGTCCGATCTCAAGCAAGCGTTTCGCGACCTCGTCATCGCCAACCGCGTTCTGGCGCATGAGAATGTCTGCGATGCCTATGGTCATATCAGCATGCGTCATCCGGATCGTCCCGACCGCTATCTGTTGGCGCGGTCGCGCAGCCCGCAGCTTGTCGATGAGAGCGACATCATGGAATTCACGCTCGACGGCAAGCCGGTCAATGACGACCGGCGGCCGGCCTATCTCGAGCGCTTCATCCACGGCGGCATCTATGAGTCGCGGCCCGAGGTCAATTCGGTCATCCATGCCCATGCCGAGGACATTCTGCCCTTCAGCATCAGCACGGTGAAGCTGGAAGCCGTGATCGCGCCGGGCAGCGACCTGGGTCATGACGTGCCGGTCTGGGACATTCGCGAGAAGTTCGGTGACGCGACTAACCTGCTGGTCTCGAACATGGAGCATGGCCGCGACCTGGCGAAACGTATCGCGGATAACTCGGTCTGCCTGATGCGTGGCCATGGCTTTGCCGCCGCGCAATATTCGATTCATGAAGTCGTGCGCACCGCGATCTACTTGCCGCGCAACGCACGCGTTCAGATGGCGGCGATGCGGCTGGGTGGCGGGATCAATCCGCTGTCGTTCAACGAGATCGAAACCAAGAAGACCGCGCATGGCCCGACCACGCCGGAGGCATGGCGCGCCTGGGAATATTGGGCGATCAGCGCCGGTTGCGCCGATCGGTTGGGCGAGCCGCCGAAGCGCTAACGCTTCGGACTGTTGAGAAACGACAGGTCCGTCATCGCATCGACGTCGGCCGCCTTATCGACCATGCCCTCCGCCTGATAGAAGCGGACCTGATTCTTCACGTCGGCGATATCGAGCGCCCCGGTCGGATCGAAGGATGGAAAGATGTTCGTCAATTTGTCAGGCGTCAGATTGAGATACCGCGCGATTATCGCGGCGACAGCGTCGTAGTCCTTCCCCTTGGTCATTATGCCGCTGGGTGAGATCATCACCGCCGCCTGATAGGCGGAAATGCCCTTCTGATAGGCCCGGACGAATTTCGCGACCGTGTCGCGATGTTCCTTGATCAATTGCGGACGGGTGATCTGCGCGCCCAGTTGCCATGGCGCCTCATCGCCTGTCCAGGCGATGACCTTGCCGGTGCCGTCAGCCGCAAACTGACTAGCCGCCGCCGCGCCGATGACGCCACCGTCGATCTGCCCGCCGGCAAAAGCCGCGTTGAGATTGCTGAGGCTTTGCAGCGGCACCATCGTGACTTGGGATAAAGCGAAGCCGTATTTTTGCGCCAGCAGCGCGATCGTGTAATGCATGGTCGAGCCGACCGTCGTCATACCGATGCGCTTGCCCGGCAGGTCCGCAATCCGCTTGAAGCCGGCCACATCGGCGCTCCGTGTCGCCATCAGCGCGTTGAGGCGATAGCCTGGTGCATCGCGAAGCTGCGACGCGATCAATGTCAGGCTGCCCTTGGCGCCGAGATTGAACAACGCGCCGGTGAAGGCGGCCGAGCCGAAATCGATATCACCCGAGGTGATCGCCACCGGCAACGCCGCCGAAGCATCGAACCAGATGATCTGGGCATCGAGTCCTTCGTCGCGGAAATAACCTTTGTCGAGTGCGACATAAATCGGAATCGATCCCGTCAGACGCACCGCGCCGATTTTGATTGGCTGCAGGGTTTGCGCCGAAGCCGTCCCGGCCATCAGCCAGATCGACAACGCAAACCACGCCGCAGCCCATCTCTTCTTTTGCATTGTCATCCCGAGGAAACTTAGAGGCAGCGAAAGGGTTGTTGTAGATCACCAATAGGAGTGCGTCATGCAGCAAGCCAAAAAGCCCGCGGAACCGGGTTACGACCGGCTCGGTGCCGGCGGCGAAGTCGGCCAAGGACAGTCGGGTGTGCCCTTGCACAAACCCCACGGCGTCCGGGACCGCGAATTGGGCGAGCGGGAGCGTGTCGGCGCAGGCGGTCCGGTGGGCCAGCCTGAAGAAGCAGCCGTTACGCCGCGCGAGAAAGCGATCAGCGACGCCACGCGCCAAGTCGTCGAAGCCGAGATCGAAGCGGGCGAAACACCGCCGGCGATCGAACCAGATCAAAAAGCCGAAGTCTAACGACGGGAGCGTGGGCAACGTCGCCGATTTTCGGGGATGTTGTCCACGCTGATCCTGTTAATATTGCCCCCGACAATGGCGCATCGTTAGCGCGTATCGAGGGGGAACGCATGGACATTAAACGTAGAAACCTATTGCAGGGCGTCGCCGCAACGGCGGCCCTACCGCTTATTCCCGCCGTGGCGAAAGCCGCCGTCGCGACCGGCGGCAAGCGTAAGACGCTGATTAAAGGCGGCTATGTCGCGTCGGTCGATAAAGCGATTGGCGAAATCCCGGTCGGCGACGTCCTGATCGACGGCAACACGATCGTCCAAGTCGGCGCGAACATCCACGCGACCGATGCCGAGATCGTCAATGCCGCCGGGAAGCTGGTCATGCCCGGTTTCATCGACACGCATCGCCATACTTGGTCAACGACGTTGCGCGGCATGATTCCGGATGGCGATTTCCCGATCTATATGAAGGTCATCGACGAGGAACGCGGCACGCATTATCGGCCCGACGACGTCTATGCCGGCGATCTGCTGGGCGGTGTGAGCGCCATCAATGACGGCATCACGACCATCCTCGATTGGTCGCATATCATGAACACGCCGGCCCATGCCGATGGCGCGATCAGCGGCCTGACCGATTCCGGCGTCCGTGCGGTCTTTTCGCCCGGCATTCCGATCACGCCGATCGATCTCAATACGCCCGATTATGTCGAGCGTATCCAGAAGCAATATTTCACCTCGAAGGACCAGCTTCTGACCCTGGGCATGTCGGTCCGGTCGGCCGATGCCAAGACGTTCGACGGCTGTGTCGCGGATATGAAATTCGCCCGCAAGCTGGGCATTCCGATCACCATGCATGTCGGCGTCACCACGGCGAAGATTCGCGGTATCACCAAGCTGAACGACTTGGGGCTGCTGGGATCGGACGTCACCTATGTCCACCCGACCGGTATTTCGGACGAAGAGTTCAAGATGATCGCTTCGACCAACGGTACGCTCTCCTGTGCGCCGATGGCCGAGATGATGTCGCAAGGCTCGTTCCCAAACGTACAGCAATGGCTGAGCTTTGGATTGCGGCCTTCGCTCAGCAGCGACAACGAAACCCGCCTGCCGTCGGATATGTTCAACCTGATCCGGGCGTTGCTGATGTCCGATCGCGGCCAGGAAATAGCGCGCGCAGGCAAGGAAGGCCGGCGCTCGAATCTGTTGCCGCTGCGGGAAGCATTGTCGTTTGCAACGCTCGACGGTGCGCATACGCTGGGCCTCGATAAGAAGATCGGCTCGCTGACACCCGGCAAACGGGCCGACATCGTGATCATGGATATGTCGGACATCCAGTTGATCCCGGTCAACGGCGATCCCGTCGCCACCGGACTTCTGCAGGGACGGCCGAGCGATGTCAGCTGGGTCTTCGTCGATGGCAAAGTGAAGAAGCGCAACGGCCAACTTGTCGGTATCGACATGAAGCGCGTGCGCAGCGTCGTCAAAAGCTCGCAGGACTACTTGACGAAGCGCGCTGCCGAAGAAGAACAAAAGAAAAAGTAGGCTCGGAACAGTCGCGGGAGCGCAAATACGCGCTCTCGCGATTACGGCTTGTTCTTGAAATGCGGTAAGACCTGCTCGCCGTAGAATTCGAGAACAGCTTTCTGGTCGTGCTGTCCGGCATGAATGTTGACGATCGTCGCGCCGCTATCGAATAATTCTTGAATCGCCTCGATATGCCGTCCTGGCTCGCGGCTGATCGGCCAACCTTCCATAACCTTTTCCAGCGGGACTTCTGAGTCGGCGCGTTCCTCGATCTTCGCCGGGTCGCGCACATCGTAATATTGCTTGAAGGCTTTGGGCAGGAAGCGCCATAGCTCGGCCGCTTTGCGGGCATCGTCCTGGTCGCCGACAACCACGAACTGCTCGATCAAGACCAGCATAGCCGACGGATTCTTGCCGGCATCCAGCGCGCCGATTTCCCACTCGGATTTATACTGCTTCCAAGTGACCGGATCGGTGATGAGACCGTCGCCATATTGACCGGCAAGCTTCATCGATTTCTTGCCGTTCGCCGCTGTCAGGATCGGAATCGGTTGCGCCGGCGGATCGTAGAGCCGCGCATCGACCGCATAAAATTTTCCTTTGTGATGCAGAGGCTCGCCGGACCACAACGAGCGGATGACGTGTATCGCTTCGATCAGTCGATCCCACCGTTCTTGCCAATCGGGCCATTCGCCGGTCGCGGCTTGCTCATTCAGCGCCTCGCCCGAGCCAACGCCAAGAAAAATCCGGCCGGGAAACAAGATGCTGAGCGAGGCAAAGGCTTCGGCAACGACCGCCGGATTGTAGCGCATCGTCGGGCATGTCACCGTCGTTCCCATCCACGCCTCACCGGCGCGATCACCCAACGCCGCCATCGTCACCCAGGCTTCACCGGCATGACCTTCATTCGCCTGCCAGGGCTGAAAGTGATCGCTCGCCGCGAGCAGGCCAAACCCAGCCTTCGCAGCCATCGCGCCGATATCGACCAATTCACGCACATTGAATTGTTCGTGCGCCAGCATATAGCCGATGGTGTTTTTCGGAAGCGACGTCACCGGCGGCGTATCTGCCGTAATCGCTTCGATATCGACGAGGGTATCCATGATCTATCCTCTGGGGTTAAGAGGACAACTCGCCCATACGCACCGGGTTCCAGCGGCGGAACCATCCCGCTCAGCCGTCATTTTCTATTTGTCGAGGCGTACGAGACCGACAAGCATTTTAATCTGGGGGTATCATGAGCACCGATCTTATCGGCTGGGCAGCAGCCGTTATCCTGCTGCTGACGATCGGGCGTCAGGTCTATACCCAGTGGCGTGATAAGACGAGCCAAGGGGTATCGCACTGGCTGTTCATCGGCCAAACCGCGGCGTCGGTCGGTTTCGTGGTCTATAGTTGGATTCAGCGCGATTGGGTGTTTGTCACGACCAACGCGCTGATGCTGCTCACCGCGATCATCGGCCAGTGGATTTACCTGCGGAATAAGGCCCATCCGTCTCGCGCCCCGTCCGCGTAAACCCATCCCTGTAGAAATTGACGAGCAAGCCCGGTTAGTGCTACGCGAACGCAGGCGCCGTCACCGGCACGCGGCGCGAAAATATCGGAGCATTCGGGATGGGATTTCGGGTCACGCTGCACCCCAGCGGGCATAGTTTCGAAGCAGCGGAAGGACAAAACGTTCTCAAATCCGCGCTCGAAGCCGGATACAACCTTCCCTATAGCTGCCGCGCCGGCGGATGTTCGACCTGCAAGGCCCATATCGCCGATGGCACGGTCGATCATGCGCTTTCGACTGAAACCTACCTTCCACACTGGATGCGGGAGCAAGGCTTTGCCCTGCTGTGTCAGGCCAAGCCCAAGAGCGACCTCACCATCGAGATCGAAGAGCTGAAACTCCATCTGGCGACGCCCAGCGTCGTGCCGTGCCGGGTGAAGCAAATCCGCAAAGTCGCGCCCGATGTCGTCGTGCTGCATCTGCGCACGCCGTACAACGACAATATGCTGTTTGCCGCCGGGCAATATATCGATTTTCTGTTGGATGGCGGTAAGCGCCGGTCCTATTCGATCGCCACGCCGCCGATGCTGGAAACCGGCATGATGGATATCGAGATTCATGTCCGGCATAACCCCGGCGGATTGTTCACCGATCGGGTTTTCAACAAGCTGAAGGTCAACGAGGTTCTGAAGTTCGAAGGACCGCTCGGCACCTTTTATCTGCGCGAGGAAAGCGCCAAGCCGATCATCTTCCTGGCCAGCGGCACCGGCTTTGGACCAATCAAAGCGATGATCGAGCATGCCAACCGACGCAAGCTTTCAGAGACGCGGCCCATCGCGCTCTATTGGGGCTGCCGCAGCAAGCAGGACCTCTACATGCTGGAGACGGCGCAACAATGGGCGGCCGAGATGCCGAACTTCACCTTCGTGCCGGTGCTGTCCGAGCCACTAGCGGAAGACGAATGGACCGGCCGTACCGGCTTCGTTCATCGCGCGGTGATGGAAGACTTCCCGGATCTGTCCGGCCATCAAGTCTATGCTTGCGGCGCGCCGATCATGGTCGATTCCGCCCGCAAGGATTTCGTCGCCACAGGCGGCCTGCCGCCGATGGAATTTTTCGCCGATTCTTTCCTTACCGAGGCCGAACTGGGGCAAGCCAGCCCCGCGACCGTCTGATCATTTCCATCTCCAAGGAGAAGCCCTATGGATAACCCGACAACGATCGAGAATCCGGTATTCGAAGCAAACAACAAAGAATCCGTCGTGAAGGCAGCAATGCTTTCGCATGGCACGATGGAAGCCTATGACCTCAACGAGACGCGCAAATTCTACGAAGAGTTTCTGGGGCTCGAATGCGTACGCCAAGGCAAGCCGGCGCTGTTCGTTCGCTGCGGCACCAAATTTCATATCGTCGCGGTGCAAGCGGGCAATTCCCTGAAGGGCGCGCATCTGCACAATCATTGGGGCCTCGAAGTCGGCAGCCGCGCCGAAGTTGACCGCATAAATCAGGCGGCAAAAGACCTCAAGGAAAAATACAAAATCGGCACGGTTCACGCACCGAGCTTCGGCCACGGCGTCTATTCCTTCTATTTCGAGGATCTCGACCATAACTGGTGGGAGATTCTGTACTACGACGGCTTCCAGCATGACGACGCTTTCGATTTCGGCGACCGCTTTGCCGGCGACGCGAACCCCGTCATCGAAGACCTTCGCGAGACGCGTTCCTAAAATATCGTCATTGCGAGCGCAGCGAAGCAATCCAGTGTGTAATCGGACTGGATTGCTTCGTCGCTGCGCTCCTCGCAATGACAAAGTATTTGTTTAAAGCTCGAAACCGAGCCAGAGCCGGTCGAGGGAAATTACGCCGCCGCCGTTGATCAGGAAGTAAAACGCGATCACGGCCCAGACGAGCGGATATTCGGCACCGTGGACAGTCCAGAAAAACCCGTCGCGCTTGCCGTGTGCCGCCGCCGATAACGCCAGAAAAATAAACACCGGTAGCGCGGCAACACGGGTGAAAAGCCCGAACGCCAGCAGTGGTCCGGCGAACAGTTCGGTCAGCGCGACGATCACTGCCCAAAACATACCCGGGCAGTAACCCCAATTATCGAGCGATGTCGCGAGCTGGCGCAGATTCGCCGGGACTTTGCTTTCGGGAAAGAAGCCGAAGAATTTCTGCAAAGCATGCGGCAGCAGCACGATGCCGGCGGTGAAACGCAACAACGCTTCTGCGTAGGGCAGAAGCGTTGCGTAAAATCCGCCGAGCGACGGCACAAGCAAAGGCGCCGATGCGCTCGCCGGATCGATCATGAAACGCTCAACCGGGGAAGAGGTTGTGCTTTTTGAGGAACTCGATGCAGAGCTGATTGAACTGCGCCGGCTCTTCCATGTTCGAGGAATGGCCCGCGCCTTCGATCGTCTTGAACTCGCAGCCTTTGATTCGGCGGGCAAGTTCAGGGGCGTTCGGATGGTTGCGATCGGCCGAGCCGCTGATCAGCAGCGCCGGCGACGTAATGCCTTCGCCGAACTCCGCCGGATGCGTCGTCTGCAGCGCGTCGTTCATGGCGACGACGCTTTCGACCGTGCTGACATTGTTCAGTTCGCACAGCATGTCGGCATACCAGCGCATGAAAGGCCGGTCGCGATGATCGGGCGCGAAGTGATAGAGGATCTGCTCGTGGCGCAGCTTCAGCCCTTCGTTGCGGAAGCGTTCGCCCCATTCCTTCATTTGGGTACGCACCGGCTGATAGGCGCAGCCTGAAATAATCAGCGCCAGAGTGCGTTCCGGCCGCTGCGCCGCCATAATGCGGGCGACCATGCTGCCCATCGAGTTGCCCTGGATGATGATCGGACCGGACGTGACCCGATCGACAACCTCCCACGCGGCGTCTGCCTGGTCGATGATCTGCACGCCCTGTTGCGGCGCCGGGGAGCGGCCGTAGCCGGCGAAGTCGAGCGCGATCGTGCGGTACCAGGCTGAGAAATGCGCGGTTTGGAACATCCACAGACGGTGATCGTCCGGCGTCGAATGGAGGAACAGCATCGGGATGCCTGTGGCGCCTTGCTGCTCGTAATAAAGGGGACCCGGGATATGTCTCGCCACAAAAACCTCCATAAGCGCGCTTCATCGAAGCGCCGTGATGTAAAGACGCCGCGGCGCAGCGTCAAATTAAAAGCCGTTGGTTACTTCGCCAACACGTCGCTGACTTTGATGTCGCCTTTCGACAACCCTAATTCCTTGCAAGCGTCGATCCACCACTGCATCTGGGCAGGCGTGACCTCGGAGGTGAAGCCGCCGATTTTTACCGACATCGCCACCGGTTCGGGCAGCTTGAGATAGGTGATCAGCGTCTTGCGCGCCTCGGTCTCGTTCTTGCCGATCCAGTCGATCGCTTCCTGCAGCGCGGCACGGAAGGCGGGCGCGACGTCGGGATGCGCCTTGATGTAGTCATGCTGCATCGCCCAGACCGAATAGACCGTGAAGGGATCGGCCAGGTCCGCTTGGTAATCGCCGACCGAATAACCGGTCTTGGCTTGCAAAATCTGATCGGTGAAAGGCGCGGCCGGCAGGGCAATGTCGATGAGGCCGGTCTTCAGCGCATCGTTCATCTGATTGATCGGCGTTTCGATATAGGTCACCGATTTCGGATCGACGCCTTTCATCTTCAGCCATTTCATGAAGGCGACGTGAATGACGCTTTGCAGCCCCGGCACGCCGACCTTCTTGCCGCGGAAATCGGCCGAGCTTTTGATCTCGAGTCCCGTGCGGGCCAAGGCGCCGCCCGACGATCCGGTTTTTGCCTGACCGTTCGCGCCGGCCATGATCTGGATATCAGCGCCGCCTTCGTCCGCGAACAGCACGATGGTCGGATTGACGCCCGCGATCTGCGACGCGCCGGAAATCAGCGCTGCCGGCTGGTTCGATCCGACCGCGATGAATTGGAGCGTGACGTCGAGACCATGTTTGGCGAAGAAGCCCTGATCCTTGGCGACGAAAGCCGACATCCACGGATAGCCGGGACCATAGCTCGCGACGAGCTTGGTTTGCGCGGCTGCGCCGTGGGCGACGAACGCGCTGAACACAAGGCCGAAGGCAATCTTCCTAAGCATGGTCCGCTCCTCCAGAAATCATTTGCCGTCTTCGAGACGATTCACCGAATTATATAGCGCAGGACGAGCCGGTTCGGGTTATCTCGTTTGGCGGCGATTATTTGATCCGCGCCGTCGCTTCTTTGACCAGGCTGAAGTCGGTGTATTTGCTGATATCCAGCCCCGTCTTGATCAGACCGAATTCGGCCAACACGTCGATGCTCTTTTGCAGGCCCTGCATGTTCGGCATGCCGTTCGGGTCGCGATATTCGTCGCCGCTGGTGAACATCCAATCGAACTGCTTTTCCGGCGCCTTGTTGAAAGCCGACACGGTTTTGATCGCCTCGTCGTGATTCTTCGGATCGTAGAACCAGCGCATGGCGCGGAAGTAATCTTCGAGATAATCGACGACGGCGGCGCGGTTCTTTTCGAGGAAGCCGGCGCGCGAAACGACGGTGGCTTCTTGCGTCGGCCCACCGAAAGCTTGGCGGCGATCAAACAGCACGCGGGTGTTATCGATGACGTTCTGCGCGCGCGAGGTCAGGCCGGTGGTGTTGATCAGCTCAACCTTGTTGGCCAGCAGCATCGCCGGCATGTTGCCGGGCGAGGCTTCGAGCGTGGTGTAGTCGCGCTTTGCTTCGAGGCCGTGCTGGCGCAGCATGAACCGCATCGCCATGTCGCCGGAGCTGCCGACGCCCAGATTCGCGACGACCTTTCCTTTCAGATCTTCGATCTTTTGAATCGGGCTGTCTTTCAGCACGACGAACTGACCGGAATACCAGCCTTCGACGCCGTCCTCGTATTCGTCGGCGATGAGACGAAGGTCATCCATGTGGGCGTTCTGGATCGAGGTCGCCATCGGCAATGCCGAGATCGGACCGATATCCACCTCGCCCGCCGCAAGCGCGGTCGGGAAGCTGGAGCCCGAAGCGAGATGGACAAGTTCGATATTATAGGTCTTGCCGACATGGGTCATCAGCTCGGGCTTCATGAACAGCACCGGCGTCACTGCGAAGGGCACGACATACCAAACGACACGAAGCTTCACCGGCTCGGCGCTTTGCGCCGGCACCGTCGCAATGCCGAAAACGGCAAGCGTGAAAATTACGATCAGCGATCTGATCAAAGCCACGAAGTCCTCCCGATACTTAAGCAAGCGATTTGACGACGATATGCCCGTGTTCCTTGGCGAACTCAAGCAGACGCTACGATAGGGTGTGGAGAAAATCAGCGCGGGCCCACGCCCGGCACAAACATCTCTTCGATCGACACTTTCCGGGCGAGCAAGCCTTGTTCAACCATGTAGGTTGCAAGCGCATCGAGCACGGTTCGATTGGCATCGACGCCATTCGGCCAGGCATCGCCGCCAAAGACCTCGTCCATCTCGCGAATGTCGTCTGCCATCCAGGGCAGCATATAGGCCAGCGCGCCAACCTCGCGCATGCGCTCGTCCGCAAGATGCTTTGAACGTTCCAGCGCATCGAACAGGCTTTGCGCGACCGAGGGATCTTTCTCGTAAATCTCGCGCTTCATCGCGACGAGGTGCATGATCGGAAAAATCTTGGTGCGTTTGTAATAAGCTTTTTCCTCGGTGCGAAAATCGGGGAAAAGCCGCACCACATCCGGATGCTTGCCGAAACTGTCCGGTACGAGCGCGCCCAGTACCGCGTCGAGTTCGCCATCCCCCAGAAGCTGGCTGATCGTGCGATCGGAGTTGTTGAGTTCGATATCGATCGGCTTCGCCAGCTTCGGCAGATGCGGGTGGCCGCCGACGCCGTTCATTGGTCCCTGTATCCATTTGACCGCGGAAAAATCGACGCCGTATTCGTGCTGCAAAAAGCCACGGATAAATACCGCCGCCGTCTGGCCATAGGCGGAAACGCCAATGCGCTTGCCGGATAGGTCTTTCGGCGACTTGATGCCCGACTTCTTGTTGATGAAGACGAAGGCATGGCGGAAATTCCGCGACGGGAATACCGGAATACCGACCATCGACGTGTTGCCGTTGGCGATCCGAGTCAGATGTTCCGAGCTCGACATTTCGGCGATATCGAAATCGCCTTTGGCCATCCGGTCGAAAATCTGGCGCGGGTCGTCGATCGCCAGGAATTCCAGATCGACGCCGTCCGGCTTCACGTCGCCCTTATAAAGCGGCAACAACCGATCATAGAGCCCGCAGGCGAAATTCAGACGGATATCGGGCATACGAGGCTCCTCCCTGGGACGGTGTTTCCTTATCGGCCAACCGTTCAATAGCGCAAGAGCGTTGCCTCTGCACGCCCCGGAGCCCTATTCTTCCCGCCCGGCGGAAGCCATACGGCACGCCGATCAAGCACGCGATTCGGAGCGGAGGGAATGGGTTTTCGGGTGACGTTGCAGCCCAGCGGGCACGCTTTCGAGGTCACGGATGACAAGACCGTGCTCGCAGCGGGCCTCGATGCCGGGCTGAACCTTCCCTATAGCTGCCGCACCGGTTCCTGCATGACCTGCCGCGGTCATATCCTCGAAGGCCAAGTAACCTACGGCCGCAGCAATCCGACCTATTTTTCGGAGGCCGACAAGGCCGCCGGCTACGCCTTCCTGTGCCAAGCAAAACCGCTGAGCGATCTGACCGTTGAGGTCAAAGAACTCGAATGGCAGTTGCCGAAGGCAACCAAATCGCCGTGCCGGGTCAAGCAGATCAAGAAGCTCGCGCCCGATGTCGTGATGCTCAAGCTGCGCATTCCCTATAACGACAACATGCTTTATGCGCCGGGCCAGTATATCGATTTCCTTCTGCCGGATGGTGCGCGGCGTAGTTATTCGATCGCTTCGCCGCCGTCGCTGGCCGGGGTGATGGATCTCGAACTGCACATCCGTCATCTGCCCGGCGGCAAGTTCACCGATTTCGTTTTCAACCAGTTGAAGCCCGCCGACATTCTTCAGTTCGAAGGTCCGCTCGGCACGTTTCATCTGCGCGACAAAAGCGAAGCGCCGATCGTCTTCCTCGCCAGCGGCACCGGCTTCGGTCCGATCAAGGCGATGATCGAATATGCTTTCACCTACAACATCACGCGGCCCATGACTCTGTATTGGGGTTGCCGCGCCAAGCGTGATCTCTACCTGTTCGACCTCGCCGAAAAATGGGCGGCCGAACACGAGAATTTCCGTTTCGTGCCCGTCCTGTCGGACGCCGTACCCGAAGACAACTGGACCGGCCGCACCGGTTTCGTTCATCAAGCCGTGATCGCGGACATTCCGGACTTGTCCGCCTATGAAGTCTATGCCTGCGGGGCGCCCGTAATGGTCGAAAGCGCCCGCAACGATTTCACGCAAAAATGCAGATTGCCCGGCGATATGTTTTTCGCCGATGCGTTCTTTACCGAGGCCGAACTCGCCAAAGAGCCGGCCTAGCCGAGGAGAGTCCCATGGAAACGATCGAAGAAGTCCCCAATCCGTTTTTCGACGCGCCGAATGAGAAATCAGCGGTCAAGCCGGTGATGCTGTCGCACGGCACCATGCAGGTCAAAAACCTGAAAGAATCGCGCAAATTCTACGAGGAATTCCTCGGCATGGAATGCGTGCGCCAGGGCCGGCGCGCGGCCTTTCTGCGCTGCGGCAACAAGTTCCACATTGTCGCGTGGGAAGCCGGACCGGATGCCCGCGGCGCCTATCTGCATCAGCATTGGGGCCTCGAGCTGCGCAGCAAGGAAGAAATCGACGACGCCTTCAAACGCGTCAAAGAGCTGAAAGACCAATACAAGATCGGTCACATTCACGACCCGGTCCTGCAACACGGCGTCTATTCGTTCTACTTCGAGGATCTCGATAATAACTGGTGGGAATTCCAGTATTACGACGGGTTCCAGCACGACGACGCCTTCGATTTTGGCGACCGTTTCGGCCAGGAAGAAGCCGCGCCGGCTGCGGCCACCTGATCTTTCGATGATAGGGCGTGGGCAGCTTTTCCCACGCCCCCGCCGCCGCTAACATCGGCGGCAGATAACAGACAAAATCTTTTGGAGGACGCTTTGGCTCGCCACATTCCGGGACCGCTTTTCTTCGATCAGCACGGCACGCAGGGCCTGCCGATGCTGTTCCTGCATTCCACCCCGGACGATCATCGTCTTTGGATGTATCAGACGGCGCGCTTCTCGTCTTATTTCCGCACCGTCGCCCTCGACATGGCCGGTTACGGCAAATCGGCGCCGGCGCAAAAAGGGCTGACCGTCGGCGATCAAGCCGACGCCGCATGGGAAGTCGCCGACCAGTTCACCAACGGGCCGATCATTCTTCACGGCAATTCGATGGGCAGCATGATCGCCATGCAGATGGCATCGAAGCATCCCGAGCGCGTCCTGGCGCTAATTATCTCCGGCACCGGCTATCTGCCGCAGCGCGACGCGATGAAAGTCTGGGCGAAGCGTTATGCCGAGGAAGGACTCGACCTGCGTTACAAGCAATGCCTCGATCATTTCTCGCCGGCGGCGCAGAAACTGCCGCACGTCCAATATTACGCAAAGATGATCTGCGAGATGAACACCCCGGCGACGGTCGGCAGCATCATCGCCATGAACGAAGCCCTGTCGGCCGAAGCAGAACCGGATTCGTTCTTCGATACACTGACCATGCCGACAGTGATCATCAGCGGCACCGCCGACCGTAACCACGCGGCAGCGGTCGAACTGCAAAAACACATCAAGACCTCGACGTTGAAAGAAGTCGAAGGCGCGGGCCATGCGGTGATGCAGGAAGCACCCTGGGCCTATGACCAATATACGATCGAGTTGTTGTCGAAGCTTGGCCTCTGGCCGGGCGAGCAGCCGCGCTAGGAAGAGAGGACGATCATGAATTCCGAAGAAAGCCAACTTCTATCCAGCACGACGCGCGGCACGGCGATGGGCGATTTGTTCCGTCGCTTTTGGATCCCCGCCTTTTTGTCGCGCGAAGTCGAGGCCGGTGGATCGCCGATGCGGCTGCGCCTCTTGGGCGAGGACCTGATCGCTTACCGCAGCCCGAACGGCACCGTCGGATTGGTGCGCGAGCATTGCGCCCATCGCGGCGCGTCGCTCTACTTCGCCAAGAACGAGGATTGCGGTCTGCGCTGCCTCTATCACGGCTGGAAATACGATGCCGAGGGCAATTGCCTCGACATGCCGAACGAGCCGCCAGCCAGCCAGTTCAAGGAAAAGGTCAAGCAGCCGGCCTATCCCTGTTTCGAAAAGAACGGCGTGGTGATGGCCTATCTCGGCCCGGCCGAGCATAAGCCCGCCCTGCCCGACTTCGAATGGCTGACCGTGCCGCCCGAGAACGTCTATATCTCGAAGCGCTATCAGGACTGCCATTGGACGCAGGGCCTCGAAGGCGACATCGATTCGAGCCATCTCGGATTCCTGCATGGCATCGAAGCCATGAAGAAGGCGACCGAGCACGACATGATGGCCGGCTCGGCCAATCTCGTCGCGCAGGGCACGCATCCGAAACTCGAAGTCGTCCATGCCGAGAACGGCATTCTTCAGGGCGCGCGCCGCGAGGCCGACGACAAGAATTACTATTGGCGCATCGGCGCGTGGCTGATGCCCTGCTTCACTATCCTGCCCGCCTTCCCCGCCGATGCGGCGCTGGGCGGCCATGCCTGGGTGCCGGTCGATGACAACAAGGTCTGGGCCTTCGGCATTTCCTGGCATCCGAAACGTGCGCTGACGCAGCAGGAACTGGCCTGGTTCCACGAAGGCACGCCGACCGGCATCCATTCGACGATGATCCCCGGCAGTTTCGTCGCCAAGCGCAACAAGTCGAACGGCTATGCCGAACCCGACGCGCCGGGCAAGCAGCCGTGGCAGAAGATCACCATCTTCCAGGACCAGGACACCGCGATCACCGAAAGCATCGGCGCGAATTTCGACCGCAAGGACGAGTTCCTCGGCAACACCGATATCGTCATCGCCCATGCGCGCCGCCGCCTTACCGAGGCAGCCAAGAAGCTGCAAGAAGGCAAAGAGCCGCCGACCGATCCGAAAGGCTTCCGCAAGCGCGGCGTCTCGGTCATCTTGCCACGCGAAACCAAGTCGTGGTCTGAAGCGGTCGCCGATCAGATGGACACACGGCCGGAGACGTTCCTGCCGGGCATCTGATCTTCGTCGCATCGCGAATACAAAAAACCCTCCCCGTCACCGGGGAGGGTTTTTCATTTGTCGCATCACTCTATTTTCGTCACCCCCGCGAAAGCGGGGGTGACGATTTAGAAAGAAGCGTTCGACCTAGAGCGGGATGCCTTCTTCGTCGATGAACTGCATCCAGTAATTCCACAGCAAAGCGGAACCGCCAGTGCCGGGACGGCTGGGACGGCGCTGTGCCGCGAGCTTGGTCCAAAGCTCTTCCGGGAAGGGCTTATGACCACCGAGCGCCACCGCATCGATCTGGTACTGCGCGTTCTCTTCGATGAACGTGCAGTATTGCAGGCAGGATTCGGCGTGATCGGCAACGACGACCGAGCCATGGCCGCGCATCTGACAGGCTTGCGCCTTGCCCAGCTTCTTTGACAGTTCGACCGCGGCAGCGTCATCCAGCACCATGCGCGGATCGTCCCAGGTCGGGATGCCGCCATAGGTGAAGCTGCCCTGTGAATAGACCGGCTCGAGATCCTTGCCGGCGATACCCATCAGGGTCGAAGCGCGCGCGTGAAGATGCGCAATGCACATCGCGTCCGGGCGATCCTTGTGGATCTGGGTATGGATGCGCCATTCCGCCGGAATCTGCATCGGCTTGTCGCCACCCGGGTGATAAAGAATCTTGCCATCCATCGTGAAGACGAAGATTTGGTCAGTGCGGACGCGCGTCTTGCGCGAGCCGGCGCCGGGGGTCATCAGCACGATGTCGCTGTCGGGCATACGGATCGACACATGGCCGTAAAGACCGATCGAGTTCTGCATGCCGAGAATGCGGCAGAGGAGCGCCAGCTTGCGGCGTTCCGCCCATTCTTCGTCGGATATGATTCGCTTGGTACCTGCTTCAATCGTCATTCGTCTAGCTCCTGCTTTCCGTAAATTTAATTTGCGCGGGGATCAACCACCCCAGCCGGCCTCGCGCAGATAGGCCTCGAGCGTATGCGCCCCCGGCACTTCGGCACGTAGCTCTTCGGGTTTTGCAACGAATCCTACCTCATCGAAGAAATGGAACATGAGGGCCGATTCGCGGCCGAGTTTCGATTCGAATTCCGGCCAAGGCACCTGCACATAACGCACGGGCCGGCCGGTCACGCGGCTCATCACCGCCACGGTTTCTTCCATCGTCAGCGCGTCGCCGGCGAGATCGATCGCCTTGCCGATCCAACGGTCGGGCGCGGCGAACGCGACAGCGGCGAAAGCGCCGATATCCTGCACCGAGATCTGCATGTGGCGCGTCGTCGGTTTCAAAGGCTGCGGCAGCGTGCCGGTTTCGAGAACGACTTTGCGCAGCCGTTCCCAATTCTGCATGAAGAAGACCGGGCGCAAGATCGTCGCCTTGAGATCGAGGCTGCGGATGTGATCCTCGACCTGACCCTTGGTATCGAAATGCGGCACGCCGGTATGGAGGTTGCCGCTTCCGACCGAGCCATAAACGAAATGCGCGACCTTCGCTTCAGCGGCGAGATCGGCAAGCAGACAGCCCTGGCGAACTTCGCCGTGTACTTCCTGTGTGCCGCCGGCTTCATGCGCGGCCTGCGCGCTATAGACGCCATAGGTGAAGACGCCATAAACGCCGTCGAGCGCGCGGCGAAGGGCGGCCGCATCGTCGAGATCGCCGTTCGCGATTTCGGCACCACGGCGGACGAGTTCCTGCGCCGCCGGGCGATTGGCATCACGCGTCAGAGCGCGGACACGAAAGCCCTTATCCAGCAGGCTGTGCGCGACGGCGCCGCCTTGCTTGCCGGTCGCGCCGGTGACGAGAATGATCTTGTCCACTGACTTCTAACCTTTACCGATGCCTTCAGCCGCGCTCTTTATCGCGCAGGGCTTTGAGCATGTTGGTACCTTTGTTCGAGCGCCACACTACGACCGAAGTGGCCGCCAATTCGACGACTTTATGCAGCTCTTTCCACGTCGCACCGTATCGGTGCGCGGCAGCGGCATGCGCCGCGGCGCCGTCGAAATTATGCTCGCCCAGCATCACCGCAAAGAGAATCATTTGTGACGTCTTGTTGTCGAAGACGTCGGAATACATGGCGTGGCCGCGAAGCTGCTCCAGATAGACGAGATAATCCGGATTGACCTCACTCGAAAATTCAAACCGATTGCCGGGACTCGGTGGCATCGAGCCGAACGTCTTCACATAGGTTTCGCGAAAACGTTCGATCTCAGCCGCGAGGCCTTTGGCCGTCTTGCCAGATTTTGGCTTGGTTTCTTTTTTCTTGGCCACGCCCTTATTCCTTTCGATCAAGTCAGGGGTTCGACCGCATCGACGAGGATGAAGGCGATACGGCAGACCTCTTTGCCGCGATTGATCCAGGCGTGATTGGTCGCCTGCTGGATGACGACATCGCCGGTCTTCAAATGCACTTCGGTGTCGTCGAGCATCATGTCGATTTCGCCCGAGAGGATGATGCCGTAATCGATCGTGCGGGTACGGTGCATTGCCGGATGACGCGGCGGCTTCGCCTTGGGCGAGGAATGTTCCGGCCCGAGGCGCTTCTGCATCGCGGCATTATCGACGCCTGGGGGCGGATCGCCGGCGACGGGCGCGAAATCGACGATGGTGAAGACCGAACCGCTTTTCGGCGGGGTGATGCCCATCTGACCGATGAAGCGGTCGTTCGGACCGGCAACATCGGCCGGGGTCTGCCCCGTGACCCACATGCCATGCGAGACGGGACCGCCGCCCGGTGCGGCATGCTTATGCGGGGTCAGGCTGTCGTAAAGAACGACGGCTTTGCCATCGGCATCATGAGTCGTGACGACGCGGCGCACATCTTGGTTAGCCATTAGAAACCACTCCTTTAACGATCGATCATTGCGGCGCATCCGGCGAGAAAACCGGTACAACGCAGTCAGGGGATAACGAATTCAGTCTTGAGGTCGGCGAAGAAGCGGGACGGAGAAGCAAGCATGACGCCTGCTTCTCCGCTTCAGCCGCTCAGGGCGTAACGAGATGCATGAATTTTTCGGGAGGTTGGTCGCCCCACTGCGAAGCAAGACCTTCCTCGATCGGGACGAGATGGCCTTCGTTGCGCGCATTAAGCCGATCGCTGTCCGCCCAATGCTCGTGGCCGCGGCCATAGGGGTCGGCCCAGTAGTCATAGACCTGGCTGCCCAGAAGATGACGGCCGATGCCCCAAAGATGTTCGTACTTGCCGGTGCGCTTCAGATGCTCGTGGCCGAGGAACACGTCGTCGATGTCGTGGACTTCGAACGACAGATGATTGAGGCCGGCGAAATCATGCTTGAAGCAGAAGAAGGTATGATGATCGACATAGTCGTCGCCTTGATCGGGACGGCTGAAGGTGCCGAGCAGATTGTCGGGGCTGCCGATGAAGACATCGTCCGACTGCACCAAGCCCAGATTGTCACGGAACCACTTGGTCGTGCCGACCACATCCGGCGATGCGATGACGCCGTGCGCGATGCGCTTCACCTGCGACGGACCTTTGGTCAGACGCATGACCTCGCCCTTGCGCTTGTGCGGATCGATGCCGCTATTCACATGCTGGTAGCGAACCGGCAGTTCCGGCACTTTTTCCATGCCATAGACGATTTCCATCTCATAGCCGTTCGGCTCTTTGACGCGGACGCGCTTGCCGCCGCCGGGCTCGTCGATGTTCTCGATGCCCGAGGCGCCCGGAATTTTCGTCGCCGCCTTGAGATCATCTTCGCTGCCCGCATGCCAGCCGAGGCTGACGAATTTCGGCTCGCCCAGTTCCGTGACATGAAGATGATGGCTCGGATCGGTGCCGCGCATATAAAGCGCCTTCGGCGTACGCGCCGCACGGACCAGGCCGAAATTGGTGAGGAATTCTTCCATGACATCGAGGTCGGGAGCCCGCAGCCGGCCATATGCAATATCTTTTATCTTCAGCGCCATTTTTACCTCCCAGTGCCCAATCCGATGGGTGTTGATTTGTGCCCATCTTAGCGAGGCGGAAGCGCGCGGTCTTGTGCATTTTACAGCGCTTTAGCCTTGCGCCAGCAGGCCGCGAAAGTCGCACCGAAGTAGTGTGGCACCGCCGCCATGGCCGATGCTATGGTCCGCCAACAACGGCTGTATGTTTGCGGAGGAAATTCGATGCCTGTCATTAAAATTAAAGATATCGCCTGGGGGCGGTTGCGATCGCCCAGTATCGATCAGCAGGAAGAATTCCTGACCGATTTCGGCATGGCGAAGGCGGCCCGGACGTCGAACGCGCTCTATATGCGCGGCACCGATCCGACCCATCACCTGCACATCACCGAACAGGGCGAGCCGGGTGTGATCGGCTGGGCCTATTACGCCAATGCCGAAGAAGACCTCGACAAGATTTCGCGCGTCGAAGGCGCTTCGAAAATCGAGCCGATCGACGAGCCGGGCGGCGGCAAGCGCGTCCGCTTGACCGACCCGAACGGCTTCCAGATCGAAGTCGTCTGGGGCATCGAGAAAGTCGATGCCCTGCCCGTGCAGAAGATCGAGCTCAATCGCGGCTCGGACAAATATCGCCGTTCCGGCACGCTGACGCGGTTGAAGAACCGTCCGTCACAGGTGAAACGCATCGGCCATAGCGTCATTCTCTCGACCAACCTGAAAGGGTCGCTCGCCTGGTACCGCGAGAATTTCGGGCTGATCAGCTCAGACGATATTTATGCCGGCAAGCCGGACAACATCATCGCTTCGCTCAACCGCGCCGACCGCGGCGATGAATATGTCGATCACCATATCCTCTTCGCTTGGCAGAGCGATCATATCGGCCTCAACCACTTCTCGTTCGAGGTCGAGGATATCGACGACGTGTTGCTCGGCCACGACTATCTCGTCGCCAAGAAGAAGTACGAGCATATGTGGGGCGTCGGCCGCCACGAGTTGGGCGCGCAAGTGTTCGACTACTGGTGCGATCCGTGGGGCCGCGTTCACGAGCATTGGACCGACACCGATGTGCTGAACGTCGCCAACGGCTCGAACCTCGCGCCGGTGACGGACCTGCGCGCGCAGTGGGGCGACGACACGCCGCAGAAGTTCAAGAATTACGGCATCCGCTAAACGCGGCGGTCTTTTAAACGAAAGCGGCGAAGCCTTTCAGCTTCGCCGCTTTTATTTTGTGCTGCGTCCAGCCGTCAGGTCTTCAACAGCGCGCTTCCCTCGCGTTCCAGCACGGTCTTCACCGCCGGGCGCTGCAACATGCGATCCTTATGTGCGGTGTAGTTCTTGAGCTCTTTCAGATTGAGTTCGGGAATACGCAGCCCCCAACCGTAGAACACCATCACATAGGCGTCCGACGTGGTGTATTGCGCGCCATGAACCCATTGCCCGCCGGCAAGCATGCCGTCGATCTCGGTGAGGCAATCCCAGAAGGCTTTTTTACCGGCTTCTTTGATCGCCGGGTGCGCGGCTTCGTCGGCGGTGATGTTGCCCGGACGATTCCACCGGCCGAATGCCGGATGAACCGTATTCGAGAGCCAAGCATTGACCGAAATCCAGCGCGCCTCGCCCAGCGGTTCTTTCGGCGCGAGATTGGCTTCGGGTGAGCTTTTCACCAGGTAATCCTGGATGGCGATGTTCTCGACCAGGAATTCATTGTCGATCTGCAGGGTCGGCACCTTGCCGCGCGGATTCATTTTCAGATATTCCGGCGACTTATGCTCGCCCTTCGCCATCGCGACCGAATAGGTCTCGTAGGGCTTGCCGATTTCCTCGAGCGTGATGTGCGAGGCGAGCGAGCAAGCGCCGGCGCCGTAGAAAAGTTTGAGCATCGAGTCCCTCCCAAATGTTGGCGCGCAGTTTAGCCATCATCGCGCACCGGGCAAGACGTCGCCGTTTTTGCTGCCCTTTTCCGAAAATCGTTTAAGATACGGCCAAGATTAAAGACGCCGCGAAAACGCTGCACTTACAGGGGGAACACGCATGAACCGGAAACACGTTCGCGGCGGCTTGGCCGTCGCCGTCATAATGCTGGGCGCCACGCTGGCCCAGGCCGCCGACAAAGTCACCATCCGCGCCGGCGGTGTCGCGCCTTCCGCCGACCTCACCGAAATCCTTTTCGCCAAGCCCGAAGTCGCGAAACATCTGGGTCAAAGCTACGACTACAAGCCGACGCATTTCGCCGGCACGCCACCGATCATCACCGCCATCGCTTCGGGCGATCTGGATATCGGCGTCTTTTCCTATTCCTCGTTCGGGCTCGCCATCGAGAACGCCAAGTTGGATGACCTGCGCGTCGTGATGGATGGATTCCAAGACGGCGTGCCCGGTTATTACACCGGCGAATTCATGGTCCGGAACGAAAGCCCGATCCGTACGATCGAGGACTTGAAAGGCAAGCTCGTGGCCACGCCGGGTGCCGGTACTGCCCTCGACATCGCCGTGCGCGCGATGATGCGCAAACACAGCATGGAAGAGAAGAAGGACTACACGATCATCGAGGCC
This sequence comes from uncultured Rhodospirillales bacterium, assembly GCA_903822185.1. GTDB lineage: Bacteria > Pseudomonadota > Alphaproteobacteria > ATCC43930 > CGMCC-115725 > CAIKMD01. The sequence continues at coordinate 65,978 of CAIJOA010000042.1, read as the reverse complement.
GCCCTGCCGAACCAGAAAGCGATGTTGCTCGACCAGAAAGTCGATCTTGCCGCGGCCGGCACCACCGCTATCACCGATGCGATGTTGAAATCGAGTGCGCGGGTTCTTTTCACCCAGGAACAAGCCGTCGGCCGGACGCAGATGATTTTGTTCGCAGCGCGGGCCGGCTTCCTCGAAAAGAACCGCGCCGCCGTGATCGACTTCCTCGAAGACGCATTGAGCGCGCGGCATTTCTATTTCGATCCGGCCAACCACAAGGAAGCGGTCGCGATCGTCTCGCAATACACCAAGCAACCCGCCGAACAGCTCGATCAGTGGATTTATACCAGCCACGATTACTACCGCGATCCGAACGGTCAGGCCGACCTCGGCGCGCTGCAGGCGAACGAAGATCTGTTGAAGCAACTCGGGTTTCTCAAGGCACAGATCGACGTGAAGAAACACAGCGGTCTCGATCTCGTCGCCGAAGCGGCGAAGCGCGTCAAATGATCCGCGCCGCCGCACTCATTGCCGTCACTTGTCTTACGGTGACGACAGCGGTGCAAGCCGATCCGGTGAAGCTCCGGGTCGGCGGCGTCGCGCCGTCGGGCGATCTGGTCGAGATTTTGTTCGCGAAGCCCGGCATCGCCAAGCATCTCGATACCTCATACAGCTTCGAGCCAATCCATTTTCGGGGCACGCCCGCGATGATGACCGCAACCGCCAGCGGCGATCTCGACATTGCAGTGTTTTCCTATTCGTCCTTCGGCCTCGCCATCGAGAACGCGAAGATGGACGATCTGCGCATTTTGATGGACGGATTTCAGGACGGCGTGCCCGGACATTATTCCGATGGCTATCTGGTGCTGAAGGACAGCCCGATCCGCGCCATCGAAGACCTGAAAGGCAAAGTCGTCGCAACGCCGGGCATCGGCACGGCCCGCGATGTGGCGCTCCGCGCGATGCTGCGCAGCCATCATCTCGAAGAGAAAAAAGACTACACGATCATCGAGATCGCGATGACGAACATGAAAGCGATCCTGCTCGAGAAGAAAGCCGATTTGATCGCCGCCAGCACCTTAATGGCACAGGATACCGAACTGAGTTCGGCCTCGCGAACGCTGTTCACCCAGACCGACGCCATGGGCACAACCGAAGAAATCGTCTTCGGCGCACGGCAGGATTTCATCACGAAGAACCGCGCGGCGATCATCGATTTCCTCGAAGACGCGCTGCGCGCCCGGCGATTCTATTTCGACCCGGCCAATCACAAGGAAGCCGTGGCGATCGTCGCGCAATTCACCAAGCAGCCGCCGGAGCAGCTCGATCCATGGCTGTTCACCGACCACGATTACTACCGCGATCCGAATGGCCAGCCGAACATGAAGGCGTTGCAGGCCAATCTCGACCTGCTGCGGCAGTTGGGCTTCCTCAAAACGCAAATCGAGGCCCAGCGCTATGCAGCACTGGACCTCGTTGGCGAAGCAGCGAAACGTCTTAAGTAATTTATTTGAGGCGCGGAATGAGACGCGCGGCGTTGCCGCCATAGACGGCATCCACCGTCGCTTCCGGCAGGTTCATCTCTTCGATGCCCTTGAGCGACAGACCGATCGAGGAGAACGGATAGTCGCTGCCGAGCAGAACCTGCGACACCGGCACATATTCGAACAGCGCCGAGAGCGACGGCTTGAACGACGCGAGCGCGATATCGTAATGCAGCTTACGCAATTCGTAATCGATGCCCTTGGGCGCGCGGTCGAGGAACTTGCGGTTCGAGCCGGAATGATTGATGCGCCCGGCCAGCATCGGGATGGTGCCGCCGCCGTGGCAGAAGATGAAACGAATGTCCGGCAGGCGCGCCAGCGTACCGCTGAACAGCAGGCTCAGGATCGCGCGGCTCGTGTCATGCGGATATTCGATCAGCGCGTCCGGCACCCAGTCGATCAGATTGAGCGAGCAATTCGCCGCCAGCGGATGGATATAGACGAGAGCTTTCCGACGGTTCAGTTCTTCGAACACCGGATCGAACGCCGGATCGCCAACCCACTTGTCGCCATAGCTGGTCATCAGACCGATGCCGTCGGCCTTGATCACGTCGAGGGCATATTCGATTTCTTTCAGCGTGCCATCGACATCGGGCATCGGCATCGGCGCGAACAGACCGAAACGGCCCGGATAATCCTGGATCATTTTGGCGGCGTAATCGTTGCAGATACGCGCCAGCTTGCGGTTGCCCTCGATGTCGAGCATGCGCGGGCCGGGCGGCGACAGCGATAGGATCGCCGTCTGGGTGTTGTGCTTGTCCATTTCCTCGATGGTGCGCGCCGGCACCCATTGGCCGACGCCGGGGAACGCCGTGCCGCCGCCTTCGCGGCCGGGGACGGACTTCATCGCCTCAAGATATTGCGGCGGATAGAAGTGATGATGGACGTCAACGCGGCGTTCGATGGCCATGGTTTCCCCCGGAAAGCGTGTGAAAATCGCGAACAATTGTTGCCAGCATTACCCGCGTCCTTGAGCGGAGGCAAGCGACACACCGGGGAATGGCAAGTGAATGCAAGGCCTTTCAAATGGTGCTAGGAAGAACGCAATTGGTTGGGTGGAGGAGTTCCTAGAATGAAGCTTGAAGATCACAAGCTTTTGGCCGAGACCGGTCCCGGTACCGCGATGGGAAATCTGCTGCGCCGTTATTGGACTGCAGCATTGCTCGCCTCCGAACTGGAAGCCGGTGGCTCTCCCGTGCGTGTGCGTTTGATGGGGGAAGACCTCGTCGCCATCCGCAACACCGAAGGCAAAGTCGGTCTATTCGCCGAACGCTGCGCGCATCGCGGCGCGTCGCTGTATTTTGCCAAGAACGAGAATTGCAAACTGCGCTGCCTCTATCACGGCTGGCAGTACGACCTGGATGGCACTTGCGTCGATCAGCCGAACGAGCCGCCGGCGTCCCAGTTCAAAGACAAAGTGAAGCAGACCGCCTATCCCTGCATCGAGCGCAACGGCGTTGTCTGGGCCTATATGGGTCCGGCCGACAAGAAGCCCGCCCTGCCCGATATCGAATGGCTGACCGTGCCGGCGAGCCACGTCTATGTCTCGAAGCGGCTGCAGCACTGCCATTGGACGCAAGGCATGGAAGGCGATCTCGATTCCAGCCATCTCAGCATTCTGCATAACGACTTGCTAAAGCAGCGCGCCGCCAATCCGCGCAACCGTTCCGCCGTCTGGGCGATGCGCGAGCAGCATCCCGAGATCAAGACGCAGGTGATGTCGAGCGGCCTTCTGATGGCCGCACGCCGCGAGGCCGAAGAAGATACCTACTACTGGCGCGTCAATCAGTGGTTCGTGCCCGGCTACACCAACTGGCCGATCCCCGGCGACAATCCCCAGGCCGGTCATGCCTGGGTGCCGATCGACGACGAATGGTGCTGGGTCTTCACCTTCTCGTGGCATCCCGCGCGCCCGCTGCGCGACGAAGAAGTCGCGATGATGCGCAAGGGCAGCGACATCCACGCGCCGGTCGATCCCGTGACTTTCATGCCGACACAGAACGTCACCAACGACTATGCCGGCCCGAATGCTGCGCCGGTGGCACAGCCCTGGATGGGCGTGACCGCTCTGCAGGCACAGGACATCGCCATGACTGAAAGCATGGGGCCGCTCTATGACCGCACGCAGGAAAATCTCGTCGCGTCCGATCTGATCGTCGCCCAGACGCGCCATCGCCTCGTCATCGCCGCGCGGGCGTTGGAAAAAGGCGTGGAGCCGCAAGGTCTCGATGCGGAAGCCTACCGCCTCCGTCCGCTCGCGACCGAGCTGCCGCGCGACGTCACGGCGTGGCGCGAAGCCGTCGCCGACATCATGGACGCTCGCCCCGAGACCTTTAAAGTTTCGGTTTAAGATCAAACGCCGGCCGCTTCGAAAGCGGTCGGCGCCCAATCGTTAGTCGCGTGCATCGATAGGCACTGCGCACCGCCGTTTCCTCCCGCTACATTGCCCGGCATGTTCGAAACCATCGCCACGGCGATCGCGCCGGTCCTGCTGACCGCTCTGCTGGGTTATTTCTGGACCCGGCACGGCCGTCATTTCGACAGCACGGCAATGACCCTGCTCGTCACCGATATCGGCACGCCCTGCCTCGTCTTTTCGACCTACGCCAAGATGACCGTACCGCCGGCGGCTTTCGTCGCCACGTCGGCGGCCTCCGTCACCATCCTCGCCTGCTTTCTTGGCTTCGGCGCTTTGGCTCTGCGTGTCAGCGGCCTCAGTCTTCGCACCTATCTGCCGTCGATGTCGTTTCCCAACACCGGCAATCTGGGTCTGCCGCTGGTGCTTTATGCTTTCGGCCCCGAGGGGATGGCCTTCGCGATCGTCTTTTTGACCTTCACCTCGATCGCGAATTTCACCATCGGCCAAGCCATTGCCGCCGGCGAAGTGAATTGGCACGGCATCCTACGCATGCCGATCATCTATGCCGTGATCCTCGGCACCGGCGCAGCGGAGCTGCATATCGATCTGCCGGATTGGCTAAGCAACACCGTCTCGCTGCTCGGCAGTATTACCGTGCCGCTGATGCTGTTGATGCTCGGCGTGTCCTTGGCGCAGCTTCGCGTCGCCGCCTTGCCGCGTGCATTCGGTTTGTCGTTGCTGCGCATCGGCATGGGCGCCGGTGTCGGTTTCGGCATCACCGCGCTGTTCGGCCTGCATGGCCCGGCCCGTGCGGCGCTGGTGCTGCAAAGCTCAATGCCTGCCGCCGTGTTCAATTACCTGTTTGCGCTGCGTTGGAAAAATCAGCCCGAGGAAGTCGCCGGCATCGTCGTCGTCTCGACCCTGATCACCATCGTCACGGCGCCGGCGCTGCTCTATCTTCTGATCGAATAAGCGAGACCGATCGAGGGAGAAGACCGCCATGCCTTTCGTCACCCGCCCTGGCGCCGAGATTTATTACGAGGAATTCGGTTCGGGCTATCCGCTGATGGTCTTCGCGCCCGGCGGATTGCGCTCGCGGCTGGAATTCTGGAAACGGCAGGCGATCGCCCTCGGCGCGCCCAAGGTCTGGATCGATCCGACGACGATGCTGGCCGACAAGTTTCGCATCATCGCGATGGATCAACGCAGCGCGCCGGAAGGTCAGACAAAAGGCGCGCTCGAAGCCGATACGGACTGGAACGTCTTCGCCAAAGATCAGTTGGCCGTTGCCGATCACCTGAAGCTCGACCGCTTTCACATCATGGGCGGCTGCATCGGTTCGTCGTTCTGTCTGAAACTGTGCGAGATGGTGCCGGATCGCATTTCATCCGCGGTGCTGCAGAACCCGATCGGGCTTGGCCCCGACAACGCCGCCGTCTTCCCCGAAGAGTTCAAACGCTGGACCGCCGAATATCGCGCCGTCCATCCCGAGGCTGATCTGGCGACACTCGAGAAGTTTCGGCTCGCCATGTACGACCACAACTTCGTCTTCTCGGTGACGCGCGACTTCGTCAAACGCTGTCAGACGCCGCTACTGGTGATGCCCGGCACCGACGCGCCGCATCCGACGGTCATCGGCGAGGAGATCGCCCGCATCGCGCCCAACACCGAAATCATGCGCGAATGGAAGGGCGAGCCGCATATCGCGAAGGCGGCGGAGGTCATCCGCGCCTTCCTCGATAAGCACACGCCGAAGGCTTAGGTCCAGTTGAGCACGACGCCGAGCGTCTCGGCCGATTCCTGAATGAGCTTATAGGCGTCCGCGGCACGGTCGGCGGGGAACTCGGCCGCACCGAATGCACTGAGATCAAGCCTACCGCCGGCGATCAAGCGCAGCACCAGCGAATCCTCATCCCAGGCCGTCCAGCGGCCCGCCGTGCTTTCATGGATCGGACGGCTCAACACCTGCGCGCCGATGACGGTCAGTCCCTTGCGGTGAACGTCGGCATAGAAATCGACTTCCTTGGTAAGGCCACGCGTCGAGCCGAGCAGCACGACACGCCCGTTCTGCGCCGCGAGCTTGAACGCCAACGGGATCGCATCGGGCCGACCCGTTGCTTCGATGACGACGGTCGGCGATTTGCCGGCCATGAGCGGATGCCCATCCTTCGCCTCATCGGCAGAGGCATAGACCGCATCGAAGCCGAATTCCTGTGCCGTCTTGCGGCGCGACGCGACCGGATCGACACCGAGCACGGGGAAGCCGCCGGCCATCTTCGCACCCCAGCCGGCAATGAGGCCGACAGGCCCAAGACCGAGCACCAGGACGGACTCGCCGATATCGATCTTGGCGTAGCGCGCGCCGGTAATACCGACACTGGTGATCGTCATGGCTGAACTGGCTTTGAGTTGTGCCTCACTAAGCCCGTCCATCAACGGCCAGATGTAATGCAGCGGCACGAACGGTGCTGTCGGCGCAATCGGCGAGCGGAACTGGTCACGATATTTCACCGGCGCGAGGCCCGGTCCCACGGTCTCCGGCAACAACGCGTGGCTGACATGAGACTGCATCGTCGCGACATGCTGGCCGACGCGGAAATGTTTTACGTCGGAGCCGATCTCGATGACCTGCCCGACGCTCGAATAGCCGGGATGAAAGGGAAAGCCGCGCGTGGCGGTGATCGTGCCGGGTTCAGCGAGAAGCATGGCTTTCTCGGTGCCGGGGCTGATCGCGGTGTAGAGCGTCTTGATCAGAACCTGATCGCTGGCGGGCTTGGCGATCTCGAACGGCTGGATCTCGACCTCGCCCTTGCCGGTGAAGACGACGCGACGTGCCTGCATGTTTTCTTCCTCCCACTTTGGTCAAACTTTAGCATCCGTGGTGCCCGGCCTCTACCACTCGCCCACTCGATCCGATAGGCTTTCGCCCTTCGTTAGGGAGATACGTAATGACGGATAACAAAACACCGACCGTGACAGAGCGGTTGATTACCGACGTCCAAAACCTTCTCACCGTCCCGCTGTCCGACGACCTGCGCAACATGGCGCTGGATTGCGTCCTCGACTGGTTCGGCATCGCCATCGCCGGCGCCAACGAGCCGTTGGTTCATAAGCTGATCGCCGAAGCGCAAGACCAGGGCGGAAATCCCGAAGTGACGGTGCTGTGGCATGGCGTCCGCACCTCGCCAATGTTCGCCGCGCTGATCAACGGTTCGGCCGGTGACGCGCTCGACTTCGCCGATTCGAATTTCGCGATGCGCGGCCATACGACGCCGAGCGTCGTCGGCTGCTCGCTCGCCATGGCTGAATATACCAAGGCCTCGGGCCTCGATTTCCTCAAGGCGATCATCGCCGGCGTCGAAAGCGAATGCCGCGTCGGCACGCTGATGCAGCCCGGCTATCTGCGCAAAGGTTTCCACCCGACCGGCACCACTGCGCCGTTCGGCTGCGCCGGGGCGGCCTCCTATCTGCTGAAGCTCGACATTCCCCGTACCGCCTATGCCATGGGCATCGTTGGCACCCAGGCGGCGGGTCTTCTCGCCTCCGGCGGTACGATGAGCAAACCATTTCATTCCGGCAAGGCGGCGATGAACGGGCTTCTGGCGGCGAAACTGGCGCGGCGCGATTTCATCAGCCGGCCCGACGCGATCGAAGCGCCCGAGGGTTTCCTCGAAACCCATGCGACCAACCGCAACGTGCCCGGAATGGAGGAATGCATCGGTCGCTTCCTGATTTTCGGCACGCGCTTCAAGTCACACGCCGCCTGCCAGCTGACGCACAGCACGATCGAGAACGTGCTGCAGTTCAGAAATACGGATCACGTCAAAGCCGAGGATGTCGAACATATCGACGTCCAGGTGCCGCCGCAGTTCCTCAGCGTCTGCAACATCCAGGAACCGCAGACCGGCCTTCAAGGCAAGTTCAGCCTGCGCGTCACCGCCTCGATGGCTCTGCTGGGCGACGATACGATGGATATCGGCGCCTACACCGCCGAGCGCGTGACCCGGCCCGAACTGGTGCGGCTGCGCGACAAGGTCACGGTCACGGGCAATCCCGAATTGTCGGGCGGCATCGGCGTCACCACGGTGCTGTTGAAAGACGGGCGTAAGTTGACCCGCAGCAGCGACGCCTACGAGCCGATCGGTAGCCTCGCCCTACAGCGAGAGATGGTGACGAAGAAGTTCCATGCTCTGCTGGACCCGATCCTCGGCAAGGCGGCAGCGGATACACTGCGTCAGTCGATCCTCACTATCGACAAGCTCGATTCGGTCGGCCCGCTTCTCGCCCAATCGGCGAAAGCCAAAGCGTGATGGCAACGCGGTAATTAGCTGAAATGAAAAAGCCGGCCCTCAGGCCGGCTTTTTTTATTCTGGGGTCCGTTGGTTAGGCCCGGGGACGGCGCGGCGGCTTCGGCGGGTTGAGCTTGCGGCCGTCGTCGATCATTTCCTGTTTTTCTTTTTCGCGCAGGTCGCCCGTCTTCATCTGGGCGAAGCGTGCGAATTCGAAAACCGTCTTGTCGTCCTGATCCCAGCAGACATAGCCGCGGCAGGGCGTCGGACGGCCTTCATAGACCGTGCAGGCATGATTGGCGCCGAGGAACTGGCAGGTCTGATGCTCGTCCTTCAGCCACTTGTTGCCGCGCGACGTCTTGTGGACGACGTGCTTCAATTCGAAATCAGGCACCGACATCCCGAGATGCTTCGCCAGACGGCGAATGTCGTAGGGAGTCATTTCAACATAACCTGCCATCTTGCAGCAGAAGGCGCATTCGTTGCAGGTAAGAGGTGCTTGTTTCGCCATTCGAACTTCCTTGAAGATATTCGCTAATCTATATCGAGTTCGGATGGGATGCTAAACCCCAAACATGACGTCCCCTGAAAAATCAGCGGATTATTTTCCCTTCAAAGACGGGCGCTTCCGCTTGTCGATGGGACTGACGCCATTACCGGCACAACAATGGCTTCCGCCGGACGACGCGTTGGCGTCGGATATCGCTGCAAAACAGGCACTTCTGACAACCCGTCATAGCGACGTATTTCAAGCCTTGCCCGAATCCGAGGCAGCGAGCACCGAATTGATTCGCATGCTGGCGGTTCATTTACCGCACCATCATGCGACTCATTATCGCGCCCATGACGGCGGCGTAAGCAATCTCGCGACCGGTGAAGATTGGGATTTTGCCGAGTCGCGAATGCATCCACTCGATCTCGCCGGGCGACTCGTGCAAGCCGATCTATGCCTGATGCAGTTGATCGGGGGCCGTTACTGCCTTGTCGGTGCGTCACTGTGCTCGCCGGCACGGTGGCTGTTGGCAGAGAAGATCGGACAGTCGCTCGATGCGATCCATGCGTCGGTACCCGGCTATGGCCCGACGCTCAGCCGACCCGTCGGGCATTTCTTCCAAGCCCTGAAACCAGACCTGATCGTTGGCCGCGCCAACTGGGGCATCAGCGACGACCCGACGGCATTTCAGCCAATGGCCGGACCGGCGAAGTCCGATCTCGACGGGGTGAATGCGGGCGAGAGATTATGGCTGCGCATCGAGCGACAGACATTGCGGCGCTTGCCCGAAACCCAGGCAATCCTCTTCACGATTCAAACCAAGATCACGCGCCTCGATCAGGCGATCCGGTCCAGCGACGAAGCACGCGACTTCGCCGCCGTGCTGCGCGACATGCCCGACGACACGAAACGCTACAAGCACATCACGGCGATGGGGCCTTCGTTGCTCGAATGGCTCGATCGCCGGTGCACCGGTTAGGTACGGTGGAAGGGTTCCTGGAATTCCCAGGTATGGCCTTCGGGATCGACGACAAAGAGTTGGGCGCTGCCGCTGCCGAGAAGATTCTTGGCCTCGCCATAGGGAATTTTCAGCGCGTCCATACGAGCGCGGAAGGCTTCGATGTCTTTGATCAGCCAAGCGGTATGGCGGCCGGTCGCGGAATAGGACGCATCCGGACCCGGCTTATAGTCACGCGCGGTCGAGATGAGGTGGAACTGCACCTTGTTGTCGGGATCGCCCAGCCAGGCGCCACGGCCGATATCATCTAGCGCTTTGGGACGCGGCAACAGCTTCAGCCCCAGCACGTCGATATAGAATTTGATGCAGGCATCGAGATTCTCGGGGTTGACCGGAATCCCCTCATGCATCGTACCGAGATAGGTCAAACCTGGAACGGTCGCTTGCGATGATGCGTCTGCCATAGCCGATCTCCCAGAAAGTCGATTTTGCCGTTGTCGGGACGGTAATCAAAGCCCGGGGTGGGGTCAATCGAGCGCCTTTCTCCAAGACATGGTCTTCGGACATGGTGCCCCGAAGCAGGGTGACAGTGGCGGCAGGCTTGCGATAAGCTTCGCGCAATTGTCCGCATGAGCGGAACGCAGAAAGATATCGGGAGGACCACCATGACGGCCATGGCAGCGACGGAACAACAAGGCGATTCCAAGCATATCGTCGCGAGGCTGGAGCGATTGCCCTACGTATCCTGGCATCGCAACATGCGGCTGATCGTCTGCACCGCTTGGTTCTTCGATGCGTTCGATTCGATCGCAATCGCCTATGTCCTGCCGCCGCTGATCGGCATGTGGCACCTTGTTCCGCAACAGATCGGATCGCTGATCGCCGTCGGATTCGCCGGGCAGTTGATCGGCGCCATCGCTTTCGGCTGGATCGGCGAACGCTGGGGCCGGCTCAATTCGATGCTCGTCACCTTGCTGATCTTCAGCCTGATGGGCCTCGCCTGCGCCTTCGCGCAGAGCTACGACCAAATCTGGTGGTTCCGTTTCGTCCAGGGCATCGGCCTCGGCGGCGAAGTCCCGCTGATGGCGGCTTATGTCAACGAATTCGCCAAGGCGAAGGGCCGCGGCCGCTTCTCGTTGTCGGTCCAAGTCATGTTCGCGATCGGCCTGCCGATCTGCGCCCTCGTCGGCGTCTATGCCGTGCCGAATTGGGGCTGGCAGTCGATGTTCTATATCAGCGCCGTGCCGGCCTTGCTGGCATTGCCTCTGCGCCGCCTGTTGCCGGAATCACCGCGCTGGCTCGCCAGCCGCGGCCGTTTCGAACAGGCCGATCGCGCCATCACCCATATCGAATCGATCGCCATTGCCGAGGGCCACACCCTTTCGACACTGCCGGCCAATCTGCCGGAAGTGAAAGAAGTGAAGCCGCGCGTCGCCGATCTTTTCCGCGGCCGCTATCTCAAGCGGACAATCTCGATCTGGTTCGTCTGGATCGGCGCTTACATCGTTACCTATGGCCTCACCGCCTGGGCGCCGTCGTTGTTCAACATCGTCTATCACCTGCCGGTGCAGACATCGCTGATCTATGGCCTTGTCCTTAGCGGCATTGGCCTCGGCGGTGCATTGCTGGCCCTCTATCTCATCGAGGCGATCGGCCGCAAACCGATGTTCGTGATCGGTCTCGGAGTTTGCGCCGTGCCGATGCTGTCCTTCCTGGTCCTCGGTCAACTCAGCGCTCTCGGCGTCCTGCTGATCATTTCCGGCGCGTTCTTCTTCTGCAGCTTCCTCGCGCTGGGCCTCGCCACCTATACGGCGGAAATCTATCCGACCCAGCTTCGTGCCCTCGGCGGCGGGATTGCCAGCGCCTGGCAACGCGCAGCGTCGATGGCCGGACCGATTATCGTCGGCTGGATCTTGCCGAATTGGGGCATTAATGCCGTCTTCGTCGCCTTTGGCCTGTCGGCGCTGATGGGTGCCGTCGTGGCTTATTTCTTCTGCATCGAAACGCGTGGTCAGGTTCTCGAAGAGCTGTCGCCGCCGTGAAACACTTCGCCGTCTGGCTCGCTGCCTGCCTCGTCATGGCGGGCGGCGCGTCGGCCGATCCCCTCACCATCCGTCAGGGATATGGCAGCGCGCCCGGCTCGATGGCGCCGATCATCTTTGAGCAGACACAACTGCTGAAGCATTACGGTAAGAGCTACACCGTCGCCTTCACCCGCTTTGGCGGGGCCGCACCACAGATGACGGCCTTTGCCGGCAATGAACTGGATTTGGCGAATTTCGCCTATGCCAATATCGCCATGGCGGTGATCAATGCGCGGATCGACGATGCCCGCATCGTCTCGGATGGGTTTCAGGACGGCGTGCCGGGTTATTACTCGGTTCAGTTTTTCGCCAACAACGACAGCCCGGTCAAAGGACCGAACGACCTCAAAGGCCGCGTCATCGCGACGAATGCGATCGGCGGCGCCGCCGACATCGCCATCCGAGGCTTTTTGCGCAAACAGCATCTCGAGGAAAAGACCGATTACCGGCTGATCGAAGGCGGTTTCGCGACGCTGGTTCCGATGATGTTCGACCATAAGGCGGATGTCATCGCCCTGGTGCCCCCGTTCAATTACGATCCGCGTCTCAAAGACCAGGCCCGACAGGTCTTCACCCAGCGTGATCTGATCGGCCAGACGCAGATGAACTTCGTCGTCGCGCGGAAAGATTTTCTCGCAAAAAATCACGACGCCTTGGTCGATTTTTACGAAGACTATCTGCGCGGCCTCGATTGGTTCTTCGATCCAGCGAACCGCAAGGAAGCCATCGACATCGTCGCCAAATTCACCAAAGTCCCCGCCGAGCAATATGCCGGTTGGCTGTTCGACAAGGGCGACTATTATCACGACCCGAACGCGCGGGTGAATATCGGCGTGCTGAAGCAAAACCTGCAACTGGTCGCCGATCTGGGCATCGTTTCGCGGGCGATCGATCCCGCGCAATATTTCGACGAAAGCGTCGTGATCGAAGCGCGCAAGCGCCTGAGCGGCGGGCCGAAATAAAACGGCTTAGCGTTTGGTCCAGGGCAACAGACGGGCCTCGGCTGCCTGCAGCGCCAGATTGCTGATCAGCCCGATGATGCCCAGCAAAATGACACCGGCAAAGAGATTGGCCGAATGGAAGGCGCGACCTTCCAGCAGGATGTAATAACCGAGGCCGTTTTCGCTCGTCAGCATCTCGGCCACTACGGTCAGCACCAGCGATACCGTCAGCCCCAAACGCGCACCGGCCAGAATGTCGGGCATGGCGTTGGGCAAAGCGAGCTTCCACAGAGTCTCGAACCGATTGAGCCGCATGACCTTGCTGACGTCGAGCAACCGTGGCTCGACCGCCGAGACGCCATGCACCGTCGCCAACAGCACCGGCCAAACCGCGCCGATCGCGACGACAACCAGCACCATATTCGCGCCGATGCCTAGGAACGCCATCACCACGGGCATGAAAGCGGACACCGGCACCGGCCGGATAATTTCGAGGCTGGGCGCCAGATACTCCCGCGCGCGGCGCGAGCTGCCGATCAGCGAACCGAGGGCGATACCGAACAGCGATGCCAGCCCCCAGCCGAAGACCATGCGCTCTACCGTTGCGCCCGTGACCTTGCCGATCGGCCCATCGCTGATACCGCTGATCAGCGCGTCCCAGGCGCGATCCGGACCCGGCAGGAAGACCGCCGGGATGTTGCCGTGATCGGCGACAAGCTGCCAGAAGCCGATCAGCAGCGCGGTAACGCCGATACTGCCGACATACCAAAGAGCGCGGTTCGATCGCATCAACGCCCCCGCACCGGCACGCCCGCCGATCCGAACAGGCGGCGCTGCGCCAGCAGCAGCCCGGCATTGATGCTCCACCCCATCACGCCGATCCACAACAGCATCGCGAACATGCGATCGGGATGAAGCGATTGGGACGCCTTCATCAATTCAAAGCCGACGCCCAGCGGATTGATCGTGATTTCGACGGTAACGGCGATGATCAGCGCGACCGCCGCGGAGAGGCGAAACGCGACGAAATACCGGGGCAAGGCTGCCGGCAGCACGATCTTCATCACCCGCCCGGCCGGTGACAGGCGCAGCACCCGCCCGACCTCCAGCAGTTGCGGCTCGATATTGGAAATCGCCGCATGACCATAGACCGCAACCGGCCAGAAACAGGCGACGGCGCAGAGCGTGATTTCCATCGAAAAACCGAAGCCGAAAATCAGCATGGCGATCGGGATGAGCGCGACCGGCGGCAATGGCCGCAGCAGTTCGATCGAAAATTGCATCAAACGAGCAAAGGCCGGCACAAGGCCGAGCAGGATACTGAACACCAGCGCGAGGCCACCGCCGATGCAGAGCCCACACAGAGCCGCCAAGAGCGTTTCGCCGGTGCGATGGAGGATCGTACCATCTATGACGGCTTGGCCGAAGGCGACGACGATCTGCGACGGCGCCGCCAGCGAATCGCTTTCGACGTGGGCGGCCCGCATACCGATTTCCCACAAAAGCAAAAACGCAATGGGAAAGAGCGCTCCCTTGAAAGCCTTCATTGATCGAACGTGCCTTCTCTGTGCCGTCCCGACAAACTTGCACACTTCGCGGCTTCGCGACAACTACACACTGTGCTAGTTTTGCCGAAGCGGCTTCAAAAAGCCGGACCGAAACAGGGAGTTATCATGCGCCTTAAGACCACCCTTGCCGGCATCGGCTTTGCGTTGATCGCTCTATCCGCCGTTCATCCGGCAAGCGCGCAAGAAAAGATCAAGATGACTTACACAGCCGTCGCGGGCTTTACCGCCGGCTATGTCGCCGAGCAGCAGGGCTTCTTCCAAAAACGCGGCGTCGATCTCGAGTTCATTCAGACCGCGATCTCGGGCAACATCCCAGGCGCGATCGTCAGCGGTTCGGTCGATATCGGCGGCCCGACGATGCCGTCGGTATTACAGGCCAACGACGCGGGACTCGATCTGGTCGTCTTTTCCGGCGGCTCGGTTTATCCCCTGCCCGGCGACGTGCTGATCGCGCGGATCGGGTCGGGCATCGAGAAAACCACCGACCTTAAGGGCAAAGTGGTCGGCGTGCCGGGCATCGGCGCGTTGCTGCATATCATGTTGCGCCGCGACCTGAAGGCGAACGGCGTCGATCCCGACAGCGTCAAATATGTCGAACTCGGATTCCCGCAAGCCGGCGATGCCCTTAAAAGCGGACAGATCGACGCCTACCCGTCGCAAGCGCCGTTCACGGCACGCATCCTCCAATCGGGCGCCGGCAAGGCCGTATCGAACTGGCTGGGCAGCACGCCGAACGGCACGCCCACGGTCATCTTCGCCACAACGCGCAAATGGGCAACCGCCCATCGCCCGCAGATCGAAGCCATGCGCGAGGCGATGCGCGAGGCGGTGGAATTCATGAAGACCCACCCGAACGAGATGAACGAAGCGATCGGCAAATATACCGGCCTGCCGGCCGCGGTTGTCGCATCTTTGCCGGCGCCGGTCCTCAATGTGGACCTCGCACCGGCGCAGATTCAGTTCTGGATCGATATCGCTAAAGAGCAAAAGCTGATCAAAGGCAATCCCGACGCGAAGAACATCTGGTTCCAGTAGTTCTTCTGTCATTGCGAGGAGCAGAGCGACGAAGCAATCCAGTCTGTTGGCACACTGGATTGCTTCGCTTCGCTCGCAATGACGGGAATTAAGAAAACAAGGATAGATCGATCGAATCGGCCATGTGGCGATAGCCGACATCGTTCGGATGGAGATGATCGCCGCAGTCATAGTCGGCGCGCATGCTGGCCGGACGAGCGGGATCGACGGTCGCTTTGTCGAAATCGATCACGGCGTCGAACGCACCGGCAGTACGAATCCAGGCGTTGATTTCCTGGCGCTTGGCTTCGCCGGCCGGCGTCCAGGCGCCGGGGAAATAGGTTTCGTTCTCGTAGCCCAACAGGGTCGCGCCATAGATGGTTAGGCCGGCGGCGCGGGCGCGCAACGCGAATTGCTGCAATCCCGCAATCATCTGCGCGGCCGTCACGATCTCTGATTCGAGGCCGCGCTGATTGCGCAGATCGTTCGTGCCGATACAGGCGATCACATGCGTGACACCGGCTTGGCCCAGCACATCGCGATCGAAACGCCGCAAGCCGCTATCGCCGCGCATGTCGTGCAGGATGCGATTGCCGCCGATGCCCTGGTTCATCACGCCGAAAACACGCTCGCCGCGCGCTGCCAGACGTCGCGCCAATTGATCCGGCCAGCGGCTGTTGGAATCGAGGCTCGATAGATTGCCTTCTGTGAGCGAATCACCAAGACAGACGATGCCGCCCGTCGTCGCCACTGACAGAATCTCGATCGCACCGAGAAAATACCAATTCTCGGTCGTCGCCTGCACCGGCAAGGCCGTCGCACCCGTGTGATCGCCGGGCGTCGAGAGATAGTTAGTCTGATGGCAATTGCCGTGGCCAGTGATCGGAAAATTCTCGGGTATCTCCCCGGGGATATAGAGGCTGACCGCAAGATCGCTGAGTGCAGTGACATCGAGCTCGACCGGATCGCTGACGATGAGCGCGCCGGGACCGATTACCGCCGCGCCTTGGCCGCCGAACGTCACCGTTCGGTCGCTGCCCGGCACGATCCGTTCGCTGGCACCATCGCGCAACCCGACATGCACCGCGCCAATGGTCAGTTTCTGCAGACCATAGAGATTGGAAAGACGCAGCCGCAGTTTGTTCCCGCCTAGCGTTACGCGGGCGATCATGCGGAGGGTCTGATTGCTGAAGGCGCTTTTATCGACGGTCACCAGCCCGTTGGTCCAGGCACCAACCCATCGCATGTCTTCCGGCATGTCATCCCCCAACGCTTATTTTCTATGCTCATCATAGAAAGCACCCGGGACCGTCACAACCGAAGTAAGGCAACGATTGGCCTTGTCGATAGCCCGGAAACGGGCTTAGCTGCGGGCCATGCGTACCCAGATCGGCATCATCGGCGCGGGGCCTGCGGGCCTCTTTCTCTCGCACCTCTTGCATCGCATCGGCATCGATTGCGTCGTGCTCGAAAACCGCAGCCGTCACGACATCGAGAACACGATTCGTGCCGGCGTGCTGGAGCATTGGCTGATCGACCTGATGAACGAGATGGGCCTGGGCGAGCGCATGATGCGCGAAGGCCGGCCCGATACCGGCATCACGATGCAGTTCCTCGGCCAGCGCCATCATCTGGATTTCGAAGAACTGACCGGCAAGAAGATCACCGTCTATGCCCAGCACGAGGTGCTGAAGGATCTGGTCGCAGCGCGGCTCGCGCAAGGCGGACCGCTGCTCTTTTCGGTATCGAACGTCGCCATTGCCGATGTCGAAACCGACAAACCGCGCATTACCTTCAACGACGCTGAGGGCGCACCGCAAGTTCTCGATTGCGACTTCATCGTCGGCTGCGACGGCTTCCACGGCCCGAGCCGTCAGGCGATTCCGCAGAGCGCACGGCAAGAGCTCGATATGCACTATCCTTGGGGCTGGCTCGGTATTCTCGCCGAAGCGCCGCGCTCTTGGCATGAACTGGTCTATTCCAATCACGAGCGCGGCTTCGCCCTGCTGAGCACCCGTTCCCCGATGACGCAGCGGATCTATCTGCAATGCGATCCGCATGATTCGCTCGATGCCTGGTCCGACGATCGTATCTGGGCCGAGATGCAGGAACGGTTTGCGTTTCCGGGTTGGGAATTGTTCGAGGGCAAAATCTTTCAGAAGAGTATCGTCGGGCTGCGCAGTTTCGTCTGCCAGACGATGCAGCATGGCCGGTTGTTCATCGCCGGCGACGCCGCCCATATCGTGCCGCCGACCGGCGCCAAGGGCCTCAACCTTTCGGTCGCTGACGTCGTCATGCTCTCACGCGGACTCGACGACTGGTATAAGAAAGGCAGCAAGGATCGGCTCGATAGTTACACCGAAACCTGCCTCACGCGGATTTGGAAATACGAACGCTTCTCGTGGTACATGACCACGTTGTTCCACCGCAACGACGCGGAAACCGCGTTCGAGCGACGCATCCATCTCGCCGATCTCGACTATGTCTGCAGCTCGAAGGCCGCGGCGACGGCGCTCGCCGAAATCTATGTCGGGCTGCCGATCGGCTGAAGATTATTTCTTCGGCAGTGGAATGACGGTGCGCGCATCGACCATGTCGGCGATCTTCGGTTCGCCCTTCAGCAGATTTTGCGAGCGGAACCAATCGATCTGGCGCTGCATATCCTCGATATCGATGCGGCCCTGCGGATCGATATAGGGGATCGCCTGTTTCAGCCGCGCGATCGGTTGCTCGGTATATTTCGCCATGACTTCCATGACAGCCGCCTCGTTCGGACCATCGCGCCGTTTGTCGTCAGGGCCGGCGAAGGCGTCGTGATATTCCTGCATGCCCTTTTTAAACGCGCGCAGGAAACGCTGAACCATGTCGAACCGTTCGGTGTCAGTCTTGGTCGAAACGAAGACAGCCCCTATCTGCCACGGCACCTGATCGCCGACCCAGCCGAGGAGACGCACATCGCCGCGTTCGATCGACGGCAGCACCGGCGTTCCGGCAATCACCGCCGTATCGGCCTGGCCGCCCGTGACCGCCGATAATTGATTGGAGATCGATTGCAGCGGCAGGATGCGGATGCTGGCGAGGTCGATGTTATATTTCGCGGCGATCAACGTGACGCTGTAATGCGAGCCCGAACCGACCTGCGCCACCGCGACCGAATGACCGCCGATATCCTTGAAGGATTTCAGCCCGGCCTCGTAAGCCTTGGGAGACACCAGGAAGGACAAAGTCTGAAAACCCGGAAACTCGCGCACCTGACCGCTGATGAGTTTCAGCGCACCTTGAGCGCCAAGGCTGAACATCCCAGCGGAGGTGCCGACCGAACCGATATCGACCGCGCCGGCCACCGCCGCGACGGCGATCGGCGCCGCCGCGTCGAAGAACAGGAATTCGGCATTGAGGCCTTCGGCAGCGAAATAGCCCCGGTCTTTCGCCAGATAGATCGCGGTCGAGCTGGCGGCTTTAAGCAGGCCGATCTTGATGTCTTCGGCAGAAGCATTGGGCGCAGTCAGGACGACCGCCACGAGCATCGCCAAAGCCGTCATCGTCGCGCGCATCAATTCCTCCCTCGTTTTATTTTGGCGCAAGCTTAGCCGATGGTTTGCCCCAAGGGCAGCAGAACCACCGCCGTTATTGACAGTGCCGGTGGGCAGTAGCACCCTCCTTATAAGCGCGATAATTCGGCGATCATGGGGACGGACGGCCGATGATTAACCTGCACGATATCCGTTACCTGCGGATGGGCACCGCCGATCTCGAATCCTCGATCAAATACGCGACCGACATCATCGGGCTGCAGCTCGCCGCTCGCGAAGGCAAAGCCGCCTACTTCCGCAGCGACAAAGTTGCTGTCCGGGGGGACACCCGCGATTTCTCGCTAATGCTGTTCGAGGGCGACCCGACGGATCATACCATCGGACTCGACCTGCGCGATCCGGACGATCTCGATGCGGTCGGCGCGGTTCTCGAGGATGCCGGTCACAAAGTCCATTTCGGCACGCGCGAGGAATGCGATGCGCGGCGCACCAAGCATTTCATCGCCTCGCACGACCCGAGCGGAAACAAGATCGAGATCGTGGCGCGGCCTTATCACAGCGGCGTGCGGTATTTCCCGGGCCGGGACGCCGGCATCGACGGCTTCAGCCATATCGGTCTTTTCACCACGGACGCCGAACGCGACACCAAATTCTGGACAAAGCTGTGCAACGCGCGGATTTCAGATTGGCTTGGCGGATCACCGTTTCTACGCCTGAACACGGTGCATCATTCGATCGTGCTGTTCCCGTCGAACCGCACCGGAATCCATCACATCAATCATCAGGTCGAAGACCTGGATGACGTGATGAAGTCCTATTACTTCCTCAAAGCCAACAACATCCGCATCATTCACGGGCCGGGGCGGCATCCGATCTCGACCGCGATCATGGTCTATTTCGAGGGCCCCGATAAAGTGACCTACGAATATTCCTGCGGCGTGAAGCATGTCATGCCGGAGGAAGAAGCGACCTATCGCCCCCGGCAATTCACGCTCGATTCCTATAATGCCTGCATGTGGGGCTCGCGTGCGGCGGAGATCGCCGCAGCCGCGAAAGCGCCTCAACAAGAATGGCCCGCCCGGGTCGTCGTCTAGCCGCAAAAAGATAAAGCGGCCGGATAAGGCCGTGTCGTCAAACGAATAAGGGGGAAACGCCATGGCAAGCATCGAGGCCGGTGAAAGCCGCACGCTTTTTCAAAATCGCTGGTGGGTCGTCATCGGTTCGTTGATCGGCATGATCGTCGGGCCGGGCACGGCCGTCATCTTCACCGTCAATGTCTTCATGGTCCCGGTCACGACCGAACTCGGCTGGTCGCGTGGTCTGTTTTCATCGGGCCTGCTGGCCAGTGCGATCACCGCGCCGATCCTGACACCCATCTTCGGCCGCTTGATGGATCGCCATGGCATCCACCGCATCGCCCTGCCCGTCACGACGCTCTATGCGCTGTCGTTGTGCAGCTTCGCGCTGATGACGCCGAATACCGTTTGGCTGATCTATGTCGCCTTCGGCTGCGCCTCCGGTTTCGGCGCCTGCGTCGGCCCGATCGTCTATTCCAAGGCGATCACCGCCTGGTTCGACAAGGATCGCGGTCTTGCGCTCGGCATCGCGACATCGGGCGTCGGGCTCGGCACGTTCTTGCTGCCGCAGGTCGCGCAATTCTTCATCTCGGCGTTCGGCTGGCGCGCCGCCTATGTCGCAATCGGCATCATGACCTGGGTGCTTGCCTTTGGCATGATCGCCTTGTTCGTGCGCGAGCCGCCGGGCTATTTCGAACGGATGCGCATCGCCAACGCTGCCGCAACGGCGAACGGGCCGCAGCCGTTGGGCATTTCCGCCCGTGCCGCCATCACCGGCACGCGGCAATTCTGGCTGCTGGCCGCGATCTTCCTGCTGGAAGGCACCGCCAATAACGGCATGCTGAGCGCGCATTTCGTCGCGATGCTGACCGATCGTGGCTATACGCCGCAAAGCGCCGCCGCCTTGCTGGGCGTGTCCGGCCTCGCCGCCTTGGTCGCGCGCATCGTCGTCGGCTTCGCCCTCGATTTCGTGCGCGGGCCGCTTTTCTCCGCCTGCGTCATGTTACTGCCGCCGATCGGCGCCGCGCTTCTCTGGAGCCATGCCGGAAGTCCCGCGCCCTTTTTCGCGGCGGTCTGCATCGGGCTCGCGATTGGCGCGGAGGTCGATATGCTCGGTTTCTTCGTCAGCCGCTATTTCGGCAGGCGCTCGTTCGGGATTCTCTACGGCTTGATCTTCGCCCTCTTCGCCATGGGGATCGGCATCGGACCGGCGATCCTCGGCGTCGGCTTCGATCATTTCCACAGCTATGACCAGGTTCTAGCGGTCTATGTCGGCTTGCTGGTCCTCGCCGCGCTGCTGTTTCTGCCGCTCGGCAAGTATAATTATCCCAAAGGATCGCTATAACGGTCGGATGAACAACCTTCATCGGGCATCATGACAAGCGAAACAGCAGCACCCGGCACGCAGGGATTCTGGCGCAACCGTTGGTGGATCGTGGTCGCCTGCGCCGTCGGCCTCACGGTCGGCACCGGGTCCATCCTCGTCCTCGCCTTCGGCGTTTTCCTGAAGCCCGTGACCGAGGAAATGGGCTGGAGCCGCGGTGGTTTCTCCGCCGCGCTGCTCGTCACCGGCGTCTGCTCGGTACTGTTCACGCCGATCTTCGGACGCATGCTGGATCGCTTCGGTATCCGCCGCTCGGTCCTGCCGATGGTCATCGTCCTCTCGCTGGCGATCGCCAGCCTCGGGATGATGGGGCCTTATCTGATCGTGCTTTATCTGATCTTCGCCGTCGCCGCATCGGGCGGCCCGGCGCAAGGACCGATGACCTATTCAAAGGCCATCGCCTCGTGGTTCGATAAAGAACGCGGCCTCGCCCTCGGCATCGCCACCACGGGATCGGGCATCGGGGCGATCCTGATGCCGCTCGAGGCGCAATATCTGATCGATCATTTCGGCTGGCGCGAAGCCTATTTCGGGCTTGCCCTCACCAATTTTGTATTGGCCTTCTCAGCCTTCGCCTTGGTCATTCGCGACCCGCCAGGCTATGTCCAGAACGCGCGCGGGCTCGGCGCCGCCGGTTCCTTGCCGCCCGGGATTACGGGCCGCGAAGCCCTGCGGACGGGCCGTTTCTGGTCACTGATCACCATTTTCTTTATTGGCGGCCTGACCATCAACGGAACGCTCGCTCATGTCGTCGCCTTGCTGACCGATCATGGCATGCCTACCGATATCGCCGCGCGCGTTTTATCTTCCTCGGGCATCGCCATCATCATCGGCCGCGTTCTCGGCGGCTATCTGCTCGACCGGTATTTCGCCCCTTATGTCGGCGCGGTAGTCCTCGCCTTGCCCGCCATCGGCTGTGCGCTCCTCGCGAGTGGTGTCGGCGGCCCGGCGCCGATCATCGCGGTGCTGCTCTGCGGCGCCGGGCTCGGCGTCGAAATCGACATGATGGGGTTTTTCGTCAGCCGCTATTTCGGCATTCGCACCTTCGGCGAAATCTACGGCTATATGTTCCCCGGTTTCGCCGTCGGCGTCGGGCTAGGCCCTGCCTTGATGGGCTTCGATTACGACATCTTCCACTCGTACAATCTGGCGCTGATCGGCTTTGCCGTTCTGCTGGTGATTGCCGCGTTCCTCTGTTCCCGACTTGGCCCCTACGCCTTTCCGAAAGCAGAGCCGCGCCGCTGACGCGGCTCTGTTGATCGGATTAAATACGGCGGATCACGCCATCGGCGGCAGCTTGATCAGCTTCGCCGCCGTGCCGCCCAGGATCGCGATCTTGTTCGCGTCGCTGAGGCCGGGCGTCGAGAGCACATGCCCCACCGGGTCATCGACCCAGGGGAAGCCATAGTCCGTACCGATCATGATCTGTCCCGCGCCGGATTCGGCGACGAGATGGCGCAGGCCCTCGGGCGTGAAAATCAGCGAATCGATATAGATCTGTTTCAGATATTCGCTGGGTTTTTTTCTCGGCCCGTTGCCTTTGCAGAAGTTCGGCTGAACCGAGCAGCCATGATCGAGCCGCGCCGCATAAGACGGCAGATAGCCGCCGCCATGCGCCGCACAAAGTCGCAGCTTCGGGAACTTATCGAGGGTCCCGTCCATGATCATGTGCGACAGCGCGATCGTCGTTTCCAACGGATTGCCGATCACATTGCCCAGTGCGCCATAGCCCTGCACGCGCTTGGCAATCCCGGTGACGGCTTCGCTGTCCTGCGGGTGCATGAAGAGCAGTGCGCCGAGTTCCTCGGCTTTTTGCCAGAACGGATCGAATTTCGGATTGGATAGCTCGTCGCCCTCGACGCTGCAGCCGATGGCACCGCCGCATAGCCCTTGCTGCTTCATGCCGATCTCAAGCTGCTTCGCGGCAAGTTCGGGGAATTGCAGCGACACCGTTGCGAAAGCCGCCAAGCGTCCAGGCGCTTGCTGGCAGAGCGCCATCAATTTTTCGTTCTGCAGATCGATGATGCGGCGCGCCGTGTCCTGATCGGCGCCATACCACCAGGCATTGACGCTCATCGCCTCGACATCGATGCCGTCGGCATCCATCACCGCGAGACGTTTTTCCATCGACGGGTTGTTGCCCGGCACGCGCAGCGATTGCTGCGCCCGCGCTTCCATCGGCGTACCTTTGACGACGTCGAGCACTTCAGGAACGGTGCAATGGCAATGAATATCGACCGTGCGAACCCGCTTGCCGCCAACCATCACCTTGCGGCGCTGTCCGCCTTTAGCCGGTTGCGCCGACGAACGGCGCAGGCCGCAGCTCGTGCAAATGCCGGCGGCGGTTACACCCGTGAAAAATTGTCTGCGATCCAAGATGAAACCTCCCCTAGCACGCCCCTTCACGGGCGATCGATTGTGGGGGCTGTCTTACCCCAGCTCTTCCGTCATTGCGGGCATAACGAAGCAATCCAGCGTGCGGCCAAACTTCGCGACGCTCGCAATGACGATGAAGCAACTAAAGCCCCAAATAGGCCTCTTTAATGCGTGATTGAGCCAACAGTTCGCGCGGCAAGCCGGAGGCGACGATGCGACCTTCTTCCAGCACATAGGCGCGGTCGGCGATTTCCATCGCCTGAAGCACATTCTGTTCGACAAGCAGGATTGCCATGCCTTCGGATTGAATCGTGCGGATGATGCGGAACATGTCGCCAACGATCGACGGCGCAAGGCCCAGCGACGGTTCGTCGAGCAGCAACAGACGCGGCTGGGTCATCAGCGCGCGGGCGATGGCGACCATCTGCTGTTGTCCGCCCGACAAAGTGCCGGCCAGTTGCTGACGGCGTTCGCGCAGCACGGGAAAGAGGCCATAGACGCGTTCGAGGCTTTGATCCCGGTTGCGGCGCGCTGCGGAACGGTAACAACCGATCTCGAGATTTTCCTCGACGCTCATCCCGGTGAACAACCGGCGGCCTTCGGGCACCAGCGCGATGCCGTGATTGCAGATTTGATGCGACGGCACAGTCGAAAGTTCGGTCCCACCCAGACGCAGTGAACCGGTCTGGCCACGCAATAGACCCGCGATTGTGTTGATCAGCGTGCTTTTGCCGGCGCCGTTCGGGCCGATGACCGAGATGATCTCGCCTTCGCCGACATCGATCGAGACGTCCCAGATCGCCGGGGCGCCGCCATAGCCGTTCGTCAGATTGCGCGCTTCAAGAAGCATGGGCGCCACCGAGATAGACGCTGACCACTTCGGGATCGCGCATGGTTTCCTCCGGCGAGCCGAGCGCGATCAGCGTGCCGCCATTCAGCACCGCTACGCGATCCGACAGAGCAACGACGGCGCGCATCAGATGTTCGACGAAAATGATCGTCGTGCCGCGCGTGCGGATGTCGCGAATGAGTTCGAGTGCGGCATCGACCTCGGTATTGTTGAGGCCCGACAGGACCTCATCCAACATCAACAGCCGGGGCCGCGCCGCCAGCGCGCGCGCCAGTTCGAGGAATTTTCGTTCGTGCAGATTGAGCGTAACCGGATAATCGAAAGCCTTTTTGGCAAGGCCGGTATAGCCGAGCCAATGGGCCGCCATGCGCCGCGCCTCGTTCTCGTTGCGGCCGTCGCCGAAGCTCGCCGCCATCGCAACATTGTCGAGCACCGTCAGGCGATCGAACGGGCGCGGAATCTGATAGGAACGCGCGATGCCGAGACGGGCAACGCTGTGCGCCGGCAGACCGTCGATCGGCGCTCCGTCGAATAGGACGCTGCCCTGGCTCAGCTTGAAGTGCCCGGTGATGACATTGATGAGCGTCGATTTGCCCGACCCGTTCGGGCCGACGAGACCCAGAATCTCGCCCTGGCGCACGTCGAGGGTCACACCGCGTAACGCCTGAACGCCGCCGAAACTTTTGCCGACATCGCGGCATTCGAGCACCGGCGTGTCGGCAACCATCGCGACCGCCCCTGCCGCAACGCGCGGCTCGGGTACAAGTGGCTGCGGCAGAACCTGCACCGGCACCAGCTGTTTTGGCGCGAGACGGCGCCAGCAACCGATCAGGCTCGGCATCACGCCATTGGGCAGGAGCAGAACGACGAGGATAAGCCCCAACGCGATGCCGCCGCGACCGAGCGCAGCCTGGGGTCCGGACGGGAAGCCGTACAGCGCGATGGTGACGATAGTCGCCCCCAACGCCGGCCCCAGCCAATGGCGCGAGCCGCCGAAGATGCTCATGACCACGGGATACATGATCACCGTGACCTCGAAGGTTTCACCGACCGTGACATAGCTAACATAGATCGAATAGACCCCGCCGACCGCACCGGCGATGCCGGACGACAAGGCAATCGCGCCCAGCTTGTACCGGAAAGTCGGCACGCCCTTGGTTTCAGCGACGTCTTCGTCATCGTGAATGGCAAAGAGTCCCATGCCCATGCGCGAGCGATAGATCCCATAGGTAATACCCAGCGTGACGGCGGCGAAGAACAGCCCCAACAGATAGATCGTGCCGCTTTGCGAGCCGAAGATTTCGGGCACGGGCACGCTGATCAAATAGACGCCCGAGCCGCCGTCGATCGGCGTATTGGAAATGACCGCGGCCACGACGAACGTGATCGAGATGGTCATCAGCGCGAAGAGTTCACCGCGCAACCGCTGCATGCGGAAGACGAGCCAGCCGATGCCGGTCCCCAACAGCGCCGCGACACCCGCGGCGAAGGGTATCGTCAACAGGAACGGCACGCCCAGCTTCGCCGCCAGCGTCGCCGAGGTATAGACGCCGGAGCCGAAGAAGGCGGCGTGACCGAAGCTCCAATAGCCAGCGAAGCCGCTGAGTATCGTCCAGCTCGTCGCCATCGAGATCCAGAAGAAGATCAGATAGAGGAACGAGATGTAGAACGGCGCGATGTTGCTCGCCGGAAGCGCCAGCAGCGATACAGCGGCTAGGACGACGGCAGCGAGAGCGACGCGATTGCTGTTGGTCATATCCATCGCGGCCTGAACAGCAGAAGGGCGATCAGCACCGAGAACGACACGAGTGGCGCCCAGGACGGATTGACGATCGCCATCGTCATCGCTTCGCAAACGCCGATCAGCACCCCACCGGCGAGCGCACCGAGCGGATTGCCAAGGCCCCCGATGATGACCACCGCGAAGACGACGCCGATCCAGGACCATATTTCGGACGGGGCCAATGTCGCGATCAAGGCGATGAAGACACCAGCGACACCGGCGAAGGCGGCGCAAAGACCCGACAGCAGGAATGAGAGACCACGATGATTGATGCCGAAGGCGGTCGCGATCGGCGGGTCCTCGGCGCAGGCGCGCAGGGCGCGCCCGGCATAGGTGTAACGCAGCCACGCCCAGGTCGCGGCCGCGAGGGCGCCGGCAACGACGAAGGCGATGGTGTTGAGCTTCGGCACATAGAGCGAGCCGACGACCCAGGACTGGCTGCCCCAGGCCGTTTCATAGCGTCTGAAATCGGCCGTCCAGATCGTCTGGATCGTCGATTCGACGATCACGGCAAAGGCGAAGGTGATCAGCATCGACGCCATTTCGGTGACGCGAAACCGCATGAACACCCAATGGAGCCCGACGCCGTAAAAGAAGAAGACGAAGACGACGAGCAGCCCTGCCCACCATGGCGCAACGTTATACGACGTGCCGAGCCACCAGGTGAGATAAGCGCCCAGCAACGCCATCGCGAAGTGGCCGAGATTGACCAGCCGCAGCAAACCCCAACTGAGGCTGAGTCCCAGGGCCAGCAGCCCGTAGAGCCCGCCCGTCAGCACACCGGTCAGCAGCGCCTGTTCCAGCAGAGAGAGATGCGGCATGGCGCTACCCCCCACCCAACCTCCCCCTCAAGGGGGGAGGAGAAGTTACGTGGCCGCTTCCATCACTCCCTCCTCCCTTGAGGGGAAGGGTTGGGGTGGGGGGCGTTCGCATCACGGTGCGACGAGCTGCGCGCCGGGCGTCCGTTTATCCAACGGCCAGATCGTGACCCAACGGCCTTTCTGCACTTGCTTCAGTTGCTGCATGTCGGTCGCCGTCGTATGCGAGCGGCCGCTGAAATCGCGTTTGCCTTCGATATTCTCGACCTCGTTCTTGTCGAGCCATTCGGCGATCTTCTTGTCGTCGAGGCTGTTGGTCGCCTTGACGCCCGCGATCAGAATTTCCCAACCGGCATATTCATTGCCCGCCTGGGAATCGGCGAAAGGATAAGGCAGGCCGGCCTTCGCAGCGCGCGCATCATATTCCTTGGCGAAGGCGGCACCCTCGGGCGTCGAGATATAGGGCTCGACATCTTCGAAGGCGGAATAAGACAAGGCGTTATCGGCCAGCGGATCGGCGGCCATCACGCCTGAGGGATAAAGATAGAAATGCCGCTTCGGCTTGTAACCGATGCGATTGAGCGCTTCGAGCAGTTGGCTGCCTTCGACGCCGAGGCTGGCCATGAACATAAGATCGGGATCGGCGTCCTTGACGCGCGCCGCAATCGAATTGAAATCGCGCGTGCCGCCTTCGTATTCGAGCATGCCCAATTCCTCGGTCCCGCGCGCCTTCAACGCCCGCTCCATTCCCTTCGCCATATCGTTGGCCGAGGGGAACTTGCTGGCGACGATCAGGACTTTCTTCGGCGGATTGCCGGTGCTGGCATAGGCGTCGAGCACTTTCACCGGCAAGGTCGAGGTCGCATCGGGGCCGCCGATCGTGGCCGAAAAATGCCATTCGTAGGTCGCGAGTTGGGGCTGTCCCAACGTGTTTTCGATGAAGACTTTGTGATAACGCTGCGCTACGCCCATCGCGGCAAGGATGTTCGCGGTGCCGTAAGGACCGATGATGAGATCGACATTGTCGGCTGTGATCAGCCGTTCATAAAGCGTGCGGGAAATATCGGGCTTCGATTGATCGTCGAGCACGACATATTCGACCGGCCGGCCCAGCAGCCCGCCCTTGGCATTCAACCGCTCGACGAAAATCTCGCTGGCAATGCGATGAGCAAGACCGGTCTGAGCAAAGCCGCCGGTAAGCGACAGGGTCTGGCCGATGCGGATCGGTTTGCCCGTCGGCTGTTGCGCCTGGGCCGGTGCGATGGCCGACATCGTAAACCCAACCACCGCGGCAATTCCGGCACGCAACCACACATTTCGACCCGTCATGCTTTCCCCCGTGATGATTTTTGATTCAGCGCGTTACCGCGCGATCGGCTTTAGGCACGCATCGACGAACGCGATGCGCGCAAAAGAGTCAGCGATGGAAATAGGTTCGGTGTCACGCCGCGACGCGACAAAACCGGCGTCTGATGGGCCATTGCTTCCTCCCGAAGTCCGCCGGCGCCTCGTATCGATGGGCAGCCGGTCGTTCTCAGAAGGTCATCTTAAACCGAAGCGGTAGGATCAAGCCAAGTATTTCTAGAACCACCTGCCCCGCCGCCGCCGTCATGAGACACCGGCGGCGGGAACAAGTTTTCGGCGTTACTTCTTTTTGGCGACGACGCGCGTGCGCAACGTGCCGATGGCCGGCGACTTCATCTCGACGACGTCGCCCGCCTTCAAGAAGCGTTCGGGCGCCGAGGTGCGGTCGGGCAGCAAGGCGCTCGAATCCGCCGCCGTGCCGGCCGCGGTGCCGCCGCTGATGATGTCACCCGGGAACAAGGTGAAATCGCGCGACAGATATTCGAGATATTCGCCAAAGCTCAGCACCATGTCCTTGGAGCTGAAATATTGGCGGCGTTCGCCGTTGACCAGAGTCTCGCAGAACGTGTCGTCCGGATCGGTTTCGCCGACGGCGATGCACGGCCCGAGCGAGGTCGAGGTGTCGAAGTTCTTCGGAATGGCGAAATTAAGCGAGCCGCCGCCCGGCTCATTCCAGCCACGGATCGACCAGTCGGCGAGGATGGTGACGCCCCAAACATAGTCTTTGATCTGCGATTGCTTCAGATCGACGCCGCGTTTGCCGAGCACGACCGCGATCTCGCCTTCATAGTCGAGACGGTTGCAGCGTGCGGGATAGATCAGTTCATCATCCGGGCCGCAGAATTCGCGCTGCATTTTCCAGAAACCCCAAATGCCCGCCTTGCGGATCGCATCAGCCGGATCGCCTTCATAGGGCTTGCCGCGCATCTTGATCGCCATGGCGGCGGCGTGATCGGCGAAATTGCCGCCGGCGCAGGCCGTGCGCGCATTGTCGGGACGCGGCGCATGCAGCTTCACGTCACCGGCCGGATACACGACGCGCTCGCCGTTCGGGCCCAGCTTGTTCTGCGCTTGGCTGGAAACGTAATCGATCGCCTTTTGCGCGTTTTCGATCGCGCGCGCGCCGCCTTCGATCAACCGCGCCAGATTGGACGGCACCAGGGCTTCCGCCATCTCGAGCGGGCTCGTCTCGTTGGCTTTCTCGCGCAGATATTTTGCGCAAGCGTAAGAGAGATCGATGACATTGGCATCAACAAGCGCACCCGTCCGCTTGTAAGGACCGTAAACGACGACTTTCATTTTATGTGCCCCTTCGTGGCGTTCCCTTGTGCGTCCATTGCGACGCATCGTTTTGCCGCGCCAATGTCCTGCGCCGCCACGAATGAGTCAAGAAAGCCGGGACACGAGGTCGGGTCAGCGCGCGGTGGGATAAATCCGTACGGTCCTGAAACGCAGGCCCACCGACTTCCCCGGGCTGAGATCGAGCGCCTCGGCGCGGCTGCGTTCGGCGTCCGCCTCGATCACCTGATCGCCGGCGGTCAGATGGATACGCGTCCGGGGGCCGATGACCGACACGCTGCGCACCGTTGCCGTCGCGGCACCGGAGGCCTGGGCATCCACCAGTTCGATTTCATGCGGCCGGACATAGGCGACGGCCAGCGCATCGGGCAGGCCCGGCGCCGCAACGGGCTCACACCCCTGCAGCGCGAGCCGCGCCAACCCATTTTGCACCCGGCATGAAAACCGATTCACCTCGCCGAGGAATTCGATCACGAAAGGCGACGCCGGGGCATCATAGACTTCGCGCGGCGGCCCCAATTGCTCGATCCGGCCCGCCGCAAGAATTGCGACGCGATCGGCCAGTTCCAACGCTTCTTCCTGATCATGCGTAACGAACACGGTGGTCAGGGATAACCGGTCATGCAACGACCGCAGCCAATGACGCAGTTCGACACGAACCTTCGCGTCGAGCGCGCCGAACGGCTCATCCAGCAGCAGCACCTTCGGCTCGACCGCCAAGGCGCGCGCCAGGGCGACACGCTGCCTTTGCCCGCCGGAAAGTTGCGCCGGATAGCGCGCGCCCATGCCGTCCAGTTGCACCAACGACAAGAGATGATTCACCCGATCCGCGATCTCGCTTCGGTTCGGGCGCTCAGACCTTGTCCGGATACGCAGACCGAAAGCGATGTTCTCGAACACCGTCATATGGCGGAACAAGGCATAGCTTTGAAAGACGAAGCCGATCCCACGTTCGCGCGGCGGCAGATTCATCGCGTCGGTGCCGCCGATTGTCAGCATGCCGGTCTCGCCGGTTTCGAGACCGGCGATGATCCGCAGCAACGTAGTCTTGCCCGAGCCCGACGGTCCCAGCAACGCCAGCAATTCGCCCGGCCGCGCGGCAAGCGTGACATTGTCGAGCGCCAAGGTTTTGCCGAAGCGCTTGCTGAGGCCTTCGATCGCGATGTTCATTGGTTTATAGGGAGCCAGCATAACCCAATTCCGCGCGGAAGCGCCATTCGAGGACACGCCGCACGACGAGCGTGACGACCGCGAGGAAGGCCAGCAGCGAGGCGACCGCGAAGGCGCCGACGCTATCGTAATCCTGATAAAGGGCGAGTACTTGCAACGGCATGGTCATGGTCTGGCCGCGAATATGGCCGGACACCACCGACACCGCGCCGAATTCGCCCATCGCCCGCGCATTGCACAGCAAGACGCCATAGACCAACGCCCAGCGAATATTCGGCAAGGTCACATACCAAAAGGTCCGAAAGCCGCCCGCGCCCAGCACCATGGCGGCTTCTTCTTCGTCACGGCCCTGCTGCTGCATCAAGGGGATAAGCTGACGGGCGACAAAGGCGATCGTCACGAACAACGTTGCGATGACCATGCCGGGGAAAGCGAAGATCACTTTGATGCCATGCGCCGCGAAGAACGGCCCCAGCCAACCGCGCGAACCGAAGATCAGCACGAAGACAAGACCGGCAACCACCGGCGACACCGAGATCGGTAGATCGATGATCGAGACAAGGAGCGTCTTGCCGGGAAAATTGAATTTGGCGATGCACCACGCGGCGGCCAAGCCGAAGACGGTATTGACCGGCACGACGACAGCAGCGATCAGCAGGGTCTGGATAATCGCGCTGACCGTGTCCGGCTTCGAGAAGGAGTCGAAATAGGCCGCAACACCTTTGCCGAAAGCCTCGGCTAACAACAGCACCAACGGCGCGACCAGCATCGCCCCCAGCAGTACCACGGCGGCAGCAATCAGGAAGAACCGGACGATTCTGTTTTCACCGGGGCGGCGATGATTAGACATATTGCCGGCTCCGCCAGATCGACAACAGATTGAGCAGCAGCAGAATCACTAGCGACATCACCAACATCGTCGTCGCGAGTAATGCGGCACCAGCATAATCGAACTGTTCGAGCCGGATCACGATCAGCAGCGGCACGATTTCGGAAATTCCGGGCATGTTGCCGGCGATGAAAATGACCGAGCCATATTCACCGGCTGCACGCGCAAAGGCCAAGGCGATCCCGGTCAGCAAGGCCGGAAACAGTTGCGGCAGTATCACCCGCCAGAAAATCTGTGCCGGTTGCGCGCCGAGCGTTACCGCCGCCTCTTCGGCCTCGCGTTCGAGATCGGCCAAGACGGGTTGGCAACTCCGGATCGCATAAGGCAGGCCGACGAACAGCAGCGCGACGAAGATGCCCCAGGGCGTAAACGCGACGGACAAACCCAATTTCGCCAAGGGCGCGCCGAACCAGCCGTCATCGGCATACAGCGCCGTCAGCGTGATGCCGGCAACTGCCGTCGGTAACGCGAAGGGCAAATCGACCAGTGAGTCGAGGATTCGCTTTCCCGGGAAGTGGTATCGGACCAACACCCACGCGACGAGAATCCCGACGAACCCATCGATCACTGCTGCGATGAAAGCCAAGCCGAAGCTGAGCCGGAAAGCGGAGAACACACGCGGCGACGATAGGATCGACAAGATCTGAGACGGTGAAAGGCTCGCGGCACGGGCGACCAGCCCGCCGAGCGGAATGACGATCAGCACGGAGAGCACGAAAATCGTGATCCCGAGCGTCAGGCCAAACCCCGGCAGGGCATTGCGGCGGCGACGGCCGCCGGCCGCGAGCGTTAAACTCATTCGATTACTTGCTCGGCGTATAGATTTGGTCGAACGCCGCGCCATCGATGAAATGGGCGTCGTTCGCCTTTTTCCAGCCGCCGAAGACATCGTCGATCGTGAACAGCTTCACGTCCGCGAAGTTCTGAGCATAGCGCGCGGCGACTTCGGCGTTACGCGGGCGGAAGAAATGCTTCGCGGCGATGTCTTGTCCCTCGGGCGTATAGAGGAAGCGAAGATAAGCTTCGGCTTCTTTCGCGGTGCCGTGCTTCGCGGCGTTCACGTCGAGAACTGCTACCGACGGTTCGGCGAGGATGCTGCTCGACGGGACGATGACGTCGAATTGATCCTGTCCGAGCTGACGGGCGGCCAACAAGGCTTCGTTTTCCCACGACAAGAGGACATCGCCCTGACGGCGCTGCACGAAGGTGTTGGTCGCGCCGCGCCCGCCGCTGTCGAGGACCGGCACGTTGTGATAGAGCTTCGCAACGTAATCTTTCGCCTGTTCCGGCGTGCCGCCGCTTTTCAATACTTGTCCCCAGGCCGCGAGATAGGCCCAGCGCGCCGCGCCCGACGTCTTCGGATTCGGCGTGATGACCTTTACGTCGGAACGAATGAGATCGTTCCAATCATGGACGTTCTTCGGATTGCCCTTGCGGACAAGAAAAATGATCGTCGAGGTGTAGGGCGCACTGTTGTTCGGCAGCCGCGTTTGCCAATCGGTAGGCAGCAGCTTCGCTTTTTCCGCGATCGCATCGATATCGTAGGAAAGCGCCAGGGTTGCGACATCGCCATCGAGACCGTCGATAACCGCGCGCGCCTGGTCGCCCGAGCCGGCATGGGATTGGGCGATCGTCACTTTTTCGCCGGTTTGCTTCAGCCATTGCGCGGCGAAGACTTGGTTGTAATCGGCATAAAGCTCGCGTGTCGCGTCGTAAGAGGCGTTGAGCAAAGCCTTGTCGGCCCGCGCCGCGGGGGCGATGGCGACGAGCGCCGTCGCAACGAGGAGGATTCGAGAGATCGTAATGGTGTTACCTTTCGTCGAAAAATAGAATGAGAGCAAGCCCACGCCGCGTCAGCGTGATGCGCCCCTACATTCGCGCCGGCACAGAGCGGCTGGCCGAAAGTCCATTTCGGGCCGGATATTCATCATCACAGGCCTACGTCAAAGCCCGAGCCGCCGGCGGCGGTCGCTTCGCCGTCGCGCAACGCGATCATTCCGGCCGCAACCGTGGCATTGGTGTCTGCATCGATTAAGATGAAAGCGCCGGTCGCGCGATTGGCGTCATAAGCGTCGAAGGCCAGTGATTCAGCCAAAGCAATGCGAACCCGCGCGATATCGTTGCAGCGCAATGTTTCGGGATTGGGTTCGGTCGCCAACGTCGCGACATCCAGCCGGTAGATGATCTCGGCCACGCGCCCAGCGACGGTACGCGTACCGCATTTCACGAGGTAACGGCCTTGACCGTTGAAGCCATCATCCGAGAACCAGCAAATCGTTGCGGTAAACTCGTCATCGACCCGTGGCGGCAGCAGCGGCGGCGTCAGCACGTCGCCGCGCGCGATGTCGAGTTCGTCCTGAACCTCGATCGCGATCGACCGGCCGGATTCGCCGCGCTCCAGCGGCCCATGAAAATCGGAAACGGCGCGAACGCGGGTCACGCGCCCCGCCGGCATCACCGCGATTTCGTCGCCTGCTTTGATATGACCGGATTCGACCCGCCCGAGATATTGCCGGATTTGCTCGCCACCGTGCACCGGCACGCGCCGCACCAGTTGCACCGGGAAGCGAAACGGCGCCTGGTGCATGACGATGGCCGGCGGCAGCGCTTCGAGTAACGCCAACAGCGGCTGGCCCTCGTACCACGGCATATTCGTGCTGGCATTGACGACATTGTCGCCATGCTTGGCCGAGATGGGGACGATATAGGTACGCTTGGCCCCGATCGCGTCGGCGAATGCCTCGATCGAGGCGACGACGATGTCATAAGCGCCTTTGTCGAAACCGACCAAGTCCATCTTGTTCACCGCGACGACCAGATGCGGCACGCCCAGCAGATGGCTGAGATAAAGATGGCGGCGCGTCTGCAGCGACAAACCGCGCGCCGCATCGACGAGGATGACCGCCGCGTCAGCGGTGCTGGCGCCTGTCACCATGTTGCGGGTGTACTGCTCGTGACCCGGCGTGTCGGCGATGATGAATTTGCGCTGCGCCGTCGCGAAATAGCTATAGGCGACGTCGATCGTGATGCCCTGCTCGCGCTCGACCGTCAGCCCGTCCATCAGCAGCGACAGATCGATGACGTCTTCGCCTTTGCGACGGGCAATGCGTTCCAGCGCCGCAATCCGGTCGGTCGAAACCGCTTTCGAATCATAGAGCAGCCGGCCGATCAGCGAGCTTTTGCCGTCATCGACGCTGCCCGCCGTTGAAAAGCGCAGCAGACCGATATCGTCGGCGGTATCCATCTTTTGATCGAGGGGCGCCATCAGAAATACCCCGCCCGCTTGCGCTCTTCCATCGAAGCATCCGAGGTTTGATCGTCGAGCCGTGTCGCTCCGCGCTCGCTGAGCGAGGCGACCATCGTCTCGGCGATCACTTGTTCGACTGTCGCGGCATTGGATTCAACTGGCAGGGTGCAGGTGATGTCGCCGACCGTTCGGAAACGCACAACGCGGGTTTCGATCACGTCGTCTTCGCGCGCCGGAAACAGGTCGGAGAACGGGACGAGGTTCTTGCCGCGCACCGCCAAGGGCCGTTCATGCGCGTAATAGAGGCTCGGCAACTCCATTTCCTCGCGCTCGATGTAGCGCCAGATATCGATCTCGGTCCAATTGCTGAGCGGGAAGATTCGCATATGCTCGCCCTTGTCGAGCCGCCCGTTATAGAGGCTCCACAATTCGGGCCGCTGATGCCGCGGGTCCCATTGGCCGAAGCTGTTGCGATAGGAAAAGATGCGCTCTTTCGCGCGTGCTTTTTCCTCGTCGCGCCGCGCCCCGCCGATGCAGGCATCGAATTCGAATTCCGCGATTGCATCGAGCAGCGTCACGCTTTGCAAAGCGTTGCGGCTTTGATTGGGCGTCTTCAACTTGACGCGGCCGCGATCAATCGAATCCTGCACCGTGCGCACGATCAGCCGTTCGCCCAACTGTTTGGCGATGCGATCGCGAAAGGCGATGACCTCAGGGAAATTCTCGCCGGTATCGACATGCAGCAACGGGAACGGAAACTTGCTGGGCCGAAAGGCTTTCTCGGCGAGGCGCAACAGCACCGTCGAGTCCTTACCGCCGGAAAAGAGCAGCGCCGGGTTCGAAAACTCCGCCGCAGTTTCGCGCAGAATATAGATCGCTTCGCTCTCGAGATTATCGAGATGCCTTGCCGGCGCCGGGGCCGGCTTCGCCGAAAGAACGGGAATGGTCATTTGTTTTACGATGCTGCTTTTGCGTGCGGATGAAGTCCGCACTCGCTGAATTCAGGATTTTCCCACCACCAGCGGCCGGCGCGAATATCTTCGCCGGGCGCGATGGCGCGGCTACAGGGCGCACAGCCGATGCTGGGGTAGCCCTTGGCGTGAAGCGCATTCACCGGGACGTCATGATCGCGGATATAATCCCACACATCCTGATCCGACCATTCCGCCAGCGGGCTGAACTTATGCAGGTTGTTGGCGGCGTCCCATTCCTTGAACGGAACTTCCGCCCGTCCCGCCGACTGCGCACGGCGCAATCCGGTGACCCAGCTCCTTTTGCCGGCGAGCGCACGCTTGAGCGGCTTTACCTTGCGGAAGCCGCAGCATTCCTGACGCAGGGCGACGCTTTCGTAAAAGCCGTTCGGTCCATGCGCAGCGGTATAGTTTTCCACGTCGCCATTTTCGGGCGCATAGATGGCGACGGGAATACGATAGCGGGCGCGGGCCAGTTGCAGGAGGTCATAGGTTTCCTGCGGCAACCGCCCGGTATCGAGCGTGAAGACGCCGACGGGGATATTCTCGCGCGCGATCAAATCCAACAGCACCATATCCTCGACCCCAAGGCTCGAGGCGAGAACGGACGGCGCGAAGCCCGTTCCGGCTTCGCGCAAAAGCGCGACGGTCTGCTGAAGGTTCGAAGCCATGAACATAATCTACAAGATATATATGTGTATATTATAGCTTTATGCGATCAGTAATGTAAATCAATATTGAATAACAATATTTATATGTGAATAATGCCTGTTGTAGCTAGGCTACACTGCGTCCCATGAGCCCTTCCGACATCATCGCGATCGAGCGGGTCGATCATATCGGCATTCGCGTCCGCGATTTCGAACGTGCGATGGCTTTCTACGAAGTTTTCGGCTTCACGTTGAAACACCGAGTCGATTTCGATGCGGTCGCCATCATCCGCAACGAGCAGGGCGTCGAGATCAATCTCATCCTCAACGCCAAAGAAGATGAGCCCAACGTCCTGATGGACGTGCCGGTGAAACATGCGGGCTACACCCATGTCGCGTTGCGAGTCGCCTCGGTGGCCCAGACCATTGCCGTCCTGAACGCGCACAATATCAAGATCACCCAAGGACCGGTGCGGTTTGGCGAAGATGGCGGAATATCCGTCTTCGTGCGCGATCCCGACCGTAACGTGATCGAGTTGCGCGGCGGCAACGAGACCATCGACGGCGTCACACCCTATCAGCCTTGAGTCTCGCCCACGGCAAACGTGGGTGACGCCGCCGCACGCGGCTCATAAGATCATCGCGACAATCACGCAGGAGGAACCGTGGCACAGCTTTCTTTGCCGCAACGATGCGCGGCGGGTTTCATCACGCTGTTGTTGCTGAGCAGCACGGCCTTTGCGCAAACCAGCGACGCGGACCAGGCGCATCAACTGCGCGACGCCGCGTTGAAAGATGGCTGGGGCTATCAATTCCTCGAGACGCTGACCACGATGGGGCCGCGCCTCGCCGCAACCGACGCCGAGGCGCGCGCCGCGACCTGGGCCGAAACGACGCTGAAAGAAGCCGGCTTCGAAAACGTGCATCGCGAAAGTTTCCCGATGCCGGCTTGGCAACGCGGCCGGGAACGCGCCGAAGTCGTATCGCCGTCGCCGCAGCGTCTGGTCATCACGGCATTGGGTGGGTCGGTCGCGACGCCGCCCGAAGGCATCACCGCCGATATCGTGCTCTTTCGCGTTTATTCGGACTTGCTGGCGCAGGCACCGGGATCCCTGGCGGGGAAGATCGCCGTTGTCACCGAGCGCATGCCGCGCGTCATGGACGGGGCCAGCTATGGCGCTGCCAATGCGATCCGCCGCGTCGGTCCCTCGGAAGCGGCGAAGCGCGGCGCGGTCGCATACCTGCACCGCTCGCTCGGCACCGACAATCACCGCATCGCTCATACCGGCGCGACCAACTACCAGGACGGCGCACCGCGCATCCCCGCGGCCGCCCTCTCTAATCCCGACGCCGATCAATTAGAACGGCTCACCGCGCGCGGCACGACCAAGCTGCACGTCCTGCTGACGCCGACCGTGCAGGAGAACGCGCAATCCTGGAGCGTTTCCGCCGAGGTCAAAGGCAGCGTCCATCCCGAAGAGATCGTCCTGATCGGCGCGCATCTCGATTCATGGGACCTGGGCACCGGTGCAATCGATGACGGCGCCGGCGATGCGATCGTCGCCGCGGCAGGCAAGCTGATCGCGGCGTTAAAGCCGCATCCGAAACGCACGCTGCGCGTTGTCCTCTTCGGCGGCGAGGAAATGAACTACAGCGGCGCCGCTTATGCCAAGGCCCATGCCGACGAGGCTTCGCATATCGTTCTCGCCGCCGAATCCGATTTCGGTGCGCGGAAGATTTATGCGTTCCTCGCCCCGCCCGGTTCGGCAACGACGCCCTTCATCCGCACCCTGGCCGATACGCTGACACCGCTGGGCATTTTCCTCGCGCGCGAACCGGCGTTGAATTCGGGCGACGATATCGTGCCGCTTCATGCCGCCGGCGTGCCGGTCATCGCGATGCGCCAGAACGGACTCGATTATTTCGACATCCATCACACCGCCGACGACACGTTCGACAAAATCGATCAGCAAGAACTCAATCAGAACATCGCCGCCTGGGTGTCGATGGCCTATCTCGCCACCCAATCCGACCTCGATTTCAGAAAGCTGGCGACCGATGCAAAGCAGCCGTAACCCGCCGTTCCGTGCCGATCATGTCGGTAGTCTGGTTCGTCCCCAATCCGTCGTCGATGCGCGCGACGCGCTCAAAGTCGGCAAGATCGACAAGGCGGCGTTGCGGGCGATCGAAGACGAGGCCATCCGCACTGCCGTCGCCAAGCAAGAAGCGCTCGGCCTGCATGTCGTCACCGATGGCGAGTTCCGCCGCGGCACCTATTCGGATTCTTTCACGACATCGGGCATTGCCGGTGTCGAAGTGCAGATGA
This sequence comes from uncultured Rhodospirillales bacterium, assembly GCA_903822185.1. GTDB lineage: Bacteria > Pseudomonadota > Alphaproteobacteria > ATCC43930 > CGMCC-115725 > CAIKMD01. The sequence goes on along the minus strand of CAIJOA010000042.1, from coordinate 27,012 downwards.
CGGAGGACGAAGGCTGGCGTAAATCCGACACGCATGGCCATCGCACCGCGCGCCGTATTCCCGCCGTGACCGGACATCTGTCGTGGCGCGGCCCGCAGAATGCGATGGATTTCGCAACGCTCAAATCCTTCACGACGCAAACGCCGAAGATCACCCTGCCCGGTCCGGCCTATATCCATTACCGCGCCGGGCGGGCGAACATCGACAAGACCGCCTATCCCGACCTCGACAAGTTCTGGGCCGATCTGGTCATCGCGTATCATCACGAGCTCAAATCGCTCTACGACGTCGGCTGCCGTTATGTGCAGATCGACGAGACCTCGCTGGTGAAGCTGGGCGATCCGCGCGCGCACGAACTGCTGAAAGAACGTGGCGATGATTGGAAAGACCTGCTGACGACCTATGTCGATGCGGTCAACGCGGTTGTCGCCGGTGTGCCCGCCGATATGAAGGTCGCGATCCATGTCTGCCGCAGTCAGGACCCAAGCTGGCAGGCGGATGTCAGCTATGACCCGATCGCCGATGCGATCTTCAATCGGCTCAATATCGGTACGTATCTGTTGGAGTATGACAATCCGCGCGCCGGTGGTTTCGAGCCATTGCGGCTGCTGCCGAAAGGCAAAGCCGTGGTCATGGGTCTCGTCGCCTCGCGTAACCCCCGATTGGAGACCAAAGACGAACTGATGAAGCGCATTGAGGAAGCCAGCAAATATGCGCCGCTTGAGCAGTTGGGCATCGGTCCGCATTGCGGCTTCGCAACCAGCGTGTCGGTGCGCGGCGGCGAGGCCGAGGAACTGCAATGGCGCAAGCTGGGTGTGATCGTCGAAACCGCGCGTGCGGTGTGGGGAGAGAATTGAGGATGTTGCGTAAAGCCTTGTTGTGCGGCTTGGCCGCGCTGGCGATGGGCGCTGTTTCCGCACGGGCCGATACGGTCGAGGATTTCTATAAAGGCCGCTCGCTGAACCTCTATATCGCGTCGGGCCCCGGCGGCGGCTACGACGCCTATGGCCGCTTGCTGGCGCAGCATCTCGTCAATCATCTGCCCGGCCATCCGCAGCAAGTGCCGCAAAACATGCCCGGCGCCGGCGGACGCACGCTGACGAACTTTCTCTACAATAAGGCGCCGCAGGACGGCACTGCGATCGGCATCCTGCAATCGCCGATCATCATGGATCCGCTGGTCTATGGCAAAGAAGCGCAGGGCGTTCTCTACGACCCGCTGAAGTTCAATTGGATCGGCAGCCTCGACCAGTTCACGCCGATGGCCGTCGTCTGGCATACGACCGGCATCAAGTCGATCGACGACGCCAAAGGCAAAGAGATCAAATTCGGCTCCAGCGGCGGCGATGTGTCCGAACGCATCTACGCCAACATCCTCAACACCATGATGGGCACCAAGTTCGTGCCGGTCGCCGGCTATAGCGGCTCGGCTGAGATCGCGCTGGCGATGGAACGCGGCGAGGTGCCCGCCTTCGTCGGCTGGTATTGGGCCGGGATGAAACGGACCAAGCCCGAATGGCTGGAAAAGAATCTGGTCAATGTGCTGGTCCAGTTCGGCATCACGCCCAATCCCGACATGAAGAACGTGCCCTTCATCCTCGATCTGCTCAAAAACCCGGACGACCAGAAAGTCGTGCGTATCGTCCTGTCGCAACTGGCGATGGCCCGCCCCTTTGCTGCGCCGCCGAATGTTCCCAAAGAGCGTGTCGCTGCCTTACGGGCCGCCTTCGATGCGACGCCGACCGATCCGGCCTTTCTCGCGGATGCGAAACAGCAGCAGCTCGATATCACGCCCTATAGCGGGGTTCAGATCGACGCGTTGCTGAAAGACATGTATTCTACCTCCCCAGAACTTGTCGCCCGGGTCAAAGCAACCTGGGAAGGCAAATAAGAATGTAGAAGGGGAGCAGACATGCCGAAGGCAACGCGACGCGGATTCCGTCCTGTTTACGCATTCTTCGGCCCCCTGCTCCTCCTTCTTGCTTTGGCCACGCCAGGCCAGGCACAGGAAAAGCTGCGCGTCGGCAAGGCGATCCAGAACTCCTTCACCTTCGCCCTACTGGATGTCGGCATTTCCAGCGGCGTCTTCAAACAGAACGGCTTCGAGGTCGAGCCGGTGACCTTCACCGGCGCGGCGAAACTTCAACAGGCCCTCACCTCAGGCGATATCGAGATCGGGCTCAGCACCGGCCAGGATCTCGCTTTCATCTTGAAGGGTCTGCCGGCGATGACCGTCGCCGCGATTACCAATGCGCCGTTCGAAAGCGTGATGCTGGTACGGCCCGACAGCCCGATCAAAACCGCCGCCGATCTCAAAGGAAAGAACATCGCGGTATCGAACATCCGCGGCTATCCCTCGTGGCAGGCGATCGAGTTTTCAAAACATGAGGGCTGGGGTCCGGACGGCGTCCATCTGATCGCGTCGGGATCGCAGCCGGCTTCGATGGCGCTTCTTAAGACCGGACAGGTCGATGGCTGGGTCGGCGATGTCGGCACCTCGTTCGAGATGGAGCAGGCCCATGAGGGCCGCATCATCTTCAATTTCAGCCAATACCTTCCGCCCTTCATGAATACGGCGATGTATGCCCGTAACAGCATCATCGCCGAGCATCCCGAGACGGTGCGGCGCTTCATCAAAGCGTGGCTCGACAACATCGCCTGGGCACGCACCCATCGCAAAGAGACGGTTGCCTATCTGCAACCGGCGCTGGGGCTGAAGATCGAGACGATCGACAAGGTCTATGGCGAGTTGATGATGGGCGAATCGACCGATGGACGATTCCAGCCAAAGGCGATGGAGACGATGAAACGGGCCGTGGTCGATCTCGGCATCCTCGACAGCGAGCCGCCGGATATCACTAAGCTTTATACCGAAGAATTCCTGCCGAAATCATAGGCAACGATTCCTCGCAATTGCCACAATTCCTCGGTGCATTCACCTCGCGAATGCCATCGAAACGTGGCATCATCGCGGGATGGTGAGCAAGACGCCCCGCGAGATCGACCTGGAACGGGAACGCGCTGAAGACGATCAGCGCTTCACCACCAGCCTTGCCGGGCTTGCTGTCGCCCTCTTCCTGATCTGGCTCGGATTCTACGTCATCGATCAGTTGGCGAAGCAGTCGAAGCTCGAGGACTGCGTCATGCAGGGCCGCGCGGACTGCATGCGCATCGAACTAACCCCACAGCGATAGGTCGCTTTAAGCCCACCCCATCGTGTGCGGCAGCGGATCGTGGCCCGGATGATAATCCGTATTGGTCTGGGCCGGATTGCGATTGATCAGCGGCCGGCCATAGAGCGGATGACGCATACTGCGCACTTCATGCTCGACCGTGAACAGCACCTTGCGCGTCTCGATATCGACGATGTCGTTGAAGCGATATTCGTGTTCCAGCGTGTCGATCGTGATGATGCCGAGTTCGCCCAACCGCCGATAGGGCTTCGAGAAATCGGCGATATAGAGCTGGATATGATGCTGGTCGTAGGCCGGCAGCGGCTGGTCGGTTTCGCGGAAGATCAGATACTGCTTTGAGCCGGATTGGACCCAGGCTTTGCGTCCTTCGCCGTCTTCACGGACATCCACATGCGTCGCAAAGACCTCGCGATAGAAACGCGCGATGCCATCAGCGGCGCCTTCCGGCACATCGAACATGACATAGGGCAGACCCAGGACGATAGGGCCGAACGATTCCCTGTCGGGTTCGTGCAGGCGAAACCGATTGCCCCAAGGGCAAGTTGCCTCGACGTAATCGTTATGTTCGGCATAGCTGAATTTAGTGCCGTCGAGCTGGCCCTTCACCTTGGCGAGCCGGTCGAGCAGCGATTTGCGATCAGGCACGACAAGGCCCGAGACGCCGCGCACCACATCGGGAGAACCGGTCGGCAGATGGAACTGGCTGCCGCCCATGTTGATCCACATATTGTTGGTGCTGACCATGATGAACGGGTCACGGGTGAAACCCAGCCCGGCGACATAGAACAGCGTCGCCAGGCGCTGATCGGCGACCCGGACATTCACATGCTCCAGCTTGACGATATTGCCGACATCCTCGGCGGCGCGATCGAAGCGGCGTTCCATGGCATTTTCCTCGCGTTCAGGCGGCTTTCGCGCATCCTGAGCCTTGGCCTCCCCGGTCGTCAACATGACCGCATCTGGGCGTTCAGCCGGCGAAGCGCTATATAAGAGCGATGGAACACTTCCTGCCCATCCTCATCTTCCTGGTCATGCTGGCGACGGTCGGCGTCCTGCTGTTCGGCATCGTCTCGATGGCGAAGGGCGGCAGCCCGATGCGCTCGAACAAGTTGATGCAATGGCGCGTCCTCCTGCAATTCGGCGCGCTGATCCTCTTCGTCATCTTCATGCTCGCCTTCCGGCGCTGAGGATGGTTCAGCTCACCCGCATCTACACCCGTGGCGGCGATAAGGGCGAAACCTCGCTTGGCGACGGCGAACGCACCCCCAAAGACTCGTTGCGGGTTGCAGCGTTCGGCACGGTCGATGAGACGAACGCCACGATCGGCCTCGCGCGTCTCCATGCCGAGGGCGAGACCCTGGCGATGCTGTCGCGAATTCAAAACGATCTTTTCGATCTCGGCGCCGATCTCTGCACGCCGGAAAGCGGCGCGCGCAGCGAAGGCGCGCTGCGCATCGTCGCGAGCCAGACCGAACGGCTGGAGCAGGAGATCGACGCGATGAATGCCCACCTCGCCCCGCTCAATTCCTTCATTCTGCCCGGCGGTACGCCGCTGGCGGCCGCGCTGCATCTGGCGCGCACGGTGACGCGTCGCGCCGAAAGGCTGACCGTTTCGCTCGCTGCGGCGGAAACGCTTAATCCGGAAGCGGTCAAATATCTCAACCGCCTGTCCGATCATCTGTTCGTCCTGGGCCGGGTCGCCAATGGCAAGGACGGCGATATTCTCTGGGTTCCGGGCGCGAACCGCTGATTGCTGCGATGCGGCGGCTCTAGGCCGCTTTCGCCCACGGGGGCTTGCCTTCCCGTTGTGCGGGTGCAACATTCCTGCCGCATTACAATCAGGCAATATCACCGATGAAAGTGCTCGTCGCCGTCAAGCGGGTGATCGATTACAACGTCAAAATCCGGGTCAAAGCGGACAAGACCGGGGTCGAAACCGCCAACGTCAAAATGTCGATGAACCCCTTCGACGAAATCGCCGTCGAAGAAGCCATCCGCCTCAAGGAAGCCGGCGTCGTCACCGAGATCGTCGCAGTATCGATGGGCCCGCAAGGCTGCCAGGAGACGATCCGCACGTCCCTCGCGATGGGCGCCGATCGTGGGATTCACGTTCTGACCGATCAGCCGCTCGAGCCGCTGGCGGTCGCCAAACTGTTCAAAGCCATCATCGCCAAGGAAGCGCCGCAGCTCGTCATTCTGGGCAAGCAGGCGATCGACGATGATTGCAACCAGACCGGCCAGATGCTGGCGGCGTTGCTGGGCTGGGGCCAGGCGACTTTTGCGTCGAAATTGAAGCTCGATGCCGACAAAGCCAGCGTCACCCGCGAAGTTGATGGCGGCCTCGAAACCATCGAAGTGAAACTGCCGGCGATCCTCACGACCGACCTGCGCCTCAACGAGCCGCGTTATGCCTCGCTGCCGAACATCATGAAGGCGAAGAAGAAGGTGATCGACGCGACGACTCCCGAGACGCTCGGTGTCGATATCGCACCGCATCTCGTCACTCTCGAAGTCAACGAGCCGGCCAAGCGCCAGGGCGGCAAGAAGCTCGGCTCGGTCGAAGAGCTGGTCGATAAACTCATGCACGAAGCGCAGGTGATCTGATGACCAGCCTCGTCATTGCCGAACACGACAATCAAAGCCTCAAAGGCTCGACCGCGCATGTCGTGACCGCCGCGACAGCGATCGGCGGCGACATGGTCGTGCTGGTCGCGGGCGCCAGTTGCCGCGCCGTCGCCGACGAAGCCGCCAAGCTCACCGGCGTCACCAAGGTCCTGCTGATCGACGCGCCGACGCTGGAACATCCGTCGGCCGAAGATTTGACCGCGCTCGTCCTCGGCATCGCCAAGGACTACAGCCACGTCCTCGCCCCGGCCACGACCTACGGCAAGAACTTCCTGCCGCGCGTCGCCGCTTTGCTCGATGTCGCGCAGATCTCGGACATCTCGGCGGTGATCTCGCCCGATACGTTCGAGCGGCCGATCTATGCCGGCAACGCGATCGCGCGTGTGCAATCCAAAGACTCGATCAAGATCATCACCGTGCGCGGCACGGCCTTTCCCTCGGCCAAGGCCGGCGGCAACGCGCCGATCGAAACGGCATCGGCCCCGGCGGCCTCCAATCTCTCGCATTTCGTCGGCGCCGAATTGGCGCGGTCGGAACGGCCTGAACTCACCGCGGCGCGGATCATCGTCTCGGGCGGTCGCGGCATGCAATCCGGCGACAACTTCAAGCTGCTGGAAAGCCTCGCCGATAAGCTGGGCGCTGCCGTCGGCGCATCGCGTGCGGCCGTCGATTCCGGTTTCGTGCCGAACGATTACCAGGTCGGCCAGACCGGCAAGATCGTCGCGCCGGAACTTTATATCGCTGTCGGCATTTCCGGTGCGATCCAGCATCTGGCCGGGATGAAAGACTCGAAAGTCATCGTCGCCATCAACAAGGACGAGGAAGCGCCGATCTTTCAGATCGCCGATTACGGCCTCGTCGGCGATCTGTTCCAGATCGTGCCCGCGCTCGATGCGGAATTCGCGAAAAAGCTCGCGAACCGCTGACGCGCAACAAAGGTAGAACCATCACATGACCACCGCCCCAACTCCACAAACCATCAAATCCGTCGGCATCATCGGCGGCGGGCAGATGGGCAGCGGCATCGCCCATGTCTGCGCTTTGGCAGGATACGATGTGCGCATCACCGACGTCAGCGCCGAGGCGCTGACCAAGGCGGTCGCCGGCATCGACGCCAACATGACGCGCCAGGTCGCGCGCGGCCGGGTGACGGAAGAAGCCAAGAACGCGGCGATGAAACTGATCTCGACGGCGCCTGATTACGCGATCTTCAAAGATTGCGATTTCGTCATCGAGGCCGCGACCGAACGCGAAGAGATCAAGCGCGAGATCTTCAAGAAGCTGACGCCGTATCTGAAACCTTCGGCGATCATTGCCACCAACACCTCGTCGATCTCGATCACGCGCCTTGCCGCCGTGACCGACCGGCCCGAGCATTTCATCGGCATGCATTTCATGAACCCCGTGCCGGTGATGACGCTGGTCGAGGTCATTCGCGGCATCGCCACCGACGAGCCGACTTTCGAAACCGTCCGCGACATGTCGGTGAAACTGGGCAAGACGCCCGTCGCCGCCGAAGATTTCCCCGCCTTCATCGTCAACCGCATCCTGCTGCCGATGATCAACGAGGCGATCTATGTGCTGCATGAAGGCGTCGGCTCAGTCGAGGCGATCGATAACGCCATGCATCTCGGCGCCAATCATCCAATGGGCCCGTTGGCCCTCGCCGACTTCATCGGCCTCGACACCTGCCTTTCGATCATGCAGGTGCTGTACGAGGGTCTCGCCGATTCGAAGTATCGGCCCTGTCCGCTGCTGGTGAAATATGTCGAAGCGGGCTGGCTTGGCAAAAAAGCCGGACGCGGCTTCTACGATTATCGCGGCGAAAAGCCCGTTCCGACGCGGTAATCCACCCGGCACATTCGGCGCGACCACCTGCCCCTTTCCTTCGCTCTTTCTCCATGTTAGGAGAAAAGCAGTAAGGTTCGGGTATCGGTGAGGTGGTTGTTGCCGCTCGCTCTCGATAGTTGCCCAGCGCTTGTGCTCAACGCGGATTTCCGCCCGTTGAGCTACTTCCCTCTGTCTGTCTGGTCATGGCAGGAAACGGTCAAGGCCGTGTGCCAGGACCGCGTTCATATCGTCTCGAGTTACGATCGCATCATTCGCAGTCCGACCTGCGAAATGCAGCTCCCGAGCGTCATTTCGCTTAAATCCTATGTCGCGCTGTCGCGAAGACCAGCCTTTACCCGCTTCAATGTTTTCCTCCGCGACCGATTCGCCTGCCAATATTGCGGGCAGCCCTTCCCCACCCACGAACTGACCTTCGACCACGTCATCCCGCGCTCGCGCGGTGGATGGACGACGTGGGAGAATGTCGTGACCGCCTGTTCATGTTGCAATTTGGTGAAAGGCAGCCAGCTGCCCGCCGAGATAAAAATGTTCCCTCGGCAGACGCCGACTCAGCCCAGTACGCAGATGTTGCAGGATAACGGGCGGGCTTTCCCGCCCAATTACCTGCATCAGAGCTGGCGCGATTTCCTCTATTGGGACAGCGAACTCGAAGAACGCTGAGCGCCCTAATAGGGGTGCTGTTCTTTCATATGCTCGACCACTTCCGAGTCGCGCCACGGCGCGGTTGCGATCGACGGGCGGGTTCCCGTTACCGACGGTGACCTCACACTGGCGCTACCTTGGGCATATTGCGACTCCGCACCGGCGCAGCCGGCGAGAGCCAAAACAGCAAGACCGAGAATAAGTCGCGAACCGTGCCGATTCATAACGATCCTCCAATCCAACTTTCGAATATGATCGCCGAAGTCAAAGTGCGAGTGTTCGGTTATGAGTCTTCTGCGCCATCTTCGAATCTGCAACGCGTACCAGCCGGACAACTTCCTGCCGTTTTTGCACGGCAGCGACCGCCTGGGCTTCATCCGTAAAGATAACGCTAACGCGCTAAGCCAGTTCCCGAACCACTTTGCCGTCACGGGCGAAAGCGTCCGCTTCCTGACCGAGGGCAGCTTCGACGATCTCAGCGCGATCATCGAAGACGTGACCGAGAAACTTGTCACCGAAGGCTTGGTCGCGAAATGGCGGCACGAGTTCTTCGCCGCAGCGCCGCGCTGGAACGCGCCCAAACATTTCAAGATCGATCGTGGCGCCGTGCCGTTCTTCGGCATCAGCGCTTTCGGCGTCCATCTCAACGGTTTTCGCCGCGATGGCGACACGCTGAAACTCTGGGTCGGCAAGCGCGCCAACAACAAAGCGGTCGCACCGGGGAAGCTCGACAATCTCGTCGCCGGCGGCATCGATTATTCGCATGGTCAGCACGAGACGCTGATCAAGGAATGCGGCGAGGAAGCCTCTCTGCCCGAAAGCCTCGCCCGAAAAGCGGTTCCCGTCGGCGCCGTGTCCTATCGCATGGAAGTCGAATACGGCATGCGCAACGACGTACTGTTCTGTTACGACCTCGAGACGCCCGCCGATTTCACGCCCAAGACAAACGATGGCGAGATCGTCAGCTTTGCGCTGGAAGATGCCGCCGCGATTGTCGCCGGCATGCGCACGCGCGACGACTTCAAGTTCAACGTCAATCTGGTCTTGTTGGACTTCGCCATCCGCCACGGACTTCTTGCGCCCGACGATCCCGAATATTTCGACATCGTCACGGGGCTGCATCGGCCGCTGGACTGACTTTTACGATCGTCACCCCCGCGAAAGCGGGGGTCCATCTATCGACAGCACAAACGGCACGATGGATTCCTGCTTTCGCGGGAATGACGATGGAGGGTGAGCTTACCGATCCAGCCTCAGCACATAGATGCCGTGGTTCTTATCGGTGATGTAGATAAAGCCGCGCGCATCGCACAACACGTCTTCGGTCTGACCCACCAGCTTTGACTTCGGCAACATGCCGCGCCGTTCCAGCGGATCGGGCGGCACAAAATAGGCGACTTCCTTCACCAGCTTGTCGTCCGAAATATCGAACACACGCAGGCCCGAATTGAAGTAGGTCAGGAAGCACAGATCCTCGTCATGCAGCAGGATGTCCTGATACTGCCATTGATGCTGATTATGCGGCCCGAAGCGCCCACCCTTCTCGCAGAAGTTCTTGTAAGGCGCATCTTCCGGCGGACGCGGCAACGGAAACAGCGAACAAAGCCGCGGCTTCTTCTCGTCAGAAATATCGACGATACCAGCATAGCCCAGCGGTTCGTTGCAGTTCTCCGCAATGGCTTCGGAATTGACGATCACCAACTCGCGTTTCTGCAATGGCTGCGCCGTGTGAACCGCGATGAAGCTTTGGAACGGCGGCGAGAACGGCAGGTCGCTGACCATCACCGGTTTCTTCTTGTCCGAAATATCGAGAATGACGAAACCGCCGCCGCCATAGGGCAGATACGCCCGCTCGCCGCGCACATAAGCGCCGCCATGCAGCATCGTGCCATGCGGCGCACCGGATTCGCCGCCCGTCTTCCACTGCCCCGGGCGCCACCAACGCGAGACTTCCTGCGGATGGGTCGGATCGTCGATATCGACTATCTGCAGAATCTGTCCCTCATAACCTTCGGGCAGGCCCGTCGCATAAACGTAACGGCCGCCGTCATAATAATTGCGATGCGTGCCGCCGCCGCCGGTCTTGAACTGGCCCTGACGTTTCGGGTCTTCCGGATCGGTCAGATCCCAAATCACGAAACCTTCACCGTAGGGCGCACCCGGCGTGTCTCCCCAACCCGGCGCGATCCGCTCCATCGAGGTGATCATGCGCGTGCCGACGATCTGCACCTGCAAGGTCCAAGTGTTCGCCGGTCCCTCGACAAAGCGGACATGACGCGGATTGGTCGGGTCGGTAACTTCGAGAATGTGAAAGCCCGATTCCCACAGCGCCGGAATATAAATCCACCAGCGCTCACCCTTCTTATGCAGCGCCATCTTGAAGCCCGGCTTACCGATGAGATCATGATAACCGACGGCTTTGAGTCCCTTGGCGTATGATGTGCCCGGCGGAAAATCCATTCGAAACCCTCCCGAAATAGGGCGTTCCGACGCCCCCAAAACTCGATGACCTGATCGTAATCGGCACGGCTTTCGAATCAATCGGCTGCGCGCAAAAAGATGAACCACGGAGACACAGAGAGCACGGAGAAGAAGAATTCTTGGACCGCTTGCGGCCCTGATTCTTCTTCTCCCTCTTCTCCGTGCCTCCGTGGTGAAACTTACTTCACCGCCATCGCACGCACCTCGTCCGGCGTATGCCCCGCCTCCCGCAGTGAGCGCAATGTCAAAGCTTTGTCGCGTTTCGCGTACCGCTTGCCGGTCGGGTCCGTCAGCAGCGCGTGATGACGATAACGCGGTACCGGCAGATCGAGCAGCGCCTGCAGCAGACGATGAATATGCGTCGAAGCAAAAAGATCGACCCCGCGCGTCACCAGCGTCACGCCCTGCAGCGCATCATCGACCGTGACGGCGAGGTGATAACTCGTCGGCACGTCCTTACGCGCCAGCACCACGTCGCCGAGACTTTCCGGTGCGGCGGCGATCGTGCCGCGTTCTTCGTCCTGCCATGACAACGCGCTGGTTCGCGCGCGTGCCTCGGCGACATCGAGCCGCAACGCAAAGCTATCGCCTGCCGCGATGCGTCGCGCGCGCTCGGTCTCGCTAAGATGCCGACATGTTCCGGGATAGAGCGGCCTATCCTCGCCCTGCGGCGCGGCATCGGCATGCGCGACCTCGGCCGCGATATCGCGCCGCGTACAGAAGCACGGATAGATCAACCCCGCGTCGGTCAACCGAGCCAACGCCGCACGATAATCATCAAAATGTTCCGACTGCCGCCGCACCGGTCCATCCCAATCGATGCCGAGCCACGCGAGGTCCTCGCTGATCGCTTCGAGAAATTCCTCGCGGCACCGCCCAACATCGATATCTTCGATGCGTAACAGAAACTTGCCACCGACCTCACGCGCAGCATGCCATCCGATCAGTGCCGAATAGGCATGACCGAGATGTAAGAATCCGGTCGGGCTGGGCGCAAAGCGGGTTGTTAGGGTAGCCATGCTCTAACCCTAGTCATTGCGAGCACAGCGAAGCAATCCATCGTGCGGAAAGACTGGATTGCTTCGCCCTTCTTCAAGAATGGGCTCGCAATGACGATGGAAAGAAAACCGGCCTCTTAACAAAATCGGTCCCATCCTCTATCCCTCGCGCCATGGCACAGAAACTCGACGGACCGAACCTTCTCCCGCAATCCGGCAAGCCGAAGCAGCTTGTCGTGCTGCTGCACGGCTTTGGCGCCGACGGGAACGACCTCATTGGCCTCGCGCCGCAATGGGCGTCGGTATTGCCCGAGGCGGAGTTTCTGTCGCCGCATGCGCCGTTTCCCTGTGAGGGCGCGCCGTTCGGGCGGCAGTGGTTCGGGTTCAACGGGCGGTCGCGCGAGCAGGTGCTGGCCGAGGTGCGGGTTGCGGCGGGTATTCTCGATGAATTCCTGACCGAGGCGCTGGCGGCGCGTGGGTTCGATGAATCGAAGCTGGCGCTGGTCGGTTTCTCGCAGGGCGCGATGATGTCGATGTTCGTCAGCTTGCGCCGGGCGAAAGAGATCGCCGGCGTGGTCGCTTATTCGGGCCGGCTGTTCGCGCCGGAGTCGTTGGCGACCGAGATGAAATCGAAGCCGAAGATGCTGCTGGTTCATGGCGACCGCGACCAGGTCGTGCCGCCCGAGGCGCATCCGGAGGCGTTGAAGGCGCTGCTGGCGGCGGGTGTGCCGGCCGAGGGGCTGTTGTGCCCGGGCCTCGGTCATGGCATCGACGAAGAGGGCCTGTCGCGCGGGATTGGGTTTTTGCGGAAGGCTTTCGCGTAAGAGACAGCGGGGGCATTGCCCCCTCACCCTCCCGCTGACACGGGTCCCTCCCTCTCCCCAAGGGGGCGAGGGGTTATCTAAATCCTCCCTCGCCCCCTTGGGGGAGAGGGTTGGGGTGAGGGGGTCACACTCCCGACCTCACTTCGCGTCGATGTACCGCTGTAGCGCCGCCTGTATCTTCGCACTGTCCCATTCAGCCCCGCCCTCTTCCTTGCCCAGCATCTTGCCGTCACGGCCGATCAGGATGCTGGTCGGCAGGCCCTGCACCGCGAAGGCGTTGCTGGCCGCGGATTTGGGATCGAGATAGATGCTGAGATTTTTGATCCCGATGCGCGTCAGGAACGGATCGACCACCGCCGCGCCGCTGCGGTCCTCGGAAATGGCGAGGATCGTCAGCTTGTCCCCCATCTGCGCCTGAAGCCGGTCGAGCGACGGCATTTCCTTGACGCAGGGCACACACCAGGTCGCCCAGAGATTGACCAGCACCAGCCGGCCTTCGAAATCCGAGAGTTGTTTTGCCGTGCCGTCGCGTGTCGTGAAAGACAGCGCCGGCGCTGGAAGCGGCGATGGGAGCGCGGTAAACTGGCCCAAGGCTGGAGTTGCAGCGGTGTTGGCGGGCATGGGTGTCACGTCGGGCTCGATACGTTTCGGACGTAGAACGAGCAGCGCCGTCAGCGCCACGCCGCAAAGGACCAGCACCACTGTGAGCGCGCGTATCACCACCGTCGATTTCACCGCCATCACCACCCTACAAAACGGTTTCCCGTCATGACGCCCAAACGGCGCAAGCAAAACACGGCCAACGCAGCCTGGGGCGGACGCTTCGCCGCCGGTCCCGCTGCCGTGATGCAGCAGATCAATGCCTCGCTGGAAGTCGATAAACGACTTTATGCGCAGGACATCGCCGGGTCGCTGGCGCATTGCGCCATGCTGGTCCGCAAGCGGATCATATCGCGCAGCGACGGGAACGCCATTGCCCGTGGCCTCGGCCGCATCCGCCGCGAGATCGAATCTGGCATCTTTCCGTTCCGCATCGAACATGAAGACATCCACCTCAATATCGAGGCGCGGCTGTCCGAAGTCATCGGCAAGGCCGCGGGGCGCCTCCACACCGCGCGGTCGCGCAACGATCAGGTCGCGACCGATTTCAAATTGTGGGTGCGCGACGCCATCGCGACGATGGACCGGCAGATCGCCGCCCTGCAAGGCGCGCTGATCACCCAGGCCGAGCGCCATGCCGCGACGGTGATGCCGGGCTTTACTCATCTACAGGTTGGGCAGCCGGTCACGTTCGGCCATCATCTGTTGGCCTATGTCGAGATGCTGGGCCGCGACCGCGGGCGTCTCGCCGATTGCAGCAAGCGTTTGAACGAATCGCCGCTGGGTTCGGGCGCGCTGGCCGGTACGTCCTTCCCGATCGACCGGGCGATGACGGCGAAGGCCATGGGCTTCGACCGGCCGACGGCGAACTCGCTGGATGCGGTGTCGGATCGCGACTTCGCGCTGGAGTTCCTATCGGCGGTCGCCATCGCCGGCGTGCATCTGTCGCGCTTCGCCGAAGAGATCATCATCTGGGTCAGCGAGCCGTTCCGCTTCATCAAGCTGAGCGATGCCTACACCACCGGAAGCTCGATGATGCCGCAGAAACGCAACCCCGATGCAGCCGAACTGGTCCGCGCCAAGGCGGGGCGCCTGATCGGTACGCTGACCGGGTTGCTGGCCGTGATGAAGGGCCTGCCGCTGGCCTATGCCAAGGACATGCAGGAAGACAAGCCGCCGGTGTTCGATGCGGTCGATACCATGACGCTGTGCCTCGCCGCCGTCACCGGCATGGTGCAGGACATGAAGCCCGACAAAGCATCGATGAAGAAAGTCGCGATGAGCGGCTTCAGCACCGCGACCGATCTGGCCGATTGGCTGGTGCGGAAGATCGGCATGCCGTTCCGCGAGGCGCATCATGTGACCGGCGCGCTGGTCGCGCGGGCCGAAGCCTTGAATTGCATGCTGTCGGAATTGTCGATCGAGGAAATGCGCAAGATCGAGAAACGCATTACCCCGTCGATCTTCAAGGTGCTGACCGTCGAGCAATCGGTCGAAAGCCGCACCAGCTTCGGCGGCACCGCCCCGGTCAATGTCGCCCGCGCGGCGACCGCGGCGCGCAAACGCTTTCTCGGTAAGGTGAAGTGATGAGTGTGCGGAAACACCCCCTCACCCTGCCCTCTCCCCAAAGGGGCGAGGGTTCTTCTTTTTGCCTCTCGCCCCTTGGGGAGAGGAAGGGGCCCGTCGCGCAGCGATGGGAAGGTGAGGGGGTTTTCAGCCGCACCGTTGTCCCCATCCTCGCCATGCTCCTAATCGCCGTGACCCTTGCTGGATGCGGTAAGAAGGGCGCGCCGTCGCCGCCGGCGGGCGTTCCGAACACCTATCCGCAAAATTATCCAAGAGAGTAATCGCGTGGCCGAAAAAGCTCCCTGGGCGCCCGAATTCGCGTATCGCGGCGGCGCGCTGTGCGTTGAAGACATTCCGTTGGCAGCGATCGCCGACGAAGTCGGCACGCCCTGCTATGTCTATTCCAGCGCACAGTTGGAACGGCGCTTCCGCGAATTCGCCGGCGCGTTCGAAGACGTGCCGACGCGCGTCTGTTTCTCGGTGAAGGCCAATCCGAATCTTGCCGTCGTCGCGACGCTGGGCAGTTTAGGCGCGGGCGCCGATGTCGTGTCAGAAGGCGAGTTCCGACGCGCCTTGGCGGCAGGCATCGCCGGCAATCGCGTCATCTTTTCCGGCGTCGGCAAGAAAGCCAGCGAACTCGAATTCGCCCTCGCCAACGACGTCTATCAGATCAACGTCGAATCGATCCCCGAACTGGAAGCGGTCAGCGCTATCGCACAGCGGCTTGGCAAGGACGCGCCGATCGCCTTGCGCGTCAATCCGGACGTCGATGCCAAGACTCACGCCAAGATCACCACCGGCAAGAAAGAGAACAAGTTCGGCATCGACCTGGCCCATGCCCGCGCGGTCTATCGCCAGGCGGCCAAGCTGCCGAACATCAAACCCGTCGGGATCGCCGTCCATATCGGCTCGCAACTGACCAGCCTCAGGCCGTTCGAAACCGCGTTCCGCCGCGTCGCCGAGCTTTATCGCACGCTGCGCGCCGACGGCATCGCGGTCGATCGGCTCGACCTCGGCGGTGGGTTGGGCATCCGTTATCGCGATGAGACGCCGCCCGCCATTGCCGATTACGCCGCGATGGTGAAACGCATCACCGGCAATCTGGGCGCGACGCTGTCGTTCGAGCCGGGCCGCGCCATCGTCGGCAATGCCGGCGTGCTGGTGTCGCGGATCGTTTATGTGAAGAAGGCCGTGACGCATCGCTTTGTCATCATCGACGCGGCGATGAACGACCTGATCCGCCCGGCTCTCTATGACGCCTATCACGAGATCCTGCCGCTGAAAGGCCCCGCAACCAAACGCGGCCTCAAGGAAGCCGAAATCGTCGGCCCGGTTTGCGAAACCGGCGATACCTTCGCCAAAAAGCGCATGCTGCCGACGGTAGCGGCGGGCGATATGGTCGCGCTGATGTCCGCAGGCGCCTATGGCGCTTCGATGAGTTCGGGGTACAATACCCGCCTGCCAGTGCCGGAAGTGCTGGTACGCGGCACCAATTTCGCCGTGATCCGGCCTCGGCCGAGTTACGATGCGGTCCTTGCCGCGGACCGTCTGCCACCCTGGCTGACGGTGAAATAACGGGACGAGGCCACTGCCGATGGTCGAGCTCGCATCTCCTTCTCCGCCGGCGGCGCTGAAGCGCCGGCTCGATCTCGCGACCATCGCCCTGTTCTGGGAACGGCTGTGGCCGCTTCTTTGGCCGACTGCCGCGGCGATCGGCGTTTTCCTCGCGCTTGCCCTGTTCGATATTCCCGCCAGCCTGCCGGCGTCGCTGCATTGGCTGCTGCTGGCGGTGATGGTGCTGGTGCTGACCGCCGCGCTGTTTTACGGCGCGCAGGGTTTCCGCTGGCCCAGCCGCGCCGAAGCCCGCCGCCGCATCGAGACCGCCAGCAAGTTGCAGCATCGTCCGTTGGCGACACTGCAAGATCGCCTGCCGCCCGGTTCAGATCCCGCCATGGAAGCCCTCTGGCGTGTCCATCAGGCGCGCGCGGCCGAGGACACAAAGCGCCTCAAGATCGGCACACCCGCCGCCGGGCTTCTCCGCCGCGATCCTTTTGCCCTGCGCATGGCGCTTGGGTTGATCCTGCTGCTGGGTCTGGTCGATGCGCGCGAGGATTGGGCACATCGCATCGTCCGCGCCTTCGAGCCCGATGTTTCGCATTCCACCCCGGCACAGGTCACCCTCGATCTGTGGCTGACCCCGCCCGATTACACGGGCCTGCCGCCGATGTTCCTGTCGAGCACAGCGGCGCAGACTGTCGCCGTGCCGGTCGGCAGCACGCTGTTGGCCCAGGTTCACGGCGGCCGTAATCCGCCGCATCTGAAGATCGACAAAGGATCGACCGATTTCGAGACGATCGACGCGCATAACTTCAAAGGTGCGGCGACGATCAATGCCGGCAGTCGCCTCAGCGTCGAGCAGGACGGACATAGCCTCGGCACCTGGCCGATCAGCGTCATTCCCGACAAGCCGCCGACCATCGCCTTCGCCAAGAAGCCTTCGCGGACCGAGCGCATGGCGTTGCGGCTCGATTACAAAGCCGCCGACGATTACGGCGTCGAAGGCGTCAAGGCGATCATCCATCGCATCAAGGACCCGAACGGCGAGGCTCTGTCGCTCGATCTGCAATTGGCCGGTCAGCATCTGAAAGATGCGCAGGCCGCGAGTTATTTCGATCTGACAGCAAACCTCTGGGCCGGGCTGCCGGTGCAGATCGAATTGCAGGCGACCGACGCGCTAGGCCAGACCGGTACCAGCGAGACCGTCGAGATGGTTTTGCCAGAGCGCGTCTTTCACAATCCGATCGCCAAGGCGCTGGCCGAGCAGCGGCGTCAGTTGATGTTGACGCCCGACGACAAACAGGTCGTTGCCGAGACGATCTCCGATCTGTCGTCGCGGCCCGGCCGCTACAACAACGACATCGTCGCCTTCATGGCGATGCGTACGGCACAGGCACGGCTGATCCTCGATAAGGACAATTCATCGATCGCGCCGGTGCAGCAACTGCTGTGGGACACGGCGTTGCGTATCGAGGACGGACGCGGGCCGGCGGAACAACAAGACTTGCGCAATGCAATGAAGGCGCTGCAGGACGCCATCGCCAACAATGCGCCCGACGCGGAAATTCAGCGCCTGATGAAACAGGTGCAGGAAGCGATGAACCGCTATCTCCGCGCCCTCGCGCAGCAGATGCAGAACATGGACCCGTCGCAACTGCCGCCGGCCGATCCATCGCAGAGCCTGTCGATGCGCGACTTGCAGCAGATGTTGAACAAGGCAGGCGATCTCGCCCGCACTGGTGCGCGCGACCAAGCGCGGCAGTTATTGTCGCAGCTGCAACAGATGCTCGAGAATCTGCGCATGGCCCGAACCAATCCGGGGCAGAACGGCCAGAACCAGCAGATGGGCCAGATGCAGCAAATGATGCGGCAACAGCAGCAACTGCTCGACCGGTCGTTCAACCAATCGCGCCAAGGCCAGCAAGGACAACCGCAATCCGGCGACGCGCAACAGCAACAAGCATTGCGCCAGATGCTGCAACAGATGATGCAGCAAATGCAGTCGCAAGGCGGGCAGACGCCGCAAGCGATGAGCCGTGCCGAACGCGCGATGCAAGGCGCTGCTGAAGCCCTGCAGCGCGGTCAGTCCGGCCAGGCCGCCGGCCAGCAGAGTGACGCCTTGGATGCGTTGCAGGAAGCGGCGCGCGCGATGGGCAATCAGATGATGGGAAATCAAGACGGCGACGGACCGGGCGGTGAACCGCTCGACAATCCCGGCCTCCATCAAGCGCAACGCGATCCGTTCGGCCGTTTGATGGACAGCGCGCAAGGCAATGGTGGCATCGACGATGGCGGCCAAATCCGTATGGGCACGGGCAACGATTCCGCGCTCGAAAAAGCCAAACAAATCCTCGACGAACTCCGCCGCCGCGCCGGCGAACGCGCCCGCCCGACGATAGAGCGCGACTATATCGACCGGCTGCTCAAGGAATTTTAGATACCCCTCTCCGCTTTAGGGGAGAGGGAGGGGCCCGTTGCGAAGCAATGGGAGGGTGAGGTGTCTTTCCATCTCACTGCCGCTTGCGTTCTTCGACCCACCTCACCCTGCCCTCTCCCCCGCACGCGGGCGGAGAAGATTCAAGAAATCAGGCTGCCAGCGTCTCGACCACAGCGGTGGCGATTTCGTCCAGCGTGAAGGGTTTCATGATCACACGGTGGACCAGCGCTTCGAGATTATGCGCGCGTTGGCGTTCGGCGGAGAAGCCGGTCATCAGCAGGATCTTCATATCGGGATGATCCTTGCTCGCCTTCAAGGCGAGAGCGATGCCGTCGAGGCCCGGCATCACGATATCGGTCAGCAATAGATCGTAGGGTTCGGCACCCAGCGCCGCGAGCGCGGCCGAGCCGTCATAGACGGGTTTGACGCTGTGGCCGTGATGAATCAGCGCGCGGGTGACGAATTCGCTGACGGCGCGTTCGTCTTCGGCGAGAAGGATCTTCGCCATCGCGAAGCGATCAGCCGCCGGCGCCGACGAAACTGACGATCACGCCGGTCGCGCCATCCGGCGGTTGCTGGATCGAGGTGTGGAATGACACCGTCGCGCCTGCCAGCAAACGCTGTTCGGTCACGGTGATGGTCCAGACCTGAAGTTCGTGATCATTGGCATCGCGCAGAGCGACGCGCAGTTGCGGCACGTCGCGGGTGGCCGAACTGATATTGGCGACTTCGCCGTCGATCGCGAGGGCCGGCGCACCGTTCTCGACGCTGCGCGACGGCGTCACCTTGCGCAATTCGAGGCCATAGCCCGGCAGGGTCGGGCCGAGACCGATCATGGAATAGATCTTCGTCGTGAAGGGCAGCGTCCGCATGATCGCGCCGCGGCCGCCGATCAGGCCCCAGAGCACCAACAGGACGACAAGGGCGATGAAGCCCCAGCGGATATAGCGGCTGCGCGCGCTGGCCGGCTTCACGGCCGGAAGCTGTATCCGGCGCGGCGTATCGCTGGTCATTCGGACAATCGGCGCCTGTTCCGGCAGCGGCGGCAGCTCGAGCTGTTCCGCATCCTCGGACGGGACCTGAAACCAGGTGTGGCTACAGGAGGCGCAACGCACGCGCCGGCCATTCCCGCCAAGCGCACGGGGATCGACCAGATAGCGTTTTGAGCAATTCTCGCAGGTGAGGATCATCGACCGCGAAGGACCTTCGGCGTTTTCCAGCCATTCTTATAAGGGAGACAGAGGGATAGAGGCAAGGAAGGCCATGCGCTTTACGGCAGCGCCCCACCCATGCCATGTTGCCGGGCATATATTTGATGGCGGATTCGTCCGCGGCGAAGGAGCAAGCCCCGCGTGATACGGTTCGAGAATGTCGGCATGCGGTACGGGACGGGGCCCGAGGTGCTGCGCGACGTCAACCTCAATCTCGAGCCGGGATCGTTCCATTTCCTCACCGGGCCCAGCGGCGCGGGCAAATCGACCTTGCTCCGCCTGATTTATCTCGCCGACCGGCCGACGCGGGGCCTGATCACCCTGTTCGACCAGGATATATCCCGCCTCAAGCGCAAGGCGCTGGCCCCGCTGCGGCGCAAGATCGGGGTCGTGTTTCAGGATTTCCGGCTGCTGGACCATCTATCGGCGTTCGACAATGTCGCCTTGCCGCTGCGAGTCGCCGGCATGGCCGAGGCCAAGATTCGCCAGAATGTCACCGAATTGTTGGAATGGGTCGGATTGGCCGACAAGCTCAACGCCCGGCCGCCGACCCTCTCGGGCGGGCAACAGCAGCGTATCGCCATCGCCCGCGCCGTGATCACCCGGCCGCAATTGCTGCTGGCCGACGAGCCGACCGGCAATGTCGATGACGAGATGGCGCTGCGGCTGCTGCGGCTGTTCGAGGAATTGAACAAGCTGGGCACCACCATGGTGTTCGCGACCCATAACGAAACCATGGCGCGGCAATCGGGCCTCGGCCGGCTGCATCTCGAAAACGGCGAGTTAAGCAGCCTATGATCGGGCGCAGCAGCAACGACATTCCGCTGCAGCGTGACGGCACGTCGCGCATGCTGCCCTGGCTGATCGGGCCGACGGTCTATCTCGCCGCGCTGGCCATCGCCGGCATGCTGGCGCTGCACGGCATGCTGCAGAATTGGGATCGCGGCCTTGCCGGCACCATGACCGTCGAATTGCCCGCCGGCACGGCCGAGCCGGTCGTTACGTCGGTCGTCACGCTGCTGCGCACGACGCCGGGCATCGCCAGCGCGCAAGCGATGGATCGCGCCGCCGAGGCAAAGCTGCTGGAGCCATGGCTCGGCAACAGCGTCGCGGTGCAGGAATTATCGCTGCCGCGATTGATCGATCTGCATGTCGTTGCCGGGGCGCGGCCCGATCTTCCGGCGCTGAAGACGAAACTCGTCGCGGCGGCGCCGGGCGCAGTGCTGGACGATCATCAGCAATGGCTCGACCGGCTCTACACCCTGGCCCTGACGGTCGAAGCAACCGGCCTCGCCATCGTGCTGATGGTCAGCGCGGCCTCGGTGCTGACGGTGGTGTTCACGACCCGCGCCGGGCTTGCCGTCCATCGCGATGTCATCGAGCTGCTGCACGGCCTCGGCGCGCGCGACGGCTATATCGCGCGGCAATTTCAGCGCGAGGCCTTACGGCTGGGATTTGCCGGCGGGCTTGGCGGATTAGTATTGGCCGCCGCGACAGTCTGGGGTCTCGGCCATGTCGCGCGCGCCACGTCGGTACTCGGCGAACAGGCGAAATTATTGCCCGACCTGCATCTCGTCCTGTGGCAATGGGGCACGCTGGCCGCGTTGCCGGTGATCGCCGCGCTGGCCGCGATGATCACGGCACGACTGACCGTCATGCGGGCGCTCGCCCGACTGCCATGATGCCGTTCGTGTCATGAGGCGTTTCTTCCGCGTCACGATCCGGTTGGCGCTTCTTCTGGTCGTTTTATGGTGCATCGGCTTTTGGCGCTTCACTGCGACCCTGCCGAAGGCCGCCGCCGATCCCGCGCGCCAGACCGACGCGATCGTCGTCCTGACCGGCGGCAGCCTGCGCGTGGAGGAAGGGCTGCAGCTTCTCGCGGCGGGCCGCGCCAAGAAGCTTTTCATTTCCGGCGTCTATCGCGGCGTCGATGTGAACGAGCTGCTGCATGTATCGCGGCAATCGCCCGAGAGTCTTGCCTGCTGCGTCGTCTTAGGCCATGAGGCCGATAATACCACCGGCAACGCGCTCGAAACCGATCAGTGGATGGAGGCCGAAGGTTTCCACTCGCTTCGCCTCGTCACGGCGAGCTATCACATGCCTCGCAGCATTTTGGAATTCACGCGTGTCATGCCCGACGTCGAAATTCTTCCCCATCCGGTCTTTCCGGAATTCCTGCGGCAGAATCCGTGGTGGCGAACGCGCAACGCCACGCTGCTGTTGGCCGGTGAATACAGCAAATATCTCGCCGCGCTGGCGCGACCGTTGATGCCGGTCTTTTCGACACCGGCGGGAGCCGGCGATTGACCCTGCTCCGCTCGCTGGTCTTTCAGCTGTTCTTTTATATTTGGACCTGGCTGTTCGCCTTTGCCGGCTTGCCGCTGCTCATCGCGCCGTGGCGCTGGATGATGCGCTTCGGCACGGTCTGGTCGGCCGGCTCGCTGTGGCTGCTGCGCGTCTGCGCCGGGCTCGATCATGAAGTGATCGGCCGCGAGAACCTGCCGCCCGGTCCGGTCATCATCGCGATGAAACATCAATCGGCGTGGGACACTTTCGCTGCGCCTTTGCTGTTTCGCGACCCGGCGATGGTCATCAAGCGCGAGTTGGGCTTCCTGCCGTTCTATGGCTGGTACGCGATCAAGTCCGGCATGATCCCGATCGACCGCAAGGGCGGCGCGAAAGCTTTGAAGCGGATGATTGCCGCGTGCGAAGAGGCAATGGCGCAAGGCCGGCCGATTTTCATTTTCCCCGAAGGGACGCGCACCGCGGTCGGAACCAAGGTGCCCTATCAGGCCGGCGTCGCCGCGCTTTATACGCGGCTCAACGTGCCGATCGTACCGGTCGCCGTGAATTCGGGGTTGTTTTGGGGACGCCGGCAATTCCTGCGCCGGCCGGGACGGATCACGGTCGAAATACTGCCGGCGATTGCGGCGGGCGGCGAGCGCCGCGCGGTGTTGGCCGAACTGGAAAGGCGGATCGAGGATGCGACGACACGGCTGGTCGCCAGCCGTCCCGCGGCTTAGACCGCGCGCTTTTGCGGATCGAGATAAACCGGCCGCGCTTCCTGCCAGAGCTCGAAAGCGAAATGCTCTCGCCGTTGCGCCAGCAGATCACGCGCCTGAACCATCGCCAGTTCGTCGGACCCGCTTTTGAACTCCTCGACGTCCGAGATGTGACGCTTGCCGTTGAGGAAATAAGCCCGGTACCACGCCATCACGCCTAGCCTCCGATTACGGGTAACGGCCACGCCGAAAATTCGAGGTGCGCTTGTATAATTCTACCAAATAGAGAAAGTTCCTCGTTTATCGTCCTGGCGGGATGAGGATAAGGCTGTGGATGATTGTCCGTTGGAAAGTGGGGATAAACGCAAGAACGCTGCCCGGCCAAGCACTTGTCAGGCGCAACGCTGTGCCTAAAAGCGCCGAAAACAAAGAGAGAACAAAACCTCTTGACCCTCGAAGGCAGAGTGTTCAGCTTATAGCGGTATCAACGATTTCCACCTGATCAATAAGGCCGTGCCGGGAGTCCGGGCGGCGCTTTTGCGTCAAAGGACCGGCGGCATGGCAAGCGTTGCGTCGATCTCCCAACAGATCTGGGACATGAAATACCGGCTCAAAGGGCCGGACGGCGCTGCCGTGGACAAAACCATCGAGGACACCTGGGACCGGATCGCCACCGCCCTCGCCGAGCCCGAACAGGACCCCACGACCTGGATGCCGCGCTTTGCCGAGGCGCTGGCCGATTTCAAATTCCTGCCGGCGGGCCGGATCGTTGCCGGGGCCGGCACCGGCCGGGCCGTGACGCTGTTCAATTGCTTCGTCATGGGCACTATCCCGGACGACATGGCCGGCATCTTCGCCCATCTGCGCGAGGCGGCTCTGACGATGCAGCAAGGCGGCGGTATCGGCTACGATTTCTCGACCCTTCGCCCGAAGGGCGCGCCGGTCAAAGGCGTCGGCGCGGATGCCTCGGGACCGCTGTCCTTCATGGATGTCTGGGACGCGATGTGCCGGACCATCATGAGCGCCGGCTATCGCCGCGGTGCGATGATGGCGACGATGCGTTGCGACCATCCCGATATCGAAGCCTTCATCGAGGCCAAGCGCACGCCGGGACGGCTGCGCATGTTCAATCTTTCGGTCCTCGTCACCGATGCCTTCATGACGGCGGTGAAGGAAGACGCGCCGTGGGAGCTGCGTTTTACCGGCACCACCTACAAAGTCTTGCCCGCGCGCGAATTGTGGGACCAGATCATGCGCGCGACCTACGCCTATGCCGAACCGGGCGTCATCTTCATCGACCGCATCAATCAGCGGAACAATCTGCATTATTGCGAGAGCATCGCCGCGACCAATCCCTGCGGCGAGCAGCCCCTGCCGCCTTACGGGGCGTGCCTTCTCGGTTCGATAAACCTCGCCGCGCTGGTGAAAGAACCTTTCACCGAGGCGGCACAGCTCGACCTCGACGAATTGAAACGCGTCGTGCCGCTAGCCATCCGCATGCTCGACAATGCGATCGACGCTTCACGCTTTCCGCTGGAGGAACAAGCTGCCGAGGCGCGCGCCAAACGCCGCATCGGACTCGGCGTCACTGGGCTTGCCGATGCGCTGATCATGTGCGGCTTGCGCTACGGCGCGGCGCCGGCGGTCGAAGCCACGGAACGCTGGATGAAAGCCATCCAACGCGCGGCTTATTTCGCATCGGTACAGTTGGCGGTCGAGAAAGGCCCCTTCCCGCTCTTCGACAAAGACGCTTATCTGGCCGGTGAAACGGTGCGGGGATTCGATGCCGATCTGCGCGAGGCGATCGCGACGTACGGCATCCGAAACGCCCTTCTCACCTCGGTCGCCCCGACCGGCACGATCTCGATCTTCGCCGACAATGTTTCGTCCGGGCTCGAGCCGATCTTCAGCTTTCGATACACGCGCAAGGTTCTTCTTCCCGACGGCAGCCGTAAGGAAGAAGAAGTTTCCGACCACGCCTATCGCGCCTTCCATCGCCTCAAGGGCGAGGATGCGCCGTTGCCGGATTATTTCGTCGATGCGCAGTCGCTCGCCCCGTCCGACCATGTCGTGATGCAGGCCGCCGTGCAGAAATATATCGACAGCTCGATCTCGAAGACGATCAACGTCCCGGTCGATTTCCCGTTCGAGCAATTCAAGGACGTTTATTTGCAGGCCTATGAACTGGGCTGCAAAGGCTGCACCACCTATCGCCCGAACGACATCACCGGCTCGGTGCTGGAAGTGAAAAGCGAGGTCGCCCCCGACACGACCGATCAACGCGAGCTGCCCTTGCCCGCACCGCGGCCCAAGCCGAAGGACGTCTATGAAGCCGGCGGCGTCGTTTATATGACGCAGCCCCTGGACCGGCCCGAGGCCCTGCCCGGCAATACCTACAAAGTCGCCTGGCCGCAAAGCGAGCACGCGCTCTACATCACCCTCAACGATATCGTCCAGGACGGCCGCCGCCGTCCCTTCGAGATTTTCATCAACTCGAAGAACATGGAGCATTACGCCTGGACGGTCGCGCTGACCCGCATGATCAGCGCCGTCTTCCGGCGCGGCGGCGATGTTTCGTTCGTGGTCGAGGAGTTGAAAGCCGTGTTCGACCCGCGCGGCGGCGCCTGGATGGGCGGCCATTACGTTCCGTCGCTGCTGGCCGCGATCGGCGACGTGATCGAGCGTCACATGATCGATATCGGCTTCATCGCGGCGAAAGGTGAGCGCAAGCCCGACGACACCGAGCAACGTCAGGTCGTCAATCTGACCAATGCGAACCTGTCCAATGCGACGACACGCCTGTCGCAATGCCCGCGATGCGGCCAGGCAGCGCTGATCCGCCTCGAAGGCTGCGATCAATGCACGAGCTGCGATTATTCGAAATGTGGGTAAGCGGCACAAAGACGTAATCGACCGCGGGCGCCGCGTCTTCTAGAATCGATCCATGCACTCTTCGTCGTCGTTTCGCCGTCTGGTTTTGTCGATGACCGCCTTGGTCCTGATCGCCTTGGTCGGCTATGCGGGCTATTGGTATTACATGGCCGGCGTGTTGCGCGATCAGTTGGTGCCCTGGGCGCAGGCGCGGGCGGCCGAGGGTTATCCGACCCATTGGGACAACGCCGACATCGATGGTTTCCCCGTCGCCTTCCGTTTTCGTTTTACCAATGCCAGCTATGGCGCGTTGCGGCCGGTCCCGGTCGCGATGAGCGCCCCGGAATTGCTGGTTTGGGCGAAGCCCTGGAATCTGCATCATTGGGAATTCAGCGCACCGCAAGGCGCGCGGCTGGTCGAAACCACCGGCACCGGCGGCTTCGATGCGGCGCATCTCGACGGCGAGTTCCACAATGACGACGATCAGGGCACGTCGATCGATATCATCGCGCGCAATCTAGGCGGCATCGGCGCAGCGCAAGCCATCAGCATCGGCGACGCCGAAGCGCATCTCGACGTGCCGGCCGTCCCGCCGCGCGACCACACCGGCATCGCCCTGGGTGCGTCACTGCAGATCAACCAGACCAAGCTGCCGTCTCCCCTGCCCGGTTTCGGCGATACCTTGTCGGGGCTTTCTTTTTCGGCGCAGTTGAAAGGCGCTTTGCCGCCCGGCGCCTTCGTGCCCGCACTCAATCAGTGGCGCAGCGACGGCGGCACGATCGAGCTGGGATATCTGCGGCTGCGTTGGGGCTCGCTGCTGGTCGATGCCAACGGCACGCTGGCGCTCGATCGCAACCTGCAGCCCGAGGGTGCGCTGTCGGCGACCATCACCGGCCAGGATGCCGCCGTCGATGTCGCTGTGATGACCGGTACCTTGAAAGCCGATCAGGCCGGCCTCGCAAAATCGTTCCTCGGCCTTTTGGCCAAACCGAACGCCGACGGCCAAAAAGCGATCACCCTGCCGATGACCCTGCAAAGCCAGCAGATTTATCTCGGCCCCGCCAAGATCGCCGACGTGCCAACGATCCCCTGGCAGTAGCCTTTACTCTTTCATCGTCATTGCGAGCGTAGCGAAGCAATCCAGTCCGTCCGC
>CAIJOA010000041.1 GCA_903822185.1 uncultured Rhodospirillales bacterium | reverse complement strand
GGACGACCGAGGCATCGCTGTTGATGCCAAGGACCAGCCGATCGCAGGCGGCCTTCGCCTGGCCCAGCAGCGAGACATGGCCCGGATGCAGCAGGGCGAAGCAGCCGGTGGTGAAACCGATCTTCAGGCCGTTGCGCCGCCAGCGCGCGACCTGGTCGAGGGCCAACGACAAAGGCAGCATCTTGTTGTGTTCGATCGTGTCGCGATTGACCAGCGCGCCTTCGATCTCGGTCGTTTCGACGACGGCGGTGCCGACCTTGCCGACAACGATCCCGGCCGCCGTGTTGGCGAGACGCGCCGCATCGCCCAGTGAGGCCCCCGCGCCCAGCGACGCCGCCAGCATCGAGATAACGGTATCGCCCGCACCCGAGACATCGAACACTTCGCGTGCCTCGGCCGAAAGCTTCAGGGGTTCGCCTTCTTTCTCGACGACAAGCATGCCGTCCTGGCCGCAGGAGACGATCATCGCGCCGAAGTCATGCGCGGCCATCAGCGTGCGCGCCGCGGTTACAACCTCATCATCGGTCGAAACCGGCATCTTGGTGGCGGCGGCAAGTTCAGGCCGGTTCGGCTTCAGTACGTCGGCGCCGCGATAGATCGAATAGTCGTGGCCCTTGGGGTCGATGATCACGAGCGCACCCGCGGCCTTCGCTGCCTCGATCAGCTCGCGCGCTATCCCGTCACCGAGGACACCCTTGGCGTAGTCGGAGAGGATCATGACCTTGTGATGGGTCAGCGCGTCCTTGACGATGCGGACGAGATCGCCACGCAGATCGGGGGTCAGCGCTGTGACCTTTTCCTGATCGGCGCGCAGCAGTTGCTGCGTCCCGGCAACGTAGCGGGTCTTGAGCGTCGTCACCCGGCCGCGTTCGGCAAGAACATGCGCTTCGGCACCGCCCAGCCCCGCGACCATGCGCGAGACTTCGTTACCACCGGCATCCGTGCCCGTCACCGAGACGAAGCAGGTCGCGACGCCCAGCGCGTGCAGATTGCGCAGCACATTGCCCGCGCCGCCCAGTGTCCGTTCCTCGCGCTCGATATGCAGCACCGGCACCGGCGCCTCGGGCGAAATCCGCTCGACCCGGCCGTAAATGTAGTGATCCAGCATCAGGTCGCCGACGCACAGAACATGCACCTGCTTCAGACGCTCGATAATGGGGATAAGTTGGTTCGTGCTCACGGGCCGAGTCTTACGGCGAGGCGTCTCGACAGGCAAGGCGTACGTGGACGCCAAATGTTGCCTAGCGCGCGGCGGCGACCTGAGCCGGGGCGGCGAGACGGCCCTTGAAGGTGGTGTTGCCCGAGGCCGCCAGCAATTTGTCGATATGCCTGCCCTGGAACAGTTGCACGCCGCAGTCATGGCCGAAGCGCACGGCATCGGCATCGTCGCAGCGGGCGATGATGACGCGTGAGCGGCCGACCCGTTCGATCGCGGCGCGGACTTCGGCGCTGCGGCCGACGCGTTCGGCATCGCCGAGATCGGGCGACCAGAACACCTTGACCAGATCGAGCCCCAGACGTTCGCGGTCGATATAGGGCAAGGTCAGCGCCGTGACGCCATCAAGACAGACGCGATAGCCGCGTTCGCGCACGAAATCGCGGGCGAAAAGATAAGCGCCAAGATCGTTGAAGATATCGACCTTTTCCAATTCGATGACGATCGAACCGCGCGAACCCGAGCGCAGGCTTTGATCGAAGGCCTGGAAGTCCGGCGAGAGCAGCGTCGCGATATTGAGATTGAGCGCGTAGGAATGGGTGAGAGCGCTGTCGTCGTTACGGCGCAGCAGTGCCAGCACGCGCTTATCGAGCGTCTGGGTCAGATATTGAAACAGCCAGCGGTCAGAGGCGATGTCGCGCTTCGGCATGACCGCATCGCGCAGATCGGGAATCGAGACATAGAGTTCGCGATAGATCGGCTTCGGCGCTTCGCCCGGCGCGATGGCGCAGATCGATTGGCGACGCAGCACGTTGGTCAGATCGGCGCGGCCGATGACACCGATGAGTTCGGCAAGCGCGGTCGGGTCCATCGGCAGGCGCGTGCTTTTCTGCACATCGCCAGCGATCGAGGCCAGGCGTTTTTGCCGGCGTTGTTCTTCTTCGAGGATTTGTTTGACGTAGGCGGCGAACTTCACATAGTCGCGGCTGAGATCGTACCAGGTCGAAAAGCCGTCGTTCTGAACATCGTCCATATGCGCGGCGAGCGGATCGTCGCCGAACAGAAACCGCACCTTGTTGACGGCATTATCGACCGCGACGACATCGGCATCCTTGCACAGGAAGGCGATGTCGCTCGATTGCAGCAGGAATATCTGGCCTTCGAAATGGCGCACGAGTCCTTCGAAGGT
Source organism: uncultured Rhodospirillales bacterium (assembly GCA_903822185.1). GTDB lineage: Bacteria > Pseudomonadota > Alphaproteobacteria > ATCC43930 > CGMCC-115725 > CAIKMD01. Next base: position 49,003 of record CAIJOA010000041.1, on the reverse strand, counting down.
ATTGGCGGCGATGCGCAATTGCTGCGCGCGCTGATTGTCGGGACGCAGACGCGACAGATTCACCACCACGGCACGCCAGCCGGTGGGATTCTTTTCAATGCGGACGGTGAAATCGAGCAGCATATGCTCGATGTTCGCCGTTTTTTCGTTCTGTCCCAGTGCCATTCTGCCGTTACTTAAGCGCGCTTCGCGTGCGGTGTTTATCCACGCGCAACGTTAGAGCAACGTGTTTGCGGAAACGTTAAGCCGGCCGAAACCACTATGATTGCGGGAAGAAATGGTGCAGGTGTTAAGAGGCGTTAACCGATCGCCGAACGCGCAGCCCGATAACCGCACCCAACAGCGACAGTGACGCCGCGACATAAGCCGCCATGACGAAGCCAGCGGTGAAGGAGTCGGACGAAGCGAAGCTGCCCCGGATGCCGAACACCGCTCCCGCGATCGCGATGCCCGAGACCGCGCCGAGGAAGCGGAACATATTGTAGATGCCCGACGCCTTGCCGAGATCGCTGCGCGCGACCGCGCCGAGAATGACGTTCTGGGTCGCCGGGGTCGCCATCGAGACGCCGCTGCCGGCGATGATCTGCGGCAGAATCAGACTGACGTAAGCGACATCCGGCCGCGCTAGCCAGGCGATCCACGCAAAACCAACCGCCTGCAGCAGAAGGCCGGCGACGATCAGTTTGCGTTCGCCGATCCGATTGCACAGCGCCCCAGCGAACGGCGCGACGACGAACAAGGTCGCGGTCCAGGGCAACATCCGGACGCCCGCATCGAAGGCCGCGTGGTTCTGCGCCGACTGAAAGAACTGCGGCATGAGGAACAGCACGCCGTACATCGCCGCGTTGAAGAGGAACCCGGTCGCGATACCCGCGCCGAATGTCCGCTGCGCAAACCAATGGATCGGCACCATCGGCGCGGCGGTGCGTTTTTCCCAGGCGATGAAAAGGATCGCAAGCAGGACGCCGGCGGTGAGCATCGCCATGACTTCGGTGCTGCCCCAGCCGGCGTCATTGCCGCGCATCAGGCCCCAACCAGCCCCAGCGTGCTGCCAGTTACCAGCAGCACACCGAGAAGATCGATCGGGGCGGCGGGACCGCGGCTTTCGACGAGACGCCAGCGCGCCAGCGGAATGACGATCAAACCGACCGGCACGTTGATCCAGAAGATCCACTGCCAGGCCCAGCCTTGCGCGATCGCACCGCCAAGCACCGGGCCCAGAATAAGCGCGAGCCCGCCGATACTGGCGAAGATGCCGAGCGCCTTGCCACGTTCCTGCGGCGGCACCGATGCGGACAGAAGGGCGACCGCCAAGGGAATGACGAAGGCGCCGCCTATGCCCTGAATGGCGCGCGCGGCGATCAGCCAGCCCGCATTCGGCGCCAGCGCACAGCCGACCGACGCCACCACGAAAAGACTGAGCCCGCCGAGAAACAAGCGGCGGCGGCCGAAACGATCGCCCAGCGCCGCGCCGGTCACGAGCAGCACGGCGAAGCTGAGGTTATAGGCGTTGAGAGTCCATTCCAGCGCCTCGATCGAGACACCCAGATCGGCGCGGATGGTGCCGAGCGCCGATACCACCACCATCGCGTCGAGGATCACCATGAAGGATCCCGCGGCGGTCATGGTCAGCGCCCAGCGCTTCATCGATTTTTCGGTCATGGCTCTTCCCTACAGCGGTTATCACCGCGAGGGGAGCCGGTGCGTCAAAAGGTTCGGACCAAACCTGAAGAAGACTAATTGCGCGGTGCGTGCTTGCCGAGGATGCGTTGAAGCGTGCGGCGGTGCATCTTCAAGCGACGCGCGGTTTCCGAGACGTTGCGGTCACATTGTTCGAACACGCGCTGGATATGTTCCCAACGCACGCGGTCGGCCGACATCGGATCTTCCGGCGGCGGCGGCAAGGCCGCGTCGGTGGCGAGCAGCGCGCGTTCGACCGCGTCTGCATCGACGGGTTTCGGCAGGTAATCGACCGCGCCGGCCTTCACCGCCGCGACGGCGGTGGCGATGTTGCCGTAGCCGGTCAGCATGACGACGCGCGCGCTGGGCCGCGTCTTGCGCAAGACTTTGACGATATCGAGACCGCTGCCGTCGGCGAGACGCAGATCGACCACGGCGAAGGCCGGCGGCTGCTCGCTGGCGATGGCCATGCCGGAAGCGACGCTGTCGGCGGTGCGGACGATGAAGCCGCGACGTTCCATCGCGCGGGCCAGACGCTGGCACAGCGGTTCATCGTCATCGACGATGAGAAGACTGCGTTCGCTTTCGGGTTGGCTGACCAGCGCGCCGTTCGGTGCAACGTCGGTCGGGGTGCGATCGTCTTCTGGGGTCATCGTACAGCCTCTTGCAGAGATGTCGCGGCGTTGCGCGCTTCAAGCTTATAGCGTGGCCATTCGATGGCGACATGCGCACCGCCATCGGACAGATTATCGAAAGTCAGGCGCGCGCCGGTGCGTTCCAGCAGGCTTTGCGCGATGAAAATGCCGAGGCCCATATGGCCTTCAAGCTGTGCGCCCGCCGTGGTGCGGCCCGAGATATAAGGTTCGCCAATACGGGTGAGAATGTTCGCCGGATAACCGGGGCCGTCATCAGCGATATCGACCGATACCTTGTCGGCACGCCAGCTGGTCGTCACTTCGACCTCGTGCTGGGCAAATGAAATCGCGTTCTGAATAAGATTGCCGAGGCCATGCATGATCTCGGGGCTGCTGGCGGCGAGGGGTTCATCCAGCATGTCGCCGTCCTTGCCGCGGCCCGCTTCGACTTCATAATGCATCTCGATGGACGGCTTGCGGTAAGGCTCGCCCGCGCTTTCGACCAGCGCCGAGAAAGGCAGCCGTGTGAAGGGCGATCCCTCGTCGTGATGACGCGCAAGATCGGCGAGGATCATGCGGCAACGTTCGGTCTGGCTGACCAGCAGTTCGGCGTCGCTGGCGTGCGGCGAGTCCGCCGGCAGGTCGCGCGCCAATTCCTTGGCGACGACGGTGATCGTCGCGAGCGGCGAACCCAGTTGATGCGCCGCCGCCGCCGCGAGGCCACCGACAGCGGAGACACGTTGTTCGCGCGCTAAGGCAAGCTGCGTTGCGGCGAAGGCATCGCGCATCTTGCGCGCCTCGACCGCGACCGACCAGGCATAGCCGGCGATGAAGAGCGTCGAGCAAACAAGCGCGGTCCAGACACCGACGACATAGAGCGTGCCCGGATTGAGCGTCCCATCGCCGCGCGACGGCAGCGGCATATGGAACACCGCAAGGATGCTGATCGCGACCACCGTCAGCGCCGACAAGCTAATCACCGAAGACCGCGACAACACCGTTGCCGAAACGACGACCGGCGACAGCATCAGCACCGAAAATGGATTCTGCAACCCGCCGGTGAGATAGAGCAGGATGCCGAGTTGCAGCGTATCGTAAGCGAGATAGAGCGCCGCCTCGCGATCGCCGAGACGCGCCCGCGCGCGGACATTGCGCGTCTGCCAGGCAAGGATGTTCAGCGCGACCGACGTCGCGATGATCGTCAGCGCCGAGGTCAGCGGCAGCTCGAAGCCGATCTGAAAATGAACGATCAGCACCGTCGCCGCCTGGCCGATCACCGCAACCCAGCGGATCAGCACCAGCTTGCGAAGGCTGATCGACACATCTGTAATCGGCGCCTTCGGCGCCTGGGGCGTGATCGGCGCTTTAGACGCCTCGGTCAGACTCATCCGTCTCCTTCCATCCGGCGCAAGGGCCGAAGGTCTCGGGCGAGTATAACGGGTTCAGGGCGTTGCCGCTTAGGGCAGCTTCCAATTCGTATAGCGCAGCTTATCGATATCGACCGCCGTACCGTGACCGCGTGCCGGGCCGCGCGGCAGTTTGTCGGCGCCTTCAAGGCCGCTCTCGCAGAATAATTCGATCATGTTGCCCGAAGGGTCGCGGAAGAACATCAGCGCCTCAACGCCGCCGCGGGTCCAAAAGTTCGAGGTCGGCACGCCGCAGCGCGTCAGCCACGCCTTCATCTGCACCAGTTCATCGGGACCGCAGAAGAACGCGAAATGCGGATATTCGGTGCTGGGTTCAAGAAACGTGCAGCCGACATTGCCGATGCCGACATCCACCCCGCCCAGACGGAATGAGCAGAAAGTCGGGGTTTCGACGTGCATGTCGCCGCCGAGAACCTTCGCATAGAACAGCTTGCCTTCGTCGAGATCGCGGCACGGCATTGAGACATGCGCGAATTTGAGCGCCTTGGGCGGGCCATCGACAGTGACGGGGCGATCGAGTTCCTGCGTGGAAGTCATCTTCGGCTCCTTCCCTAAGCGCCGTCGCCGATTAATGCTGGCGATCGACGCGATTGATCGTGTTGGCCTTGCCCGCCGGCGTCTGGTCGATGACCAGCAGCTTGGTCGGCTCGGTCGTCAGACCATGATGCCAACTGTCGATCTGTTCCACAATAAAGGAACCGGTCGGGTAGGTCTGTTTCGCGCCGTGGTCGTTTTCGACCGTGATCGAGCCTTCGAGAACATAGGCATACCGCAGATAAGGATGTTTGTGCCAACCGGTATCGGCGTTGGCGGCCAGCGTCACGGTCGAGGCCGTCACCGCCGCATGGCTGTGCGGGAAAGCGACCGGCTGGCCGATTGCCGTCTTGTCGGTCTTGAGGATGGTCTGCGACGTGACTTTTTCCTGCGCCTGGGCGGCGAAGTTCATGGCCAGCACGAGGCCGAGAGCGATCGAGAAGGCGCGCATCATATGATTTCCTTTTTTGTTAGTGGCTTTTGCCGCTGACGCCGGCCTCGGCGAAGGTCGCCATGTCGGTGTGACAGGCGAGCGCCGCCTTGACGATACCGATGGCGAGCGTCGCGCCCGAGCCTTCGCCCAGCCGCATGCCGAGATCGAGCAGCGGCGCCTTGTTGATGGTGGAAAGAAGGCGCCGATGGCCCGGTTCGGCCGAGCAATGCGCGACGAGGCAATGATCGAGCGTGCGCGGATCGAGCGCATACAACGTGGCCGCCGCGGCGGTGGACGCATAGCCATCGAGCAGAACCGGCACCTTCGCCATGCGTGCCGCCATGATCGCCCCCGCCATCGCCGCCAGTTCGCGCCCGCCGAGACGGGAGAGCAGATCGAACGCGTCTGTTGCCGCTGGCTTGTGCAGCGCGACGCCTTCTTCGACGACGGCCAGCTTGCGCGTCATCGCCTCGCCGGCGACGCCCGTACCCGGCCCGACCCAATCCGCCGCCGTGCCGCCGAACAGCGCCATACACAAAGCCGCCGATGCCGTCGTGTTGGCGATGCCCATTTCGCCGATCGCTAACAGATCGATTCCCGGCTCGACCGCCATCATGCCGTAGGCCATGGCGGTGGCGCAGTCTTCCCCGGTCATCGCCGGACCTTGGGTGAAATCTTCGGTCGGGTCTTCCAGCGCCATCTCATAAACCCGCAGATCGGCATCGGCGATCTTGCAAAGCTGGTTCACCGCCGCACCGCCGTCGATGAAATTCTTGACCATCTGCGCCGTCACCGCGGCAGGATAGGCCGAGACGCCGCGCGCGGCGACGCCGTGATTGGCCGCGAACACCGCCGTCCGGGGATGCGTGCAGGTCGGCGGATGCTTGCCCTGCCAGGTTGCCATCCAGCCGGTGATTTCTTCCAGCCGCCCCAGCGCCCCGGCCGGCTTGGTCAGTTGCGCCTCGCGCTGCGCCGCGGCGGTTGCCGCCTCGAAATCCGGGCCGGGAAAGGCGTTCAAAATCGCCCGCATATCGTCGAGGGTGGTCGGCGGTTGGTTCTCGGCCATCGAAACGTCTCTATGCTGTCACGCGGTGGCTGTCTTGTATCGACGCCGCGCCGTCCCGGCAACGACCGGCGTTGCCCGGCCAGCGACGTGCCGGTACCCTCGCACTAGAAAATGGGGGCGAATATGCAGATGATCTCAGTGAGTATTCTTCCGCTTCTCGCCGCTGCGGCGATCCGCTTCGTCGCCGGCGCGTTGTGGTATTCGCCCATCGCCTTCTCGGCGGCCTGGTGTTCCGCGGTCGGCATGAGCGAAGCGCAAATGAAAGCGGGCCTGCCCAAAGGGATCGCCGTCGAGTTAATCGGCTCGCTGGTCATGGCTTTCGTCCTTACGTATGCGGTCGGCTATGCCGGCGCATCGAGCCTTGTCGCCGGCGCGCTGGTCGGGTTCTGGATCTGGCTCGGCTTCATCGCCGTCGTGATCCTGTCGGCCACCGCCTATGAGCAGCGGCCGCTGAAACTCTTTTTCATCAATGGCGGCTTCAATCTGGTCGCGCTGTTGCTGATGGGTGCGCTGCTCGCCGTCTGGCATTGAGAACGAGCCTTGAGTGCTTTGCCGCAACATTGGGACGCAGAACTCCGCGCCGCTTTTAGTTTTTTGACCCGGTTGCCGGTGAGCATCGCGACATTCACCGTCACCCTGGCTCAAGCATCGTGGGCCTTTCCCTTGGTCGGTATCGTCGTCGGGCTAATTGGCGGCATCGCCTATCTCATCGCGGCATCGCTGAATCTGCCTCCCCTGGCGGCGGCCTTGATCGCCGTCGCCGCGACCATCCTCGTCACCGGCGGGCTGCATGAAGATGGGCTCGCCGATACCGCCGATGGTTTCGGCGGCGGACGCGACCGCGCGCACAAGCTTGAGATCATGCGCGACAGCCGCATCGGCACCTATGGCGTGCTGGCTTTGATCGTCGGCGTCGGATTGCGCGTCACCGCGCTGGCGCAAATCGGCGGTGGCTGGCACGCACTGGGCGCGCTGATCGCGGCGCATGCGTTGGCCCGCGGCATCGTGCCGGCCGCGATGCATTATCTGCCGCCCGCGCGCGACGATGGTCTTGGCGCGAATGCGGGTCGGCCGGAACAGAATATTTTTTTGATCGCCGCCGCCATCGGCCTTGTCATCGCGCTGTTCGGCATCGGCCTACGCCCTGCGTTGATCGCCGCCGTCGCCGCAGCCTCCGTTGCCGCCGTCATCGGCTGGCTGGCGCAGCGACAGATCGGCGGCCAGACCGGCGACGTCCTGGGCGCGATCGAGCAGGGCGGCGAGATCGCCATCCTGCTGACCGCGGCGGCCTGGGCATGACCGACGAAACGCAAGTGACCCGCTGGTGGTGGGTGCGGCATGCGCCCGTCACCGTCAATCAAGGCTGCTGCTACGGCCGGTATGATTGGCCATGCGATGTGACCGAGACCGACCTGTTCGCCGGCCTTGCCAAGCGTTTGCCCGCCGATGCGGTGTGGGTCGCGACCCCATTGCAGCGCACGCATATGACGGCGGCAGCGTTGATCGATCCTTTACCCGCCCTGGTCATCGAGCCCGATATGGTCGAGCAGCATTTCGGCGAATGGGAAGGCGTGCGTTTCGACGAATTGGCGGCGCGGCGAGGCGATGAATGGCATCGCTTCTGGCTCGCGCCCGCGCATGAGGTGCCGCCCGGCGGCGAAAGCTTTTCCGCCCTCACCGAGCGCGTCGGCGCGGCGATCGAACGCCTGACGGCGGAACATGCCGGCAAAGACATCGTCGCCGTGGTGCATGGCGGCACCATTCGCGCGGCCTTGGCGCTGGCGCTGAACATTCCGCCCGAGACGGCGCTGGCTTTCAGCATCGACAATCTGTCGCTGACGCGGATAGATCACATTCCGGGACCGGGGCTGGGCCATGGCTGGCGCATCGGTACGGTCAATCAACCGCCGATCTGAATGGAGAATCTTATGAGCACGCCCCATCCGCAACCCGTCGTCGAACATGTCGGCGCACCGAAGGTTCGCCGCTTCAACGAGCAGCGCTGGTCGATCGACAACATTATCCAGGCCAACGGCATTGACTGGGATCAGCCGCGTTCGATGTATCTGCAGGCCCCGTGCGGCGTCGAATCGCTGGGCGATTTTGCCGGCATCCGTCAGCGGGTGAAGAAGATGGCCGATATCGGCCCCGCCTTCGAAGCCGCCGCGCGGCGGCGCGAAGCCAAGGCGCGCATGGCCGAAGAAGCCGACGAGTCGATCACGGCGCGCGATAATTATTTCATGGCCGCCGTCCATTGGGGCGCGGCGCAGTGGACCTTCGACGAGAACAACGCACCGAACATCTTCCTAAATCAGAAGAAGCGCGCCTGTTTCGCCAACTACGCGCGGATGGCCGATCATCACGTCGAGCCGGTGTGGATTCCGTTCAAGGACACGGCGCTGCCCGCCTGGTATCACCTGCCGCCCGACTACGAGGAAGGCGACAAAATTCCCGCCGTCGTCCTCATTCCCGGCATGGACAGTTTCAAGGAGATGAGCGTTGCGCTCTATGGCGACCGCTGGCTGCAGCGCGGCGTCGCCGTCCTCGCCATCGACGGGCCGGGGCAATATGAAGCGCCGCTGCTGGGCATTCGCGCAACGATGGAGAACTGGATCGCGGCGGCGCCGGCAATCCATCAATGGATGGCGGCGCGGCCCGAGATCGATCCGATGTCGATCGGCATTTCCGGCAACAGCTTCGGCTCGTTTTTCAGCACGATCCTCGCCGCGAACGAACCGCATTTCAAGGCCGTCGCCGTGTCGGCGACCTGCCTCGAGCCCGGCTGCCACACGATTTTCGAAGAGGCATCGCCGACCTTCAAGAAACGCTTCATGTGGATGGCCGGCTATACCGACGAAGCGGCGTTCGACAACTTCATCAAGGACTTCACCTGGGAAGGCCATGCCGAGCGCATCAAGATGCCCTATCTGTGCCTCGCCGGCGAAGCCGAAGAACTCTCGCCGCTCATCTATGCCGAGCAGATGTTCGAACGGTTGACTGGCCCGAAGCGTCTGGTTGTCTATCAGGATGCGCGCCACGGCATCGCCGGCGTCCCGTCCTCGGCCCTCGGCCCCAATCCGCCGACGCTCGTCGCCGACTGGATGACGGCGCGGCTGGCCGGCACGCCTTTCGCCAGCGAACGCTGGTACGTCAACGCGATCGGTCAGGTCAATAAGACGGCGTATTAGCCGAAGAAGCACCGCAATACGGCCCTGCGGCCTTCGACAAGCTCAGGCTGAGGAAATTTTCTTTATGGCATCGACGGAAGATGCCATTCTCGATCTCCCTCAGCCTGAGCTTATCGAAGGCCGCAGGATTTAGAGGCAATCAAAATTGCCCAGGACGATAACAGGGAGAAACGGGGATGAAGGCACTACTGCTTGCGGCCGCACTTGGCCTCGCCGCCGCGCAAAACGCCGTCGCTGAAGAAACAGTGCTGCGCTTCACGCCGCTGGCCCAGTCGGGTCAGGCGAGTTTCGATCAATTCTATAAGCCATGGGCCGACAAGGTGAATGCTGTCGCGCCCGGCGCACTGCGGCTCGAATTACGCGAAGGCATGGTCATCGCCAACGTCACCAATGTCTATGAGCGCGTCAAAAGCGACGTGACCCATATCGGCTTCAACCTGTTCAATTACGTCTCGGGAAAATTCCAGCTGTCCGAAGTCGCCGCGTTGCCCTTCACCGCCGAGAACGCGGAACAAGGTTCGGTAGCGCTGTGGCGGCTCTACAAGACCGGGATGCTGGATGCGGAGTTCGACGAGGTGCGGCCGCTGATGCTGCTCGCCCTACCGCAATCGATCCTGCATCTGTCGAAGCCGCTGAAGAGCCTCGATGATCTGTCCGGTCTGCGCATTGTCGGCGCAACGCAGATGACGGCGCTGTCGGCGAAATATCTCGGAACGCAGGTCATCACCCTGTCATCGCCCGAGGTTTATACTGCCATGCTGCGCAACATGGCCGACGGCGCGATCCTCTCGTGGAACCCGTACTTCACGTTCAAGCTGAACGAGGTCACGACCTATCACGTCGATGCGCCGCTTGGCACCGCCGCCGGAATGTTGTTCATGACGCGCAAGGTCTATGACAGCCTTTCACCCGAGGCCAAACACGCGCTCGACATCAATTCGGGCGAAGAGGCGAGCCGTGCCTGGGGCAAATGGTGGGACGGCGACAACGACAAGAGCCGCAAGGCGGCGCAGAACGATCCGAAGCAGACCGTCGTCACATTGGACGCGGCGCGGCGCGCGGTCTGGTCGAAGAAGCTGGACGGCGCGATCGAAGAATGGGGCAAGAGCCGCCCCGGCATCGACAAGGCCATCACGGAATATCGGCGATTGGTCGCCGAGGTCAAAGCAGAGCAACACTAGAAGGAAGACACATCATGGCGATGAGCGATAAGGCGGAGAACCGGGTCAAACGCTGGCGCGAGCAACGCTGGCTGCTGGACACGGTCGTCAGCCAGGTCGGCGTCGAATTCGATCAGGCGCGCATCAACTACACTGCTGGCCCGGCCGGTCCCGAAGCGCTGGCCGAATTCCGCATGACGGCGACGCGTGTAAAGAAGATCAACGACATCGCGCGCGAATACGCAACCCAGGCCGAGCGCCGCGAAGCCAAGGCCGTCGCCTTCGAAAAGGCCGACCGCAAGGTGGCCGCACGCGAGAGCTATATGATCGCGGCGATGCTGTGGTCGATCGCGCGCTGGCCGATCTTCGAGATGAACGACGAGCTGGAGCATCTCGAAAAGAAAATGAACGAGTGCTACGGCAAATACGCTAAATATGCCGCGCATCCGATCGAACGCGTCGAGGTGCCCTTCGGCAACGGCCAGTTCCTGCCGGCCTATCTGCACCTGCCGCACAAGCCGGCGGCGGGCGAGAAATTCCCCTGCGTGATCGCCATCGGCGGGATGGACGGCACCAAGGAAAATGCCGTCGCGATGTATGGCGACAAGCTCTTGGAACGCGGCATCGCCGTCTTCGCGGTCGATGGGCCGGGCCAGGGCGAATGCTTCGCGCGCCGCGTTAACGTCACCTACACCGCGCATATGGAAGCGGCCGAGGCGAATTATAAATTCGTCGCCAACCATCCCGCGATCGACAAGACCAAACTGGTGTTGCGCGGCAGCTCGATGGGGACGTTCTTCTCGACCCAGGCCGCCTCGGTGCTGGGCGACCGCATCATCGCCCTGTCGCAATCGGCCGTCTGCCACGAGCCCGGCTTCGACACAATCTTCAACCACGCCGCGCCGTCGTTCAAAATGCGCTTCATGTACATGGCCGGATTCGAAGACGAAGATGCGTTCGATGAATGGTGCAAGAAGCTCGACCTGCGCCCGCTGGCCAAGGACATTCGCGTGCCGATGCAGGTTCTCGCCGGACAGGACGATCAGCTATCGCCGCTGTGCCATACGCGCGAATTGCTGTCGCTGGTAAAGACGCCGCGCCAATTGGTCGTTTATGAGGGCGCGGTGCACGGCGTCTATAATTCACCCTCGACTGTCGTCGGCGAAAACCCGCAGACCCTCCAAGCCGACTGGATCGCCGACCGCATCGCCGGGAAGCCGATCGCGAAATCGGAAGAGATTTTCGTCTCTAATTCCGGCCAGGCGAAAGTTGTTCGCGAACTATAAGAAAAGCCAAAACCCTTTCGTCATTCCCGCGAAAGCGGGAATCCATCGCGCATCGAATTCGTTGCAAACATGGCCCCCGCTTTTGCGGGGGTGACGACCGGTGAGGCTAAGCGTCCAGCACCAAGCGCGTACCTTTGACGCGCGAGACGCAAATACAGATCTTCTTCCCCGATGCTTTTTCTTCGGGCTTCAGCGTATGGTCGCGATGTTCGAGCGGGCCGTCGGCGGAGACGACCGTCATCGGACAGATGCCGCACTCGCCACGGCCGCAATAGAATTTCGGCGTATGGCCGTGCTGCAGCATCGTCTCCAGGATGCTGGAATCGGCCGGCACCTGGAACTGCAGACCCGATAGACGCAGCAACACCTCGAACGGCGCATTGTCCGGCAGCACGACCGGCGGCGGTGCGAAACACTGCTCATGAATTTGCAGCCGTGACAGCCCCGCCGCTTCGGCGGCGGCGACCACGGCCTTGTTCTGGGCATAGGTGCCGCAGACATAAAGCTCGGACGGATAGGTCATCTTCTGCGCCAGCAGCTTGATATCGAGCGGCGCGGCCTCGACTGATTCATCATGGAAGATCGCCGTGCCGCCGGTCAGCGCCGCGACCTCGTCGCGATAGGCCATGTTATCGGCGTCGCACGACATGTAGGCGAGCGTGAAGGGACGGCCTTCGCGTTTCAGCCGGCGCGCCATCGAGATGATCGGCGCAATGCCGATGCCGCCCGCGACCAGGAGCCGATTCATCGGATGGGTTTCGAGCGCGAAATCGTTGCGCGGCGCGGAGATGCCGAGGTTCGATCCGACCGCGACCGTGTCGCAGAGAAAGCGCGAACCGCCGGCCCCCTCGGCGCGGCGCTCGACAGCGATGCGATAGATGTTCGCCGGATCGTCTTCCGTCGCCGTGCCGCCGATCAGCGCATAGGCGCGCGGTTCTTCCTTGCCGCCATCGAGCGTCACCTGAATTTCGATATGCGCGCCGGGCGCGTAGGGCGGCAGCGCCGACCCGTCTTTCGATTGCAGTACCAGTTCACGGATCGTCGGGGTCAGAGCGCGGATCGAGGCAACGGTGACATCATATTGCGGCATCGGCTGTGGCCTTACGGTGCGTTCGCGAGAAAACGGCGCAGGAAAGAACGGAAGTCGCCCGGCGCGCGGCCGAGGATCGTGCGCAGCACCAGCGCATTGCCGCCGGGATAACCGTGCACGTCGTAATGCCGGCACATCTTCAGATAAGCCTCGATCGACCAGGGCTTCCAGCCGTTCTTCTGCGCCCAGTCCGTCCATTCGGCGGGATCGCGTTTCAACGCCCGAACCGGCTTTCCGGTTTCCGCGGCGATGATCGCGGCCATTTCGGCGTGGGTCAGCGATTGGCCGCTGGCCAATTCGAACGTCGCGCCCTGAAAGCTCTGTTGGGTCAGGATGATGGCAGCAGCCTCACCCAGTTCATCGGTATCGATCAGCGCCAGCTTGCGGTCGGGCGAATAGGGACGCGGATAAACCCCACGGTCGCGAATGACCGGCCATTCGATGCGCATGTTCTGCATGAACATCGCCGGCTGAATAATCGTGAAGGGAATGCCGGATTCGATCACCGCTTCTTCCACCAGTAGCTTCGACCAGTGATGGTCCATCGACCGCATCTGCGGATGGAAGGCGGAGACAAAAACATAGTGGCCGACACCCGCGGCCTTCGCCGCCGCGAGAATACGCAGGCCGATGGCGGCTTCGTCTTCGGTGAAGCGCGGCGGAATCTGGATGACGCTTTTGACGCCGGCCATGGCGCGGCGCACATCGTCGTCCGAGCGAAAATCGCCCAGCGCCACGTCCGTCACGCCGCGTTCTCGTAACGCCGCCCCCGAGGACTCGCGCGAACTCAACGCGCGCACCGGCGCCCCGCGTTTCAGGAGATGCTTTACGACCGGAAGACCGACCGCGCCCGAGGCACCGACGACGAGGATCATGGGGTCACGATAGCGCCGGGTCCGGCCCCATGCTAGTTTTGCCCGCCCCACACACCACAGCAGCGGAAGGAGAACATGGTTTGCCCGACCCGGTTCAGCCAACCGCCGATACAGCGACCCTACCGCCGCTAACGCTCGTCCTGGGTGGGGCGCGTTCGGGCAAGAGCCGCTTCGCCGAAGCGATGATCACCGCGACCGGTCAGCAAGCGATCTATCTTGCCACCGCCGAAGCGCGTGACGCCGAAATGACGGCGCGGATCGCGCACCATCGCGCCGAGCGCGGCGCGGGTTGGATCACCATCGAAGAGCCGCTGGATATCGTCTTGCGTCTTGGCACGGAAACGCGCGGCCCCGTGTTGATCGATTGCCTGACGCTGTGGCTGTCGAATTTGATGGGCGCCGATCGCGACGTACCGCGCGAGGCCGACCGCTTGATGACGGCCCTGCCGCGCATTGGCGTTCCGGTGGTACTGGTCGCGAACGAGGTTGGGCTTGGCATCGTCCCCGACAACGCACTGGCGCGGCGCTTTCGCGACGAAGCCGGGCGGCTCAATCAACGCATCGCCGCCATCGCCAGCCGCGTCGTCTTCATCGCTGCGGGCTTACCGATGACGCTGAAGGGCGGATAAGCGATGACGCTCGCCGAGCTTTGCCGGGTTGATGGGATTGCGTTCGATCCGACCCAAAAAAGCGCGGCTGACTTCGTCGCTGAACTACCGGCGCGTTGCGCTGCACTTCAATCGATAGCCGTAGCGCAATGCAAGATCGCCTTGGTAATCGCCTATGATTTCAGCGGCGATGCCGGCGCGGCGAAGGACGCGATGGCGATCCTGAATGTGCTTCAAGCAGCGGGCTACGCCATCACGGCGCTTCCCGACGACGGTAAGAGCCTGATGCGATCGTTGCTCGCCCAATCGGATGCCGAAGAAAGTTTCGCTCGCAGCGATTACGCGGTGGCGTTTGCGCAATTGCCTCGCGTTCTACAAGATAGCGTCACCGCCCGTTGGGGTGCGCCGGAGCAAGATGCTTCTTTTCGAGAAGGGAAGCTCGATTGCGGCGCTTTCGCCCTACGCGTCGTGCGATATGGCGCGGCCACCGTTGCGTTGCGCCCGCTATCTGCTGATCTCAATGCGACGATACCGTCGCACGGCCAGATCGCGTTTTATCATTGGCTGGCCGACGGGCTGCGCGCCCACGCCATCATCTCTATCGGCGCGTCATGCGCCTAGGACCATTGCCACCAGTACGCAGCGGCGATGAGCAGCAACAACGCCAGTATGATCACCGTCGTGAGATAGAGTTTCAGCGCGGCGGCGAAATCGGTGAAGGTCACACGCGCGCGGCCATAGCCGATCCACGCGGCGTTCGCGGTCATGCCGCCATGACGGCGTGGCCCGCCCAGCGCGATGCCGAGCGCGCCCGCTGCCGCTGCGTCGGGCCAACCGTTGTTGAGCGAGCGATGCTTGCCGGCGTCGGCGACCATGGTCCGGAACGCCGCGAAGAATTTCGTTTCGGGCAAAACCAAAGCCGCAACGGCGATGAGCAGCGCGGTCACGCGTGCCGGAATCCAATTGAGCAAATCGTCGAAACGCGCTGCCGCCCAGCCGAAATGCAGATAGCGTGCCGAGCGATGGCCCAGCATCGTGTCGAGCATGGCGGCGGTCGTCGAAACGAAAATGCCGGGCAGCCCGAACAGCGCGTACCAGAACAGCGGCGCGACAACGCCGTCGCTGAAATTCTCGAACAGCGATTCGATCGCGACGCGCAGCACGCCATGTTCATCGAGCGATTCGGGATCGACATCGGTGCGTGTCGCCACAGCGGCGCGGCCGGCGGCAAGCCCTCCTTGCTGTTGAGCACGGCCGATCGCGCTGGTGCGCTCGAACAAGCCGCGTTGCGAAATCAGGATCGCGACGAGGAACGCTTCGGCCAGCCAGCCAAAATGGGCGACGCCGAGATATTGCTTGATGATCCAGCCGAGTGCGGCGGCGACGGCAGCCATTACCAGCACCGTGGCAATGCCCCGCGCGCGCCGAGATTGGTCACTGCGGGCGATACGGTTGAGGCGTTTGTCGAACCACACGATCGCCCTACCGGCGAGCACCATTGGATGCGGCAAAAAGCGAAACAGCAATTTCATATCACCGAACGCAAGATCAAGCGCGAGCGCAAAGAGCATGACGGCGAAGGGATTGGGGCCGGCGAAGATAAGCATGCGGCAAGATCGGATGCGATGCCCACCCAAGACAAGCGGAAAGCGACGGCGCCATGACGCCTAAGACCGGCATCATGATCTGCGGCCATGGCAGCCGCGATCCCCAGGCGAGGGTTGAGTTCGATCGGGTCGCGGCGGGACTGCGCGTGCGTCTGCCGAACCGGACAATCGCAACCGGCTATCTGGAATTCGCGCAGCCGGATCTGCGTGCGGGGTTCGAGGCCTTGGCGGCGCAGGGCGTAACACGCATCCTGGCCCAACCGGCCATGTTGTTCACCGGCACGCATATGAAGGACGACCTTCCCGCCGCTATCGGCGATTTCGCCGCGCGCCATCCCGGTATCGAGATGCAGTTCGGCCGCGAATTGTCGGCAGAGCCCAAAATGCTGCGGGCCGCCGCCGAACGGATTGCCGAGACGGATAGCGGGCCGCGCAGCGAGACCTTGCTGATAGTCGTCGGACGCGGTGCGCGCGACCCGGCCGCCAACGCACATGTCGCCGGGATTGCGCGGCAGCTTCGGGAGACCATGGGTTTCGGTGCGATCGAAACCAGTTTTGCGGGCACTGCCGACCCGTTGGTCGAGCCGGGCCTGCGCCGGGCAGCCCAGCGCAGGTTTCACCGTATCGTCGTATTTCCCTATCTGTTGTTCACCGGCGTTCTGTCGAAGCGGGTTGGGGCGGCGGTCGCGGCGGTGGCCGCCGATCATCCGGCCATCGCCTTCGTCACAGCCCAGCATTTCCGCGACCATCCGCTGGTGATCGACTGTTTCGCCGACCGGATTACCGAGATGGAAGATAGTGGAGACTAACTATCCGGGGTGGCGAGGGGCTTGCCGCTGTGCTACGGCGTAGGCGCTTTATGACCTGCGAGAAATGATCCCGTTGTCCTGCTGCCTCGCCCATCCCGACCGCGCCTTACGGACGCCGGCCACACCGCGATGATCGAGCGCGCCATCCTGGGGTGGCGGCCCTATGGGCTGCTGGTGCTGTTGTGCCTCGGGCTTTATCTGCCGGGCTTGTCGGCCCTGCCGGCGACCGACCGCGACGAATCCCGTTTCGCCCAAGCCTCGCGCCAGATGATCGAGACGCATGATCTGGTCGCCATCCGCTTTCAGGACGAAGCCCGCAACAAAAAGCCGGGCGGCATCTATTGGTTGCAGGCCGCGTCCGTCTCGCTGTTGAGCAACGCGCAGAGCACCGCGATCTGGCCCTATCGCCTGCCGTCGCTGCTCGGTGCACTGACCGCTATACTGATCACCTTCCGATTGGGCAGCGGCATCGTCGGGCGCAAGGCGGCACTGGTCGGCGCGGCGCTGCTGGCCACATCGCTGGGCGTTGTCGCCGAAGCGCATCTGGCCAAGACCGACGCCGTGTTACTGGGCTTCGTGACGATTGCGCAGCTGTCCTTAGGCCGACTCTATTTCGGTGGGCGCGGCGGCGTGACGGCGCCATGGCGCTTTGCGATCGCGTTCTGGGCCGCCTTGGCTTGCGGCATCCTCGTCAAAGGCCCGGTCGGTCCTTTGGCCGCCGGACTCACCATCGCGGCGTTGGCGATATTCGACCGCGACCGGTCATGGCTGCGCAGCCTGCGCGTCTGGCAAGGGTTGCTGCTGCTGGCGGTGATCGTGCTGCCGTGGCTGATCGCAATATCGACCGCGACCCAAGGCGCGTTCATCCAAGACTCATTGGGTAAGGATTTCCTCGGCAAGCTGATCGGCGCGCAGGAAAGCCATGGCGCACCGCCGCTTTATTATCTCGCTTTGTTGCCGGTTACCTTCTGGCCTGGTGCTTTGTTCCTCGGCGTGGGGATCGCCTGGGCCTGGCGGCAGCGCCGCGAACCAGCCGAGAAGTTCCTGATCTGTTGGATCATCCCGTTCTGGCTGCTGCTGGAACTGGTGCCGACGAAACTGCCGAATTACCTGCTGCCGATTTATCCGGCCATGGCGCTGCTGATCGGCCGCGCCGTGATCGCGATCATCGATGACGAGTTCGCGTCACGGCGTTGGCTCGACCGATTGAGCCTCGCCGCATGGCTGATTGCGACGTTGGGTCTGGCCGGCGCGATGATCTTCCTGCCGCTGCGATATGGCATGGGCGCGCTGGTTCCCGGCATCGTCGCCGCAATCATCGCCGTCGCCGTCGCTGTGCGTCTTGGCATGGCGGCATGGCGGCAGGCACCGCCGCGCGTCGGTGAAGCAGTCATCGCCGGATGGCTTGTCCTAACGCTCGCTTTTGCTTTCGTCGCGCCGCAACTCGGCAACCTGTGGCTGTCGCGCGGTGCGGCGGCGCTCGTCGCCCAATACGGTCCGCCGAAAGACGTGCCCGTAGCCTCAGCCGGTTATGCCGAGCCGAGCCTCGTCTTCATGTTGGGCACGCAGACGATGTTCGTCACCGGCGAACGCGCTGCCCAACACCTCACCACCGCCCGCGGCGCGCTGGCTTTAGTCGAGGAACGATCCGATAAGGATTTCAAAGACGGGCTTGCCGCGCTCGGTTGGGAAGCACGACAGGAAGGCCAGATCTCGGGCCTCAATTATTCAAACGGGCGCGCGATGACGCTGACGCTTTATTCGGCGGTCCCGCGATAAATCAGCCGGCGCCGCCCGAGCGCAAAGCCTGCAGTACATTGGCCTTACCTTCGCCCCAGCCCGCTGCATCGCGTCCGGTGTAATCCTGCTTTTTCGCGTCGGCGCCGCGCTTCAGTAGAATCCGCACGATCTGCGCCTGACCTTTGCTGGCCGCAATCATCAGCGGCGTGATGCCTTGCGTGTTCTGCGCATCGACCGTCGCCTTGGCATCGAGCAGAACTTGCACGAGATCGCCGGTGCCGCGCTGCGCCGCCCAATAGAGCGGGGTGTTGCCGAACTGATCGCGGCGATCGACCTTCGCGCCGAATTTCAACAGCAACTGCGCCATCTCGACATTGCCGAAGCTTGCCGCATAGCCAAGCGGCGTCTGGCCCTTATCGTCGTTCGTGTCGGCGGACTTGCCGCTGGTCAGCATCGCCCGGACGTCTTCGGTCTTGTTGCGCGACGCCGCCATCACGACATCATACCAGCCCGTAAGATCGGGACCGCCGAGGGGAAGCTGGGCCCGGACTGGTAGAACAGTCGCCGGGAGGACACCCAGCGCCAACACCGCCGCACCGCCGAGCAGCAGCGCGCGCCGCGTCATCGTGTTTCGTCCCGCCTTGTCTTTCCGGTATCGATCCATCGTCTGCGCCCTCGACAACAATCCCAGCATGATAAGGCTTTCGCCGGGTCGGGCAAAGCTACACCCCGTCCGCGCTTGGCTGTAGGCTGGCGGCATGACCCTTTCGCCCATCGATCTTCCTGCCATCGAACCTGGTACCGTCTGGCTGGTCGGGGCGGGGCCGGGCGATCCCGGCTTACTAACATTGTGGGCGCTAAAGGCGCTGCAGAGCGCCGATATCGTCGTCTATGACGCGCTAGTCGCACCCAGCATCCTGTCGCTCGCCCGCGACGGTGCGGTGCTGGAACATGCCGGCAAGCGCGGCGGCAAACCGTCGAAGCAGCAGCCCGATATCTCGCTGCGCCTGGTCGAACTTGCCCAGCAAGGCCTGCGTGTCCTACGGCTCAAAGGCGGCGACCCGTTTCTGTTCGGGCGCGGCGGCGAGGAAGGCATCGCCCTGGCCGCGGCCCATATCCCGTTCCGCATCGTCCCCGGCATCACGGCGGGGATCGGCGGGCTTGCCTATGCCGGTATCCCGGCGACCCACCGCGACACCAATTCGGCCATCGCCTTCGTCACCGGCCAGGCCAGCGGCGGCGCGCTGCCCGAAAGCGTGGATTGGGACGCGTTGTCGAAGGGTGCGCCGGTCCTGGTGATTTATATGGCGCTTCGGAATCTCGATGCCATCGCGCGACGGCTGATCGCAGCCGGTCGCGCACCGGACGAGGCGGTGGCGATCATCAGCGACGCCACTTTGCCGACCCAGCGCGTCATTGAAACGACTCTCGAAAAAGCGGTGCAGGACGCCGCCGATGCCGCAATCGAGCCGCCGGCGCTGATCGCGGTCGGGCCAGTGGTGCGGTTGCGCCGCGAGCTCGATTGGATCGGGCGGCTGACAGGTCTTCCCACCCCATAACGGCGCGCTCATTCGCCGCTGGCAGGGCCGGGCGGAGTGACCTATATCCGCCCCCATGACCGAAGCAGTTCGCCGGGGACTTTATATTTTCATCGCCGCGTTGGCCGTGATCATCGGCGACGTGGTCTATGAGCAATTCTTTCTCGGCGGCGACGCGGGCGGGCCGGCCGTGGGCGGTGCGTTCAGCCTGATCGATCAGGACGGCGCGACCCGCACCGATGCTGACCTTAAAGGTAAAGTGACCGTGATCTATTTCGGTTACACCTACTGCCCCGATGCCTGCCCGACCACCTTACAAGCGATCAGCCAGACACTCGACTTGTTGGGCGACAAAGCATCCAAGGTTCAGCCGGTTTTCATCTCGGTCGATCCGGCGCGCGATACGCCGGCGCAGCTCAAGACCTATGCCGCGAATTTCCATCCCGGCATCGTTTATCTGACCGGCAGCGAACCGGCCATCAAACAAACCGAGCTTCTCTATCAAGTCTATGCCGCCAAGGTGCCGCAGCAAGGCACCGACGATTACCTGATGGATCATAGCTCCGTCCTTTACGTGATGGGACGCGACGGCCGTTATATGGGCCAGATTCGGGCCGGCCTGCCGCCCAAGGTGATGGCGGCAACCCTGCAGCAATATCTCTGAGCGTGCCTGACAGCCTGCCGCTGACATGGCCGTTGGCCGCCGGCGAAATCGAACTGCGATTGAAACCCAACCCGCGCGCGCGGCGTATCGCCTTGCGCATCGACGCGAGCGGCGACGCGGTCGAGATCGTCATGCCGCGCCGTGCGTCGCGGATCGAGGCGATGCGGTTTCTCGAAGCCAATCGCGGCTGGGTCGAACAGCGTCTCGCGTCGCTACCACCGCGTATTTCGTACGTCGCTGGCGCCAGCGTTCCGATCTTCGATGTTTTGCATGAAATCAAATCGGTTGAACGCGTGCGTGGACGCGGCGCAGTCTGGATCGAAGCCGGTACGCTGTGCGTCACGGGCGACCCGTCATTCCTCGCGCGGCGCGTGCGCGATTTCTTGCGCGCCGAAGCAAAACGCGAACTGAGTGAACGTTCGCACAGCCTGGCGGAATCAATCGGTAAGAAAGTCACCCATGTCACCGTGCGCGATACGGTCAGCCGCTGGGGCAGTTGTGCGCGCAGTGGTCATCTGTCCTATTCGTGGCGGCTGATCTTCGCGCCCGAGGCGGTGCTGGATTATGTCGTCGCGCATGAAGTCGCGCATCTGGCCGAGATGAATCACGGGCCGAAATTCTGGACGTTGGTCGAACAGCTTCACCCGGCGGTGAAGACGCAGCGCCTATGGCTCAATCGCAACCGTGCGCGGCTGATGCGGATCGGCTGAACGCATCAGCCACAAGAGCAGCAAGAGACTCGGCAGGCATGCGGCGGTCGAGAACATAAAGAAATTCGTCCAACCCAGCTTGTCGGCGAAGAAGCCGCCCAACGAGGCGAGGAATGTGCGCGGCACGGCGGCGAGTGCCGAGAGCAGCGCGTACTGCGTCGCCGTGTAAGCGGGACTGCAGAGCGACGAGAGATACGCAACGAACGCTGCCGAGGCCATGCCGCCGGTCACATTCTCGACCGCGATCGACGCCGCCAGCATCGTCACGTCATGCCCGGCCCAAAGCTGCGCGATATACATGAGGTTCGAAAGCATCTGCATTCCGCCGCACAAAAACAGCGCGCGCATCAGGCCCCAGCGATAGACCGCGACACCGCCGAGAAAGACGCCGGTGATGCTGGCCGCGACGCCGAACACTTTCGAGACTGCCGCGATCTCCGTAAGCGCAAAGCCGAGATCGACATAGAAAGGTCCCGACATGACGCCGGCCAGCGCATCGCCGAATTTATAAAGCACGACGAAAAGTAGGACCCACAACCACGACGACCGCAGAATGAAATCGCGGAACGGCGCGACGACCGCATCAGCGAGCCATGCCCCCGACGGCGCATCGACACGATGTGGCTCGCGCGTCGCCAGAATGACGATCATACCGAGGACGACCAGTCCGGCCATCACCGCATAGGCTTGCGACCAGCCGAGATATTGCGCGAGATAAAGCGCCCCCGCACCCGAGGCGAGCATGCCGAGGCGATAACCGATCTGGGTCGAGGCCGCGCCCGCGCCCTGTTCGTCGGGCTTCAGCAATTCGACGCGATACGCGTCGATGACGATGTCCTGGCTGGCCGACAGAAACGCGACGATGACGGCGCAGAGCGCGGTGCGTGCCGGATGATCAACCGGATCGGACAATCCCATCGCCAGGATCGCCAATGCCAGCAGCGCCTGAATCAACAGCGCCCAACCGCGCCGCCGCCCGAAGCGCGCAGTCAGAAACGGCAGCGACACGCGATCCATCGCCGGCGCCCAGAGGAATTTCAGATTGTAGGAAAGCCCCGCCTGGGCAAAGAGGCCGATCGCCGTCAGCGAGATGCCCGACTGCCGCAGCCAAATCGAGAGGGTCGCGCCGGTAAGGGCAAGCGGCAAGCCGCTGGCGAACCCCATCAGCAGAATCGCCAGCATCCGCCGATCGCCATAGACGCGCAGCGAGGTGAGCCAGGTTTTCATGAATTGAAAAAGGGAAAACGAGGGGTGCTACCCCCCACCCAACCCTCCCCCTCAAGGGGGGAGGGCTTTGTTGAACTCCCTCCCCCCTTGAGGGGGAGGGTTGGGGTGGGGGGTGAATTCACACCCGCTCTTACAGACAGACCTTATTCCGCGTCGGCAGGGCGCATCTTCACGATCGCATCGGGATTCTTGACCGAGCCGCTTTGGCCGTCGCCCTTTTTGATCGCATCGACATGTTCCATGCCTTCGGTCACTTGGCCGAAGATCGTGTATTTCCCGTCGAGGAACGGGGTCGGCACGAAGCAGATGAAGAACTGGCTGTCGGCGCTGTCCGGATCGTTGGCGCGGGCCATGCCGACCGTGCCGCGAACGAAGTTCGCCTTCGAGAATTCCGCCTTCAGATGCGTGCCCGAGCCGCTGGTGCCGGTGCCGGTCGGATCGCCGGTCTGCGCCATGAAGCCGTCGATGACGCGGTGGAAGACGATGCCGTCGTAAAAGCCCGAAGCGGCAAGCTCTTTGATGCGCGCGACGGTCTTGGGGGCGAGATCGGGACGGAGTTCGATGACGACGCGGCCCTTCGGCACATCGAGATGAAGCGTATTTTCGGTGGTCATGGCTTTGTACCTATCTGGACAGTGTTGTCCGGTTGGAGGTGTCGTTAATTCTTCACGTCGGCGGCGACTTGCATCTTCACGATCTTGTCGGGATTGACGACCGCGCCGCTTTGCGGATCGCCCTTCTTGAGCGCATCGACGAATTCCATGCCGGAAACGACCTGGCCGAAGATGGTGTATTTGCCGTCGAGGAACGGCGTCGCGGTGAAGCAGATGAAGAATTGGCTGTCGGCGCTGTTCGGATCGTTGGTGCGGGCCATGCCGAGCGTGCCGCGGCCGAAGTGCATCTGCTGGTTGAATTCGGCCTTCAGGTTGCGGCCCGAACCGCCGCCGCCGGTGCCGGTCGGATCGCCGGTCTGCGCCATGAAACCGGCGATGACGCGATGGAAGACGATACCGTCGTAAAAGCCCTTGCGGGTCAGTTCCTTGATTCGCGCGACGGTTGCTGGCGCCAGATCGGGGCGCAGTTCGATGACGACGCGGCCTTTGGGTACGTCCAGATAGATCGTGTTTTCGAGATCGGCGGCCTTAACCGGGCCGGCCAGCGTGAAGACCAAGGCAGCCGCGAGAGCGAGGAATTTGACGGCGCGGATCATGGCGTAACCTACAAAAAGTGACACAAAAGCAGGGCCGCGACCTTAGCGCGGCGCCACCACCCTGGAAAGCCGGGCCGTCTCGGAATCCCGCCGGCAAAAAACCGGGCTATTTTTGATTCAGATCAAAGCGTTACTGCGTCAGTAATCGTAAGTTTCTCTCCGCACAGCATTGCCGACGATGGACGGATCGATCTGGCGATGTTCGGGCAATGCCCATAACGGAAGCTGCCGACTAAACCCGGTTGCTTTCGGGGGGATGGGCTAGGCGGCGCGCTTCACAGCGCGCCGCCTTTTTATTAGGTGCCGGGCGGCAAATCGTATTGGTTGACCGGCAGCGATTTGATGAAAGCGATCGCATCGTCGCTGCTGACCACATCGGCGTATTTCGCGTGCATGTCGAAGAGATTGGCCGCGTGGCTGAACTGCGAACGGTCGAAGCAGCCATCCTCGATCACCGCCGTGCGCAAATTATAGCTGAAAGAATCGATCACCGTGCCGCGCACGCAGCCGCTGGTGGTGGTGCCACCGACGATGACGCTGTCACAGCCGAGCATGGTCAGATAATCGAGCAGATTGGTGCCATGGAAACCCGACGGTTTTTGTTTCGGCACGACGATGTCGCGCGGCCCCGGCGCGATCTGTTCCATGATCTCGTTGCCGTCGCGATTGCTGATGCGTTGTACTGGCTGTGACGCCCGGTCGCCGGCGCGCTTGGCGCTTTTCCAGCGCCAGCTTCCCATGTCCCATTTATCGTCGCGGCTGACGCCGGTGGTGTAGATCACCGGCACGCCTTGCGCCCGGGCCGCATCGATCACGCGCCGCAGCACCGGCAGCGCATCCCACGCCTCTTCGCCGCAGGAGGTCGGCCAGCGTTTCACCGATTCGAAAATCGATTCCCGCTTGTCGCCGCAGAAGGCGTAATTGACGTCGATGATAAGAAGGGCAGGCCGCTTACCGTAACCGGCGAGCGCGCCGAAGCCTTTCAGCTCGTGAAATTCTTTATCGCGGTCGGTGAGGAATTTGTCCCAGATGCGTTCCGACATGCCGTCGCTCCATCGTTGCAAGACACCCGTCTAGCAACTTTAGCACGATGTGGCCCGGTCACGGCGTCAGATTGATCGAGGCGACGAAACGTGAATTGTCCCAGAGTTCGACGGCAGAGAATTCCGCACGCTGGCGCAGACGATCGACACCCTTGTGCATCGCGTCATCATCATCGCGCGCGTCAAACGTTTCCGAGTCCTTGATGTGACGCGCGGCATCAAGAAAGTAGCATCGATAACCTCTTGCGGCGGCAGCGCTCATGTTGTTTTAGTGTCTCTCACATTCCCACGGCAGCGATCAAATCGCGAAAGAACATCAAGGGACTAGCGCAGGGGGATGCGGGCTTACAACGATAAAGCCGCTGCACCCAACCTTTTCCAACTCTGTGGCGTTATCCTTGGTTCCAAACGCCTGCCACTCGCGCGCAAATTGCGCCCTGGTGCGATTGCGCGTGAAGCCGAGCCCCTCAATTCGATATGATTCCCATGCACGCGCCGTTGGGCGTCACGGGGGATTCTAGAACGACATGCAGTCCGAGGACGAGAGAGCCGACCGGCGCACCGGCGCGCGTAAGATCGCCGCCGCGATCATCGGCAATTCGCTCGAATGGTACGACTTCACCATCTACGGCTATATGGCCGTCACCATCGCCAAGCTGTTCTTCCCAGCAGCCGTGGGCTGGGCGCCGTTGCTATCGACGCTTGGCATTTTCGGCATCGCCTATATCGCGCGGCCGTTGGGCGGAATCCTGTTGGGCCATTGCGCCGATCTCTATGGCCGCAAATTCGTCTTCACCATCGTGCTGGCGCTGATGCTGTTCGGCACGACGATGGTCGCCGTCACCCCGACTTATGCAACGATCGGCATCGCCGCGCCGATCATTATTCTGTGCGGCCGTCTGCTGCAGGGCATCTCGGCCGGCGGCGAGTTCGGCAGCGCCGCGACGTTCCTGGTCGAGATCGCGCCGGCAACGCGGCGCGGCTTTTACGGCGCATGGCAATTCTCAGGACAAGGCATCGCCGTGTTCTTGTCGGGCGTGATCGGCGGCGGAACGGCGCATCTGCTGACGCCCGCCGATCTCGAATCCTGGGGCTGGCGCGTGCCTTTCCTCGTCGGGCTGTTGATCGGGCCGATCGGTCTTTACTTGCGCGCACGGTTGAGCGAGACGCCGGAATTCATCGCCAGCCAAGAAGCGGTGCGCGAGGCGCGTCCGATCGCCAGCATCCTGACGCATTACAAGCATCGTACCTTATTGGGCTTCGGTCTCGTCGTCGGCGGCACGGCGATGTTCTATGTGCTGTTCGTCTTCATGCCGACCTATGCGATGCGCGTCCTCGGCCTAGATGCAACAGCGGCCTTTGTCTCGCCGATGGTGTCGGGCCTGACGGTCGCACTGGGCGCGCCGTTGATGGGACTCGTTTCCGACCATATCGGACGCCGTCTGGTGATGGGGTGTGCGACCGCAACCGGCATCGTGTTGCTGTACCCGGCCTTCACTTGGCTGTCGGTGTCGCCGAGCATCGCGACGCTGGCGGTGGTCGAGGCTTTCTTCGGCCTATTGTTCTCGGCCTATGTCGGACCGTTCAGCGCGGCGATCGCTGCCATGTTCCCGGTCGGGGTTCGCGCCACCGGCTTGTCGGTCGCCTACAATATAGGAGTCAGCATCTTTGGCGGCTTCTCGCCGTTGATCGTCGCTTGGCTGATCGCGGAGACAGGCGATGCGCTGGCGCCATGCTATTACGTTATCGCCTGTCTGTTCGTCAGCGCGATCGCGATCGCCGCCATGCCCCACCAGATCCCGGAGCAAGCGCCGCCGGAACGGCAAGGGCTCTAAGGCCCCGCCGCACCGGCTGCGTTCGCGACCTCATGCTTCAGCGTGCGCGCCTTCGAAAGGCAGGATCGCCATCGGCGGCCTGCCCATCGGACGCGACAGATCGCCGGTTTCGGGCCGCAGCCATGAATCGATCGCCGTCTCGCGGTCGCAGGATGGCAGCTCATATTTGTGCAGTTCTGGACCTTCGCCCGGCCGCGTGCGCCAAACGCCGATATCCATTGCCGCCATACCATAGACGTCGAAGATATGTCGGCGGGCGAGCGCACCTTCGATGATCCCGGTCAGCCACGAGAAACGCCAATGGGCGGCCAGCCAGGTGTAGTGAAGCCGCAGCATCGCCGCGAGCGTCGTGCCGCCGGTCACGCCCTGAGCCAGATAGATCGAGCCGGTAAAAACGACGTTGCAGGCACGGATTTGTTTCGCGATCGGGGTACGGACGATGCAGCGGTCTTCGGCCTTCCACATCGAGGCCGGATGGGAAACCCATAACCGGCCGCTTTCCATTTCTTCGGCGAGACTGCGTTCGCACCACAGAAGCCGCGAAGCGACGCAGCCCTGGGGCACGCCGTCACGCATCAGCGCCAATACCATCGTGTCCGCGGGCGTCGCGTTGGGATGATACCGCGGATCGTTGGTTTGAATGATCCGCTTCATCCGCCCGCCGCTGCTGCGATGCAGCTTGGTAACGGTTCGCAAATCGTGGCTGACCACCGCACGCAAACCATTTTCTTCGAGCGAGCGCAGCAGCGGCGGCACGATCTCAGTACCGGCCATCTGAATGACGTCGAGCGAATGCGTATCGTCCGGCGAGAACGCGTCTAGGTAATCGATAAAATCATCTTCGATACGCGTGAAATCGGAAACAATATGATTGAAGTTACGCAACGTTAAACTCCTTCAGAGCCACGAATTGCAGGCGAGATCCCGAGGGCCCGTTATCGGGAATCGCTGGTGCGGATTTCATTCGATCGGCGCCCTGAATCCGAGATAAAAATGCGGGATGGAATCGCATTAACCCAAGATTCATCGGCATAACTTCGATGTTCTGGTTATGAGTTCACTTTTGGTAACGCTTGTGATGAGTCGGCCTTCGCCGCGTCGATCAAAATCCCACACAGCAAGAGATCGACGCTTGAGCCGCCGCGCGATGCCGGCAGCAGCAGCGCCTCAATGTGATGTGCGCGCCCATCATGAATGCAGTCTTCGGAAACAAATTGCGGCGCGCGCGTTGCCAAAAGGCTGCGGGACGCTTGCTGGAGCAGCGCGCTGAATTCGGACGCGCGCATCGCCTCGAGATTGCGTCCGATGAGGTCGCCGCCCATGATCCCGACCAGCGCTTCGCCCTGGAAGCGAATGGCGAGGCCAGGCGGAAAGCGCGGTACGTCGATGACCAGCAGATGATCGTTCAACGCATCCAGATCGGCGATGCTGACATCGGCGGCGAGCGGCATCATCCGCAGGCGTCGCCGGCCGTCCCAATAATCGTAAAGCTGCTGCAGAAGCGGTGCCGTGACCGCCGCGGGCTTAGCCATTGCGGCCTCCGGCGCCGCGTACGGAAAAACGAGCGAAGTTCGCCGCCGTGTCCGGCGTGACCAACCTTAACCGAGGGCGGCCTTGCGTCTCCGCCCTGGCCAGATCGGAACGGCCGCTTTCGCGCGCCGATAAGGCTGCCGCGCCGACCAGCAGCGAGGCCTCGGGAAGACCCGATTCCGCCAGCCATTTCGACAAAAGATCGAGTTGTTGCGCGACACTATGCTTGCCTGCATACTGATTATTCATGGTTTTCAATGGTCCCGCCCGCTGCGATGAAGTCTTTGGTGCCGAAGAACATTCGATGTCGGACCAAGCTGTAATCGAAGCCGGGGACAGAGTTGGTGTCCCGAACGCCAAGTCTGGTGAGCGCGTCGATGGCGGACTTTCAGTCACGCTTTCAGGAGGCACTGCGGCGGCGGCTTTATCCGAACGCAGCCCTGCACCTAAAGGAAATCGGCGGCGCGATCGGCCGTTCGGAAAACACCGTCACGCGGTGGTGGCGGGGCGAAACCCATATTGGCGGTGAAGATCTCTATCGGATCGCGTCGTTTTTCACCGAACGCGGCGATCACAGCTTTCTGCACGATGTCTTCGGTACGCTGGTCCCCGATGGCGGGCGCAGCCCCCAAAGTGACAGCGCCATCCTGGCGGTTGCCCGAACACTGCTAAGCCGGGTCGCCGAAAGCGGCACCATCGCCAACGATTCCCACGCTTGGTTCACCGCCAATGGCGCGATCGATGCCGCCTCGTTGGGCCATCACGAATATGTCCGGCGCGAACTTCGCCTGCCCGTCAGCGCCGGCGATCTGTCCGCCTATGCGATGCGCGTGCTTGGCTGGATCGCCCTGACCGAGCGGGCGGACGGCGTCGTCGTCATTCGCCATGACGGCCGTCGTGTCGCACCCGCCGCCGCCGAAGCGATTTGTGAATGGCTTTACGATTGCGCCGATCGCGTGCGGAGTATTCGGCGCATCGTCCATCTGGACGGGCAATGGGTCGAGGCGCTTCATCCCGATGCACGGGTCGCAGCAGCGGCGATCGAGAAAGTCGCCTTCATCGTCGGCGTACGGCGCGGCGGCTGGTCGATAAAGAATCTGTCTTTGAGCGCCGTGACCGACCAGCGTCTTGGCGCCTTGCTGCAGGTTCATCGCGAAACGCCCGAGAAGATCGTCCATGCTGCAGCGGCGATGGGCGCTTTCACCACCAGCAGCCTCTTCGGCGTCAAAGGCAACGATGTCGTGTCGCATCACGTCGCGACGGGCCTCGGCTTCGATCCGCGCGGCATCGAAGGGTTAAACGTGCTGGCGCGAGCCGACACCGAATATGCTTTGGCCCTACATGCGCGCGTCCTACGCGCACGCCACGAAGGCGCGGCCTATTACGAATTGTCGGGACCGATCGACGACCGCTATGCGCGTTATCTCAATCTGGTGCTGCCCGAGCCCGGCCCTGACGGCCGCGTGCTGACCTCGTCGGTCGTGCTCGAAGTCGAAACGATGGCGGCCTAGCGATAACCAAAGAGCCGCAACCCGGCGAAGATCAGCAAGATCACGCCGACGATACCGCTGAGCGTCATCGTTAATTCAAGAATCGTGTCCTCGAGCGCGGGCAACCCCGCAACAGGCAAAGCTTCCGCATCTTGCGGTTCGGACGCAGGCTGTCTCGTATGATTCTCGATCGCCATCGCGAAGGCCTTTGGATGCATGGCGGCGAAGGCCGTCGTCACATCGGATAAAAGGCCCTTCGCGCATTAAGAATCGAGATGGGAAAACGCGAACAAAAATAGGGATTTCATAGGAGCGGCAATGTTTTCCGAACGCCTGCACAAACGTGCGTCCCTCGACTTCGCTCGGGATGAGGTTAATGCCGTGCGCTGCATCGTCATTCATGCAACGCGCTATCTCTCCTCATCCCGAGCGAAGTCGAGGGACTCGTGATCGTCACGCCGTCGTAATCAGGAACGTTATTTCATTTCTTCTTGGCTTTCGCTTTCTTCGGGACTTTTTTGCCCTCTTTTCGGGCTTCGGAAAGGCCGATAGCGATGGCTTGTTTTCGGCTCTTCACCGTGCCGCCCTTACCGCCGGGACCACTTTTCAGCGTCCCTTTTTTGCGCTTGCGCATCACGCGCTTCACATCCTTGCCCGCGCTTTTCGAATAAGCCGCCATGATGTTGCTCCATCCATAAAGGCGGGAACTCAACGCAGCGATTCAGGGGGATGTTCCACAGCACAAACGAAAAAGCCGGACACTGCGATAACAGCGTCCGGCTTTGATCATTGAAAGACGAAGAATTTACTGGGCTTCGGCTTTGCGGCTCTCGCGCTTGCGCTCGTTCGGATCGAGCCAGCGCTTGCGCAGGCGGATCGATTTCGGCGTGATCTCGACCAGTTCGTCATCGGCGATGTAAGCAATCGCCTGTTCGAGCGACATGATGATCGGGGTCGTCAGCTTCACCGCTTCGTCTTTCGACGTGGTGCGGATGTTGGTGAGCTGCTTGCCTTTGACCGGATTGACGTCGAGATCATTGCCGCGGGTATGCGCGCCGATCAGCATGCCTTCATAAACGGGCGTGCCGGGCGTGATGAACATCGGGCCGCGATCTTCGAGATTCCACAACGCGTAAGCGACGGCATCGCCGGAGGCGGTCGAGATCAGCACGCCGTTGCGGCGGCCTTCGATCGGACCACGCCAAGGACCATAGCTGTGGAAGAGGCGGCTCATGACGCCGGTACCGCGCGTGTCGGTAAGGAATTCGCCGAGATAACCGATGAGGCCGCGCGTCGGAGCGAGGAAGACAAGACGCTGCTTGCCGCCGCCGGTCGGACGCATTTCCTGCATCTCGGCTTTGCGGAGCGCCATCTTTTCGACCACGACGCCCGAATAGGGTTCGTCGAGATCGATGACGACTTCTTCGATCGGCTCGAGCCGGCTGCCGTTTTCGTCGGTCCTGAACAAAACGCGCGGACGAGAGATCGCGAGCTCGAAGCCTTCGCGGCGCATCGTTTCGATCAGCACGCCAAGCTGAAGCTCGCCGCGGCCGGCGACTTCGACGGCGTCGCGTTGTTCGTTTTCGAGAACGCGGATCGCGACATTGCCTTCGGCTTCGCGATTGAGGCGATCGACGATCATGCGCGACGTGACCTTGCTGCCTTCGCGCCCGGCGAGCGGCGAATCATTGACGGCGAAGGTCATGGCGAGGGTCGGCGGATCGACCGGGGTCGAGGGCAACGGCGCATCGACTTCCGGCGTGCAGATCGTATCGGCAACTGTCGTCTCGGCGAAACCGGCGATGGCAATAATATCGCCCGCTTCGGCTTCTTCGACCGGGCGGCGCTCGAGGCCGCGGAACGAGAGAAGTTTCGTCAGACGCGACGTCTCGATCACCTTGCCGTCGCGCGACAACGACTTCACCGGCATGTTGACCTTGGCGATACCGCTATGGACGCGGCCGGTCAGGATGCGGCCCAGATAGGGATCGTTCTCGAGCGTCGTCACCAGCATCGCGAAGGGCGCGGTGGTGTCGCCAACCGGCGGCTTCACATGCTTTACGATCAGATCGAAAAGCGGCATCAGATCCTTGCGCTCGTGCGCGAGATCGGTGACGGCCCAGCCGGCGCGGCCCGAGGCGTAGAGCGTCGGGAAATCGAGCTGTTCGTCGGTCGCGTCGAGCGCGGCGAAGAGGTCGAAAATCTCGTTATGCACATCGTCGGGACGCGCATCCGAGCGATCGATCTTGTTGATGACGACGATCGGGTTCAGGCCCTGGCGCAGCGCCTTACCGAGGACGAATTTCGTCTGCGGCATCGGCCCTTCGGCAGCGTCGATGAGAACGACCACACCATCGACCATCGACAGGATGCGTTCGACTTCACCGCCGAAATCGGCGTGGCCGGGCGTATCGACGATGTTGATGCGGACATCGTTCCATTGCACCGAAGTGCATTTGGCAAGAATGGTGATGCCGCGCTCACGCTCCAGATCGTTGGAGTCCATGGCGCGTTCCTGGACCTGTTGATTGACCCGGAAGGTGCCGCTTTGGCGCAGCAACTGATCGACCAGGGTGGTTTTCCCGTGATCGACGTGCGCGATGATGGCGATGTTTCGTAATTCCATGGGAGAAGCTTAGGCAAGCCCTGCTTTTGCCGCGAGATCGCTGAGTTTCGTCTCGGGACGCGCACCGAAATGCGAGATGATCTCGGCGGCACAAAGCGCGCCGAGCTTCGCACAATGCGCGAAATCGTTGTTGCGGGTGAAACCATAGAGGAAGCCGGCGGCGAAAAGATCGCCGGCGCCCGTGGTATCCATCACGCGAGAAACAGGAGCCGCTGCGACATCGACCGGCCCTTGAGCCGAAATGACCGTCGCGCCTTTTTCGCTGCGCGTCAGGACGGCGATTTCGGCATCGCCGCGCACGGCGGCAGCAGCCTCTTTGAAATCACTGGTCTGATAGAGCGAGCAAATTTCGGATTCGTTGGCGAAGAGGATATCGACGTGATCGCGGATGAACGAGCGGAAGTCATCGCGGTGACGATCGACACAGAACGGATCGGACAGGGTGAGGCTGACCTTGCGGCCGGCCTTGTGCGCATAAGCGCCGGCCTGGCGGAAGGCGTCCTTCGCCAGATCGCGATCGAACAGATAGCCTTCGAGATAGGTGACCTGGGCGGCGGCGACGAGATCGCCATCGACATCGCCCGGCTGGAACTCGGCCGAGGCGCCCAAAAATGTGTTCATCGTGCGTTGCGCATCGGGCGTCACGAGGATGAGACAGCGCGCCGTGGCCGAGCCGCCGCTGAGCGGAGACGTCTCGTAGCGGACGCCGGTCGCGCGCAGATCACGGGCGAAGACCTTGCCCAGCGCGTCATCGGCGACCTTGCCGATATAGGCGGCCTTGCCGCCTAACGAGGCGACGCCGGCGATCGTGTTGGCAGCGGAACCGCCCGAGGCTTCGACGCTGGCTTTCATCTTGCCATAGAGGGTCGTGGCCTGCGCCTGATCGATCAGGGCCATGGTGCCCTTGGTCAGTTTCTCGGCGGCAATGAAGCTGTCATCGGCCTGCGCCAAAACGTCAACGATCGCATTGCCGATGCCTACGACATCAAGGGTGTGTGCCGCCATGAAAGATTCCAATTGGGGATTGAGCTTGCGGCGCGAGTATAGGGAGGTTTGCCTTTGGAGCAAGAAGCTTTCGCAAGAAAGCGCTTTAACTACACGGAATTGGGTGGTTTAGTGGGCATGCGCGAGATGGCTGCGCCTTTTGCGTTCACCGAGTGAAATCCAGGGCTGGTGGTGGACCAAATGAGGGAATTTTGGGAGAGTATTCGTGCGGTTAAAGGGACGGGTTGCCGGCCTCACGACGGTGGTCGCGGCCGCGGCGCTGGTCAGCGCTTGCGCATCGCCATCACCGGGTGCGGCGAATAGTCCCGGCGCCATCGGCTCGATCGGACGCCCCGGTTCGTACGTCCCGGCCCTCAAGGAACTGAACGGCCTACAGCCGCCCCAAATCCTGGCGATGCTGGGTCAGCCCGACCTGCGCCGCGACGAGCCCCCGGCCGAGATATGGCAATACCGCGCCGCCGACTGCGTCCTGAATCTGTTCTTTTACGAGGATGCGGGCAGTTACAAACTGACCCATACCGAAACCTGGCAGCGCAACCTCGCCGGCGGCTCCGCCCCCGCGACCTGCCGTGATGAAAGCGCCCCGCTGAAGGCTCATCTGGTCAGTTCGGGGATTTAAGCCCTAGCGAAGGCGGGCTTCGATCGCGTCCCAGACGCGTTTTTCCAGCTCGACGCCGTCCAGCCGGTTGATTTCCTGAATCCCGGTGGGCGAGGTGACGTTGATTTCGGTGAGGTAGTCGCCGATTACGTCGATGCCGACAAAGATCAGCCCCTGCTTTTTCAGCGTCGGCCCGATGGCGGCGCAGATGTCGCGTTCGCGCTTCGTCAGCTTCGTCTTCACCGCCGTGCCGCCGACATGGAGATTGGCGCGGGCCTCACCCTTGGCCGGGACGCGCAGCACGCCGCCGACAGGCTCGCCATCGACGAGGATGATGCGCTTGTCGCCCTTGCGTACTTCCGGCAGATAACGTTGCACCACGATCGGTTCGCGATAAAACGCAGCGAAGCTTTCCAGCATCGCGTTGAAGTTCTCGTCCTGTGGCGTCACGCGGAAGATACCGGCGCCACCATTGCCGAACAGCGGCTTGAGGATGATGTCTTTGTGCTTCTTGCGAAAGGCGACGATCTCGTCGCGATCCGATGACACCAGCGTCGGCGGCATCAGCCCCGGGAAATGGGTCGCAAACAGTTTCTCGGGCGCGTTGCGGACGCTGGCCGGATCGTTCACCACCAACACCTTGTCGCTGACATGCTGCAGCACATGGGTCGCGGTGATGTAAGCCATATCGAAGGGCGGGTCCTGACGCATCAGGATCACGTCCATCGTTTTGAGATCGAGTGTTTCGACCGGCCCCAGCACAGCATGACGGCCGGCGACACGCTTGACCTTCAGCCGCCGTGCCTTGGCGATGACGCGGCCGTCGATAAGGCTCAGGTGACGCGGCAGATAATGATAAAGCCGATGACCGCGCGCCTGCGCCTCGAGCGCCAGCATAAAGGTCGAGTCAGCATTGATGTTGATGGACTCGATCGGGTCCATCTGGATGGCGACAGCGAGACTCATTTAAGCGGCGTTACCTCGATGGAATCGCGTGACATCGGCGCGGCAGACGGCGACATATCGTCCGACGACAGCGGTTGCTGCGGCGGATTGATGTTACGCGGCGCACCCGAATTCGAATTGGAGCCCGAGCCCGACGTCGCGGGCGTCGAGACTTCGTTGCCGACGCGGATATAGGAGACGACGCGCGTCACGTTCGAGAGATTGCGCGCATAGCTGAGCACGAGATCGCGTTCGGCCGCATTGCGCGCATAGCCGATGATATAGACGATGCCGTTGATCGTATGGGTGGTGTAGTTGGTCGAGCGCACTTGCGAATCGGCCAGGAACTTGGTGCGCAGCGAATTGGACACGACATTGTCGCGCGCATCCTGACCGAGGGTCGTCGGCTGACCGATCTGAACCTCGTTGTAGATTTGTTTGACGCTGTCGATCTGACGCGCGCGCCGTTCCGCCTCGGTCTTCATCGCCTCGTTCGGCACGACACCGGTGATGAGAAGCTGGCTGTCATAGGATGTCGCCGACACATCGCGGGCAAGATCGCTGCTCGCATCGGCCCAGTATTTATGAGCTGCGGCGGCGATTGCGGCATCGGTCGCGATCTGTTGCGGCGTGCGATCCTCGGTCGCGAGCGTATAGCCGCTGGCCGCCGCGCCACCGATGATGATCGGCACGCAACCGCCGAGCGACGTGGAAGCAGCGAGCATGGTGGCGAGACAGAAAACAACGCGAAGGCTAGAGCGGTCGTTCACGGGAGTGGATCCTCTTCCCTGCGGGTAACAGAATCTAGGTAATCGCATAGGCTTTGACAATCGCGCCTTATTCAAGGCGGCGTGATGACTCACTCCGCCTGCCATGCATCGACAAGATGCCGTGGCCAGGCGCGGGGCGCGACCAGCATCACATCGAAGCGCGCCGCCAGCATGGCGAGGTCGGGACGGCCGCTGAGGAAATGTTCCAGCGCACGGGTGATGCGCCGGCGCTGGCGTGGACCGATCGACTGACCCGCAGTATCGAAATCGCCGCGTGCCTTAACTTCGATCGCCGCCAACACCTGCCCGCGTCGGGCGATGAGATCGATCTCGCCCACCGGCGTGCGATAGCGCCGCGCGAGAATGCGATAACCCCTCAAGCGCAGATGCCAGAGGCACAGTCGTTCGGCGAGGTGACCGCGCCGCTCGGCAGCGCGCCGGCGCGGATCGCTCATTCGGTACGGCCAGCGAGAGCGAGCGCGCGCTGATAGACCTCGCGCCGTGGCAGACCGGTCGCCGTCGCAACGGCGGCGCTGGCGTCCTTGATCGACATCGAGGCCAGCGCGGCGTTCAAGGCGGCATCGAGATCGTCAGCCTCGACCGGCGGGGCCTCGGGTGGGCCGCCGACCACAACGACGATCTCGCCCTTGGGCGGTCCCGCGCTGTCGTAATGCACGGCCAATTCTTCGAGGGTGCCCCGGCGCACTTCTTCGTACATCTTGGTCAGTTCACGCGCGACCGCCGCCGGCCGATTGCCGAGTACTTCGGCCATGTCGGCAAGCGACGCGGCAAGACGCGGCGCGGTTTCGAAGAAAACCAACGTGCCGGGCACGGCGACGAGCGCGCTCAATTCCCGTTTGCGGCCGGTTTCCTTGGGCGGCATGAAACCGGCGAAAAAGAACCGGTCGGACGGCAGGCCCGATAACAACAGCGCGGTCAGCGGCGCCGACGCGCCGGGCAGAGTCGTGACGGGAATGCCCTCGGCATGCACCGCCTGAACCAACTTGTAGCCGGGATCGGAGATCAGCGGCGTGCCGGCATCCGATACCAGCGCCACCACCGCGCCGCCCTTCAGCCGGTCGATCAGCACGGGGCGCATCTGTTCGGCGTTATGTTCGTGATAGGGCAGGCGCGGCGTGTGGAAGCCGTAACGCGCCATCAATTTGGCCGTAACGCGCGTATCCTCGCAGGCAATCACATCGGCCGTGCCGAGCAGATCGAGCGCGCGCAAGCTGATGTCACGCAAATTCCCGATCGGGGTCGCCACCAGATAAAGCCCCGGCGCGAAGCGGGGCATAACGTCGGCCTCGGGTTCCGGTTTACTTCCCGGAGATGCCTCGATAGGCTCCGCGGCCTGCTTATCCCTATCGGAGATCGCGCGTGTCCCTTGATGTCCGCCGGCCTTTTGCGCGTCTCGCTGCCGCGGCATGTCTGATCGTCTCCGGGCTAACGCTGGCTTGCTGTGTGCCGCCCAAAACTACGGGCCTGCAGCAGCCCCCGCAAGTCGTTCGCCCCGCGATCGTGCCGCCCATCGCCCCGACGCCGGTCGTACAAGTGCCCAATGTCGTACCGCCGCCACAAGTGACGCCGCCGCCGGTTGTCGCGAATACATCGGGCAAAGTCGTCGTCGCGATGCTGTTGCCGCTGAGCGGCCCCAGCGCCGCCGTGGGACAGGCGATGCTCAATGCCGCGCAGATGGCGCTCTACGATCTGGCCGACGAGCGGCTGCAATTGCTGACCCGCGACACCCAGGGTACCGCGAACGGCGCGTCCGACGCCGCGCAGAAAGCCGTCGCTGCCGGCGCGCAGTTGATCCTTGGACCGCTGCTGCAAGCCGAGGTCGAAGCGGTGAAGCCGATCGCGCAAAGCGCGCGCGTGCCGGTGATCGCCTTCTCGACCGCGGCACAGCTTGCCGGGCAAGGCGTTTATCTCATGGGCTTCCTGCCGGGACAGGAAGTCGATCGCGTGATTTCTTATGCGCATGGCCACGGCCATGACCGTTTCGCCGCGCTGTTGCCGCGCACCGCCTATGGCCAGGTCATCGCCGACGCGGTGCAGAATGCCATTACCGCCAACGGCGCGACGCTGGTGCGAACCGAGTTCTATGATTCGTCGGTAAACGACATGGCGAGTGCGGTTAAGCGCTTTGCCCAGCAGGGCGTCGATTTCGATGCCTTGTTCATGGCAGAAGGCGGGGCGCACCTGAAAGTGCTCGCGCCGCAACTGCCCTTCTTCAAGATCGATCAGGACAAGGTGAAGTATCTCGGCCCCGGCCTTTGGGACGAACCCGGCCTCGGCACCGAGCCAGCGCTGGAAGGCGGCTGGTATGCCGCCCCGCCGCCCGAAGCCCGCGCCGCGTTCGAGCAACATTACAGCGATCTCTATAAGACCAAGGCGCCACGCCTCGCGACGCTGGGTTATGACGCGATGGCGCTTGCCGCCGTTCTAGCGCGTTCACCCAACGGCGCCGATTTCACAGACGCGACCCTCGCCAGCGCCAACGGCTTCGCCGGCCTCGATGGCATCTTCCGCTTCCGCGGCAATGGCCTCGTCCAACGCGGCCTCGCCGTGTTGGAAGTGCATCGCGCCGGCGGCACCGTCATCGATAAAGGCCCGGCGACCTTCCAGGATTTGGGCTTCTAAGGAAGCAGGGCGGCCAATACCGCGTTGAGACGTTGGCGACCGGCGGCCGTTGCATGAAGGCCCGCCGCATTGAGCGTGAGGAAGTCTCCGTCGCTTAAGATTTGCAGCCGCGCCGGATCGAGCGTCGTTTCAAGATCGCTGCCGGTTTCGGCACGGAAGCGGTCGCGCGAGACGCCTTCGGCGAGGCGCAGCCCCATCATCAAAGCCTCGACATGGCGTTCCTCCGCCGAGAGATCGACGATCTCGTCGAGACCTTCGCCGCGCTGTTGTACGGCCTTCATCCAGGTCTCCGGCGCGCGCAGATTCTTGTAGGCACGCTTTTGTCCTTCGAGCGTGACGCGGCCATGCGCGCCGGGGCCAATGCCGAGATAATCGCCATAGCGCCAATAAACGAGATTATGCCGGCTTTCGCCGCCGGGCTTTGCATGATTGGAAATTTCATAGGCAGGCATGCCCGCTGCCGCGAGCATGTCCTGCGTCGTCTCGTAAAGCGCGCCCTGCACATCGTCGTCAGGCAGGATGAAATCGCCGCGCGCATGGGCCGGCGCGAAGGCCGTGCCGGGCTCGATTGTCAGCTGATAGACCGAGAGATGGTCGCCGGCCATCGCCAAGGCTTCGCGCAACTCGCTTTGCCAGGCAGCGACGGTCTGGTCCGGCCGCGCATAGATGAGATCGAACGAATAGCGCGGGAAATGATCGGCGGCCAAGGCGACGGCGGCGCGCGCCTCGGATGCGTCATGACCACGGCCGAGAAATTTAAGCGAGGCGTTATCGAGCGCCTGCACGCCCAGCGAGACGCGATTGATTCCCGCCGCACGGAAGTCGCGAAAGCGCGACGCCTCGACCGAGGTCGGATTGGCCTCAAGCGTGATCTCGATATCCGGCGTGAAGGCCCAATGTTGTGCTGCACGTTCGATCAGCGCGGCGGCAATCGCCGGCGGCATCAATGAAGGTGTGCCGCCGCCGAAAAAGATCGATTCGATCGGACGGCCGGCAAGCGCGGGAGCCCAGTGATCCAGCTCCGCCAGCATCGCCGTGCGCCAAGCCTCGGCGTCGATGCTATCGCGAACATGCGAGTTGAAATCGCAATAAGGACATTTCGATTTGCAGAACGGCCAGTGGATATAAAGCGCGAAACCGCCTGCCATCAGGCGCTTTCCGCCACGGGGCCGCGTGTCAGGCGATTCATCACGCCCTTGAGGCGACGCAAGAGAATGAGCACAAGACGCCATTCAAAGATGAGCCGCGGCGAGATGCTGAGTCCCATCGCGTTGAGTGAGCCTATCGCGAGACTGCGCGTCATTTTCGAGAAACCAGTCGGGGTCGCCTCGAACCGGCCATTGACCGTCAGCGTGTCGTAACCGAATTCATTTTGCAGAATAAACAGGAGTGACGATGAGTGCATCGTCACGTCCGGTACGGGCGCATTCACCGGCATAATCTCGAGCCCATCCAACAGCGAAAGCGATATCAGCGTATCGATATCATCAAGACGGATCACCAAAGGCTGAAACGCGCCGAGGAAAGGGAACTGACTCAACAGCCAGACAAGGCTGCGCGCGTTACGCGAAAAGACCCGCTGATGATATTGCGCGAAAGCGGCGATGAGCTGTGCGAGATCGACCGGTGTCCCGGCATCACGCCGCGGCAACACATCCATCGTGCCATAAAGAAGATCGTAACGCGCGAGCGATGCCGCGTTATCGACAAGCGTGCCGATGTCCCATGTGTCGCCGGGATACATCACCACCGGCATTGTTCCAGCGGCGGCCAGCGTTTCGGCGGCGCGGCGTGGCGTGTTGACGGCATCGTTGAGATAGAAATTCTCGACGTTCGAGAAATAGACCATGCTGGCGAAAGGCAGCGTGTAAGCAGGCTTCAGCACCGTCACTTGCGCCGCCAGCGTCATGAGTTTTTGCCGTGCCGCCTCGTCGCGGAAATCGCGATTGGCCTTGCCACCCTTCCAAGCAGCGTAGCTGAATTGCGTCAGCAGCAGCGTCGGTTGCCCAACCGCTTCGGCGACCGATTGAAGATCCTCGGCCGTGCGCAGGATGCAATCGTTGAGATTGAGCACCGATTGCCGGCTGTCGCTGACATGCAGCCAGGAGTCATAAAAATCGAAATTGCCGCACGTGACCCTCAAGTCGGCGCTGAGGTTGGTCGGGACGCGATCGGCGAGTTCTTGAACACGAAAGCCGAGCTTGCGGCAATAATTCGCCACACGCTGATCGCGTGTCTTTTGAAAGAGGATCGTGATCCGGTCGCGATGGGTTTGCGCCGCGCGTTCGAGAAAGCTTGGCGCGAAATGATCCGGATGCTCGTGCGAGATCCAGATGAAATAAACGCCGTCGAGAATTTCGTCGATCGACAGCGGCGTCGGCACCAGTAAGTCCCAGCCGTAATTGAATGCCGGCCCGTCGATCCACGGATCGCACAACAGCCCCGTTCTTCCAGCAACGATCTTGCAGCAAGCGTGATTGACGAAAGTCAGCTTCATGCCGGCGTCGCGTCACCGAAACAGGCGGCGGCAAGCTGACGGAAGGCGATGGTGCGATGGCTGACGCGCATGCGTGCTTCGGAATCGAGTTCGCCGAAGGTTTGCGTCTCGCCCGCCGGCAGAAAGATCGGGTCATAGCCGAAGCCGCGCGTGCCCCGTCCGGGGAAAATAACACTGCCGTGAATCTCGCCGCGGAATGTTTCCATATACCCATCGGGCCAGGCAAGCGCGAGAACGGCCACGAAATAGGCGCTGCGATCGCGATTATCGCCCAATTCGCGCTCGACCCGATCCATGGCGGGACCGAACTCCTTGTTCACCGCCCATCGCGCCGAATAAATCCCCGGCGCGCCACCCAAACCGGCGATGACGATGCCGGAATCATCGGCCAGGGCCGGCAGGCCGCTGGCTTCGACGGCGGCACGCGCCTTCAATTCGGCGTTGGCCTCGAAGGTCGTGCCGGTTTCTTCCGGCTCGGGCAAGTTCAGTTGCCCGGCGCTGACGGCGGTGATGCCGAAGGGACGGAGCAGATCCTCCATCTCGACCAGCTTGCCCTTGTTATGGGTGGCGATCACCAAAGTGCCGCCGGCAAACCGCCGCGCCATCTTTTATTCGAGGCCGATCGCGCGGCGCTGCAGCTTGTTGAGCTGCGCGATACCGCCGCGCGCCAGCGACAAAAGCTGATTGAATTCGGTTTCATGAAACGGCGTCTGTTCCGCCGTCGCCTGAATCTCGACGATGCCACCGGTGCCGGTCAGAACGAAATTCGCGTCCGTCTCGGCGGTCGAATCCTCGATGTAATCGAGATCGAGCACCGGACCCAGCGCGCCGATACCGCAGGACACCGCCGCAACCGCATCGGTCAGCGGCACCTTGGTCAGCAGCTTTTGATCGACCAATTTTTGGAGAGCGATATAGAGCGCGACATAGCTGCCGGTGATGCTGGCCGTGCGCGTTCCGCCATCGGCCTGGAGCACGTCGCAATCGATGCGCACCTGACGTTCGCCCAGCGCCGCGAGATCGGTAATCGCGCGCAGCGACCGACCGATCAGGCGTTGAATCTCCTGCGTCCGGCCCGACTGCTTGCCGCGTGCGGCTTCACGATCGGTGCGGGTATGGGTCGAGCGCGGCAGCATGCCGTATTCCGCCGTGACCCAGCCCTTGCCCGTGTTGCGCAGGAAGGGCGGGACTTTTTCCTCGACCGTCGCCGTGCACAGCACATGCGTGTCGCCGAAGCGCGTCAGGCACGAGCCCTCGGCATATTTGGAGAAACCGGGTTCGAGCGAGACGGCGCGCATTTCATCGAGCGCGCGGCCGGAAGGGCGGGGCATGATCAATCCTCGTGGTGAAGGCCGAAACCTAACCCCGGCCCCATCCGAGGTAAAGGGCGAGGGCAATGAGATGAGCCTACGGCAAAGATATCGTGGGTCCCTCGACTTCGCTCGGGACGAGGGTGATTGTGCGTGGCATCTTCCAGCCATGCAGCCCCCGCTTTACCTCGTCCCGAGCGAAGTCGAGGGACCCACGATCTTTCTGCAAGACGGAAAACCGCCATGACCCGATCCCACCGCTATGCCGTCACCATCGCCTGGACCGGCAATCAAGGCACCGGCACCTCGGCCTATCGCGCCTATGGCCGCGACCACGCGATCACCGCCGGCGACAAGCCCGCCATCGCCGGTTCGGCTGATCCGCTGTTCCGTGGCGACGCGGCACAATGGAATCCAGAGGAGCTGATGCTCGCCTCGCTCGCCGCCTGCCATCAGCTTTGGTACCTGCATCTCTGCGCCGATGCTGGGATCGTGGTGACGGCCTACCGCGACGACCCCGTCGGCGAGGTCGATGAGGCCGAAGACGGATCGGGACGTTTCCGCCGCGTCGTGCTGCATCCCGCGATCACCCTGGCCCCGGGTGCAGACGCCCCGAAGGCCCTCGCGCTTCACGCCGACGCACACGCAAAATGCCACATCGCCAATTCGGTGAACTTTCCGGTCGAATATGAGCCTAAGATCGGGTTCTAACCCGTCCTTCGGTTGACCTGCTCCCGGGTCGTTCTTACATTTTGCGACTGCACAACATGAATATCATGTCGCCGCCCGTTCCAAGACCGATGATCAGCGAGCTCAATGAGCGCAGCCGGGAAGTTTTCCGGATGATCGTCGATTCCTATGTCGAGACCGGCGAACCGGTCGGATCGCGCACCCTGGCGCGGCGCGGGCGGCTGGACTTGTCGCCGGCCTCGATCCGCAACGTCATGGCCGACCTGGAAGATGCCGGGCTGCTGTTCGCGCCGCATACCTCGGCAGGGCGGCTACCGACCGAGGCCGGGCTGAAAATGTTCGTCAGCGGGCTGTTGGAGCT
Source organism: uncultured Rhodospirillales bacterium (assembly GCA_903822185.1). Classification (GTDB taxonomy): domain Bacteria; phylum Pseudomonadota; class Alphaproteobacteria; order ATCC43930; family CGMCC-115725; genus CAIKMD01. The sequence continues at coordinate 6,173 of CAIJOA010000041.1, read as the reverse complement.
GGGTGGCCTTAGCGAAGCGGAACGCCAGAGCATCGAAGGACGCTGCGCCGCCGAGGGCAAAAGTGTGCCTCAGGCGCTGGAAGAAGCGACGGCGGCGTTGTCGGGCCTGTCCCGCTGCGCCAGCTTGGTCATCGCGCCGAAGGTGGAACGCGCGCTCAAACACATCGAATTCGTGCCGTTGTCGCCGGGCCGGGCGCTGGTCGTTCTGGTCACCGAGGACGGCATCGTCGAGAACCGGCTGATCGACGTACCGCTGGGCACGCCGCCTTCGACGCTGCAAGTGGCGAGCAATTACCTCAACAGCCGCCTGGTCGGCCGCACCGTCGAAGAGGCGAAGGCAGCCTGCTTGGCCGATATCGATTCGCGCCGGGTGGAATTGGACGCGTTGACCGCGAAGCTGGTCGATGCCGGCCTCGCCTCGTGGGGCGGCGGCACCGAGCGCACCGCGCTGATCGTCAAAGGCCAGGCCAATCTGCTGGAGGATATCAGCGCGATCGGCGATCTCGAACGGCTGCGCGGGCTGTTCGATGCCCTCGAAACCAAGGAAACGATGGTGCGTCTGCTGGATGCGACGCGCGAAGGCGAGGGCGTGCAGATCTATATCGGCGCGGACAATCCGTTGTTCGGCATGGCCGGCTGCTCGATCATCGTCGCGCCTTACAGCAACAGCCGCGAACAAGTCGTCGGCGCCATCGGCGTCATCGGTCCGACGCGTATCAATTACGCCCGGATCATTCCCCTGGTCGATTACACCGCGAAGGTGATCGGCCGGATGTTAGGCTAACCCCAGAAAAGCCCACTAGAAACACTCATATGACTGAAACGATGAACGAAAATCCCATGCCGGATGACGGCGAAGCAAACGCGCAAGCAACGGACCCATCACAAGCCCCGGCCGACGACCGTTTGGCCAAGGCCGAAGCCGAATTGGCCGATATCAAGGACCGCATGCTGCGGGCCCTCGCCGAAGGCGAGAACCAGCGGCAAAGGCTGAAGCGCGAAGCGGAAAAAGACATCCGCTATGCCAACGAGCCTTTGGCCAAAGACCTTTTGGACGTGAGCGACAATCTGCGCCGCGCCCTCGCCAGCGTCGATCCGGCGACGGTGCAGGACGAGCGTATCAAGTCGTTGCTGGAAGGCGTGGCCGCCACCGAGCGCGCGCTGTTGGCCGCGTTCGAGCGCAACAACCTCAAACGCATCGATCCGGCGCCGGGCGAGCGGTTCGACTTCAACCTGCACCAAGCGATGTTCGAGGTCGAGAATAGCGGCCAGCCGCCGGGCAGCATCGTCCAGGTGCTGCAAGCCGGGTATCAACTGCATGATCGCCTGCTGCGCGCGGCGATGGTCGGCGTCGCCAAGGGCGGAGCGGCACCGAAAGACACACCGCACGTCGATCAGGTCGTATGATGAATTCACCTCTCCCCTCGGGGAGAGGATGCGAGGAGGGGGCCATGGCGACTGCACCGAAGGTGTTTCTCGATTACACCCAGCAAGAACTCGACGACGCGTTCGAGCAGAATATCTGGGCGCCGAATTTCGAGGAGTTGCGCATCGCCAACAAGAATGGCTGCGATGATGTTCGCCGCCGCCTGACGCATGCCGAGCATCGCTATGGCGACGGCCCCGAAGAGACTGTCGAGATTTTACCGACCGATCGTGCCAACGCACCGATCCTTTTCTTCGTTCATGGCGGACGCTGGAAACCCCAGCCCGACAATAGTTTCGTCTATTTCGCCGATACGGTCATCGCCGGCGGCGCGCATCTGGCCGCCGTGCGTTTCTCGACCCTCGATCCGCCCAAGCGGACAACACGCATGCCCGACATGATCGCCGAACTGCGCCGCGCGGTCGTGTGGCTTTACAAGAACGCGGCGAGCTTTGGCGGCGATGCCAATCGCATCCATGTCATCGGCCATTCCTCGGGCGGTCATCTGGCCAGCGTCCTGCTGACGACGGATTGGACAAAGCATGGCCTGCCTGCGGACGTCCTCAAAAGCGGCACCTGCGTTTCCGGCATGTACGAGCTTCGTCCGGTGATGCTGTCGAACCGCAGCGAGTACGTGAAGTTGTCGGCTGAGGAAGAGGACGAATTCAGCGCGATGCGGCATCTGGATCGCGTGCGCTGCCCGATCACCGTCGCCTGGGGCGACAAGGAAAGCCCCGAGTTCCAACGTCAGGGGCGTACATTCGCCGCCGCGCTGAAAACCAAGGGCCTCGCCTGCCGCGAACTGGTCCTGAAGGACGCCAACCATTTCGAAGGCATACGCACCATGACCCAGCCGCAATCGCCGCTGGCTCAAAGCGTCATGGCCGCCATTGGAGAGACAAAATGAAGCCGGAAGACGTTCACGGCACCTGGGCCCTCGTCTCGAACACGGTCGAGACCATGGAGGGACAAACCATCAATCCGCTGGGGCCGAACCCCAAGGGCTATCTGATGCTGACCCCGGACGGACGCTTCACCGCGATCCTGACCGCGGCGGACCGCAAGGCCGGCGACACGACCGAGGCCGCCGCTGCGCTTCAACGGTCGATGACCGCCTACACCGGCCGCTACACGACCGAGCCTAATCCCAAAGACCCGGACGGGCTGACAGTGCGAAACAAGGTCGATATCGCCTGGAACGAAAGCTGGGTAGGCAGCGAGCAGATCCGGCATTTGTCCCTCAAAGGGGATGTCCTGACCATCACGGCGCACCCGGAAATCGCGCCGCAGGGCGGCAAAATCAAGCAGGCCACCATCATCTGGAAGCGGTCGCGCTAGATATCCTGCCCGATCTGGGGTTTTCGTCGAATTTTTGGCGTCGCGGGCGCTGAAATCGCGGGGTTTGCCGTTGCAGCGCCGGACCCGCGCCCACATATATGTGCATCGAACGGCCGGGATAGCCCGGTCATCCAAATTCGCGGGGGATTTTGGGGTGCCTTTCTTGAGGGGCCGCAAAACCCTGCTGCAGCAAAGGGGCAGTTGAATGGGTAAAGTTATCGGCATCGATCTCGGAACGACGAATTCCTGCGTCGCCGTGATGGAAGGCAAAGCCGGCAAAGTCATCGAGAACAGCGAAGGCGCTCGCACGACGCCGTCGATGGTCGCCTTTACCGAGGGCGGCGAGCGCCTAGTCGGTCAGGCCGCCAAGCGCCAGGGCGTCACCAATCCGGATAATACTTTTTACGGCGTGAAGCGCCTTATCGGCCGTCGCATGAACGACCCGATGGTGTCGAAGGAAATGGACCTGGTTCCGTTCCCGATCGTCGGTGGCGAGAATGGCGACGCCTGGGTCGAGAGCCGCGGCAAGAAATACGCGCCGTCGCAGATCAGCGCCTTCATCCTGCAAAAGATGAAAGAGACCGCCGAAGCCTATCTGGGCGAGACGGTCACCGAAGCGGTCATCACCGTTCCGGCTTACTTCAACGACAGCCAGCGTCAGGCGACCAAGGACGCCGGCAAGATCGCCGGGCTTGAAGTCCTGCGCATCATCAACGAACCGACCGCCGCTGCCTTGGCTTATGGCCTCGACAAGCAGGGCGCCGGCATCATCGCGGTCTATGACCTTGGCGGCGGCACCTTCGACGTGTCGATCCTCGAGATCGGCGACGGCGTCTTCGAAGTGAAATCCACCAACGGCGATACGTTCCTCGGCGGTGAAGATTTCGACAAGCGCATCATCGATTACCTCGCCGACGAGTTCAAAAAAGAACAAGGCATTGATCTGCGCAGCGACAAGCTGGCGTTGCAGCGTTTGAAGGAAGCAGCCGAGAAAGCAAAGATCGAGCTCAGCTCGTCGATGCAGACCGAGGTCAACCTGCCCTTCATCACGGCGGACCAGACCGGCCCGAAGCATCTCAACCTGAAGCTGACGCGCGCCAAGCTCGAAGCCCTGGTCGATGATCTGATCTCGCGCACGATCGAGCCGTGCAAAGCCGCGCTGAAAGATTCGGGCCTCAAGGCGTCCGAGATCAACGAAGTGATCCTGGTCGGCGGCATGACCCGCATGCCCAAGGTCATCGAAGCGGTGAAGCAGTTCTTCGGCAAAGAGCCGAACCGTTCGGTCAATCCCGACGAAGTGGTCGCGCTGGGCGCCGCCATTCAGGCGGGCGTGTTGAAAGGCGAAGTCAAAGACGTCCTGTTGCTCGACGTGACGCCGTTGTCGCTGGGCATCGAGACGCTGGGCGGTGTCTTCACCCGCCTGATCGATCGCAACACCACGATCCCGACCAAGAAGGGCCAAACCTTCTCGACCGCCGAGGATAATCAGACGGCCGTTACCATCCGCGTTTTCCAAGGCGAGCGCGAAATGGCGGCGGACAACAAGATCCTCGGTCAGTTCGACTTGGTTGGTTTGCCGCCGGCACCACGCGGCATGCCGCAGATCGAAGTCAATTTCGACATCGACGCCAACGGCATCGTAAGTGTGCAGGCGAAGGACAAAGCGACAGGCAAGGAACAGCAGATCCGCATCCAGGCGTCGGGCGGTTTGGCCCAAGCCGACATCGACAAGATGGTCAAAGATGCCGAGACGCATGCCGATGACGACAAGAAGAAGCGCGAGCTGATCGAGGCGCGGAACCAGGCCGAGGGCTTGATCCACACCACCGAGCGCACGCTGGGCGAAGCCGGCGACAAAGTTTCTGCCGGTGACAAGCAAGCCGTCGAGCAGGCGATCACGGCCCTAAAAGGTGTGACCGCCAGCGAAGACCTCGCCGACATCAAAGCGAAGACCGATGCATTGGCTCAAGCCTCGATGAAGATCGGCGAGGCGATGTACAAGGCGGCGGGTGGTCCAGAAGGCGGGGCGCAGCCGGGCGCACAAGGTCCGGGTGGCGGCGCTGGCGACGAAAAGGTCGTCGATGCCGACTTCGAAGAAGTGGACGAAAACAAAAAGCACGGCGCGTGAGCCGCGCTTAAAGCGAAAGGCAACCGCCCCGGGACACCGGGGCGGTTTGTCGTTGGGGGTTCGCTTTTGGTTGGATCGAGATAATGGCGAAGCAAGATTACTACGAGGCGTTGGGGGTAAGCCGCGAGGCTTCCGGCGACGAGATCAAAAAGGCCTTCCGCAAGTTGGCGATGCAATGCCATCCCGATCGCCATCCCGGCGACAAGGAAGCGGAACAGAAATTCAAAGACATCAACGAAGCCTATGACGTCCTGAAGGACGAACAGAAGCGCGGCGCTTACGATCGTTATGGCCACGCGGCGTTCGAGCAAGGCGGCGGACGCGCCAGCGATTTCGGCGGCGGCGGCGGCTTTGCCGACATCTTCGAAGAGATGTTCGGCGCGATGGGCGGCGGGCGTGGCGGTGGCGGCAACGCCAATCGCGGCAACGACCTGCGTTACAATTTGGAAATCACCCTCGAAGAAGCCTTCAAGGGACGCGAGACTCAAGTCCGCGTGCCAAGCCTTTCGGCTTGTGACTCCTGTCACGGCAGCGGCGCCGAAGCCGGATCGAAGCCGACCACCTGCACGACCTGCCGCGGCCAAGGCCGCGTGCGCGCGCAGCAAGGCTTCTTCACGATGGAGCGCACCTGCCCGACCTGTCATGGCGCCGGCAAGGTGATCGAGAATCCCTGCCGGGCCTGCGGCGGCCAAGGTCGCGTGCGCAAGGAAAAGACTCTGGCGGTGACGATCCCGCCGGGCGTCGAAGACGGCACGCGTATTCGCTTGGCCGGTGAAGGTGAAGCCGGGATACGCGGCGGCGGCAATGGCGACCTCTATATCTTCCTCGCCGTGAAACCGCACACACTGTTCCAACGCGACGGCGCCAACATTCATTGCCATGTGCCGATCTCGATGCCGACGGCGGCATTGGGTGGCACGGTCGAAGTCCCCACCATCGATGGCGGCCGCGCCAAGGTGACGATCCCGCCTGGGACTCAAACGGGACATCAGTTCCGTTTGCGCGCCAAAGGCATGTCGGTCTTACGCAGCCACGCACGCGGCGACATGTATGCGCAAGTCAGCGTCGAAACGCCGGTCCATCTGACCAAGAAGCAGCAAGAGCTGCTGCGCGAGTTCGAGAAGGACAGCGAACAGGGCAAGACCCATCCCGAAAGCGAAGGCTTCTTCGCCAAGGTGAAAGAGTTCTTCGGCGACCTGCGCGAGTAAGCGCGCCTTTCTTAATTTCGTCATTGCGAGCGTAGCGAAGCAATCCAGTCTGTCCGCACACTGGATTGCTTCG
>CAIJOA010000040.1 GCA_903822185.1 uncultured Rhodospirillales bacterium | reverse complement strand
TCCCACAACCCAGCGCATTGCGGGATCATGGCGCAGCCGTTCAGCGTCATTCACGTCCTCATATCCGGCAAGCCGCCCGAATACGGCCTGACGAAACATGCCGACGAGCGCGTGCCGTCCATTCTTGCCAGTGCGCGCATCTACGGTGCGGCCACTGGCCGGCTTGTGGGTTTCACACAACATCTTGACGAATGGCTTAGTACGTCGCGCGCGACGGCCAAGACAAAGGATATGCACCGAGCCGACGTTGTGCGCTTCGCGGTCGAATTCAAGATGGTGCAGGACGTGACGCGGCCTGAAGTGCGGCGGTGGATTACGCGCCTGATGAACGATGACGGTCTCGTGCTCAAGACGGTGCAGCGTATCCTAAGCGCGCTGCGGGGCTATTGGCGGTATTTGCAAAGCATCGGCGTGGCCAACGAGGATCACGAGCCATTCAGCAAGCTCGACGTGGCTCGCCAGAACAAGCGAGATGACCCGCGCACTGCGCGCCAGCCATTCGAGCCCGGTGACGTGGTGAGGCTCTGGACGGCCGCGAAGGCAAAGGATGACACGCCGCTTGCCGATCTTATCGAGTTGGGAATGTGGAGCGGCGCCCGCATAGAAGAACTATGCGCGCTCAAGGTCGAGAAAGTCCGTAGCGGCTGCCTGGACATTGGAGACGCAAAGACCGAGGCTGGATGGCGCAAGGTGCCGATACACTCAAAATTGAAAAAGACCGTCGAACGGCTCAAGCGGGACAGCAAGGACGGCTATCTGTTGTCCGGCCTTACGCCAAACAAGTACGGTGATCGCTCCAATGCGGTCGGCAAACGCTTTGGCCGGCTTAAGGCCGAACTTGGGTTTGCGCCGCAGCATGTGTTTCATTCGATCCGCAAGACGGTTGCCACCCTTCTTGAGAACGCGGGCGTACCCGAGGGCGTATCGGCGGACATCTTGGGCCACGAGAAACCGACGATGACTTACGGGCTTTATAGCGGAGGTGCATCGCTTGAAACGAAGAGGAAGGCGATACAGAAGCTGCGCTATTGAAGGAACGTGAAGCACCATCAGCCTAGCTCCTAGAGCGTGCTAAGTAAGTTACGCCAATCGCGACACTCAAAGCGCGGTTTCCATCGTATGGATAAATGCCTCAACAAAGTTCAGAGTTTGCTTTGAAATTGTCGTTGGCAGTAGAAGGTCGACCCTAGCAGGGTTGTTCGCAATCCACTCGTATATCGAGCTTTGCAATTCCCGGGCGCCCAATTTGGCCGCCGTGCTTGAGAAATGTTGACGTCAAGTTGCTGCGCACCGAATTTGGGTTGTAGTGCTGCGACGTGTAGGCGTAAGTGCCTATTCCCTACAGAGCCACTGGAAAACTTCAAACCGGAAGACCGGAACTCCTATCGAGATAGACGAAATGTACGTCGGCATCGATGCAGATGGCTCCCATTTTGTCATTCCCGTAGAAGCGAAAGGTCGCGCACCTTCCGAGAAACTAACAGCAGAACAAATCATCAGTAATCATGAAGCGACATTGATGCAGTTTCCAGATGTTCCATGCATTTCGGTTGCGGCAAAGGTAATTGACGATTACCGCATCGCGCTAATTCGATTCAAGGTAGACATCAAAACCGGCAGTGTGGAAAAGGAATTCGAACGTCACTATGTGCTAGCTGCCAACCCCCCAAAGGGGACAAAATTGCCGCCCACCTTGACTGACACAGAGATTCTCGAAAACGTTAAAGATAAACCTCTAAGTAGCGAGGGGAGCGTCACTAGCTAGCTAATGAATGCGAACTACTCGGCTGCGACCGCCGCTTCAATTTCCCATTGGCGACGCTTGCGCGCGCCACTCTTGCGGTCACGTATTCCGATTGGAGATTTAATCCCCCAATATTTGGCGGCCTCATTCATATCCATTGAAAGCAGCTTCGGGTCACCAAGTGGTAGCGTAACCCGCGGGCGCGTTGGCTTTGCTCCTGAAGCCTTCAAGAGCGACGCGGCCACCACTCTCGCAAGCGGAGGGGGAACAGAATTTCCGATTTGGCGCGCACCATGCCACTTCGTGACGTGGAATCTGAACCAATCGGGATACCCATGCAGCCGGGCCATCTCACGAACTGTAATACAGCGCGGATAAGCATAATGAATCGGTCGGGGACTTGTGAATGCTCCTCGCGCCGAGTCTGTACCAGCCCTCAAGGTATTCGACACGCCGTTTGGCGGCAGCTTGAATAGCCGCGATATCGGTTCGACTCGGCCAGGCTCCGTCGCAGAGAATCTACGCCTAGAAATTGCTGTGTGCTCTGCGCGCATACTCGACGTTAGTATTTTCGGATTCCACTTTCGCATGTATCCATAAAGCCATGCGTCGTTGGCTAAACCGCGAAGCGCAGCTGCATATCGTGTTGGCCTGGTCCAGTGCGCGTTGGTTCGTAATAGATTATCGTGTCACCTAGAATTCTCTCAACGGTAGCCAGATATCGCCGTGGAAAGTGGTATCGAAGCTCCGGAACATCGCGATAATCGCTGTTTGGCCGCGTATGGAATATGGCCTTTGGCATAGCCCCTCCCCCCACCACGAGCCCCCACCTTTGCGCTTCAGTCTTAGCCGGCTGCTAGTTGGCTAGGTCCTGGGTAGTGTCCTAATTTGAAATATGCCGTCGCGCGATCAGGGCTGCCGACGCCAGAAAAATGTCCGCTGCCAACAGCCATTTATAAGCCAGCGAAAAGCAACCGTCTGGGTCGGGCAGGTACTCCGAGGTGCACTCATCAGTAAAAAATATTTTGTCGTACATGATGTTCGGCAGAAACCCAATCTCGGCATAGTATCGGTGGACAGAAAGAAAACCGATTAGCGCGATTGCGATGGCAACGATGAAAATGTTGCGCGTCGTCAAAAACTGCCCGTAGTTCATACTCCCTACCCCCTGGGTCGCTGCTCCGCCACAATCGCCGCCCGCACAGCCTCCACCGGCCCCGTAATCGGCCCGATCTGCAGCACGGCAAACATCCGCCTCTTATCGCTTCCCTCGACTGGCGATGACCACGCATAGGCCCTCGTCGCCTGGGGATTGTTCGCAAGTTCAAATACGTGGACCACGCCATCCCATACCGTCTTGCCCTCGAACGTCTCTTTGACTGGGACAGACTGGACGAGCGTGGCGGTGCCGCCGTGCATGCCTTCGACGGCGGCTTTTAGTTGGTCGGGCTCGACTTCCACGTTGGCTCCATAGATTTCAAAATGAGACACTACATGATATAAGGCGGTGGCCACACCGCCGGGACGCGATCCCGACGATATGGCCAAACCGCTACCGTTTTTTCGCGCGCTCTTTGCGCACTTAACATCACCTCCCCTCAATCGGGCTTGGGTGTAGCGGTCGCGAACCGCCAGCGTGGGCCACAGAGGTTGCTGCCTCTGTGGCCCAATTCATTAAGCCGCGCCCGCCGGGCCTGGGGGAGGCGAATAGTCATCTGGAAATGGCAGAAGCAACTGCTTCCCCCATTGCGGATATTCGCGGTCCAGACGGTCCATAAAAACATGCCAGTTTGGCGAATATTTCATCAGCATAATAACGCCAGTCAGATGCTCGCGCAGTTTCGGATGACCGAAGTCCTCTGTGAGCCGCTGGAAAAGCTTATTTTTGAAATCACCGCCCGGCAGCCGTGGGGTGAGACGTTTTAATTCATCCCAGATTCCTGGCGCGAGACGGCGATATACGACGTTATTTGTCCAATGCCCCACCACTCCTGGCCGCCCAGCATTTTCTTCGTAGTGCCAGCCGTTGAGACGATATATCTGCTTATAGAACTCCGCCGGAAAGGTCTTAACCCATGGGCGCAGTTCCTTAGCGACGAACTTTTCCAAGATCTTCGCCAACGCGTCACGATGCCGATAATCTTGGTAACGCTCGTACTATTCGAGGACATCGGACGCAGGCATCTTAGTTTCGGCGAAAGGATCGGCCGCGTGGATCACGTGACGCCACGAGGTGGCGTGCTGGCCCAGCCAGTACGGGAAGTCTTCGGAGATGGCCCCATAACGTGCGAGCCCTACGGGCCAGCCGAGTGGGTGCCGTACTCGGCGGTGCAACTCGCTTATCCACCCGCGCGGCGCTCGCGACGGCTCAGGTTGTGAGCCGCAATTCTGGTATCACGCGATACCAGCCGAGCGCTTGACCGACGCCGCTGCGTCTGCTGAGAACTCAAAGCTTGGATTGTTCCCGGTCACAGACACAACATTACTCTTCCCTTTTAGCCAAGAGGGAGACCTTGCCCGGTCACTTAGAGGGCTGCTTCAATTTCCCGCCAAACCTATCGGCAATCCAACTCGCGCTTCGATAACCATAACTAAATGCACCGGATCGTCGGGCTTGCGGCAGTTGCGGCGGTTGCGGCGGTTTCACTTTCTCGCCGAACGTCTCGGCAATCAAAACCTTAGTCAGGAACACCGCGCCAATGGCGAAACCGGCTATGCCACAAACCCATCCCGTCGTTTCGGAGTGAGCTAGCGCATACGCCAGATAGCCCACAAAGCCACCCGCCAGGAGCGCCAATAGGGCGACGTTGAATGTCCATTCAGCAACGACGAGCGCGGCGCCCGCGACGGCTAGGATTGCCACCCCTGCGGCGATGATGATGGCGCGGCCGACTTCGGTAAGAGCCAGTACCGCGAGCAAAATCAAGATCAGCAGAAAAACGACCATGGCTTACCTGCTGGCGCAGAATTTTAGGAACACTACATGGTCTCACGTTCTGTAGTTTTGTTCAATATATCGAGGTGCGTATCTTGAGGGAATGGCCACGCTTCTCGTATGGACTTGCGGGACGCATTCGCCACCAATCTGCGCCGTTTGCGGAATGCGAAGGGGCTCGCGCAGGACGATCTTGCTTATGAGGCGGGCGTCAGCCGGAGCTATCTTAGTCAACTTGAGAAGGGTGCATTCTATGCGAGCCTCAAGATCATCGGCAGGCTCGCAGACGCTCTAGAAATAGAGGCAGTCGAGCTATTGCGAACGCCGCCAAAGAAGGGGGCGCGCACTCGTTAGCACGCGAAAGCGAACGCGTCAGATTTTCTCGGAAGCGCAAACAATCACAAACATTCTGCCGAAGCGAGGAATGGCGAAGTAGTACAAGTTTTCAGATGCCATAGGCCGGGATTTGAGCTACCGACGCAGCCTTAAAACGCCTATATCGTATGTGGCCAGCGTGTGTGGTATCGAGAAACGAGCCCCTCTAGAAACCGGCTAAACATAAGGGTTTCTGCGACACTAAAAGGACTGGCGGAGAGGGTGGGATTCGAACCCACGGTACCCGCAAAGGTACAACGGTTTTCGAGACCGTCCCGATCGACCACTCTGGCACCTCTCCGTCTCGCTCGTCTGGTCGCCGAGGGTGCGGGACACTAGCGCAAGGGCGCGGCATCCTCAACACGCTCCTTCCCTAATAGAGAAGATGGGCACACGAATAGCGACAAGCGCCGTCGCAGGGTAAATTCCCGGCCGGGGGAAGCACATGGTTCAGCCGGAACGGGTCTTAAGAAAAGTCGGCTGGCGGCTCGTGCCGTTTTTGATGCTGCTCTATTTCGTCAATTTCCTCGACCGGGTGAATGTCGGGTTCGCCGCCTTGGCCATGAACAAGGCGATTGGCCTTTCGCCGGCGGTTTATGGCTGGGGCGCGGGGATCTTCTTTCTCGGCTATTTCCTGTTCGAGGTGCCATCGAACCTGTTGCTGCAGCGGGTCGGCGCGCGGTTGTGGATCGCGCGGATCATGGTGACATGGGGCGTGGTTTCGACGGCGATGGCCTGGGTGTCGGGGCCGGCGAGCTTTATCACCCTGCGCTTTCTTCTCGGCATCGCCGAGGCGGGGTTCTTTCCCGGCATCATCCTCTATCTGACCTTCTGGTTCCCCGCCGCCTATCGCGCCCGGATCGTCGCCGCTTTCTTCATGGCGGTGCCGCTGTCGAGCGTCTTCGGCAATCCGGTGTCGGCCTGGGTGCTGGGGCTGGACGGTTGGCTGGGTTTCGAGGGCTGGCGCTGGCTGTTCGCCATCGAGGGCGTGCCGGCAATCGTGCTGGGCTTTGTCGTCCTCGGCTATCTGGGCGACGGGCCGGCGACGGCCGCTTTCCTGGCTCCGGAGGAGCGCGAATGGTTGTGTGCGACCATCGCTGCCGAGGATCAAGCCCGCACCACCGCACGTCCCCTCGATCTGCGCGCGGCGCTGATCAACGGCACGGTCTGGATGCTGGCGGGGGTCTATTTCGGGCTGGTCATGGCGCTGTACGGCATCGCCCTGTGGCTGCCGCAGATCGCCAATGGCTTCGGCCTCAGCCTGCAGCAGATCGGCTTCGTCACCGCGATACCTTATATCGTCGCCACGGTCGGGATGGTGGTTTGGAGCCGCCGGTCGGACGCCAAGGGCGAGCGGACCTGGCATGTGGCGATCACTGGTTTCATCGCCGCCGCCGGGCTGATCGCCACGCCTTTTGCCGGGTCGCCGGTCTTGTCGTTGCTGTGTCTGTGCGTCGCGGCGTTCGGGATTTATGCAGCAATTCCGGTATTTTGGACCCTTCCGGCCGGGTTCCTGTCCGGTACCGCCGCGGCGGGTGCAATCGGGCTGATCAACGCCCTCGGCAATCTAGGCGGGTTCGTCGGGCCGTCGATGGTCGGTTTCGTCCACGAGGAAACCGGCAGTTTCGCCGCCGGACTGGTGGTTTTGGGGCTGGCCAGCCTCGGGGCCGGGTTATTGGCGCTGGCGACGCGGGCCGAACCGCCGAAAACCGGGGATTCGGGCGCCGGCTAAGTCTTTGGCAGGGCTCGATCTTGCTGAGTCCGGCTTGACAGGCGGCGGGCCGTGTCTATAGTGCGCCGACCTTGGGGCAGCGATCGCCCCGGGAAACCTTTTCAGTAAAGAACCGTGCCATGTATGCAGTGATCCGCACCGGCGGCAAGCAGTACCGGGTCGCCCAGAACGAAGTGGTTTTCGTCGAGAAGCTCGAAGGCGAGCCGGGCTCGACCATCACGCTGAGCGATATCCTCCTCGTCGGCGAAGGCGCAACCGCCAAGACCGGCACGCCGACCCTCGCGGGCGCCACCGTTACGGCGACCGTCCTGGAGCAGAAGCGTGACGATAAGGTGTTGGTCTTCAAAAAGAAGCGCCGGCACAACTATCGCCGCAAGAACGGTCATCGCCAGTCGCTGACGGTTCTTCGCATTACCGAAATCAACGGCTGAGCTGAAGGAGTAACCCAGCATGGCCCATAAAAAAGCAGGCGGCTCTTCGCGCAACGGCCGCGACTCACGCGGTCGTCGTCTCGGCGTGAAGAAGTTCGGTGGCGAGCTCGTTATCGCCGGCAACATCCTCGTCCGTCAGCGCGGCACGGTCTATCACCCGGGCGCAAACGTTGGCCTCGGCCGCGATCACACGATCTTCGCGACCAGCGACGGCCATGTTTCGTTCAAGGTCACCAGCAACGGTCGTACCTTCATTTCGGTCGCGCCGCTGCCGGCAGAGGCTGCTGACTAGCGTCGTTTCCTCGCACGTTTGACGAACATGAGGGGGAATGAAGAATTCCCCCTTTTGTTTTTTCAGCTCACTGAATAACGCATCCCAAAGATCACGACCCTAAAGTTCACGCCATGAAATTCCTCGATCAATGCAAGATCTTCCTCAAGAGCGGCGACGGCGGTGCGGGGATCGTCGGGTTCCGGCGTGAGAAGTACATCGAGTATGGCGGCCCCGACGGCGGCGACGGCGGACGCGGCGGTGACGTGGTCGTCGATGTGGTCGAGAATCTGAACACGCTGATCGACTTCCGCTATCAGCAGCATTTCAAAGCCGAAATCGGCCATCACGGCATGGGCGACAATCGTTCCGGCGCGTCGGGCAAGGACATCGTGCTGCGCGTTCCCGCCGGCACGCAGATCATGGACGAAATGAACGAGACCGTGCTGGTCGATCTGGTCAAACCGGGCCGTGTCGTCCTGCTCAAAGGCGGCGACGGCGGCTTCGGCAATGCCCATTTCAAAAGCGCGACCAACCGCGCCCCCCGCAAGGCCGGTCCCGGCTGGCCCGGCGAGGAGCGCTGGGTGTGGCTACGTTTGAAACTCATCGCCGATGTCGGCTTGGTCGGTCTGCCCAATGCCGGCAAATCGACGTTCCTGTCGAAGGTATCGCGCGCCCGGCCCAAGATCGCCGACTACCCCTTCACGACCCTGAAGCCGCAGTTAGGCGTCGTCTTCATTCACGAACAGGAATTCGTCATCGCCGATCTGCCCGGCCTGATCGAAGGGGCGAGCGACGGCGCCGGTTTGGGTCATCGCTTCCTCGGCCATGTCGAACGTTGCGCGGTGATGCTGCATCTGATCGACGCGACCGAAGAAGACGTCGTCGGCAGTTGGCGCACCATTCGCGGCGAGCTCGACGCCTATGGCCATGGCCTCACCGACAAGCCCGAAATTCTCGTCCTCAACAAAACCGACGCCGTGCCGCCCGAAGAACTGACCAAGAAGCGTGCGAAGCTGAAGCGCGCCTCGAAATGCCCGGTCATGACCATGTCCGGGGTCAGCGGCGACGGCGTCAACGACGTCCTCGCCGCCTTGCTGGTGCATGTCAACGAAGCGCGCGCCATCGCCCGCGCCGAGGAAGAAGCCAAAGCCGCGCGCGAGGCAGCGCTCGCCGGATGAGCCAAAGCCTCGCGACGTCGCGCCGGCTTATCGTCAAGATCGGCTCGGCTCTTCTGGTCGATGATGAAAGCGGCGACGTGCGCCGCGCCTGGCTGCAAGCGGTGGTCGAAGACATCGCCCATTGCCGTAGCCGCGGTCAGGAGGTCGTCGTCGTTTCATCCGGCGCGGTCGCGGTCGGCCGGCGTTATCTCAATCTCATCGGCCGGACATTGAAGCTCGAAGAGAAACAGGCCGCCGCCGCCACGGGACAGATCCGTTTGGCGCATGCCTATCAGGAAGCGCTCGGCAAGCATGGTATCCCCGTCGCGCAGATCCTGCTGACGCCCGAAGATACCGAAGAACGCCGCCGTCACCTCAATGCGCGCGCCACCATCGAACAGCTTTTGTCGTTGGGCGCGGTGCCGGTCATCAACGAGAACGACACCGTCGCGACGCAGGAAATCCGTTTCGGCGATAACGACCGCCTCGCCGCACGCGTCGCGCAGATGATCAGCGCGGATACGCTGGTGCTGCTGTCGGATATCGACGGGCTCTACACCGCCGATCCGCGCCGCGATAAAGAAGCCCGGCATATCCCGGAAGTGCCCGAAGTGACGCCCGAAATCGAAGCGATGGCCGGTGCCGCACCGGCTGGTTACAGTTCGGGCGGGATGGTGACGAAACTCGTCGCCGCGCGCATCGCGATGGGCGCGGGCTGCCGCATGGCAATTGCCAAGGGCGAAGGACTACATCCGCTGAAGGCGATCGAAGACGGCGCCAAGGTGACCTGGTTCCTGCCGACGTCGGAGCCACGCACCGCACGCAAGCGCTGGATCGGCGGCACGCTCAACCCGATGGGTGTGCTAATCGTCGATGCCGGCGCGGCTTCGGCCTTGGCGCGCGGCACAAGCCTTCTGCCCGCGGGCATTACGGCAGTCGAAGGAACGTTCGAGCGCGGCGATGCCGTCCTGGTCAAAACCGCCGAGGGCCGCGAGATCGCGCGCGGCCTCTCGGCTTATTCGAGCGACGATGCACGCGCCATCGCCGGCCATAAGAGCACCGAAATCGAAACCGTGCTCGGCTATCGCGGCCGCGACGAGATGATCCATCGCGACGATTTGGTGGTGACATGAGCGATCCGACTCTCGAAGCGACGATGCGGCAACTGGGCGCCGATGCGCGCGCTGCCTCGTCCGTTCTCGCCCATGCCGACCCGGCGCAAAAGACCAAGGCCCTGATCCACGCGGCGCAAGCGATCCGCGATGCGAAAGCCGCGATCCTCGGGGCCAATCAACGCGACCTCGCCGGTGCGAAAGATTTGTCGGTGTCGATGACCGACCGTTTGATGCTGGATGACAAGCGCGTCGAGGGCATGGCCAAGGGTCTCGACGATGTCGCTGCACTGCCTGATCCGATCGGTGCGGAGATGGCGCGCTGGCAACGGCCCAATGGCCTCGACATCGCGCGCGTGCGCGTGCCGCTGGGCGTCATCGGTATCATCTATGAATCGCGTCCCAACGTGACCGCCGATGCCGGCGGACTCTGCATCCGCTCCGGCAACGCGGCGGTGCTGCGCGGCGGCTCGGAAAGCTTTCATTCATCGCGCGCCATCGCGACGGCTTTGCAGCAAGGCCTTGAAGCGGCGGGCTTGCCCAAGGCGGCGGTGCAGTTGGTCCCGACGACGGATCGCGCCGCGGTCGGCATGATGCTGACCATGAATGAATCGATCGACATCATCGTGCCGCGCGGCGGCAAGTCGCTGATCGAGCGAGTACAGCGCGAAAGCCGCATCCCGGTCATCGCGCATCTGGACGGCAACTGCCACATCTTCATCGACCGCGCCGCCGATCTGACCAAGGCGCAGACGATCGTGATGAACGCGAAGATGCGCCGCACCGGCGTTTGCGGCGCGGTCGAGACTTTACTGGTCGATCGCACAATTGCCGGCATCGCATTGCCGCCGATCCTGCAGGCGCTGCATGCCGCCGGTTGCGAGATCCGCGGCGACGAAGCCGTGCGCGCGCTCGATCCCGCCGCCAAGACAGCGGTCGAGGCAGACTGGTTCACCGAATATCTCGATGCGATCCTCGCCGTGCGAGTCGTCGATGGCGTTGCCGGCGCGATCGCGCATATCAATCACTACGGCTCGCATCACACCGACGCGATCCTTACCGAGGATGCCGCCGCCAGTGCACGCTTCCTCGAAGAGATCGACAGCGCCATCGTCCTTCTCAACGCCTCGACCCAATTCGCCGATGGCGGCGAGTTCGGTTTCGGCGCGGAGATCGGCATTTCCACCAACCGCCTGCCGCCGCGCGGGCCTGTCGGCGCAGAACAGCTGACCAGCTTCAAATATGTCGTGCGCGGCACGGGTCAGGTGCGGCCCTGAAGGCGGGGCTCGACCATCTGCCGAAGCGCCGCATCGGGCTGCTGGGCGGCTCGTTCAATCCCGCCCATGACGGCCATCGCCATATCAGTCTTGAAGCATTGAAGCGGCTGGGCCTCGACGAGGTCTGGTGGCTGGTCGCGCCGCAAAACCCGCTGAAGCCGGAAGCCGGTATGGCGGTCTTATCTCAGCGATTGAAGCAAGCCGCGGCCACGGCCCACCATCCGCGCATCCGCGTCCTCGACCTCGAAACCCCTCTCGGCACCCGCTACACCGCCGACACCATCACCGCGCTGCAGGCGCGTTATCCGCGCACGACCTTCGTCTGGCTGATGGGGGCCGACAATCTTGCTCAGATACGGCATTGGAAGAACTGGCGCTCGATTTTCAAAAGCGTCGCCATTGCAGTGTTTGCGCGCCCTACCTATTGTCAAAACGCTTTGGCCGGGCTCGCAGCCAAGCGTTTCGCCCAGGCGCGCATCGCGCCGCCGGGACAGCGTTTAAGCCGCCTCGACCCGCCGGCCTGGATATTCCTGCCGGTGAAACTCGATCCGAGTTCCGCAACCGCCATCCGCTCCCGTGAGGGGGCTTCTTCGATAAGGTGATCGCCATTCCCCGCACGCCCGCCACGCCGCGCCCGAAAGCCAAGGCGAAGACCGCATTCAAAGCCGCCGCGACGAAGACCGCGAAGCCGAAGTTGGCCACGCGCAAACTCGCCGCAAAAGCCAAGACCAAAGCCAAAGCAATACCGGCACCCAAGGCAAAGGCGAAAGCCAAGGCCCCCGCCGCGCCGAAGCTTGTCGCCCAGAAGAAGACGCCGCGCTCGACATTGCTCGCCGTGGCGGAGAAGATTCTCGATGACGGCAAGGCCGAGGACATCGTCACGCTCGACCTGCAGGGCAAATCCGACATTGCGGATTACATGCTGGTCGCAACCGCGAACTCGACCCGTCAGGTCGCGGCGCTGGCGCAGCATCTCGTCGAAGGGATCAAGACAGCCGGCCACCCCAAGCCCGGCGTCGAAGGTCTGAAGCATGGCGATTGGGTACTGGTCGATGCCGGCGACGTCATCGTCCATCTGTTCCGGCCCGAAACCCGCGCCTACTACAATCTCGAAAAGATGTGGCGCGATGCGTTTCCCGAGGCATCGGGCCAATAGGGCCCGATGCGTCTGACCATCCTGGCCGTCGGGCGTCAAAAGCCCGGCGCGCTTAAAGACCTCGAGCGTCTTTATGCCGAGCGCATCACCTTTCCCCTGACCATTCGTGAAGTCGAAGAACGGCGCAAGCTGACCGCGCCGCAGATGAAAGAGCGCGAAGCCGAGCTGTTGCTCGCCGCGCTGCCGAAGGGCGCGACGCTGGTCGCGCTGGACGGCAAGGGCAAAGGCTTGAGCAGCACCGACCTCGCTAAGCGCCTTGGCGGCTGGCAAGAAAGCGCGGCCGATCTGGTCTTCATACTGGGCGGCGCCGAAGGGCTGGCACAACCGATTATCGAACGCGCGCAATTCGTGCTATCGCTGGGCACCATGACCTGGCCGCATATGTTGGCGCGGGGCATGTTGTTGGAGCAACTTTATCGGGCGCAGCAGATTCTGATCGGGCATCCCTATCATCGCGAATAGTTTCGCTGCACGCGGCGGAACGAAGATCGCGGTCCAATGGTTCCTTGTTGTGTCTTAGGTTACGAAACTTTTTGTGGAGAAAGACCATGGCTAGTAAACGAACGATCGCCAGCCTTACACGCGGCGCCTCGGCGCTCACGAGCGAAGCCGGCAAGCTCATCCGCGATCGCGCGCTCGGCGCGGCGCATCAAGCATTGATCCTCGCGCAAGAAACCGTCCGTTCCGCCGACCACGCGCTGCGCGGTACGCCCGTCGCCAAAAAGGCGAAGGCGAAGCCAACCGCGAAGCCAACCGCGAAACCGACCGCGAAGAAGGCCGTCGCGAAGGTCGCAAAGAAGGCAAAGAAAGCCGGCGCCAAAGTTGCGAAGAAGGCCAAGAAGGTCGTCGCCAAGGCGAAGAAGACCGTGAAGAAGAAAGCCGCCAAGCGCGGCCGCTAATCTCTCCCGGAAGGGCCGGTCCGATGCGGCCGGCCCTTTTCGATTCGGGGGCAAATCCCCTTACCGTTCCCACCTTCCATCCTCTATAAGAATCCCATGCCGAATCAGACGCGCCCTCGTCCCGTCGTCCTTTGCATCCTCGATGGGTGGGGCGAACGTGCCGACCAGGCCGACAACGCCATCCTCGACGCGAAAACGCCGAATTGGCATGGCTTCCTTAAGACCGCGCTGCAGGCACATCTTGAAGCCAGCGAACATTATGTCGGTCTGCCCGACGGGCAGATGGGCAATTCCGAAGTCGGTCATATGAATTTGGGCGCGGGCCGCGTCGTCATGCAGGATTTGCCGCGCATCGATAAGGCCGTCGCCGACGGCTCGCTTGCCATGAACCAGCAGCTCCAAGATTTCATCGCCGCGGTGAAGAAGAGCGGCGGCACGGCGCACCTGTTGGGCCTCATCTCGCCGGGCGGTGTCCATTCGCATCAGACCCAGATCGCCGCCTTGGCCAAAGCCATCGATGCGGCGGGCGTGAAGGTCATGGTCCATGCCTTCCTCGACGGCCGCGATACGCCGCCGCGCAGCGCCGACGGCTATGTCGCCACCTTCCTCAAGGACATCGCCGGTACCAAGCAGGTGAAGATCGCGACGGTCAGCGGCCGTTATTACGCGATGGACCGCGACAAGCGCTGGGACCGCGTCGAGAAAGCCTATGAAGCCATGGTCGCGGCCAAAGGCGAAAAGGCGACCGACGCCAAGGGCGCGATCGAACAGTCTTACGCCAAAGACAAAGGCGACGAGTTCATCCTGCCGACGGTAATCGGCGATTACGCCGGCATGAAGGATGGCGACGGCGTGTTGTGCGGTAACTTCCGCGCCGATCGCGTCCGCGAGATCATGGGCGTGCTGCTCGATCCCGGTTTCGACGGCTTCAAGCGGTCGCGCGTGGTGAAATTCGCCGCCGCCGCAGGGCTTTCCGAATATTCGACCGACCTCAATCAATTCCTGACGACGCTGTTCCCGCCGGAAGACTTGAGCGAGACGTTCGGTCAGGTGGTGTCGGAGGCTGGCCTCACCCAACTCCGCATCGCCGAGACCGAGAAGTACGCACACGTCACCTTCTTCTTCAACGGCGGGCGCGAAGACGAGTTCAAAGGCGAGAACCGTATCCTCGTCCCCTCGCCCAAGGTCGCGACCTACGATATGCAGCCCGAGATGTCGGCGCGCGAAATCACCGACAAGCTGGTCGAGGCGATCGATGCCGGCCGGTTCGATGCCGTGGTGGTCAATTACGCCAATGCCGACATGGTCGGTCATACCGGCGACTTGCAAGCCGCGATCAAGGCCGTCGAAACCGTCGATGAATGTCTCGGCCGCGTCGCCGCATCGGTGACGAAGGCCGGCGGCACGCTGCTGATCACCGCCGATCACGGCAACGCCGAGATGATGCGCGACCCGAAGACCGGTCAACCGCATACGGCGCATACGACCAATCCGGTGCCGCTGCTGCTGGTCAACCCACCGTCCGACGTGACAGCGATCGAAAGCGGACGGCTGTGCGACATCGCCCCGACACTGCTGCAGATCATGGGCCTGAAGCAACCAAAGCAGATGACCGGTCATTCGCTCGTGAAGCTGCGCGAGCGTGCGGCGACCTGAGACGACGCGACCCTGGGTTCTGCCGCTGATCTTCGCGGCAAGCCTCGGTTGCTTTCCCGCTCACGCGCAAGACACGCCACAGGCAAAACTCGATGCGATCCAGAAGGCGATCGCCGACAGCAAGAAACAGCAGGACGATCTGACGCAAAAGGCGGCCGGCCTCGCCGCCGAAGCCGCGCAGTTGCGCACCCAGGAAATCGCCGCCGCCAAATCCGTTCAGGCGCATGAGGCGGCGCTGACCCGGCTCGACGCGCAGCTGGCCACGCTGACCCTTGAACAAAAGGCCAAGACCGCGGAACTGGCGCGGCGGCAGCACGACCAAGAGACCGTCCTGACCTCGCTGCTGCATCTGGCGCGCAATCCGCCGGCCGGCCTGGCGCTGGCCGAGGGCGCGCCGGTCGATCTGTTGCGTGGCGGCATTTTGATGAGCGCCGCCGTCCCGCCTTTGATCGAACGCGCGTCGATCCTCGGCATCGAATTGAAGACCCTGGCCGACCTTCAAACACAGGTGCGCGATGCCGAATCCGGCCATCGCCTCGAAGCCGACGGCCTCGCCCGCGAACGCGCCCGCATCAACACGCTGGCCGCCGAGAAGGCCAAGCTGCAGCAGACCGCATCGCTGGGAGCGAGTCAGACCGGCGCACAGGTTCAAAAGCTCGCCGCGCAAGCGAGCGATCTCAAAGATCTGATCGAACGCGCCGAAGCCGAAGCCCGGCGCCGCGAAGAGGAAGCGAAACGGCGTGAACTTGAGGCACAACGCCGCGCCGCCGAGCAACGCAAGCGCCAGGAAGACGCCGAAGCCGCGGCGCGACTCGCCGCGTCAACGGCGTTGCCGGCGACTACGGAGCCGTCGCCAACGACCGCGCCGCCCGAGGTCAAAGCATCGGCCCCCGCGACCGCGATCCGCCCGCCCACATCGCTGGGGCCATCGGCTCGCCCCTTCGCACAGGCGCGCGGACGCATGCTGATGCCGGTTTCCGGCAATCTGGTGCTCGACTTCGGCGCATCCGATCCACGCGGCGGCACCAGCAAGGGCCTGACCCTCGAGACACGGCCCGGCGCGCAAGTCATCGCGCCGTTCGACGGCCGCGTACTTTTCGCCGGTATATTCAAAGGTTACGGGCAAATCTTGATCATCGGTCACGGCGATGGCTATCATTCCCTTGTGGCAGGACTCGATCGAATCGATGCTGGCGTCGGCCAAGCCTTGGCTGCCGGCGAGCCGGTAGGAATCATGCCCAGCAATGGGGCGGGGCCACGCCTCTATCTCGAGCTGCGCCACGACGGCCAGCCGATCAATCCGTCGCCATGGCTGGCGACACGCGATGCAAAGGTACGATGATGAAGCGTCTTTCGAGAACAGCGGCCATTGCCGCGACCTTGGCCTTCGCCGTCACGCCGTCCATCGCCCCCTCCGTCTGGGCCGCCGACCAGCCGGCCAAACCGCAATCCAGTTCCGAGACCTACCGCCAGCTCGACCTCTTCGGCGAGGTCTTCGAGCGGGTGCGGTCCGACTATGTCGAGGAGGTTACCGACCAACAACTGATCGAAGCCGCGATCAACGGCATGCTGACCGCGCTCGACCCGCATTCGAATTACATGAACGCCAAGAACTTCACGGACATGCAGGTCCAGGTTCAAGGCCAGTTCGGCGGCCTCGGCATCGAGATCACGCAAGAGAACGGTTACATCAAAGTCGTGTCGCCGATCGACGATACGCCCGCCTCGCAAGCGGGCCTGAAACCCGGCGATCTGATCATCGCGATCGACGGCGAAACGGTGCAGGGCCTGACCCTCGCTGAATCGGTCGAGCGCATGCGCGGCCCGGTCAACAGCGCGATCAAAGTGAAGATCAAACGCGAGGGCAAAGACCCGTTCGACGTCACGATGAAGCGCGCCGTCGTCAAGATTCAGTCGGTGAAGTCGCAAATGCAGGGCGAGGACATCGGCTATATCCGCATCTCCAGCTTCAACGAGCAGACCGACAGCGGCCTCCAAGCCGCGATGAAGTCGCTGAAGGCAAAGGCCGGATCGAAGCTCATCGGCGTCGTGCTCGATTTGCGCAACAATCCCGGCGGCTTGCTGGATCAGGCGATCTCGGTCAGCGACGACTTCCTCGAAAAGGGCGAGATCGTTTCGACCCGTGGCCGCCGTTCCGAAGAAGCACAGCGGTTCGACGCCAAGCCGGGCGACATCACCGGCGGCTTGCCGATGGTCGTCTTGATCAATGGCGGTTCAGCCTCGGCGTCGGAAATCGTCGCTGGCGCGTTGCAGGATCACAAGCGCGCCATCCTTCTCGGTACCCGCTCGTTCGGCAAAGGCTCGGTCCAGACCATCATCCAACTGCCCGGCCACGGCGCGATGCGCCTGACCACCGCGCGCTACTACACGCCGTCCGGCCGCTCGATCCAGGCGCAGGGCATCGATCCCGACATCGTCGTCGAACCGGCGAAGATCGAGAAGCTGACCCAGGGCACGGTGCAGCATGAAGCCGATCTGCGCGGCGCGCTGAAGAACACCGACCCCGGCCAGAAGGGCAAGCCCCCGGTAGCGAAAGACGGCGCGACGCCCGCCGCCGCCACCCCGGACAAGGACAGCAAGGACGCGACGCCGCCTGACACCTCGGGCACGGTCGATCCGGCGGTTCTCGGCACCACCTCGGATTATCAGCTCACCCGCGCCATCGACATGCTGCGCGGCGTGGCCCTCTTTGGCCACCGCCCCGCGGAGTGAGCATGGATGCCGAACCGAAGCCCAAGGGTGGCGCTATAGGCGCGCTGCTGCAGCGGCTTCAGGGCCTGTTCTCGCGCCTGAAGTGGAACCTGACGCTGCCCCCGATCGATGGCTGGCGCAGCCGCGTGATGGGGCTTGGCCGCACGCGGATCATTTGGCTCGCCGGCGCGCTGCTACTGATATTCGCCGGATTGAGCCTCGCCTTGTTCGGCGGCGGCTCGGGCGCGCCGTCTTCCGCTAACGAAAGCATCGCCATCGCCTTGCCGCCGCTGACGCCCAGCAGGGTCGCCGTGCTGAGCCCCGCGCCCGACCAGGGCCTGATCGAAGACACGCCCGATGGTCCCTTGCCGATCACCGGCAAGGATGGACGCCAGTCCTGGAAGGTTTATGCCCGGCCCTTCGACGCCAATGACAAGCGGCCGCGCGTCGCGCTGCTGGTGATCGGGTTGGGCCTCGATCGCGCTTTGACCCAAAACGCGATGGACCGTTTGCCTGCCGTCGTCACGCTTGGCTTCGATCCTTATGCCGATGCGATCCGCGATGTGATGATGCTGGCGCGCGATCTCGGCCATGAGGCGGTGATCGGCCTACCGCTGGAGCCGCTGGATTATCCACGCCAGGACCCGGGGCCGCTGACGCTGCTGACCTCGATCGATGAAGGCGCGAACAGCGCACGGCTCAACAAGCTGATGGGCGAGACGTCCGGCTATGTCGGGATGGTCGCGATGTACGGATCGCGCTTCATCGGCGAAAAGACCAGCCTTCTACCGGTGCTGCAGAACCTAAAGACGCGCGGGCTGATGTTCATCGACAACAAGTCGATCGACGATAGCGGCACGGCATCCACCGCCAAGGACATGAAACTGCCTTGGGCCGGCGGCAATCGCTTCATCGACAGCGAAGCCGACCCGGCCGCAATCGACCAGGCGCTGAACGATCTCGAAGGCGCGGCAAAACGCGGCGGGGCCGGTCTTGCCATCGCCGTGCTGTCGCCGGCCTTGCTGGATCGCGCGGCGACGTGGGCGGCAACGCTGGAAGCCAGAGGCGTGGCGCTGGCGCCGGTCAGCGCGATCGCCAATCGCCAGACCTTGTTGCCACCACCGCCGCCGGCACCCTTGCCGGTCGCGGCCCCTGCTGGCGCACCCGCGGCCGCGGGTGGACATGAGGAAAAGAAACCCGCCGCCCATGGGTACGAATGATGAGCGATCCGAAGAACGCCGATAAGGAATCGAAACCCTATCGCCGCGGCGTCGGTATCGTCCTTCTCAACCGCGACAATCGTATCTTCGTCGGCAGCCGCATCGACACGCCCGGCGCGTGGCAGATGCCGCAAGGCGGTATCGACGGCGATGAAGGGCCGCGCGAAGCGGCGCTGCGCGAGTTGCACGAGGAAGTCGGCACCGACAAAGCCGAGATCATCGCCGAGACGAAGAACTGGCTGACCTACGAGTTACCCGGCGACATGCACCTGCAAGCCTGGAAGGGCCGTTATCGCGGCCAGATTCAGCAATGGTTCGCGATGCGCTTTCTCGGTGAGGACAGCGACATCAAGCTCGACCTGCACCATCCCGAATTCGATGCGTGGAAGTGGGTTTCGCCTGAACAGCTCGTCACCGGCATCGTCCCGTTCAAGCGCAAGCTATACGAGGACGTAGTGGCGGAGTTCGCCGACCTCTTCTAAGCCGCCGCTTTCGTCCAGCGTTCGACGCGGCGTTGCATGCCCCACCAGGCGAGACCGGTCGCAAAGCGATTGAGGCGGCCATTCGGGGTGATGCCGACTACCTTTAGCACCATTGCCATGCCGCGTTCGACATGATGGCGGCGATAGACCGAATAGGCGCGGCGGGCATAAGCCTCGCTGGCGCGGCGGCGGTCATAGCTGCCGAGATCGTTGGCGACGTGATACGCCATCGCCAACTCGTCATCTTCGGATTCGCGGATACGCCCCAGCGCAATGCCGAGACGCCCCCAGAAGCCGAGCCCTTCCTCTTGCAGATAGCGGTCGAGATGGGTGAGGAAGAGTTTGTAGTGACGCAACTCGTCGGCAGCGATGCGGCGGCAGATCGCCTTCAGCACCGGCTCGTCGGTCGCCTCGCCGAGCGCGGTGTAATAGGAGCTGGTGCCGGTTTCGACGATGCAGCGCGCGACAAGTTCGCCAGCGCGCGAGCCGCGCACCGAAGCCTGGGCATCGAGATCGACGCGAAAGCCCGCCGTGAAACGCGCACAGGCATCCGCATGATTGAACGATGGATCGGCGAGCGTCGCATAGCGGCCGAGCGCCTGACCATGCTGAATCTCTTCCGTGCCCCATTGCGTCGCGGCGTCTTGGAACGCCGTGTCACCAGCGAACACGCCGTGGAGATAGCGCGCGTAATCGGCGCCGTTCTGTTCGACGAGGCTGGCCGCTTTGACGATGGCGAGGATATCGGGATCGAGCTTCGCGGCGTCGAAGCGGTCACAGGGAATGTCATCGAGCGTCCAATGCACCATGACACAAGTATAGACGAAATCGTGACGGTTTGAGGACGGCGTGAGTCATAGAACCCTCTCCGCCCGCTTGCGGGGGGAGAGGGCAGGGTGAGGTGGGTTTTTCAGCGAATTAGATCGTGCGGGTGAGAGACACCTCACCCTTCCCATCGCTGCGCGACGGGCCCCTTCCCTCTCCCCGTGAACGCGGAGAGGGATTCTAATTATTAGTGCGCGGTCGCGCTCAGGGCCGTGAGCTTGGCGGTCGCGACGGCGAGGTGCCGTTCGGCGGTGCGAAGTTTGGCGGCGGCTTCGTCACGGTCGGCGCCGGAGAGGCGGCCGACTTGATCCTTCAGCGCGGTGACGGTCGATTCGAGGCCCTTGGCTTCGCTATCGATCGAAGCACGGTCGAGCGACGAGACCGGCACGGCATCGTCGGCGAGGACGGTGCAGCGTTCCGGCGTCACTTCGGCGAAACCACCGGAGACGAAGATACGCTCGGTGATCTGCTGGCTGGTCTGCCAGTTCGCATAGACGTCGATGACGCCGGGGCGAACGGTCGAGATGAACAGCGCGTGTCCGGGCAGCACACCGAAGTTACCCTCGGTACCCGGCACGACGACCATGCCGACAGACTCGGAAAGCATCAGCTTTTCCGGCGAGACCAGCTCGAATTGCAGCTTGTCGGCCATGGTTGGTTAGGCCGCTTCGGCCGCGAGCTTGCGGGCCTTCTCGACAGCTTCCTCGATGGTGCCGACCATGTAGAAGGCGCTTTCCGGCAGCTCGTCATATTCGCCGGCGACAATGCCCTTGAAGCCTTTGATCGTGTCTTCAAGCTTCACGAACACGCCGGGCGTGCCGGTGAAGATTTCGGCGACATGGAACGGCTGCGACATAAAGCGTTGGATCTTACGCGCGCGGGAGACGGTGAGACGATCTTCTTCCGAGAGTTCGTCCATGCCGAGAATGGCGATGATGTCCTGCAGCGACTTGTAGGTCTGGAGAACACGCTGCACGTCGCGGGCGACCTTGTAATGCTCGTCGCCGACGACGCGGGGGTCGAGCATGCGCGAGGTGGAGTCGAGCGGATCGACGGCGGGATAGATGCCCAGTTCCGCGATCTGGCGCGACAGCACGGTGGTCGCATCCAAATGCGCGAACGAGGTGGCCGGCGCCGGATCGGTCAAATCGTCGGCAGGCACGTAGATCGCCTGCACCGACGTAACCGAACCCTTCTTGGTCGACGTAATGCGCTCCTGCAACTGCCCCATCTCCGTGGCCAGGTTCGGCTGGTAACCCACGGCGCTCGGCATACGGCCAAG
>CAIJOA010000039.1 GCA_903822185.1 uncultured Rhodospirillales bacterium | reverse complement strand
TGCCGTGGGTGTACGATACTTGAGAGGACTTGTCCCTAGTACGAGAGGACCGGGATGAACGCACCTCTGGTGTACCGGTTGTGGCGCCAGCCGCATCGCCGGGTAGCTATGTGCGGACGAGATAACCGCTGAATGCATCTAAGCGGGAAGCTCCCCTCAAAACCAGGTATCGCTGAGAGCCGTGGTAGACCACCACGTTGATAGGCTGGGTGTGGAAGTGTGGTGACACATGAAGCTAACCAGTACTAATCGCTCGATAGGCTTGATCGCCTCATTACTTGCAGAGCCAAGCTCCGCATTGAAAACACTCTTGAATACTTAGAATACCGCGTGGCTTTACTGGTCTGGTGGTTTTGGCGGGGGAGTAAACACCCGATCCCATCCCGAACTCGGCCGTGAAAGCCCTCAGCGCCGATGGTACTACGTCTTAAGACGTGGAAGAGTAGGTCGCCGCCAGGCCAGTTAAGCCACGCACTCAAAACTCCACTATGATCACCATGTTCTTACGCCACCCAACGCGGGGTGGAGCAGCCCGGTAGCTCGTCAGGCTCATAACCTGAAGGTCGCAGGTTCAAATCCTGCCCCCGCAACCAAATTCTTCGCGTAATATCGAACGAGATTAAAAGCCTGGCAGTTAGCCAGGCTTTTTTCGTTAGCGCGCCGTATTGAGCGATCAGAAATTCCGCACGAGCGACGTAAGGAACCTGTTGTCGTCTTTGCGAAAGCGGATGAGATTTGAATCGGTGTAGCCGTAGATGTAGGAGCCGAACAAAGTCCAACTGGGATTGAAGTCTCGGCCGAGCGTCAACACCATGCTTCGAACGCGATCGTGCCGGGTTAATCCATTGTCGTTCGCGTTATTGCTCGGCGCGGCAAAATCGACGAAGCGCAGGCGTGGTTCGATCTCGCCATACCATCCCGTAGCGCCGAAGAATGTAAAGCCGCGGCGATAGGTGAGCCGAAATTCCGCGCTGTCGAAGCCGCTAAATCCCGATCGCGTGGTTTGGCCCCGCAAGAGCGATCGTATGGTGAGGCGATCGAGCTTAGTGACATCCCATCGAACCTGGATATCGCCGGTATGCGCGTTCCCCATCAGCGCGACCGGCGTCGCGTGGCGGAACTCGTAGGTATAGGTTCCGCTGACACGCATACCCGCAAAGGGTTTCACTTCGACAGAGGCAAACGGCGAGAACACGTCGAGGGTGTTTGCGTGGTTGAAGCGGTTGTTCTGATAGGCAGCGGCAAGATCAAGCTTCGTCTTCCAATCTGGAATCGCGATGCTCGGCCCGGTGCGAACCTTGAGAACGCGGGTATCCTGATCGGTTGCTGCTGCCTGCCAGGCCTGGTTGATTTCCACGAGGGTGCGCCACGCATCGCCGCGGGAATCGAAATTCAGCCGATGATCAAACTTGGCGAGAATGTTGGCTTGCCAGTCCTGGATATTGGCGAGAACCGTCCGCGATTGTCCGCCTGCCGGGATCTCGATCTCTTCGCAGTTTTCTTCGGTATCGACTGTCCCCCCGCCGTTGTCGTCATCACCCGAATCGGTGACAAAACTTACATCGCAAACCTCGGCCGTATCGGAACCGCCGGCTGCAACGCGGGTGCGATGGCGCACCCGCGAATCATGAGCGATCGTCGTGGTGACCGAGCCTGTTAGTTGCTGCAATGCCGGAGGGGCTGTTGGTGCGCCGGCCGTCTGCGCGCCGGCCGGCGATACGGCAAGGAAAGCACCCGGAACCGCGATGAGAAACGCAGAGCGCCAGACCACTACGCACATGGTGCGTTCTCTTAACTCGTCCGGTTTTTGATCACGGCGAGTACTTTGGCGATCGCCTCGGGCTGGACGGATGTATGTCCCTTGAACGGTACGTCATAGATGAAGACGAGGGAGAGCAGCAGCGTGACCGCCAGCACCTGAGCGCCGATGGCGCAAGATCGTCCGATCGTCGGCTCGATCAACAGTGCCAAGGCGATAAGAATTGCAAACAGAAAAAGAATGATCTGCCAGAAAGCGCCAACAGGGCGAGATACAGTCATATAACAAGGCCTGTGTCGGGCTTTTCGGTTATGACGCGGATGATGTCGTCGGCAAGAACGTTCGTATGCTGATGCCCGCGCCCTATACGGACGAACACGACTCTTACATTGCCAATTTCGAGAAATCCGGCCTCGCCAAGATCATTGGGATCGGCCGCGAGGTCGAAGGAAAACACAAGAACGGTTCCACCTTTCCGATGGAGCTTGCTGTCGGCGCTACCCGAGGTGGGGGCAACCACGCCTTTGTCGGTATCATTCGCGATGTCAGCGAGCGGCGTCGTGCCGAAGCCGCGAACGACCAGCTTCGCCAGGTTCAGAAAATGGACGCGATCGGTCAATTGACCGGCGGTATCGCGCATGATTTCAACAATCTTCTAGCGGTGATCATCGGCAATTTGGACCTGATGGCGGAGGATGTCGGGTCCGACGATGAAACTTTAGAATTCTTAAATCCCTGCATCGACGCCGCGTTGCGCGGTTCGGAATTGACCAAGCAGCTTTTGGCTTTCGGGCGCAAGCAGTCGCTGCTGCCGAAGGTTATTTCGATCAATGACCTCGTGACCCGGTTCACGACGCTGGCCAATCGCGTCCTCGGTGAGCAGATCGAGATCGTTGAAGAACTTGGTTCCGACCTGTGGGCCGTGTTCGCCGATCCCGGTCAAATCGAAGACGCGCTGCTTAATCTTTCCCTCAATGCACGCGATGCGATGCCGAACGGCGGCAAAATTACATTTCGCACCAGAAATGCGACGCTTGATGAGCATGACGTGTCCGTCGATGCCGAATTGCCGCCGGGCGACTACGTCATGCTTGAGATCGAGGATACCGGCCTGGGTATGGCGGCGGAGGTTGTCGATCGTGCGTTCGAACCGTTCTTCACCACCAAAGAAATCGGCAGCGGCATGGGGCTGAGCATGGTCTATGGCTTCGTCAAACAAAGTGCGGGCCATGTCATGATCGACAGCGCCTTGGGCGCCGGTACCTCGGTCAAAATTTACCTGCCGCGCGAGGTCAACACCGAAGACGGTCTGGCGGATGCAGTATCGGCTTCGTCGTCGTCGGTGCGGTTGGACCGGCGAACGGTTCTCGTCGTCGAGGATAATCCGAATGTGCTGACCTTGACTGCGGCGATGGTCCAAAGCCTTGGTTATGAGGTCGTGACCGCGGTGGACGGGGACGCCGCGCGGGAACTTCTCCTCGCGACCCCGGACATCGATTTGCTTTTGACCGACGTCATGCTGCCGGGACGGACGAACGGTCCCGATCTTGCGCAATTCGCGATGACGACCCACCCGAACATCAAAGTGCTGTTCAATTCCGGCTATGCCGAACAGTCGATCTACGAACGCGGTTTATTGAAGCGCGGCGTCAATCTCATCGCCAAGCCTTTCCGCAAGCAACAACTCGCCGCCAAGATCGAGGAAGTCTTGCTTCAAGAAACCGCTTCCCGTTAGGCGCAGCTCGACATTATTGTTGAAAATGTTGAACCGACGCCGATTTCGGCGCGCGTTCATCCGCCGCGATTACCGGGGGAGTGTATGTCTTGAGCCAAGCCGCTGCTTTTAAGCTGGTCGAAGCCACGATCGCCGACATTCACGCTGCCTATCTTTCGGGCGCATTGTCGGTGCGCCAATTGGTCGAAGCGTATCTGGCGCGGATCGAGGCCTATGACAAAAAGGGCCCGACGATCAATGCACTGATCTCGCTCAATCCGAAGGCGCTCGAAGAGGCGGACCGGCTAGATCGCGCGTTCAAGACATCGGGGCTCACGGGGCCGCTGCATGGCATCCCGATCGTCGTGAAGGACCAGGCCGACGTGGCCGAAATGCCGACGACGCTCGGTTCGGTTCTTTTCAAGGATTACATGCCGGGACAGGATTGCTTCGTTGCCGCGCGGTTGCGGGCAGCGGGCGCGATCCTTCTGGCCAAAGGCACGCTGGGCGAACTCGGCGCCGGGGACACGCACGGATCGTTATACGGATCGACGCGCAACCCGCTGGATCTCGAGCGGACCGTCGGTGGATCGTCGGGTGGTCCTGCTGCCGCTGTCTCCGCGAATTTTGCGACGGTCGGTGTCGGGCAGGAAGGCCTCGCCTCCATTCGCCGTCCGGCGATCTGGACGGGGATTACCGGCATGCGGCCGAGCGGCGGTCTGGTCAGCCGTAGCGGCGTTTATGAAGGCTGGCCGTCGATGAACGGCTCGTTGGGCCCGGTGGCGCGCACGGTGACCGACTTGGCCAAGCTGCTCGACGTGATGATCGGCTACGACCCCGAAGACCCTTCGACGGCGCACGGCGTTGGCCACGTGCCGGAAAGCTATGCGGCGTTGCTGGACAAGAACGCGCTGAAGGGTGCCCGTATCGGCATCATCCGCGAACCGATGGGACTCTTCTCCGAACCTGATTCGGAAGATTTTGCCCGCGTGACCGAGGTGTTTGATCGCGCCATCGGTGAATTGCGCGCTGCCGGCGCTGAGATCGTCGATCCCGTTGTCATCGCCGACATGAAAGAATTGACCGCGCAACGCGCCTTCAGCGCGGAGGAAAGCGCGCGCGCGTTCAAGACCTATTTCGACCGCAACGGCAAAGGGCCTTATGCGTCGCGGCAAGAAGCGATTGCCTCGCCGTTGTTTCAGAAATTATTGAAGCCGACGCAGGATCGTTGGGTGCGGACGGGGCCGGAAGAACGCTACGCCCCGTCATTCCGCGCCCGCGCCACCTTGATGACCAACATGCTGAAGACGATGGCCGATCATCGTCTCGACGCTCTGGTTCATAAGGCGGTGGAGCATACGCCGACTCTCATCCGCGATGGCGTCAATCCTCCTTATGTCGAACAGAAGGGCTCGTCGCACATCAACACCTTCCTGCAATCGGTGCCATCGGTCGTCGTGCCGTCGGGCTTCACGCGGGACAACCTGCCGGCGGGGATCACGTTCCTCGGCAGGCCCTACTCGGACGCGACGATGCTTCGTCTTGCTTACGCCTATGAGCAGGCGACGCATCACCGGATCGTCCCGGCAACCGTACCCTAAAGCCGTTTTCGGCGGGATTGACCCCCGCCACCACGTTTCATAGAATTGCCGGTAACGAGCGGGCCGCGGTACGAGGCGGACGCCCACGATGACCTGCGGCAAGCGCAGGCCGAATTGGCAGGAGACGCAGCATGCGAATGGTCGATTCTCATTTTCATTGGCGCCCGCGCTCGGTTCTCGAGCATATCTGCGCGCGCAAAAACTACCCGCTCGCGAAGCCTAATAAGAAGGACGGCTACACCTATTGGCGTCGCGAAGGCGGACGGCATACGTCCAATGTCGGCGGCGAATGGTTCGATCTCGACGCGCAGTTAGCCCATATGGACAATCTGGGCCACGACATCGACGTGGTCTGCTCGATCGGCCCGTTCTCTGTCGCATTCTCTGATTTCGAACCCGAAGAAGGCCGTGACATCGCGATGATGTGGAACGAGGAAATGGCCGCGAAGCAGCGTCAGCATGCGGGCCGCTTCTATGGCACCGGCGCATTGCCGCTGGCCGATACCCGGGTCGCGATCGAGGTGATGGAGCACGCGGTCAACGACCTTGGCCTCGTCGGCATGAACCTGCCGGGCAGCATCGGCGGCGACACGCATATCGATGCCGAACGGCTGGAGCCGTTTTACGCGCGGGCTGAAGAACTTGGCGTGACGCTGTTCATGCACCCGACCGATGGCATCTACGAAGACATTCTCGACGGCTATGGCGGTGCGCTCTATCTCAGCCTCGGCCGCGTGGTCGATGTCAGCGTCGCCGCTTATCGCCTGGTGCTGTCCGGCATCATGGAGCGCCATCCGAATCTGAAGATATTCCTGTCGCACACCGGCGGGGCGCTGCCTTATCAGTCGGGCCGCATGGACAAGAATTCCGGCGCGGCGAAACTGCCGCAAAAGCCCAGCAACTATATCAAGCGGATGTACACCGACACCGTGTCACCGCACTCGGCGGGTATGAAGTTCGCGATCGACTATTACGGCGTCGATCACATCATGTACGGCACCGATTATCCCTGCTGGGACCCGGCGACCTGCCTAGCTCTATTTGCCGAAATCGGCGTGTCGGCAGCCGATCAGGAGAAAATCTTCAACGGTAATGCGCGCCGAATCTTGGGACTGAAAGAGCCCCAGCCTGCGAAGTCTCAATCGTCCGTGCGCGAGGCCGTGCCGGTCTGATTGCTGTCGCTTTGATGGAAGGGCCGTAGCGGCGATGCCGTTACGGCCCTTTTTCATGGCTTTCGCCCAGTTGCCCAAATACCGAAGTGCTGATCTCTTATGCGGCTGACGTTGCGCGATGCCAAAGCGGCGCGCGAGGGCCAATCCGCCTCAACAGCGGACGGGCCGTTATCGCGTCAACGAACGAGGAAATAAACCGCGCCCAAAATGACGACGGCAGCGATGCCCCACCACAGCCATGACTGACCATGCTGGGCGATCGGTGTTGCCGGCGACGCATCGTTGGCGGGAAGGGATTTCACCACAACGGGCGGCTCAGAGGTCGGGTATGCCGGTTCGGTCGCCGCCGCCGGTTGGGCGACCGATGTTTGTGCGCCGACGGCTTGTTCGGCGGCGACGGGGGTGAGCGCGTCATCAGCGGCTACCGGCGTGCCGACGATCGCGGCAAAGCGGGAGAAGAACTCTTCGGCCATCTTGCGCGCGGTACCGTCGATGAGACGTGAGCCGATCTGCGCCAGCTTGCCGCCGACATTGGCATCGACCTTATAGGATAGGATCGTACCGTCGCCGTCGCCGTCCTCGACCAAAGACACGACCGCGCCGCCTTTGGCGAAGCCGGCGGGACCACCGGTACCCTCGCCGGAAATCTTATAGCTGTTGGGCGGATCGAGATCGGACAGCGTCACCTTGCCGCCAAAGCGCGCCGTAACCGGTCCGACCTTGGCGGTGACTTTGCCGTTCATTTCGGTTTCCGAAAGTTTTTCGAGCGATTCACAGCCCGGGATGCACTGCTTTAGAATCACCGGATCGTTGAGGGCGTCCCACACTTTGCTGCGGGGGGCGGTGATGCGATATTCGCCGCTCATATCCATGTGCTTGAGTCCTTCGTTCTAAAGTGACGGAATGGGAGGAGCGATACGCGCGGACTTTCGGATGATTATTCATCCGAAAAGACCGGCGGTGCGGTTGTGAGTTTTTACTCGGCGGCGGAGCGGGACAAGGCCGTGAGGCCACCTTCGTCGTTGCGCAGCGCACGAATCATCGAGGCAAGGCTGGCGCTGCGTAACGGCACGTACGACTTGCCGGCCTGTTGACACAACCGCTTCAGCGTCAGCGCGGCGCGATGGCTGATGCAATCGACCGGAAAGAAAGCCGCATCGGCGCGACTGACGAGACCGGGCAGCAAGTCCGCACGCTCCTCGATGCCGCCGTCGTGATGGATCAATTGCCCTGATGCTTGTTCGATCAATGACCGCAGCCGTGCAATTTGGTGCGGCCGACCGCCGACATAGAGAATGGTTGCGCCGGCGAGGTTCAGATCGTCGGATAACGCTTCATCCGAATCCGCTGCCGCGAACTGCGTCTCGGCTGCTTCGATCTCGGCGCGCAGAACGGTGGCCTCTTCTTCCAAGATCGAGCGCGCCCGCTCGGTGCGGGCATTGGTGGCCGTCAATTCCTCGTTACGTTTTTCGGCGCGTTCGCGCCGTTGGGTTTCGCGATCGAGCAGCTTGCGTAGGTCGGCGACCAAGGCATGGAGTGTGCCTATTTCCGAATCAGCGGCCGGGGCGGTTTGGGCGTCGGTTTTTCGTTCGATCTGTGCCGATAGGACGGCGGTCAGTTCGTTGATCTTGGTATCGCGGGCGATGATGCCGTCACGAAGCTGCGCATGCTGACGTGCAAGCTTGTCCTCAAGCGACGCTTTTTCTTCCTCAAGCTGATGCAGTCGGCGGATATCGGCACGGTTCGCGGCACCGACAAGATGCGACAACATATGGACGTCGCCGAAGACCTGCCGTACGACGGAGTCGGTTGTGCGTGGGTGGGTCAATGCCGCCCAGTAAGCGGCCGGAATATCGCCCGCGTGCCGTGCCTCGTTCCACAACGCGCGCAGATCATCGATGCTGTCGGCCTTGGCGAATTGCCGGATACAGGCGGCATGGCGATGGTCGAGTGCCTTCTGGATTTGCTTGGCGAGAAAATCGCGATGATTGAGCGCTGAGACGGCAATCGTGTGCAGCTCGTGATCGGATAATTTGTCACCCAAGGGCGCGTGAAATTTGCGCACCAGACCGCGCAACTCGCCGGTGGTGAGGCAAGTGCCGATCACCGAGCAATGCAGCGATCCGTCGAGATCCCAGATTTTCCGACGCGTCGGAACTTCAGTCGGCGCGGCCGCGGGACCGCCGGCCAAGACTCGGTGCGTTTTGTCGAAGATACCGAGGGCCGTCGCCGATCCGCTGAGTCCGTGCATATGCGGGTGTGAGCCGATCGCCAATTCCCAGGACTTCGCTGTCGCCACCGGTTTCATCTGGAATCCGATATATCCATTAAGATATAACGATAGTGCCAGTTCCACAGGGGCGAGTCAAAGCGTCCGGAAGGAGGGCAAATGGGAACGCCGAAATCGCTTGCGCCGTGGCGAAAAAGCTTGGGAATCTAAGGCATGAAGCCATTTCGCCGCCGTCGAAGCGATCGTTCTGACGCTCGTTTTCTTCGCGTGGCTTTCGCGTTAGCGTTTCTCGTTTGGATGGGGAGTTCGATGCAGCCGGCGCGTGCTGAGGAAAATTCGACCGTCCGGCTTCATGCCGCGGGTAGCCTCCGCGCCGCGATGATGGACATCGCCAAGGCCTTTACCGCATCATCGGGCATTAAAGTGACGACCGTTTTTAGTTCGTCGGGCCTGCTGCGCGAGCGGTTCGAAAAGGGCGAGGGCGGTGATGTCTTTGCCTCGGCGGATATGGGCAATCCGCAAAAGCTGGCGCAGGACGGCAAGGCCGGCTCGGTGGTTCTCTTCACGCGTAACCGGCTCTGTGCGGTTCTACGTCCGGGCCTGTCTCTGACGTCCGATACGTTGCTGGCGGCGATGCTCGATCCGACGGTAAAGCTGGGCACATCGACACCGAAAGCCGATCCGTCCGGCGACTATGCGTGGGAAATTTTCCGCAAGGCGGAGACTATTCAGCCTGGCAATCAGGCGAAGCTTGAAGCGAAGGCGTTGCAGCTGACCGGTGGCCCGACCTCGGCCGTGCCGCCGCCGGATATCAATCCTTATGCCTGGCATCTCAAGGAGGGCCGTGCCGATCTGTTCTTGGCCTATTGCACCGGAGGGCGCGAAGTGGAGGCGCAGCTTCCGGGCGCGTCGATGGTCGCTTTGCCGGCTGCCTTGGCGACCTGCGCCGATTACGGGCTCACGGTTCTGAAGTCGGGGGATGCCGCGCGCGGCGGCATGCTGGCGCTTTTCATCCTATCCGCCGAAGGACAAAAGATCTTGGCCGATTACGGTTTCGACGCACCGCTGCGCTAAATCTCGACGTCTCCCGGCTTATGGCATGGTGCGGGCACCGCCCCTATAGTGGGCAAAGAGCCGCCACCTCACCGAGCGGCCATAAGATGCGCATGGGGGAAGCCAATGAAGAAACCGAATCGAATCATCCCGTTGCTCGCAGCCGTGGCATTATGCGCCATGGGAGCCGATGCTTTCGCTGCCGAACATTTGAAGGTCGGCAAGGCGGATTCAACCGATTACGATTTTGCCTTGCTTCAGGTCGGAATCGACGCCGGGATTTTCCAGAAATACGGACTTGAGCTCGATACGGTGACACTGCCGGGTGCGCAGCTTCATCAGGCCATGACCGCGGGCAGCATCGATCTGGCTTTGGGCTCAGGCACCGATTTTCAATTCATCGCCAAAGGCGCGCCCGAAAAAGGCGTCGCAGCGTTCGCCGGTGCGCCGATCAATCTTTCGGTGATCGTGCGGATGGACGGCGACGTCAAAGATGTCGCCGATCTCAAGGGGCGGTTAGTCGCGGTTTCGACGAATGGGTCTTTGACCTATTGGCTGACGACGGAATTGTCGCGGCGTCTTGGCTGGAAGGGTGAAGACGCGATCAAACCGACCCCGACCGGCAATCTTGAATCCCAGGTCGCGGCGCTTCGCGCCAAGAATGTCGATGGCGCGTCCGGCAATATCGAAACCGGTTATCGCCTCGAAGCTGCCGGTCAGGCGAAAAGCCTCGTGCAGTTCGGAAAATATATCGATCCGTTCATCACCCATGTGATCTTTGCGACCAACAGCATGATCACCCAGAAACCAGATGCGGTGCGCGGCTTCTTAAAAGGCTGGTTCGAAACCATCGCCTATATGAAGACGCATCAGAAAGAGACGATCGCCTCGACGCGACCGATCACCCAACTGGACGAGCCGACGGCGAAGAAGGTCTATGACGATCTGATGCCGATGTTTCTCGATAACGGGCATTTCGACCCCAAAGGCTTTGCCGTGGTCGAGGAGGCGATGCGCGCGAACGGCGTTACCGATATTCCGCCGACCAGCGCGCTCTATACCGAGGAATTCCTGCCGAAATAGCGATCCACTGACCCGCGCGAGGGCTTCGTCATGCTGCATAAGATGATAAGACGTTATGCCTTCGTGCTGGTCGGGGTGCTTATCCTGATCGGCGGCGCCGCCCGAAGCGACGAGCCAATAAAGATTCGATCGGGCTGGCTCGTCGTGCCGTCATCGATCGAACCGCTGATGGAATTGAAGAAAGACGTCCTCAAACACTACGGGCAGTCTTACGTCATCGAGCCGGTTCATTTCAGCGGCACCGCGCCGCAGATCACTAGTCTCGCCTCGAACGATCTCGAAACATCGGGGTTGAGCTTCTCGGCGTTGGGCCTCGCGATTACGAACGCGCGGCTCGACGATATCCGGATTATCGCTGATCAGGGACAGGACGGTGCTGACGGCTACGGCACCAACGAATTTATGGTTCTCGCGGATGGTCCGATTCACGCAATCGAAGATTTGAAAGGCAAAGTATTGGCGTCGAACGGCATCGGCGGCGCGGTCGATATGGCCATGCGCGTGATGATGCGCAAGCACGGGCTCGACGAGAAGCGTGACTATACCGTAATCGAAATCGCCTTGCCGAACATGAAGTCTGCATTGACCGACAATCGTGTTGCGTTGATCACGGAGCTGCCGCCTTTCTCGTTCGATCCGGAACTACGTAAAGTCGGGCGTACACTTTTCACGCAAAAGGATGCACTCGGAAAATCGCAGGTGATCGTCCTGACCGCACGTGCCGGCTTTATCGCCGGGCATCGTGCCGCCATGGTCGATTTCCTCGAAGATCATCTGCGTGCGCTGGCCTGGTATTCAAGCCCGGCCAATCACGCGGCGTCAGTAAAGCTTATCGCCGATTATATGAAGCAAACGCCGGATAAGCTCGATTGGGTCTATACGACCAAGGATACGTATCGGCCGCTCGACGGCAAACCGGATCTCGATGCCTTGCAGTCAAACATGAACGCGCTGCAGGAATTGGGCTTTCTCAATCGCAAGATCAATGTCCGCGATTATGCCGATCTCAGCTTGCTCGATGAGGCAGCGAAAAGG
This sequence comes from uncultured Rhodospirillales bacterium, assembly GCA_903822185.1. Taxonomy (GTDB): domain Bacteria; phylum Pseudomonadota; class Alphaproteobacteria; order ATCC43930; family CGMCC-115725; genus CAIKMD01. Next base: position 209,769 of record CAIJOA010000039.1, on the reverse strand, counting down.
CTGAAATAGAGCGGGGTCAGGTGCCCGGTCTTAGGTACGGGGTGTGGCCGCGCTGACCAGGACAGGCGTTTCGCTGTAGGCTGTCGGGAAAATCTTTTTCAGATTTTCGACCTTCGGCAGATCGTTGATCACGATGTAGGGATAGCTGGGGTGTAGCGTCAGGAAGTCCTGATGATATCCCTCGGCCGGATAGAAAGCCTGTAAGGCATCGACCTTGGTAACGATCGGTTCCTTAAACAGCCTCGCCTCGGTCAGTTGCGTGATATACGCCTCGGCGACTTTCTTCTGGGCTTCGTCGGTATAAAAAATGTCAGAACGATACTGCGTGCCGTGATCCGGCCCCTGATAATTCAGTTGGGTCGGGTTGTGCGCCACGGCGAAAAAGATGCGCAGAAGCTCGCCGTATGAAACCTTGCTGGGATCGTAGGTGATTTTCACGGCCTCGGCATGGCCGGTATCGCCCGAACTCACGTCTTCATAGGAAGGGTTTTTCTTGGCGCCGCCGGCATAACCGGACACGGCTTGCTGAACGCCCTTCACATGCTGGAACACGCCTTGGACGCCCCAGAAGCATCCGCCGGCGATCACCATCGTCTGCATGCCGCTCGCGGTGGGAGCGGGATCAAAAGTAGGCGTTGGCGTAGGCACCGCCATTTCGGCGGCATTACCCTGGCTATGCCAGGGAGCGATGAAGAGCGCAGCGGCGATCAGGGAAATTCCAACGACATGTCGCATGGTCAAACTCCGGATCATCGCTTCGCTCTTTGATCGCATCGGGTCGTAAATCTTATTTGGTCTTGCTGGCCTTATAGGCCGAAACCGTCGCCGGCTTTTTGTTCTTGTCGGCTTTCGGCTTTTTCGTCTCTTTATTGGTACGCACCTGACCTTTGGCCATCGATCGTCTCCCGTGTCATATGGGTGTTGAACAAGCCGATTCTAGACTCTTCTTGTCGTTGTGCCACGATATTTCGCAGCGGAGCGGTGGCGCAGCGTCCGTGAGACGCCGCGCTCACCACTTCGTTACTGCATGAACCAACCGTGGCTGACGATCAGTGACTGGCCGGTCAGGGCATTGGAATCGAAGCTGGCGAAGAACAAAGCGGTTTCGGCGACATCGGCGACAGTGGTGAATTCGCCATCGACCGTCTCTTTCAGCATGACACTCTTGATCACGTCCGCTTCTGAGATGCCGAGTTCTTTTGCTTGCTCGGGAATCTGTTTTTCGACCAGTGGCGTGCGAACGAAGCCGGGGCAGATCACGTTGGCGCGGACGCCGTGCTTGGCACCTTCCTTGGCAACGACCTTGGCAAGCCCGATCAGGCCATGCTTAGCCGTGACGTAGGGGGCCTTAAGCGGCGAGGCCTCTTTGGAATGGACTGAGCCCATATAGATGATGCTGCCGCCGCCGGGGCGGCTGTACATATGGCGCAACGCGGCCTTGGTCGTCAGGAACGCGCCGTCGAGATGGATCGCCAAAAGCTGCTTCCATTTGTCGAACGGGAATTCTTCCAACGGCGAGACGATCTGAATCCCGGCATTGCTGACCAGCACGTCGATACGGCCGAAGGCGGCGATCGCTTTGGTCATGCCGGCTTCGACCTGCGCTTCGTTGGTCACGTCCATCGCAACGCCGACGGCGATGGTGGGGCCGCCCAGTTCCAGTGCGGTCGCGTCGGCGCCCGCCTGGTTGAGATCGGCGATAATGACCTTGGCACCTTCGCGCACGAATGTCCGCGCGATTTCCTTGCCGATGCCGCTGGCCGCACCGGTGACGACCGCGACTTTGTCTTTCATGCGCATGTTCTGACTCCTTGTGATTTCTATAGGGGTGTATTTCTATGGGGCAGGCGGACCGAGATAATCGTGAACGACCTTGCCCAAACCGAGGGTCAGGTCGCAGAGCAGGTGGACAGCGGAAACCACTTCCAGCACGGGCAATTCGGCGACGGGTGCCAAGGCGTGCGGCATTAGCGACAGCGCACCTGGGCCGGTCCAGGCACCTTTCACCGTCAAGTCTTCCAGATAAAATTCGACGATCTCGCAGATGCGCGGCGTGCCATCGACGTGGGGAATGATTTTGAGCAGAAAATTCGGCGCGAGCAGCGAGGCGGTGACGGCGGCAATATCCATTTCGCGGTGCTTATAGCCCATCGTCCCGGTCGCGACACGCACCGGCCCGTAATCGAGCGTGCCGACCAGCGTATCAATTTCGGCGTGCAGGACGGGGTTCGCCAGCTTTTTAGGAAAGCCCCACAACTCGCGGCCGCCGGCGATCGGCGGCTCGTCATTGAGGAACATACAGTGGGTATAGTTGCCCTTGCGGCCGTTGAATGTGACCGGAATGACCTGGCCGGATTCAGTGTAGTCGCCGAAGCCGGTCGAATTCGGCATGCGGATGAATTCATATTTGACGAAGGGTTCTTCGACCATCAGCGGCTCGGGCACCACGGCGCGCAGCTTCTCAAGATCGGTGCGATAGGTGATGACAAGAAATTCGCGATCGACAAAGCGGTAAGGCCCTGGCGGATAGGCCGGGCTGGTCAGCGGCATCGCGAAGGCTTTTTTGCGGACGTCTTCCAGCTTCATGATTTGTGACCCGTCGGTTCCGGACCGGTGCCGTGATCGGTGCCGTCGTCGCTGGAGAAATCGAAAGAGCGGAAGCCTTCTTTATTGTCGGGCCGTTCGAGAATTTCCTTGTGCTTCAACGCCCGCATCGCGTCTTCGTATCCGGCTTCCCAATGTTCAGCCATGCTGAAGCGCGAGAATTCGTAATCTTTCGAATTCCCCTCGTAATGCTTTGACCGATAGATCAGTTGGACGACGTTATAGACTTTACGGTCGGCGAATTCCTTCAGCAGCCTCAGTTGTTCCGGATCGCAGAGGGGTTCGGAGATGCCGTGCAGCAGCGTCGAGAGTGCCGAACGGATTTCCTGCATACCCTCAAGCCGGTCGGTGGCGGCGCGGGTCCGGCTCGAATATTGGATTTCTTTGAGCCGCACGCCGACCTCGGTCAGGTCCTTCGGGAACTCGCCGCGCGAACTCCACAGATCGACCTGAAAGGCGAGCGTGCTCGCGCGCGGCTCGGAATCGACCACCCATTGCAGCGGCGTGTTCGAAACAAGCCCGCCGTCCCAATAGAATTCGCCGTCGATCTCAATCGCCGGAAAACCCGGCGGCAGGGCGCCGCTGGCCAGAATATGTTCGGGTCCGATGGGCTGGTTTGCGCTGTCGAAATAAACGAAATTGCCGCTTTGAACATTGACCGCGCCGACACTGAAGCGCATCTCGCGGCTGTTGATACGGTCGAAATCGATCAAACTTTCCAGCGTCGTCTTCAAGGCACCCGTATCGTAAAAGCTCGTCGCGCCGTCGCTTCCCGGCATCGCCATCCACGGCGGCGGAAAGCGCGGTTTGAAGAATCCGGGCGCGCCCGCGATCAGCGCTTGGAATGCGCTGATCTGGTCGATCATGCCATGCGTCATGTCGCCGAAACTCGAGAGCGACGTGCTGTCGGCGAACCAGGGATCGGCCCAGGTTCCGAGGGGGCTGGCCGTGATGCCTTCCCAGAAGGCGCGCAACCGCTCGACCCGCCTTTCCAGCGGATTGCCGGCGATGATCGCTGCATTGATGGCGCCGATCGAGATACCGGCAACCCAGTCGGGATGCAGGTCAGTCTCGACCATGGCTTGATAGACGCCCCCTTGGTAAGCCCCCAAGGAACCCCCACCTTGAAGCAGCAAGGCGACGCAATCGAACGGCGACCGGGCAGGGGCAGGAGCGGCCTGCCGCGCGGAACGAGTTTTTTTCATGTCGGCCTTTTTTTTGACCTCGTTCGCTGCCCTCGGCAGGCAGCGATACGAAGCAAGGGAGAGGCTATCATCCGTGCCGAGATTCCGCGAGCATGCTATGCGGCGAATGTTACAAATGCAGCCTTCCCTGGAGAACGACGAATGAAATGGCTTTTTGCCGCGGTGATCTTGTTCGCCGCATCCATCGGTTCCGCCCATGCCGAGGATGTGGGCTGCATCAGCACGACGTTCAATCTGCTGTCGCCGAACGACAAGGTCTGCGTCAGCGCCTTCGAAGACCCGCAGGTGCCCGGCGTTGCGTGCCATATCTCGCAGGCTCGGAAAGGTGGCTGGGGACAACCATTCGGGCTGAACGAGGACCCGTCGAATTTCTCGGTCGCTTGCCGCCAGGTCGGGCCGATCGAGACCGATATATCCAAGCTTCGTGATAACGAAGAGGTCTTCACTCAGAAGACGAGCATCTTCTTTAAGGCGACGCGCATCTATCGCATGGTCGATAAGAAACGCAACACGCTGGTCTATCTCGCCGTCAGTTCGAAGATCGTCAACGGCTCGCCGGAGAATGCCGTGAGTAGCGTTCCGATCATGCCGTGGGCGCATTGATCGAACGCCGTTGAGACCATCAATTCAGGAATGAAACATCGCAGAGCACTCTCTGTTACGTAGAATTACGAACCGCCATTTCAACGTATCGTTAAGTCGAAAAATGCTGAAATCGATCTGTGCAAGGCTGGCTCCAGGAAGGAGATGGCGGCACGAAAGATCAGCCTGATTTCGCTCGAGCGCCGCGATGTGCCGATGCAGAAAGACACGGCGCATCGAAGAAAGAAGTCGGCATGCGTTCCAGTTTTCTTTTTATCGGCAAGGGGCGTTCGTCATGAACGAGCCTCGTGCCATGAGCAGCCAGTTCGCGTGCTTTCTGGTGATTATTCTTCTCGCGTCCGCCGGCGTCGCGATCACGATGCTGCCGCATCTTCAGGCTTATTCGAATTTGGTGTCCTGGACGATGCGTCTCTTCAAATAGAAGAGGCGTGGCGGACGGCCCGACAAACGGCGATATGCACCATCAATCGAGACGGTGCATTTTTAATTCAAATTTTATGAAAAGACGAAAAGGGCGCTCCCGGTGATTGCGGGTGCACCGCGCGGCGTTATGACGCCATCAGGGCCAGCTGTTTTGAATCGGCGGCCATTTGGGTGCGAACGCGCCGTGTTCCTTGCCAGATTTCGTAGCCGGCGAAACCGCTTTTGCGATCGAAGGAGACTTGCGCGAAATCAACGGCGCTATCGTCTCCCGTACTATGGAAGTCGATGACGTCTTTGATCTTGCCGGCGTGACAAAGGAAGTAGCAGCGAAAATGTTGCATTGTGCTCACGAAGGTTCGGTGACGGCCAAACGTGATGCAAACCTACGCCCTACAAAAAACCCTCGCAATTGGCAGTTGTACCTAAGGGCTTTTACGTAGGTAGGCAGGGTGGAACGCCAATGGACAGCGTTCCACCTGCTGTCTTAGGGCTGGGGTATTAAGGCCGGCGGCGCGCCGGCTTGCCGTCTTTCGCGCCATGATCGCGATGGCGCACCGGTTTGCCGCCATGCGGCTTTCCGCCGCCGGCGCCGGGCTTCGCGGCATAGGGCTTCGAGCCGAACGGTTTGCGCTTTTTGTACTTCGCATTCGGATCGGGAATTTCGGCCTTCTCGCGCGGTCCTTCTTCCGCCAGCGCCTTGCGGCGTTCCGGCGCGTTCATGTCGGGCTTGGTCGAGGGCTCGATACGAATCTCGCTGCCCTTGGCGCTGCGGATCGCCTCGGCGAAGCGGCCTGCCGCATCCTCGTTGATCTCGAACCGGGTTTCGTCGTCGAAGATGCGAATGGCGCCGATATCCGGCTTGGTCACTTTGCCCTGACGGCAGATTTCGGGAAGCAGCCATTTCGGGTCGGCCTTTTTTTGCCGGCCGACATTGAGGCGAAACCACACGCTATTGCCCGGGCCGTGTGAAACCGGCGCGGATGCGCGCGGTGACGGCTCGCGTTCACGTTCGGGACGCTCGCCGCGTTCGGGCCGGCGGCCCGGCGCCGCGGCTGCTGGTTCCCGCTTACCGTCATTACGCGCGGGACGGCGGTCGCGCGCGCCCATGCCGGGATCGATAAGGTCTTCCGGCGCGGGCTTCTGGCTGCGGTAAAGACGGATGAAGGCCTTGGCGACTTCCTCGGCCGAACGCACGGCGAGCAGGGCCTTGGCTGCGGCGAGATCTTCTTCGCCACCTTCCTCGGTCAGCATCGTGTCTTGCAGCATGCGTTCGTCGTCGCGCTTTTTAATTTCGTCCGCGGTCGGCGGACCACTCCAGGCGGCATTGATACGGCCGCCGCTCAGCAGCCGTTCGGCGCGAAAGCGATTGGGCGGCGTGACGAGCATGACGCTGACGCCCTTGCGGCCTGCGCGGCCGGTGCGGCCGCTGCGATGCTGCAGCACTTCGGGGTCGTTCGGCAATTCGGCGTGGATGACCAGATCGAGGCCCGGCAGATCGATGCCGCGTGCGGCAACGTCGGTCGCGACGCATATCTGCGCGCGACCGCTGCGTAACGCCAGCATGGTGCGGTTGCGCTCGGCCTGGCTCAATTCCCCCGACAGCGACACGGTGGGGAATCCGCGCTCGAGCAGCGTTGCGTGCATATGGCGTACGGAATCGCGCGTGTTGCAGAAGACAAGCGTGCTGGTTGCCTCGAAAAAGCGCAGCAAGTTCACGACGGCATGACCGACGTCATGCGTCGCGACGCGGATGGCGCGATATTCGATATCGGTATGGGCGCGTTGGGCGCCGGACACATCGATGCGTGTCGCATCGTTCTGATATTGCTTAGCGAGGGTGACGATACCCCGCGGCAGCGTCGCAGAGAACAACAGCGTGCGGCGTTCTTTGGGCGTGGTCTCGAGGATGAATTCGAGATCTTCACGGAAACCGAGATCGAGCATCTCATCGGCTTCGTCGAGGACAACGGCCTTGAGGTTCGAGACTTTAAGATTGCCGCGTTCCAGATGGTCGCGTAGGCGCCCCGGTGTTCCGACGACGATATGGACACCGCTGGCGAGCTGACGCCGTTCGTGGCTGGGGTCCATGCCACCGACGCAAAATGTCACGCGCGCGCCGGTATAGCGGTAGAGCCAGGTCAACTCGGTATGGACCTGAAGCGCAAGCTCGCGGGTCGGCGCGACGATGAGGGCCAGCGGATCGCCGGCGCGTCCCAAGACTTCGGCATCGCCGAGAATCGTGTTTGCCAGGGCCAGGCCATAGGCGACGGTCTTGCCGGAACCAGTCTGGGCGGAGACCAGAAGATCGGCCTCCATCACCTGCGGTTCGAGGACGGCGGTCTGGACCGGCGTCGGATCGTTATAGTTCTTCTCCGCAAGAGCACGGGTAAGCGGAGGGGTCATCTGAGGAAATGCCACGGGTAAGCTACACCTTTTTAAGGAAACCCGTTCACGGGCTGGGACGCATCTTACTGGAATCGGTTGGAAAAAGCACGCTTTGGCGCGCCGAAACCGGGCAAAAGAGCCGTCTGCTGCGGCATTCCTGCATTGCGTGACGCTGGCCCAACCTTCCCGGGCCGAAGCACGGCTTTTAGCGCTTTAACCGTTGTTAACGAAGGCCTTTGGGCCGCGGTTTTTCGCCCGATGCAGGCCACGCTTTAAAAAGAATTTACCAACCGATGTGATGATCCACCGTTCGGCCACAATCAGTTTGCGGATCAATGCAGTATCTCGATCGCTACTTTATGCCGTTTTCCGGTGCGGTGGACGCGGCCGACGCCTACCAGGGCATTTACGAACCTGGTTTGGTGGTGACGTCGCTCGTCATTGCCGTCCTTGCCGCATTCGTTGCTCTTTCGACGGCGCAACAGATCGTCACGGCGCGCACACGCCCGGCCCGCTGGCTCTGGGCGAGCGCTGGGGCCATCAGCATGGGTGGCGGCATCTGGTCGATGCATTTCATTGGCATGCTCGCTTTCTCCCTGCCTTGCGGCATCTCCTATGATCCCGTGGGGACGAGCCTTTCGATGTTCCCGGGCATTCTTGCCAGTGGTGTCGCGCTCGCGATTATCTGCCGGCGCGGGACTCCGGGCTTCCGCCATATCCTGGCCGGCGCCGTTCTCATGGGTGCCGGAATCGGCATCATGCACTATGCCGGTATGGCGGCAATGCAGCCGCAAGCCGTCATGCTTTTCGATCCGGTCCTTATCGCCGCAGCCGTCGTTGTCGCGGTCGCACTTTCTTTCATCTCATTGACGGTACTTTTTCAGCTTCGTGTCACGCGTTCGACGGGCTTCATAAAGACCTTCGCCGCCGCGGTGATCATGGGCGCGGCCGTCGCCGGCATGCATTACATGGCGATGCGGTCTTCGGTCTTTCTGCCGTTGCCCGACCCTTCGATCCTTTCCGGCAGCCTGCCTAAGACGCTCCTTGCCGTCGGCATCGTCGTCGTCTCGAGCCTGATCGCGGCTTGCGCGCTGGCGGCGACCTTCGCGGGCCGACAAAAAGACCTCGCCAAAACTCTTCTGACTGAAATTGAACGCGGCCGAGATCTCGAGAAAGACGCCGAAAACGGCCGCGTCCGTCTTCAAGCCATTCTCGATAGCGTCGTCGATGGCATCGTGACGATCGACCGGCGGGGCACGATCCAGCAATGGAGTTCAGGCGCCGAGCGGATTTTTGGCTATGCCGCCGACGAAGCGCTTGGCCGCACCGTGGCGATGCTGATGCCGGCAACCCAACGGCTGAAACCGGATGAGTTTCTCATCGCTTTGCAGGCGATTCACGCACACAAAAACAAAGATGTCGGGCAGGAATTATTGGCGATCCGCAAGGACGGCACCGAATTCCCGATGGAACTCTCCGTCAATGAAGTGCATATCGGCGAAGAGGTTCTCTTCACCGGCATTCTGCGCGACATCAGCGAACGCAAACGTACCGAGGCGGCGCTCATTCAAGCCCGCCAGGAAGCCGAAAACGCCAACGCCGCCAAGTCGCAATTCCTTGCGACCATGAGCCATGAAATCCGAACGCCGATGAACGGCGTCATTGGCATGGCCAATCTGTTGTCGAATACGACCTTAAGCGATCGTCAGCGTCATCTTGTGACCAACCTGTCGCGATCGGGGAAATCGCTGTTGGCGTTGATCAATGACATTCTCGATTTTTCGAAGATCGAAGCCGGGCGTTTCGAGCTTTTCGAAACGGATTTCGATCCGCGCGATGTTCTTGCCGATGTCACCGATGTCTTCAGCGAACGTTGCGCGGCGAAGGGTCTCGAGTTCGTCTATTTCATCGCGGACGATGTGCCGGCAATGCTCAGCGGCGACCCGGTTCGGCTTCGACAAATTCTGATCAACCTGGTCGGCAACGCGATCAAATTTACCGACCGTGGTGAGATTCTACTCGAACTGACGGTGGTCCAAGCCGTCGAAGGTGCGATCGTGCTGTCATTCTCCGTCCAGGATACCGGAATCGGTATAGAGGCGACGAAGCGCGACTTGGTTTTCGAATCGTTCCAGCAGGCCGATAATTCAATGACCCGCGCGCGTGGCGGCACCGGATTGGGGCTTACGATCTCGAAACAGCTTGTCGAACTGATGGGCGGCATGATCGGTGTCGAAAGCGAGTTTGGACGTGGTTCGCGTTTCCATTTCACGATCCGGTGCAAGATTGCGGCGGCGAAGGCGGCCAAACCATTGCGCCTGGAAAAGCCGCTCCGCGTTCTGCTCGTCGATGCCAACGCGGTCAGCGCGCATGTGACATCGCTTTATCTCGCCGGTTGGAATGTCGATGCGACGATCGTTTCAAGTATCGCGGACGCGCATTATGCCTGGACCCGCGCCACAGAACGGAACCGCGCTTTCGATACGGTCGTCGTCGATGTTAAAGGATTGGGCGAGGCGGGTATCGAACTCGCTCGTACAATGCGTAAATCGGCGCCCGTCATCTTGCTGATCGGGATGGACGGGTCGATCAAGGAAGAAACGCTGGAAGGGGTTGGGGCAACGGCGATCCTGACCAAGCCGGCGCGTCCATCGGAACTGTTCGGGATTTTTGCATCGATCGCGTCGGGCGAACAAAATCATACTCCGAACGCGTCATTGGCAGCACGCCGTCATGCCCAGGCGAAACGGCCGCAATTCGAAGCGCGTATCCTTGTCGCCGAAGACAATCCGGTCAATCAAGACGTCGCGACCGGTCTGCTCGAGGCGCTCGGCTGTAAGGTGACCACCGCGCCGCATGGCCAGTCCGCGGTCGAGCTTTACGGGCAGGACAAATTCGATCTGATCTTCATGGATTGCGAAATGCCCATTCTCAATGGGTTCCAAGCAACGGTGCGCATCCGTGAAATGGAGCAGGCGGCAGCCGCCGGCGAAAAGCCGGTTCGCTTGCCGATTCTCGCTTTGACCGCTCATGCTCTCGCGGATATCCGCGATCAATGTATGGACGCCGGCATGGACGACTTCCTGGTGAAGCCGTTCGATGACGATCAGATCGTTGCCGCGTTGCGGCGCTGGATCGGACATCTGGAACGTGCCGCTGTCGAACGTAACATTGTCGTTGCGAACGATGCTGAAGCCATTGAAGACGACGCGATCAAAAAGATTCGCGCGATGGACAGTAAAGGGAATGACGCTCTGCTCAAACGTGTGGTGTCTCAATTCCTGACGTCGGCGCCACCGCTCGTCGCGACAATGCACCAAAAATCGGATGCCGGCGACAGCGAGGCCTTGTGGCGTGCAGCGCATAGCCTCAAATCAAGTGCTGCTGCGCTGGGTGCAAAGCAATTGGCTCAGCGTTGCGCCGATATCGAAACCTTGGTTCGCGACGCTGGGCTTGACCGGGCCCGAGGCCTACTCGACACGCTGGACGCGGAATTGAACGCGGCGACCCGCCGCTTGCAAGAACTCGCTGGGGTTGCCGCGTGACCGCCACCGTCAAAAACGATGCGCCGATTCTGATCGTCGATGACGATCCGATCTTGCGCGCGCTGATGCGCGCCGCACTCGAGAGCGATGGATTCACGGTCGAGGAAGCAGCGGACGGCGAGGAGGCTTGCCGTCTCGGAGCTGAATTCACGCCGCAGTTGATCGTCGTCGATGTCGTTATGCCAGGGATGACCGGTTTCGATCTGTGCCGTGCTCTGCGTCTATTGCCGAACACGATGCACGTCCCGATCTTGATGGCGACAGGGTTGGATGATGTCGCCTCGATCCGTGAAGCCTATGAGGCGGGGGCGACCGACTTCATCAGCAAACCGCTGAACTGGATCATTCTTTGCCAGCGTATCCGGTATCTGCTGCGTTCGAGCCTTGCCTTCGACGAAGCCCGGCGTGCGCAAAAGGCGCTGGAGGAATCAAAGGCTGCAGTGCAGGCCGCGAATGAGGCGTTGGAGCGGCGGGTCGAAGAACGCACGAGAGAATTACGCGAAACCCAGGAAGAATTGCTCAAGCAAGAACGCATCTCGACCATCGGCCAGGTCACGGCGACGATGGCGCACGAACTGCGCAATCCTTTGGGCGCGATCAGTAATACGATATTCGTCCTCCGCACAGCCGCCGGCGCCAACCCGATGTTGGGTCGTGCCGCGGACCGGATGGAACGCAGCGTCAGCCGTTGCAATAAGATCATCGAGAGCCTGCTCGATTATACCCATGCGCGCGAATTGAAGTGGGAACGGGTTCCGCTCGACCCTTGGCTCGGCGCCGTTCTCGATGAAGTCGCGCTGCCTGCCGGTATTGCGCTCGATCGCACTTTCGGCGCTTCCGATGCGATGGTGGATATCGCGACCGACGGGTTACGTCGCGTCGTCGCCAATCTGATCGAAAATGCGATTCAGGCGCTTGAGGAAAGTGCCGATGGGGACGTGCGTCGTATCCATGTTTCGACGCGGTATGACCACGGCGTCGATATCGTTTTTGAGGATACCGGTTTCGGTATTCCGGCTGAAATCTTGCCGCAGATTTTCGAGCCTTTGTTCAGCACGCGTAGTTTCGGCACCGGCCTTGGCCTCCCGATCGCACGCCAGGTTGTCGATCAGCATAACGGAACGATCGAAGTTTCGAGTGAAGTGGGGCGAGGCACGTCCGTCCGCGTGCATCTGCCGCATGTCGTCGTCAAAACGATGCCGCTTAGGATGGCGTGATGGATATCCCCGCAAGAACGCATGATGCACCGATTTTGATCGTCGATGATGACGATATCTTGCGGGCACTGATGCGCGCTTCGCTTGAAAACGAGGGCTTTTCCGTGCTTGAGGCATCGTCCGGCGAAGAGGCGTGCGAGATCACGGCCAGCCGCACGCTCGGCCTCATCGTCGTCGATGTCGTGATGCCTGGCATGGACGGTTACGCCTTGTGCCGCTTGTTGCGCAGCCGGCCGGAAACGGCATTCGTGCCCATTCTGATGGCGACGGGGCGCGACGATGTCGAATCGGTTGAAGCGGCCTATGTCGCTGGCGCGACGGATTTTATCGCCAAGCCGTTGAATTGGCCGCTGCTGAATTATCGCGTTCGCTACATCCTTCGCGCGGCGCGGGCCTTCGATGAATTGCAACACAATCAAGACCGCCTTATCGCTGCGAAGGATGAAGCCGAAGCAGCCAGCCGGGCGAAATCGGAATTTCTGGCGAATATGAGTCATGAGCTTCGCACGCCGCTGAACGCGATCATCGGCTTTTCGACCTTGATCCGCGACAGTCTCGTCGGCCCGCTTGATCCGAAATATGCGGAATTCGCCGGACATATCAGCGAAAGCGGCAATCACCTGCTGACGATGATCAATTCAATTCTCGACATCGCAAAAGCGGAATCGCATCAGTTGGTTTTGAACGAGCGGGACATCGATATCGCCGGCATTGCTGCGTTGAGCGTGAGCATGGCGCAGGAAATGGCGCAAAAATCCGAAATTCAATGCTCATTCGACATCGAAGACAATCTGCCGGAATTCTTTGCGGATTCGGCAAAGCTGTCGCAGATCCTAGTCAATCTTCTGTCGAATGCGATCAAATTCACGCCGGCCGGCGGCCGTGTCTCGCTGACGGTAGAGCGGGATACTATCGGCGATTTGATTTTCTGTATCGCGGACACAGGGATCGGCATGTCTGCGGATAAGCTGCCGCTTGCGCTTGCGCCATTTAGTCAGATCGATAGCGGTCTGTCGCGGCGCTACGAGGGCGTCGGTCTCGGCCTGCCGTTGACCAAGCGTCTCGTCGAACTTCACCACGGCACTTTGGATATCGCCAGCGAGGCGGGGCATGGCACCGTGGTGACAGTGACGCTGCCGGCGGTTCGCTTCCGCTCGGCGGCTGCCCCACCTCAGCAGCAGCGTATCGCGAGCTAGACAGGGCTAACTTCCCAGCGGCAGTCCGGTCTGTTCGGCAAGGAATTTCATCGTGTCGGAAAGCGCCGGTGCGAGAAACCGGATCGGCCAGGATATCGAGCCGATAATCTCGATATGACCGATATTGTCGTATTCCTTCACTTCGACTTTTGCGCCAACCGCCCGCGCCGCTTTGGCGAGGCGCGGTGAATTGCCGGGATCGACCGTCTTGTCGGCGGTGCCGGTCAAAAGCAGCGCCGGCGGCTCGTGCGCCGAGACGAAATTGATCGGCTGGGTTTTCGGCCATTCCGACGGGTCGCCGAAAATGATCTTCAAGGTGGGGTCGGTGATCGGCAAAAAATCGTAAGGCCCGGCGAGACCGATCAAACCTTTTAAATCGTTGATCTTCATGCCGTGCGCGTCGAGCCATTGCGGGTCGATTGCGACCATCGCGGCAATATGAGCGCCGGCGGAATGTCCCATAATGAACAGCTTATCGGGATTACCGCCATATCGCGGTGCTTCGGCTTTCGCCCAGGCGACGGCAGCGGCAGCGTCTTCGAGGAAGCCAGGGAATTTGACCTCGGGATAAACGCGATAATCGGGAATGATCGCGATGACGCCGCGTGCGGCGAGGGCTTGGCCGACAAAGAGATAGATATCTTTCGAGCCATATTGCCATTCGCCGCCATAGAAAAAGACGACGACCGGCGTGTCACCGCTGATCTTTTCGGGCAAATAGATGTCGAGTTTCCGGCGCGGACCTTCGCCGTACACGACGTCCTTCATCAGTGTGTAGCCGCGATTGGGGACCAGCGCATTGACGATGCCGGCGGGAGAGCAACCAACCGTGGCGAGCAGGGGAAGAGACGACAAGATATGGCGCCGACCCAGCCGACGCAGCGACGCACCCACCGCGGCCAAGCTAAAGACCAAGGATGGGTTGAAGCAGCCGGGCGAGGAAACCGCGGAAACGCAGCGGACTTTCGACCGCGATGAGGCAAATGCAATGGCTGCTGGGCGGCGTCACCGGCTCATGCTCGACGCCTTCGTCCAGTTCCATGAAATCGCCGGGGCCGTAATGTCCCAAGACGTCCGAGAAACCGCCTTCGAGCACGACCGTCATTTCGCGGCCCGTATGGCCATGAACGCCGACTGCTTTGTCAGGGGCAATCCGAACCAAACGAACATTGCCGCGTTTCGGAATACCGACCGGAAGCGTCACATGCCGGACGCCGGGAACCAAGGCACGCCACGGCAACGTCGGGCCGGGCAGATAAGGCGTCAGTTCGCGCGGCCAAGCGGCAGCCTCTTGCGGTACGGTCGGTGCTGTCGAAACAGTAGGCGCTTCATCGAGGCGCGCGGCAATCGCATTCCAAGCAGCGTCATCCATCGGGGCGGGCGACAGCTCATCGAGCAAGGCGCCGCCAAGTTGCTCCATCTCGGCGGTACGATGGCGGCAATCGGCGCAAAATCCCAAATGGGTCGAAACGGTCAAAGCGAAGCCCTGTGCGAGGTTCCCGCTGCTGTAAGCCAGAAGCGTTTCATCATTGGGGTGGTGTTTTGGCATCGCCATCATTCCTCTCCCATCACTTTGCGCAGCCGGGTCATGGCCAAACGCAACCGCGATTTGACGGTTCCGAGTGGAATGCCGAGGGCGCGTTCGATTTCGCTATGGGGTCTGTCTTCGAAGAAAGAGAGGCGAACGACCTCGGCCTGATCGGCCGGCAAGGCCGCAACGGCCTTTTGCAACAGGCGTTGGCGCTCAGTCACGCCGATCGTCTCGTCGGCCAAGGGGGCATCGTCGGGCCGCTGATCTTGCCCTTCGTCGCTGAGAGTCGGATAGCGTTCGCGGCGCAGGACATCGATCCGGCGGTTACGGGCGATAGTGAAAATCCAGGTTGCCGCATCGGCCTTTGCAGGCTCAAACGAAGCGGCCTTGCGCCAAACCGTCAGCATTGTTTCCTGCGCCACGTCTTCCGCCTGGGCTGCGTTGGCGCCAAGCCGCAAGAGATATGCTTTAATGCGAGGCGCGAAATAACCAAAGAGCTGCCGGAAAGCGGCGCGGTCCTCGGTCTGGGCGATGCACTGAATCAGTTGCGACGCCGTCGGGCTGTCCCGGTCGGACATAATGAGCCTCAACGATCGCGGTTTGAAAACGACAACGCGGCTCTCGACTCGGCCAAGGCGTGGCCGCGATGCCGGAGCCGGCACAAGGGAGTTGCGAAGAAGGGACGCGCGAGCACTCATACCCCGTTGTTACGCAGCAAGAAGCTCGGCGGATCACCTGGTTCTGACTGATCCAATCCCGAGCTAGAAGCGTAGGATAAATGAAACAACCGGCGTTCGCTACGCCGACCGGGCGTTTCCGGAGCAGGAGGGAAAGTGCAGCCACTCGATATTGCCGTTATTGGCACGGGAATTTCCGGGATGGCGGCGGCTTGGCTCTTGAGCCAGAACCACCGTGTCACCGTTTATGAGCAAGATCATCGAATCGGTGGGCATAGCCACACCATCGATGTTCCGGTCGGCGATCGCACCATGCCGGTCGATACCGCCTTTATGGTCTATAACGAGCCGAATTATCCGAATTTGACCGTGCTTTTGCGGCTTCTCGAAGTGCCGACCCGCTCGAGCGACATGTCCTTTGCCGTTTCCTTGGGTGACGGCGATGTCGAGTATTCGGGGACCAACCTCGCCAGCCTGTTCGCGCAGAAACGTAATCTGCTGCGGCCGCGTTTTTGGCTGATGTTGCGCGACATTCTTCGCTTCAACCGCGATGCTCCGGCGTTGCTCGATATTCCCGATAACGAACTCATGACTCTCGGCCGCTTTCTCGAAGAGCGGAATTACTCCCGCAGCTTCATCGACGAGCATTTGCTTCCGATGGCTGGCGCGATCTGGTCGGCGCCGGTAAACATGATGCGTGATCATCCGGCCGCGGAATTCGTCCGCTTCTGCGACAATCATGGCCTACTGCAATTGCGGAACCGTCCGTTATGGCGCTCGGTCGAGGGCGGGAGCCGGGAATATGTCCGTCGCCTTACGGCGCACTACGCCGACAAGATTCGTCTGAATTGCGGCGCGACGTCGATCCAGCGTTCGGGCGATGGCGTGAAGGTCTTGGACTCGCGGCACGAAGTTTCGCGCTATGATCAGGTTGTGGTCGCTGCGCATGCGGATCAGGCCTTGCAGTTGCTCGAAGCGCCGACGTCGCGCGAAGAAGCCGTCTTGGGTGCTTTCCGCTATCAACCGAACGATGCTGTTGTTCACCGCGATGAAGATCTGATGCCGAAGCGGCGCAATGTTTGGTCGAGCTGGAATTACATCGGCGGCCGAGACGGTGCGCAGATGAAAGATCTCTGCGCGACCTACTGGCTCAATCGGTTGCAAGGTCTGCCGGATGAAAACCCGCTGTTCCTGACGCTCAATCCGGTGGTGCGGCCGAAGCCCGAACTGACGCTGCATAATTTCAATTATCTGCATCCGATTTTCGATATCGCCGCGGCACGTGCCCAGCGGCAGCTCTGGAGTCTGCAGGGCCGTTCGCGCGTCTGGTATTGCGGCGCGTATTTCGGAGCAGGCTTTCACGAAGACGGTCTTCAGGCAGGCCTCGCCGTTGCCGAGGCTTTGGGCGGCGCGCGCCGCCCGTGGAAGGTCGCGAACCCCTCCGGTCGTATTTATCTCGACCCAACGCCGGTGTTCGGCGATGCGTTGGCGGTGACGTGACGGCACAGCGCTCCGCGCTCTATTTCGGTACCGTTGCCCATCAGCGGTTGCGTCCCCGACGCCACGCCCTCGGTTATCGGATGTTCTCCGCGCTGATCGATCTTGGGGAACTGCCGACACTGACCCAGTCCTGCCGGCTGTTTTCCCACAATCGGTTCAACGTCTTCAGCTTTTACGATCGGGACCATGGCGGCGGCGGTGCGGCGCTGCGGCCTTGGGTCGAGGCGCAACTGGCGGAGGCGGGGATCACGCTGGGTGCGCAGGGCTCGATCGAGCTGCTGTCGAGCCCGCGCATGTTCGGCTATGCCTTCAATCCGCTAACCGTTTATTTTTGCTGGGAAAACCCGGGCCAGCTCGCGGCCATCCTCTATGAGGTGAACAATACTTTCGGCCAGCGCCATACCTACGTGATCACGGCGGGGCTCGGTGCGGACCGGCTCGTCCGGCAGAGCTGCAGCAAACGCTTCTACGTGTCGCCTTTTCTCGAAATGGCGATGACCTATCATTTCCGGATCATGCCGCCGGCGCAAACGACGGCGATCACCATCGCCGCGCACGATCGCGATGGCCCTGTCTTGCTGGCCTCGTTTTGCGGCCAGCGCCGGTCGCTGACCGATGCCTCACTCATGAAGGCGCTGCTGCTTTTTCCCCTGGCGACCTTCAAGGTCGTCGCGGCGATCCACTGGCAGGCGCTGAAGCTGTTTCTCAAAGGTGTGCCTCTTGTCAAAAGGCCGCCCGCCCCTAATCATACAGCCACTTTCGTGACTGACGCGGGCGAATAAAAAATGACAACGCGGGACATCGAAAATCCTCAATCTGTAACCAGCCGTGCGCACGCCTTCGGGTTGAGCGGCGTTATGGAGAGAATTCTGACGCGGTTGGGCGCCGGGCTGGTCTGTGGGCGTCTGGCGATCACCACGCCGGATGGTAAGACGCTGACCTTTGCCGGAGCGAAGGAAGGGCCGAGCGCAGCGCTGACGATTCATCGTTGGCGGATGCTGCTGCGGCTTCTGATGGGGGGCGATATCGGCTTTGCCGAATCGTATATGGCGCATGAATGGTCAACGCCCGACCTTGCAAAAGTTATCGAATTGGCTGCTCTCAATGAGCGCGAAGTCGTGCCGTCAGGCGCGATGGCGCCTATTCGCATGATCAATCGGTTTTTGCATCGCAAGAACCGCAACACGCGAAGCGGCAGCAAGCGCAATATCGAAGCGCATTACGATCTCGGCAACGCCTTCTACAAGGAATGGCTCGATCCGAGCATGAGCTATTCCTCGGCGCTCTACACATCGCCCGATCAAAGCCTCGAAGACGCCCAAGCCGCGAAAATCCATCTTGCGATGGATGCGCTGGCGCTCAAAGGCGGCGAAAAAGTGCTCGAGATCGGTTGCGGCTGGGGAGCACTTGCCGAAGCGCTGATCCGCGAACATCAGTGCCGCGTCACTGGCCTGACCTTGTCGCATGAACAGCTCGCTTATGCCGAAGACCGTCTCGAGAAGGCGCAACTTTCCGGCAAGGCCGATCTGCGGCTGCAGGATTACCGCGACGTTCCCGAATCCTACGATCGCATTGTTTCGATCGAGATGATCGAAGCGGTCGGCGAAGAGAATTGGCCGGCTTATTTCGAGACTTTGGCAAAGCGTCTCGTGCCGGGTGGCATCGCGGCGGTACAGGCGATCACCATCGACGAGGCGCGGCTCGAGGGTTATCGCCGTACGCCCGATTTCATTCAGCGTTACATCTTCCCGGGCGGCATGTTGCCGTCGATCACGGTGATGAAGCAGCAGGTCGCGCGCGCTGGTCTGACGCTTGCTTCGGCCGAACGGTTCGGTCTCAGCTATGCCCGGACCCTTGCCGAATGGCGCGACCGCTTTGATGCCGCATGGCCACGGCTGGCTAAACTCGGCTTCACGCCGCGCTTCAAGCATATGTGGGAATATTATCTCGCTTATTGCGAAGCGGGTTTCCGTCTCGGCACCATCGATGTCGGTCTGTATCGCATCGTGAAGCCGGGATGAGCCGAGCGGGCAGGCTGAATCTTACGACTCTTCTGTTCTACGCCGCGCCCGCTCTTCCTCTCGCGCTCCCGACCATCCCCGCTTTCGTCCTGCTGCCGACCTTTTATGCCAAGACGGTGGGGCTCGGATTATCTGCCACCGGCGCGGCGCTTCTGATATCGCGCATCTTTGACGTCATCAGCGATCCGGCGATCGGTGTGTTCAGCGATCGCTGGCAGACGCGGTTCGGACGACGCAAACCTTGGATGCTCGTCGGCGGATTGGTGGCGGGCATCGGCATGCTGCGTCTGTTCAATCCGCCGGAGCATCCCGGTGCGCTCTATCTGCTGATCTGGAGCGCCATGCTCTATCTCGGCTGGAGCATGGTCAGCGTCGCCTACACTGCCTGGGGCGCTGAACTCTCCGAAAATTATCACGAACGCACTCGCATCACCGGCGTCCGCGAGGGAACATCGATCGTCGGCATACTTTTGGCCGGCACGGTCCCGTTGATCGTCTCGGCCCGTGGCGGCGGCGATCGCGAGGGAATGTTTGCGGTCGCACTCTGTGCCGTCGTCGTCGGTGCGATTACCATCGCGCTCGCTCTATGGCGCGTGCCGGAGCGGACGATCGAAGTATCGGCGAGACCAAAGCCCGCTTTGCTTGATGGAATACGGTCGCTGTTTACGGAAGGACCGTGTCTTAGATTATTGACGGCCTGGTCTATCAACGGGCTTTCAGCGGGTCTCAGCGCATCGCTCCTGCCGCTGTATCTCGATCAGCGTTTGAAGGCGGGGCAAGTCGCCAGCGCCGCTTTGATTTTGATTTATTTTGCCTCGGCCGTTGCTGCGGTGCCCTTGTGGGTGTGGCTGAGCCGTTACGGCAAGCATCGCGCCTGGTGCGGGGCGATGGCGATCGCGTGCCTCACCTTCGCCTGGGTGCCGTTTCTCGGCGAGGGGCAAATATATCTCTTCGGCGTTATCTGCGTGATTTGCGGCGCGGCCGTCGGCGCTGATCTGGCGCTGCCTCCGGCGATCCAAGCCGATGTGGTCGATTACGACGAATGGAAATCGGGACAGCGTCGCGCCGGCTTGTTCTTCGCACTCTGGGGTATGGCGACGAAGCTATCGCTGGCCATCGCTGTTGGTGTTGCCTTCCCGGCGCTGGCGTATCTCGGCTTCAACGCAGTGGGGCCGAATAGCGATCTTGCCTTGAATGCCGTCGCGTTTGCTTACGGCGGGGTGCCCGTGATCTTCAAGCTGATCGTGATCGCGTTGATGTGGAATTTTCCGATCGGCGAGCGGCGCCAAACGGCAATCCGCCGCCGCCTCGATCGCCGGGCTCACTTGGCGGGTGATGGACCGCAACGACGGCAGACATAATCGATCGTCGATCCGTCTTTGCCTTTTAAACTCAGCCCGACCCATCGGTCTTCGGAATCGTACCAGGCCGTCAGCTTAATATCGCCGCGATAGACGAAGCGATGGGCCGCGCGCGTGCCGTCGATGGTCTTGACCGTGTCGGGGCCTTCATCGGTGACTTCGACATGCTCGATCTTGCCTTCGATGCTGTTCAGCAAGGTCGTGCGTTTCAGCGTCTCTTTGTCCCAATGCGTCACCGGGACGAGATCGGTCGCGGCGTTGAAAGCGCCCTTCGGCCCTTTGACGGCGAGATGATCGTCGATCCGTTTCGCCGTCACCGTGGCGGCCTTACCGCCATCGTCGATCTTCGCCTGAAGATCGAGCAGGGCGCCGTCATGCCAGATCGCGATGCCGTGATAGTGAAAATGATAGACCGGCACGAAGAGGATTTTTACTTCGATATCGGAGGTCTCGGTCACCCGGATATTGTCGCCGTCCGCCTGAAAGGCGACTTCTTGACTGCCGATCGTGTCGCCATTGCGCACAACGTCGAAAACAACCGAATCGCCATAGAGCCGGATCGGATCGATCGCCGCATCGGCCGTCCCAATGGCGCCCAAGCCAAAAGCGATGAAAGCCGCGCCGAATAGCAATTTGCGTGTTTGCATCGCGTTACCTCAAAGGCGATACGGCAGAAAATCGGGACTGGATCAGTCAGGGGAATGATCCGTCCGCGCGGGGCTTGCGTATTAATCTGCGGAGGCCGGCCTGATGATCACCACGTTAATTCTCCTTGCGGCGCTGGGCCTCGCGATCGTCATGGCGATTGCCTGGGCGGTGGAGCGTGCCACCGGCAATGCGGGCTGGGCCGACGTCTTTTGGACCATCGGGACGGGGCTTGCCGGAATCGCCTTTGCCATTTGTCCCGCGGTATTCTCCAGTTTGGTTCCGACACCGCGTCAGATCGTTCTCGCCGGCGTCGTCATGCTCTGGGCGGGGCGGCTATCGCTCCATATCGCGATGCGGGTATCGAAAGGCCACGAGGACGCGCGCTACACCGCGCTGCGGGGCCGGTGGGGGGACGCATTCCCGATCCGCTTTTTCGCCTTCATGGAAATTCAGGCCGTCTGCGGCCTCATCCTGGCATTGACGGTGCTGGTGTCGGCGCTCAATCCGGCGCCGGGTCTGCGGGCGCAAGATTTCCTTGGCCTGATCATTTTCTTCGTCGGCCTCGGTGGGGAAAGCGTCGCGGATTCGCAACTTCGCCGCTTTGCCGCCGATAGCGATCGGCGCGGCGGTATCTGCATGGATGGTCTCTGGGCCTGGTCGCGGCATCCCAACTATTTTTTCGAATGGCTGGTGTGGCTGGCCTATCCGTGTTTCGCGATCAATCTCGACGGGCATTATCCGTGGGGATGGCTTTCGCTGCTCGGCCCTTGCTTTTCCTACTACCTGCTCGCGCATGTCTCCGGCGTTCCTCCGTTGGAGGAACATCTGTTGCGCTCACGCGGCGATGCCTATCGCGCTTATCAGAAACGCACCAATGCTTTTTTCCCAGGCCCGCAGCATTTGCTCGAGGAACATACTTCATGAATTTCATCGCCAGCATCAATCGCATCGCCGAGATTGCACCGTTGCCTGTCGGGCTGATGCGACTGGGGATCGACCGTATCGTTGCGCGCAGCGCGATGCAGCTCGCGGTTCATCCTGAGGGCAGCGAAGAAATGTTCGTACGCGATATGGTCGATCATCCCATCGCCGAATTCGCATCATCCGCGAACGAACAGCATTACGAACTGCCGCCGGAATTCTTTGCACGGATACTCGGCCCACAACGCAAATATTCCTGCTGTCTCTATGACCAACGACCCGACACCCTTGCGGCGGCCGAGGAACGGGCGTTGTCCGAAACCGCAGCGCACGCCGAACTGGCCGATGGTCAGCACATCCTCGAACTCGGCTGCGGCTGGGGATCACTATCCCTTTGGATGGCCCGGCATTATCCCCGCGCTCAGATCGTGGCGGTTTCGAACTCCCAACCACAACGGGCTTATATCGAAAGCGTCGCGCGCGATCAGGGCATCGGCAACCTCACGGTCGTGACCGCCGACATGAACATCTTCGAGCCGGGCGCGCAGTTCGATCGAATCGTATCGGTCGAAATGTTCGAGCATATGGCGAATTGGGAGCGACTGCTGGCCCGTGTGCGGACGTGGCTCACCCCCGACGGTCGGTTGTTCCTCCACGTCTTCAGCCACCGCGATGTTCCCTATCGCTTCAATCATGATGATCCTAACGATTGGATCGCACAGCATTTCTTCACTGGCGGGATCATGCCGAGCCATCGCATGATCCGGCATTTCGATTCGTTCTTTACGCTCGAACAAGAATGGCGTTGGAACGGCTCTCATTACGCCAAGACCGCACTCGACTGGTTGGCGAACTATGATCGCAATATCGACGAGTTGATGCCGATCCTGCGCGACGTCTATGGAGACAATGCCAGCTTGTGGCGCCGCCGCTGGCGGATTTTCTTCCTGGCGACGGCAGGACTGTTCGGTCATCAAAACGGCGACCTTTGGGCCGTCAGCCACTATCGTTTGCGGCCAGCCCGGTCGGTTTAAGGAAAATCATGCGCCGTTATCTGATCGCTTATATCGCCGTCCTGCTTGTGATGCTGGTGCTCGACGGCACCTGGCTGACCTTGATGGTCCGCAGTTTCTATCGGCCGCGCTTGGGCGAATTGCTGTTGGAAAAGCCTAATCTCATTCCGGCGGTTGCATTCTATTTGCTCTACGGTGCCGGGGTTGTCGCTCTGGCGGTCGGACCGGCGCTGCGGGGTGAGACCTGGACCGTCGCCGCCGTATCCGGCGCTATCCTCGGGTTCGTCGCCTATGCGACGTACGATCTCACCAATCACGCGACCTTGCGCGATTGGTCGAGTGCCGTCACGGTCGTCGATATGGCATGGGGAACGTTCCTTACTGGCACAGCGTCCGCCGCCGCCTATTGGGCGGCGCAGCGTTTCGGCTAAGCCTATCGAAAGGTCGCGTGTCTCAGATGCTTTTCCAGAAAGGCTCTCACGCGGCCCATCGAGAGCTTCGTCGCGGCTTCGTCATGCGATGGCGTGTGCGGCGATAAGCTGAAGCCGTGTGACGCTTCATAGATGTAATAGGTGAAATCTTTTCCCGCCGCCTTCATCGCCTCGGCAAGGGCGGGGATGCGTTTGGTGATGCCGGGATCGTGGCTGGCGTAATGGCCTTCGAGGGGGCACCGCACGTTGGGTATTTCTTCGAGTTTCGGCGGGCCGCCGTAATAGATCACGCCGGCGGCCAAATCGGCGCCGGTGACGGCCAACTCGCCGACCAATCTTCCCCCCATGCAGAATCCCATCGTCCCGATGGCACGCACGTCGTCACGCGCATGCAGATAGTCGAACGTCGCGGAGATCAGATCGATATAGCTTGTCGTCGGGCGGTTATTGATCCAGTCGCGCGCCGCCGAGATTTTGGGGCGCAGCACGTCATCGAAATCCTGGTCCAGCTGTTCTTTCTGCTTGGCGCGATCTGTGCCGAGATGCGCCGCCATCTCGATATGCAGCGGCTCGTGTTGCTTATAGCCAGGATCGTTCGTGTAGATGTCGGGCGTCAAGGCGAGATAGCCCTCGGCGGCGAACTGGGCCGTGAGGTTTTCGATATAGGCATCGACGCCCATGACCGCATGAATGATCAGCAAAGCAGGCCAGGGCGGCGGCCCGGACGGCTTCACCCTATAGCCGCGGATTGTGCCGTGCGCGGTGGGAATGGAAACCCAGTCGCCGTTATTGGCCTGCATGTCAGCCTCCCCGTGATGACGCCGGTCTTATAGCGGAATTTTGCCCGTCGGGCCTATTCGCCGATCAGATGGAGAACGATATCGCGCCGCGAACCGGCCTGGCGGTGTTCGAATAGATAAATTCCCTGCCACGTACCGAGGACCATCTTTCCCCGTTCGACGGGAATGGAAAGCTGCGTTTGTGTCAGCGCCGTCCGAATGTGAGCCGGCATATCGTCAAGGCCTTCGGTGTCGTGGCGATAGCGGCCCGGCGCTTCCGGGGCGATCGTCTCGAAATAGGTTTCAAGATCGGCGCAGACGTCCGGATCGGCATTTTCTTGGATCAAAAGTGACGCCGAGGTATGGCGGCAAAATACCGTCAGGAGGCCCAACGCGATGTTCCCTGCATCGACCCACTGCCGGATGGGTGCGGTGATATCGATCAAGCCACGGCCGCCGGTCGGGACATGCAAATGATGGATGGCTTGTCGCACGGGGCCATTATAGGACCCTGGGGGCGGGAGGACATCCAACGGGGAACTCTGGAACGGTTCGATTATAGAAATTCTTGTAGGCGTTGGCGGGGAGATCGACCGTGACTAACTGACCGGCGCCGACCTGTTTGATCGTCATCGGCGCATTGGCTTCCGGCGTCTTTGTGTATTTGCCGCTACTGCCGATCCATGTCGCACCGTTCTGCGCTGTCGCGACGTAAAGAGCCGCCGCGAGACCGCCTGGCATGGCGCCCCCACGGGTGGGTTCGGCAACGCGATTGGAAACAAGCACGGTTCGCATGAAATTCTTCCTCCGCGGTCCGCCGCTGTCGAGATATGGGCTATCGACGACAGCGGCGTAGTGAACGTTCGATCAAGTTCTTAAGCGGTAGAAGTTAGGCACCCGGAGTCTGGATCACGATTTCGACGCGACGATTACGGGGCTCGTTCACCCCTTCACCGGTCGAAACCGCAAGGCCTTCCTCGCCGACACCGTTGGTCGAGATGTCGCGTGCCGAAATGCCGTCACGCACGAGTTCTGCCTTCACCGCCGCGGCGCGGCGCTTCGACAAAGCGATGTTGTAGCTGCCCGTGCCGACCGTATCGGTGTGGCCGGTCGCGAGGATACGCGTCACTTGTGACTGTTTGGCGTTCTGCGCCGCGACTTGAACGATCGCTTTCGCGTCGCTGGTGAGGGTCGCGCTGTCGAAGTCGAAATAGACTTCGTAAGGACGGTTCTCGGGAACCGACGCGACCGGCGCCGGACGGGGCGGCGGCGATGCGGCAGCAACCGGCATCGCGACCGGCGGCGGCGCGGAGGGCGTGTTGAACTCGAACCGGTAGGTCACCAGGAACGAATGGTTGTTCAGATCGCCCGCGCGGGTCTGAAGGCCGTTATTGACCGGGAAGACCGCGTCATGCGCGACGAGATAGCGGTAATCGAGACCGACCTTCTCATTCGGGGTGATCGAATAATCGAGACCCGCGATCGCTTGGAACGCCGGCACATCGTCACCACCCGAAACACCAACGCCGTTTTGCGTCGAGCGATTCCACACATGGGCGTAGCCGACACCGGCGCCGATATGCGGGGTGAGTGGCAGTAGCGGGGTTTTGACTTGGTTGAAGTCATAAAGGGCGTTGAACATCATGGTCGCCATCTGGGTGCGGCCTGAGCCGTTCGCGCCATTGACCTTATCGACCTGATTGTTGCGATAGCCCGGCTCGCCTTCGACACGCCAGTTATTGCCGAAGCCATAACCGAGATTTAGCGTGCCGACATAACCGGCGCCGTAGCTGTCGTTCGCGTTCGCACCGCCGTTGCGGAAACGGTTGTCTTCTTCAAGGTTGGCGCCGGCGGCACCACTCACGTACCAACCCGTGGTCGGCTGACCTTGGGCATGCGCAAAGGAGCTGACCTGCGTCAGCGCGGCAACCATCACGGCACCGGCGAGGGTGGTGGAGGTGTGAAAGGTGCGGCGTCCCTGAGGAACCTTCTGTGCGGATTTGAACGACATTGGGTACGGCCTTCTAACTAATTTTGCACTGCGGTAACTCTCCCAAGTGATCGGGGCGAAATCGTGACCCCTTCAAGAAAAACAATGACTAAACTGGTTTTCACATTGGCGGTCCGACGCCGCCACGCCACCCATTTGCCGCATTTGCGAAGAGGCATTTTCGGGCCGGAGCGGCCAAACCAAAAAGCTTGCACGGGCTGGTTTTGGCATGTACGAGCAAATAACTGCGCCCCTGCGCAGGCTCTGCCCGCCACCGTTGATGTGACATCAACATCGACAGTGCCGATGGTGTAGATTGACGGGACCGCGTCAGATAAAGGCGCCCCGCTGTACATTGAGGGTGTCGCCGTTACGTGTCACACGTGCCGACCATTTTTCCTTTTCTCGACCAGTGCGGTTGGGTCGAGTTCACTTGCGAATCATTATTATCTTCTAGCTCGATCTCTCAAGTCGAAGACGAGAAGGCTTTCTCACCGTCCAAAATGACGATTGCGGCAGGAACTGGTCCTGTTCTGTGTCGTTTTGACGGAGTAAGTCTGTTTTCTCGTGGCGCCGCGATAACAAACACAAAGTGAGGATGCTATGGCTTTTGAACTTCCCCCCCTGCCTTATGCCCAAGACGCGCTCGAGCCGGTCATGTCGGCCAAGACGCTCGAGTTCCATTACGGCAAACATCACAAGACCTATGTCGATACGCTGAACAAGCTGACCGACGGCACGCCGCTGGCGGCCAAGTCGCTGATCGAAGTCATTCGTGAAACCGCGAAGGACGATTCGAAGGCGACGATCTTCAACAACGCCGCTCAGGTGTGGAACCACACCTTCTTCTGGAACGGCATGAAGCCGAAGGGCGGCGGCAAGCCGACCGGCGACATCGGCGCGCGGATCGATCAGGCTTTCGGCGGCTACGACAAGTTCGCCACCGATTTCCAGACCGCGGCGACGACTCAGTTCGGCAGCGGCTGGGCCTGGCTCGTGCTCGAAGCTGGCTCGCTCAAGATCACCAAGACACCGAACGCGGTCGATCCGCTCGTCACCAACCAGACGCCGCTGCTGACCTGCGACGTGTGGGAACATGCCTATTACCTCGATTTCCAGAATCGCCGGCCGGACTTCGTGAAGTCCTTCCTCGAGAATCTGGTGAATTGGGACTTCGTCGCGCAGAACATCGCGAAGGCCTAAGTCCACTTAGGAACGTTCTTCTTTTCAGAGGGTTATGGGATGGCGGATGTTAGTCCGCTCTCCCAGCCTCTCTGGAAAGAATGATCGATGCGTCTATCGATTCGGCTACGGCGTAAAAACGAGGAAAGATGATGCAACTTGGAATCATCGGCCTCGGCCGTATGGGCGCCAACATCGCGCGGCGCTTGGTCAAAGCCGGTCATGAATGTGTCGTCTTCGATCGCAACGCCGATGCGATCAAAACGCTGTCTGATGGGAAATCCATCGCCGGCGCGTCCAGTCTTCAAGAACTCGTTCAAAAACTAAAACCACCGCGCGCGGTTTGGGTCATGCTGCCTGCGGGCGCGGCCACCGAAGAAACCGTGACGACTCTCGCCGGGCTGATGGCGGCAGATGATGTCATCATCGACGGCGGCAATTCCTTCTGGCAGGACGATATCCGGCGCGGCAAGACGGTTGCGGCGAAGGGCATCCATTATGTCGATGCCGGCACCAGCGGCGGCATTTGGGGCATCGAACGTGGCTATTGCCTAATGATCGGCGGCGACAAAGCCGTGGTCGATCGTCTCGATCCGATCTTTCAGACCTTGGCGCCCGGTACCGGCGACATTCCGAAGACCCCGCATCGCGACGGTCACGATCCGCGGCCTGAGAAGGGCTATCTCTATGCCGGTCCCGTCGGTGCCGGGCATTTCGTCAAAATGGTTCATAACGGCATCGAATACGGCCTGATGCAGGCTTATGCCGAAGGCTTCGACATCCTGCAAAATGCGAACAGCGAAAGCCTTCCGGTTGAACATCGCTTCGATCTGAACATCGCCGATATCGCCGAAGTCTGGCGGCGCGGTAGCGTGATCTCGTCCTGGTTGCTCGATCTGACCGCGTCTGCCTTGGCCGAGAACGGCAAGCTCGACGGTTATAGCGGTTATGTCGAGGATTCGGGCGAGGGCCGCTGGACCATCAACGCGGCTGTCGCCGAGGCTGTACCAGCGGATGTGTTGTCGGCGGCGCTGTTCGCGCGTTTCCGGTCGCGTCAGCCCGAAAGCTTTGCCATGCGGCTGCTCTCGGCAATGCGTAAAGGATTCGGCGGCCATGTCGAGCCGGGGACTCATGGCGGCACGCGCTAAAACCTCCGATATTAAGCAGGCCGATCCGTGCAGCTTCGTCATTTTCGGAGCGTCCGGGGATCTGACCGCGCGCTTGCTGATGCCGACGATTTATCGTCTGGCTGCGGCGAAGCAACTTTCCGATTCCTTCGCGATCGTCGGCTTCGCCCATTCCGATCGCTCCGACGATAATTTCCGCGAGCTGCTGCACAAAGGTCTGACCGACCATGCCGGGCAGAAACTGTCGGCAAAAATCGTCACTTGGCTGCTCGACCGCGCGAGCTACGTCCAAGGCGAATTCGAGGACGCGGCGGCCTATGACCGGCTCGAAGCCAAGCTGAACGAGGTCGAGAAAAAACGAAAGATCCCGGGCAATCGCGTGTACTACCTGGCGACGCCGCCTTCGGCCTTTGTTCCGATCGTTAAATGTCTCGGCGATAAAAATCTGACGCACGAAGACAAAGGCTGGCGCCGCATTATCGTCGAAAAGCCGTTCGGCACCGACCTCGCGTCGGCAAAAGACCTGAATAAGAAACTGCTGTCGGTCTTTGCCGAATCGCAGATTTACCGCATCGATCATTTCCTCGGCAAAGAGACCGTCCAGAACATCATGGCGTTGCGCTTCGCCAACGGACTGTTTGAATCGCTATGGAATCGTGACCGCATCGATCACGTTCAGATTACCGCCGCCGAAAGCGTCGGCGTCGAATCGCGCGGCAAGTTCTATGACGAAACCGGCGCGCTGCGCGACATGGTGCCCAATCA
The DNA here is from genome assembly GCA_903822185.1 of uncultured Rhodospirillales bacterium. Lineage (GTDB taxonomy): Bacteria > Pseudomonadota > Alphaproteobacteria > ATCC43930 > CGMCC-115725 > CAIKMD01. The sequence continues at coordinate 180,645 of CAIJOA010000039.1, read as the reverse complement.
TCTGTTTCAGATCATGTCGCTGGTGGCGATGGAACCGCCGACCAGCTTCGTCGCCGACGCCGTGCGCGCCGAAAAAGCGAAAGTCCTTGCCGCTGTGCGGCCTTTCTCGTCCGATGACGTGATGCGCGATGCTGTGCGCGGGCAATACGGCGCCGGGACGATCGACGGCAAGAAGATCGAGGCCTATCGCAAATCCCAGGATGTCGATCGCGGCAGCACCACCGAAACATACACTGCGCTTCGGCTTCAGATCGACAACTGGCGCTGGGCCGGCGTGCCGTTTTACCTGCGTACCGGCAAGGCGCTTGCCGCGCGCCGTACTGAAGTGGCGGTGAAATTCAAAGAAGCGCCGTTCACGCTGTTCCGCGATACCCCAGTCGATTCCTTGGCCGAAAATTTTATCGTCATCCGCATCCAGCCGGATGAGGGCATCGCATTGCAATTCAACGCGAAGGTGCCAGGGCCACGGCTAGAGCTCGAAGGCGTGCGGATGGATTTCAAATACAAAGATTACTTCGCCGTTCAGCCGACGACCGGGTACGAAACTTTGCTCTATGATTGCATGATCGGTGACGCAACGCTGTTCCAACAAGCCGCCGAAATCGAAAGCGGGTGGCGCGTGGTACAGCCTTTCCTCGACGATTGGCGCGAATCACCGGCGCGCGATCTGACGATCTATCCGGCCGGCGGCGAGGGACCATCAACGGCGGACGATCTCTTGGAACGCGATGGCCGTCATTGGCGCAGGATTGCGACGCGGGCGAAGCCATGATGATGCAAGCCCGCGTGGCGATGGCCAATGCCTCGCAAATCGAACGGCTGGTGCTAGACGACCAGGCGAGTGCGGCTCGAGCCGCGGCCGAATGGTTGTTGGAACGCGCGCTTGCTGTCGAAGGCGGGCCGGGTTTCTGCCTTTCCGGTGGATCGACACCCCGCATACTCTACGCGATGCTGGCTGCCGCGCCGTTCCGCGATCGTTTCCCGTGGGATCGCGCGCACTGGTTTTTCGGCGATGAACGTCTCGTTCCATCCGACAGCCCGCGCAGCAATTATCGCATGGTGCGTGAGGCACTGTTCGACCATGTTCCGATCCCCGCCGCCAGCATTCACCGCGTGCCGACGGAGCTGGGCGACGCGGCGAAGATCGCTGCGGCCTATGAAGACGATCTGAAGGCCTTTTACGGCGAGCCCGCTTTGGCTGCGGAACGGTCGCTTTTCGCCGCGACGCTGCTCGGCGTGGGTGAAGACGGCCATACGGCGTCGCTTTTCCCGAACAGCTTGGCGCTCGACGAACGCACCCGCTGGGCGGTGCCCGCGATGGGACCGGATAACGAACCTCGCCTTACGCTGACGCCGCCGGTGTTGGAAAGCGCGGGCGAGGTTGGGTTCCTGGTGACGGGAGCGGACAAGCATCCGATCCTCACGCGTATTTGGCAGGACGACGATCTGCCCGCTGCAAGGATTCAGCCGGCGGGTCGTTTGCGTTGGTTTGTCGATCGAGGCGCGGCGGGGAGTCGATAGGTAATGGCGGCAAAAGCGAGCACTTTGGGCGCGGCGGCAACCTTCGCCATCGATATCGGCGGCACGCACGTCAAGGCAGCGGTGCTCGATAAGAAGGGCGCTCTGATGCATCCCGAGGTGAGGGTCGATACGCCGCACCCCGCGACGCCGGATGCGATCCTCAATGAGATTTCCGGCTTGGCGGAACAACTCCCGGCATTTGACCGGATCTCGGCCGGTTTTCCCGGTTATGTAAAGCGCGACGTCGTCCATACCGCGCCGAACCTCGGTACCGAATCGTGGAGCGGCACCAACCTTGCCGCGGCACTGACAAAACGTTTCGGCAAGCCCGCGCGCGTTCTCAACGATGCCGACGTGCAGGGGCTTGGGGTCGTTGACGGCAAAGGATTGGAACTCGTGCTGACGCTCGGTACGGGGATCGGGTCGTCGTTCTTCCTCAACGGTCGCCTTCTGCCGCATCTGGAACTGGGCCAACACCCGCTGGCGCACGACCTGACCTATGATCTTTATCTCGGCGATGCCGCCCGCCGTGAAAAGGGCCGGGACAAATGGAATCGGCGGTTGGAAAAATCGCTGAAAGTTGTCGAGACTTTCGTTAATTACGACACGCTCTATCTTGGTGGCGGCAATGCTAACCGGATCGATTTCAAGCTGCCCGAGAATGTTAAGATCGCCGCCAACGTGAACGGCATCACCGGCGGTATCCATCTTTGGGATAAGGGCTTGGAAGATCTTTTCAGCGACCCGTCTTAGGCGGGCTGCAACTTCTCAGTAACATCGCCGTTATTTCCTCGCTCTTCCGACGATCGCTTGTTCGATCGCCCCTAGGGGATTGGAGGATATGCGATGTTGTATTGGACCGTTACGTTTCTAGTTGTCGCTCTGGTATCCGGCCTACTGGGCTTTACCAATATCGCGGTCGGCGCGGCCGAAATCGCCAAATTTCTATTCTTGATCTTCTTGGCGCTCTTTATCGTTTCATTCATCGCATCGTTGGTCACGCGCGAACCGCCGCGCGCGCCTTAACGCCTTCTCGCAATTACTCCGCGTCGAAAAGCAGCAGATAGACACCGGCGGTCAAGGCGGCCAGCGCGATGGGCCAGCGCCACAACGCATCGCCGAATACACTCGCCGAGAAATCGAGACTGCCCAGATTGATGCCGGCGACCGAAGCGCTGGCAAGGGCGAGCGCTGCGACACCGGTCAGGACTGCCAGGAAACCCATAATGCGATAGGCGCTAAGGTCGCTCATCGAAAGCCTCTTGGTTTAAGCGTTTACGTATTCCGTTGATGGAACAGTATGACCGTGAATGCGTTGAATTCACGGCTGACAAAAGGTTTCTTACAGGAGGTTTCATGGCCAATACGGCGGATATCGATACGATCACGAAGGACATTCAGGCACTCAAGAGCGATATCGCCGCCCTGATGGACCATCTGAAGACCGGTGCCACGGCAACCGTTTCCGAGGAGGCGCGCCGCATTTACGACGCAATCTCTTCCGAGAGCGAGCGTTCCGTCGCTGCCTTGACGGCGAAAGTCGAAGAGCGGCCGGTTGCCAGCCTTCTTATCGCTTTCGGCGTCGGGCTGCTCGCCGGCCGCGTGCTCGTGCGTTGAGCGCGGTATGGCTATCGTTGAAGAATTAGTCAGAGTCGGCGCGCAAATCGTCCTGCAAAACATGACAGCGCCCGCGCGCGTGTCCTTCGAAAAGAAGGTTGGCGGCGTCGCGGTCTGTGGTTTTTTGGGGGTGCTGGGCGCTTTGGCGGCGGTCGGGTGTGGTGTCGCGGCGTTATGGCTTGCCGTTACGCCGCAACTGGGTGCGGCTTACGCCGCGCTGATATGCGCTGCGGTCCTTATCGCGTTCTGCGCGATGATGGCCTTAATAGCCTATCAACTGACCCGCAAGTCGCCGCCTCCGCCTGTCGCGCCGGTACACCCGGTCATACAGATGCTGGAGGGCTATGACATCCATCGGATGTTTGAAAAACATGCCGTCGAACTCATTCTCGGTGCTTTGGTCGGCGGCTTGTTATTAGGGCTTAAAAAGCGCGACGGTCACTGAATGGATCGGCGGTTTGCGGGTCCTTTCAGCAGCGACAGATTATGCGCGGTGTTGATCAGGCCGATATGGGAAAAGGCCTGAGGGAAGTTGCCGAGGAACCGCTTGCCGCGCGGATCATATTCCTCGGCCAATAACCCGACATCGTTGCGAATCGCAAGTAGCCGCTCGAAAATCGCGCGCGCTTCCTGTTCGCGTCCCATCAGCGCGAAATTATCCGCCAGCCAGAATGAGCAGATGAGGAAGGTGCCTTCGTTCGGCGGCAATCCATCGGTGGTTTCTTCCGATCGATAACGCAGCACATAGCCATCGACCATCAGCTCTTTGGCGATGGTCTCGGCTGTCCGCACGACACGCGGGTCGTCTGCCGGCAGGAAGCCGACCAGCGGAATACGCAACAACGCCGCGTCGAGTGCGTTGCTGCCGTACGACTGCACGAAGACACCGCGTTCATCGACACCTTTACTGCAGACTTCCTCATGGATTGTTCGGCACAATTCACGCCAGCGATCGACCGGCCCTTCGAGGCCGAATTTCTCGGCGGATTTGATCGCGCGGTCGAAGGCGACCCAGGCCATGACCGCCGAATGGGTATGGCGCCGCTCCGGACCGCGCATTTCCCAGATGCCGGAATCATTGAGGTTCCAGCTTTTCTCGAGGAATGCGAGCATCTTGCTCTGAACCCTCTGCACGTCGTCATCATCGGCTGTAGTGATGCCTGCCATCTGCGCCGAATAAAACGCATCCATGATTTCTCCATAGATGTCGGTCTGGCGCTGCGTGTAGGCGGCATTGCCGATGCGAACCGGTTTGCTGCCGGCATAACCGTCGAGCCACGGCAATTCGAATTCCGGCAAGCGACGTTCGCCGCGAATGCCGTACATGACCTGTATCTCTTCGGGCGATCCGGCGACCGCCCGCAACAACCATTCGCGCCATTCCTTGGCTTCGTCGCGATAACCCGACAGCGCCAGCGCGTAGAGCGTGAAGGTGGCGTCACGCAGCCAGCAATAGCGATAGTCCCAATTGCGGACGCCTCCGAGCGACTCAGGCAGCGACGTGGTCGGTGCGGCGACAACGCCGCCGGACGGCTTGTAGGTCAGCGCTTTCAGCGTCAGCAGCGAGCGCAAAACCGGTTCGCGCCACTCGCCCTGCAACTCGTATTGATCGGCCCAGTCCTGCCAGGACTTTTCGGTTTCGGCCAAGGCGATCATCGGATCGGATACCGTCGGTTCGGGCAGGTGAGAGCGGTACCAAGTCAACGTGCAGGGAATGGTCTGTCCGGCGGTGATGGTGAAATCGGCGACGGTGGTCGGGCCACGACCTTCGAGCGGCAACGAGGTTTGAAACAGCAGCGCATCCGGTCCGGCGACAGCGCGAATGCCGTTATCGGCGCGGCGAACCCAGGGGACGATGCTGCCGTAATCGAACCGGAAGATAGCCTCCATCGTCATCGCGACGGTGCCTTCCTCGCCGCGGATGAGGCGGATGACCTCGATCATGTCGTCGGCGGCGGGCTTCGGCATGAAGTCGATGACGACGACACTGCCGGCCGCGGTGCGGAAGCGCGTCTCGAGGATCATGGTGTCGCCGCGATAGCGCCGTTCCGTGGCGAGAACCGGGTCTTGTGGAGCAATTATCCACCGGCCGTTTTCAGCCTTGCCCAGTAGCGCGGAGAAACACGACGGGGAGTCGAAGCGCGGCAGCGCCAGCCAGTCGATCGAGCCGTTCAACCCGACCAGCGCGGCCGTTCGGCAATTCCCGATCAAGGCATAATCCTCGATCCGCAGCGTTTGGGGGCTGGGGTGATCAATCGGATTATTCAGCGAGGCGTCAACGACCGGACGAGGCAGGGTCATGTTCTTGCTATCCATGACACATAAACGTTCGTCTTTTCAGGAGGTTGCCCGAACGATTTGTCATGTTCGGCGGTGGGACTGGAACCTCCGCACGCGTGGGGCATTGATCAAACGACGTCTTCACGACCGTGGGAGAGAAATTATGACAGTCGTACGTTCCACCACCGAGGCCCGCCAAGGCGTTACTTTGGGTCGGATGCGTTATGTCCTGGGAATTTCCCTGGTACTGGCCGTCGCCGCTTTGATTATAACCTTCTACGCCGTTTAAGCGGTGCGCAAGAGTTTCAAACAGCAACCGTGATGGGAAACCCCATCGCCCTATGATAGCGAAAGCACTTTCAAGTGGCCGTGATTTCCGTAAACGCCTTGATATGCTAATGTTCTATCGAGGACATTGTGCCACGCTGAGTCATGCTTTCGCATGGCGCTATGCGGCGTGTACAGGCGAGGAAATCTGGTGATCGCCTTTTTGACGACGGCCGGGCTCATCGCGATGACGCTGGTGGCGGTTTGGCTGTGGGTCGCTTATCGCCGCAGCGAACAAGCGCGTCAGACTCCCCAACTTGTCCATCATGAAACGGATGCTGCTTCGTTGCGCGATTTGGCACGACAGCAGGCTTTGGGCCGGATGGTGGGCGGCGTTGCGCATGATCTCAATAATGCGCTAACCGTTCTGATTATGAATCTCGATATTTTGAGCCAGGATAACGCCTTGGCCGAAAAACACGGCCGCCGGTTCAAAAATATGATGAACGCGGCGTCGCGGGGATCGAGCCTTGTCCGGCATCTGCTCAGCTTTTCCGATAAGCGCCGGCCTGACCCTGAAGTCTTCTGCCTAAGCGAGATGGTCCCGCCCGTGGTGGAACTAATGCAGGCCGCATTGGGCAAAGATCCGACGGTGAGGGCACTCGCCGCCGATGACGAACATTGGCCGGTTTACCTCGACGCACCGAGTCTTGAGATCGCCGTTATGCACCTCGCCTTGGTACTGGGCGATATGTTGCCGCACGGCGGGGAGATCGTGGTCGAAGTGGCTAATCTTGCCAAAGGGCCGCCGGAAACGGCGGGTGAACAGGTTGCGCTGATCTTGCGCACCATGCCGAGCGCAGACGGTGCGGCAGCCACGCCGGTGTCGTGGGACCCCGGACGCGTCCATGGCTTTGTCGGGCACTTTATTCGCACCGCGAAGGCCCATTTGGCGGTCACGCCAGAGTCTGGGAATTCGACTCGGGTAACCGTCTATTTTCCACGGTGCCTCGACGACGACGCCTAGACTCCTCGGAACGATTTGTTGACCGTGATGTTAGTTCAACGTGAGGCCGTTCATCGGTCCGTTGTAACGAATAGTAAAGTAATGCCATGCGCGTTCAGGCTTCAAAACATCCAAACGGACATAATTCCGCCACCGTTTCGTCGGCTCGGATGGGAACATCAGCCGGTACCCGCGGCGCTTCCGACGAGGCGCCCCGCGGCACCGAAACCGTTCTCGTTGTCGATGACGACGAAATGGTGCTGGAACTCGTCGTCGAGCTGGTGACCGATCTCGGCTATCACGTGCTGTCGGCGACCGATGGCGCATCCGCTCTCGTGGTTCTAAATGGCAGCGAACCCATCGACCTTCTGTTCACCGACGTCGTCATGCCGAACCATATGAACGGTTACGAACTTGCGCGCGCCGCCCGTCGCCGGCAACCTGATTTGAAAATCCTGCTGACATCTGCCTATCCGCGATTGGTCGGCGGCACGGAAGAAAAGTCAGTCGATTTCCCGTGTCTGCCGAAGCCTTATCATCGCTGTCAACTCGCGCGCTCGTTCCGGGATATTCTCGACGCCGGCTGAGACTTAAGGCGCGAGCGACCCTGCAACGACCTTGACCGATCCGGAAAATCTCACGTCCTGCGCTGAATCGCCGATCTCGACGCGATAGGTTCCTTTGTCGATCCGCCAACCCTGCGCGGCTTCATCGAAATGCCCAAGCAGGCGAGGATCTGCGGTGATGCTGACTTGCTTGGTTTCACCGGGCGCAAGTTCGACCTTGCCCCAACCGATCAGCCGCTTGCGCTCGCCACCTTTCGGTAGCGGCACCAGCGCATAAATTTGTGCAACCTCGGCACCTGTGCGTTTGCCCGTATTGGTGACGGAAAAATCCGCCGCAATTGTCTTGCCGCCGCGTAGATGCACGCCGCCATAGCGAAAGCTTGTATAGGAAAGACCAAAGCCGAACGGGAACAGCGGCGTCAGGTTGCGCGCGTGGTACCAGCGATAACCGACGTCGGAACCCTCGCTGTAATCGACCCGGAAATTTGTATTCCATTCGATCACCCGGCCCGGCACTTCGGCACGTGGTAACTGTTGGGCGCTTGCCGGAAAAGTCATCGGTAGATGCCCGCTGGGATTGATGTCGCCGAACAGGACGTTCGCGATTGCCTCGCCGCCGCGGGCACCCGGATACCAAGCTTCGATAACGGCAGCAGTTTTTGACAGCCACGGCATCAGCACCGGGTTGCCGGTTTCGAGAACGACGATGCTGCGCGGATTGGCGGCGGCGACGGTCGCAATTAACTTATCCTGGCCGTTCGGCAAAGACAGATTTTCGGCATCGTGGCCTTCCGCTTCCCATCGCGTCGCGAAGACGATGGCGATGTCCGATGATTTTGCGAGCGCCGCAACCTCGGTTAGATTCTTGCCGTCCGAATAAGTGACCTTGGCTTGCGGTGCCTTCGCGGCGATGGCGCGTAGCGGCGAGGAGGGATCGAAGATCAGCGGAAACGGAATCGGCACGCCGTGCTCGACGATGGTGATCTCGGCCGCTGCTCCGCCAATCGGCAAAACTTGCGACGACCCACCGCCCGACATGACGCCGACATCGGCATGCGCGCCGATGACGGCTATGCGGCGGACGTTTCGCGACAGCGGCAGGATCGATCCCTTGTTGCGCAACAAGACGATGCCCGCTTCGGCAGCTTGCTGTGCGACGCGCGCGCCGGCTTCGACATCGAGCGGCGCGGGCGTCGGTGCATCATCGACGAGGCCATGTGCGAACATGGTCGAAAGAACCCGGAAGACCATTTCATCCAAACGCGAGGCCGGCACGATGCCGGCAGCGATGGCGGCCGTCAGCGGTTCGCCGAAGAACGGCTGTGAATCCCATTCCGCGCCCGATTCCTGATCGAGCCCTGCCATTGCCGCATCTTTGGTCGAATGGAGCGCGCCCCAATCGGACATTACCCAGCCGCGATAACGCCACTGCTTGCGTAGGATCTCATCGAGCAGCAGCGGGTTCTCGCAGGCATGGACGCCGTTGATCAGGTTGTAGGAACACATGATCGAACCGGGATTGCCGCGTTCGAGCGCGATCTGAAAGGCGAGCAGGTCTGACTCACGGAACGCCGCCATGTCGATCTTGGCGTCGAGCAGCGTGCGGTTCGTCTCCTGATCGTTGAGCGCGAAGTGCTTCAGCGTCGAGATGACGTGCTGGTCCTGGATGCCGCGAATGGATTCGCCGGCCAGGATGCCGCTCAACAGCGGGTCTTCGCCGAAATATTCGAAATTGCGGCCGGTGCGCGGATCGCGTGCGAGATTGGCCGCGCCGGCCAGCATCACGTTGAAGCCTTTGGCCCGCGCCTCGGCGCCGATCATAGCGCCGTTGGCATAGGCGATCTTCGGATCCCAGCTTGCCGCCGTTGCCAAACCCGAGGGCAAAGCCGTTGCCTCGTCCTTCGGGCCGTTCTGGCCCGGCAGGATCGGCATCGCAACGCCCAACTCCGCGTTCGACTCGCGCAATGGTGGAATGCCGAGATGGGCGATGCCCTGAACGAAACCGGCGAGGCCGAACGACTCGTCCGGTGGCATTTCCGCGCTGCTTTTGACGAGGCGAAGCTTTTCCTCGGTCGTCATCCGCGCGATCACCATCCGCGCGCGCAATTCGGGCACCAATGTCTTGTTGGCCCATGGCGGCGCCGCTTCCGGCGGTGCGGTTTGCGCCCGCACCGGGGTCGCGACCGGTAAAGCCAAGAGGAATAAGAGAAGGAATCTTGCGCGGAACATCCGCACGGTTTTTACCCGGCGCGGCATCCGATGCAAATCAGTTTCCATGCCCGACTCGGTCATCGAAGAATTGACTTGTCACGCTCGGCGCGGTCCGTGACATATGAGCCGCGATTGAGCAGGGGCGGGGACGATGGCACAGACAATTTCGGCAAGCAGCCGGCAGCGCGGCATGGTCGCGCTCGTGGTGGCGCTATTCTTCATCTGGGGCTTCGCCACTGTTCTGGTCGATATCCTCGTGCCGAAGCTCAAGGCCGCCTTCGCCTTGAGCTATGCCGAGGTGATGCTGACGCAATTCTCGTTCTTTCTCGCTTATCTTGTCGTGTCGGTGCCGGCGGGCTTTCTGATCGCGCGCATCGGCTACATAAAAGGTATCGTCGTCGGCTTGCTCCTGATGGCGGTCGGTTGCGTGCTGTTCGCGCCCGCGGCCTCGATGGGGGTTTATGCCGGTTTCCTCCTCGCGCTCTTCGTTATGGCGGGCGGGATTACCATCCTGCAGGTCGCGGCCAATCCGTTGATCGCAATTCTGGGCAGCAGCGAAAGCTCGCATAGCCGCCTGACCTTGGCACAAGCGTTCAACTCGCTGGGCACGACGATCGGACCTTTTGTAGGGGCGACCTTCATTCTCGGCGCAACAGCGGCCGGTGATCCGGCGACGATTGCACCCGATCTGCTCGACGCCTATCGCCGTGCCGAGGCTCATGCGGTGCAGGCGCCGTTCCTTGGCATCGCTTGCGTGCTGCTGGTTCTTGCCCTGAGCTTTTGGCTCGGCCGCCGCCGCGCTGCCGATTTCCCCGACCGTCCCGACATGCCGCGCGCCACTTTCGCGCCGCTGCGCAAGCCGCGTCTCGCTCTGGGAGCCTTGTCGATCTTTCTTTATGTCGGCGCTGAGGTGTCCATCGGCAGCCTTCTTATCAATTACCTGATGCAGAGCGGCATGCTGGGCGTCGATGCGCCGACGGCGGGGCGCTTGATCAGCCTCTATTGGGGCGGCGCGATGGTCGGTCGTTTCGTCGGCTCCGCGATACTGCGCCGCGTACCCGCGGGGTGTGTCCTCGCCGGTTGCGCGCTGGGCGCAGCGTTGCTCGCGGCGGTGTCGGCACTCAGTTTCGGCATGATCGCGGCGATCGCCATTCTCGCCGTTGGTCTGTGCAATTCCATCATGTTCCCGACGATCTTTTCGCTCGCCATCGAAAATCTGGGTGACGAGACGCCGCAAGGCTCGGGCATTCTCTGTCTCGCCATCGTCGGCGGTGCGGTGGTGCCGGTTATCACTGGGCTCACTGCCGATAAATTCGGCCTGTCGATCGCGCTGTTCGTGCCGGCGGTTTGTTACCTCTGGATCGCGCTCTATGGCGTGCTGACCCGGTCACGGGCGTTGGCGACCGCCGAATGAAGCAGCGATCGCTCGGTAGGACCGGGCTCGGGGTTTCCGAGATCGGTTTCGGCTGTGGCCCGACGGCCGGGTTGATGATTCGCGGCACGTTCGATGATCGCCGCAATGCCGTCGCCCGAGCGCTCGATCTCGGCATCAATTATTTCGACACGGCACCGGTCTATGGCGATACGATTTCCGAAGCCAATCTGGGCGCGATCCTGCGGTCGCTCGACGCGAAACCGATCATTGCGACCAAGATCGCGCTGACGCTGCGCGATCTCGACGATATCGGCGGCGCCGTGGTGCGGTCGGTCGGCGCCAGCCTCGCGCGTCTGGGTGTCGATCATCTCGCACTGGTTCATCTTCACAATCGGGTCGGCCCGGAACGCGCCGAAAAGCCAGATATCGGCAGCGGTGCGTTATTGACCGTCGATGACGTGCTCGGGCCAAATGGGGTTGTGGCAGCGCTAAAATCTTTACGCGATCGCGGCGCGATCGATTTCTTCGGCTGCTGCGCCTTCGGCGGTGATACCCCGGCGGTCGAGCGGCTGATCGACAGCGACGCCTTCGACGTGGTTCTGGTTCATTACAGCCTGCTCAATCCGACGGCGTGGCTGTCGGATACATCGCCCGATCTGCGCGATTACGGTGGTGTCGGCGCTTCCGCCGCCGCGGCCGGGATGGGATCTATCGCCCTGCGCGTGCTCGAAGGCGGCATGCTCACCAGCAGCACGGCGCGTCATGCGCTCGCCGGCCCGCCGCTGGGCGTCGAAGAGATCGCGCTGGCCGAGCGGACGACGATGCTGGCGTCCTTGAGCAATGCGATGAATCTCGGCGAAATCGCCATTCGCTATGCGTTGTCGAACGAGCAGCTCACGACGGTGCTGGTGGGATTCTCCGACACGGCGCAAATCGAGCAGACAATCGGATGGGCCGACAAGGGGCCTCTGCCCATCTCGATGCTGTCGCACATCCACGAACAGCAAACGGCGCATTTTACACGCAAGACGGGTCCGTAATTCCTCTTTGGCGATTGCCCCCGCGGCGCACCTCTCGTTATGCTCGGGCAAAAGACGAACCGGGGGGACGACGCAAAGCTCGATGCAAGAATTATTGCACCAATTGGCGACAGGTGTGTCGAGCGGCGGCATTTATGCGAGCCTCGCCCTGGCGCTGGTCATGATCTATCGCTCCACCGGTCATGTGAATTTCGCCCAGGGCGAAATGGCGATGCTTTCGACTTTTCTTGCCTGGACGATGCTGGATGCCGGCGCACCTTATTGGGCCGTCTTCGCCGTCACCATCGGCATGTCGTTTCTCGCCGGTGCGCTGATCGAGCGGCTGCTGATCCGTCCCATGGGCGGCAAGCAAGAGATGCTGATGGTCACCGTGTTCCTCGGTCTCTTCATGATCTGCAACAGCATTGCCGGCTGGGTCTGGGGCTACGACACGCGGCCGTTTGAATCGCCCTTCGACAGCCTCGCTTTCCTGCAGAACCCCTACGAGGGGCCGCACGACCTTGGCGCGATGGCCGTCACCATGATCCTCATGGCGGCATTATTCCTATTCTTCCAATTCACCCGCACCGGTCTTGCCATGCGCGCCAGCACCGAGAATCCGACATCGAGCCGTTTGGTCGGCATCGCGGTCGGGCGGATGTTCGGCCTCGGTTGGGGCATGGCCGCGTCGGTCGGGGCGATTGCCGGCATGATGGTCGCGCCGACTGTCTTTCTCGAACCCAACATGATGGCGACGATTTTGGTCTATGGTTTTGCCGCGGCGCTGTTGGGCGGCATCGACAATCCCTGGGGCGCGGTGATCGGCGGCTATATCGTCGCCATTCTCGAAAATCTGCTGGGCGTCTATGTCATCGGCAACGAGATGCGGATGACGGTGGCGCTGGTCCTGATCATCGGCACGCTGGTCATTAAACCCGAAGGCCTCTTCGGCCGACGCAATGTGGTGCGGGTGTAAGCGATGGGCAGCTTGCAATTGAATCCAGCGTCCCTCGACTTCGCTCGGGACGAGGTTGAACTTCTCTTGCATCAACCAATGCAACGCACAATGTCCCTCGTCCCGAGCGAAGTCGAGGGATGCACGATGCGAGTGCCAGTCACTCTGGATCGAGTCTAAATCATGACCGTCATGTCCACGATGCCTGACGACAATCGCGCCGATGCCCTGCGGCGCAGCCTGATTTATACCGTCATCGGCGTGTCGTTGGTGCTGGCGTTACTGGCGCCGGCCTTCGTCAGTTCCTATCGCATCTTTCAGATCACGACGATCATCGTCGATGCGATTGCACTGCTCGGGTTGAATATTCTTACCGGCTATAACGGGCAAATCTCGATCGGCCATAGCGCCTTCTATGCCATCGGCGCTTATACCGTCGCGATCCTGACCGTGAAGTTCGGCGTACCGTATTGGATCGCCATCCCGGCGGCGGGGCTCACCAGTTACATCTTCGGCTTTCTATTCGGCTTGCCGGCTTTGCGTCTCGGCGGCGCTTATCTTGCGCTTGCAACTTTCGCACTAGCGGTCGCGACGCCGCAGCTTTTGAAATACAAGCTGGTCGATACCTGGACCGGCGGCACGCTGGGCATGTCGGTGAAGAAGCCGGACGTGCCGGCTTGGCTGCCCATCAATCAAGATCAGTTTCTCTATTATCTGTGCCTGCTGATCGCCGTGGGCATGTTCATTGTCGGACGCAATCTCGTCAGGGGCCGCGTGGGCGATGCGATGATGGCGGTGCGCGATCAGCCCATTGCCTCGGCGGCCATGGGCATCGACAATTCATTGCTGAAGACAAAAACGTTTGGTGTCAGCGCGATGTACACTGGCGTTGCCGGCGCTCTCGGTGCCATCGTGGCGCAGTATGTCGCGCCGGACAGTTTCACCTTCATGCTGTCGATCAGCTTCATGGTCGGCATCGTGATCGGCGGCGCGGGCACGGTCAGCGGCGCGATCTACGGCGCGATCTTCATCGGGCTGGTGCCCGATCTCGCCAGTCAGATTTCCAAGGCGGTGCCTTGGGCGCTCTATGGCTGTTGCCTCATTGCCTGCGTGTTCCTGATGCCGACCGGCATCCACGGCGTCATTTCGCTTCTGGCCGGGAAAATCCTGCCGGGGCTTCGAACTAAACAATAAGTTCTTGGGAGGAAGAGACCATGATTAAAAGCAACGATCGCATCAAAGTGACTCATGCCGGCACGTTGCCGCGTCCTGCCGATCTGTCGAAGATGCTCTATGCCCGCGCCGCCGGCGCGCCGGTCGATAAAGCTGAACTCGACGCCAAGGTCAAAGCCGTGGTCGCCGACGTGGTGAAGCAACAAGCTGCCTGCGGGATCGACAGCGTCAATGACGGTGAGATCAGCAAGGCGAATTTCACCTTCTATATCCGCGAACGTCTCGCCGGCATCACTCAGCGCGATATCGATCCGGAGAAGGGCCCACCGCGTCTCGATATCAGCGGCCGCGACGTGCTGGAATTCCCCGGCTATTTCAAGGCCGGCCTCGGCGGCTTCGGCGACAGCAATCCGAAACGCCGCATCTTCTGTTCCAGTGCGCTCGCTTACACCGGCCAGGAATCGCTGAAGACCGATATCGCAAATTTTAAAGCGGCGCTCGACAGGGTGAAGGTCGAAGAGGCATTCTTGCCGTCGATCACACCGGGCACGATCGAGCATTGGCTGATCAACGAGCATTACGCGAATGAAGAGAAATTCCTCTTCGCCATCGCCGATGCCCTGGCGGTCGAATATAAGGCGATCGTCGATGCCGGCTTCCTGCTGCAGCTCGACAATCCCGATCTGCCCGACGGCTGGCAGATGTATCCGAACATGACCGTCGCCGATTATCGTAAATATGCCGAACTGCGTGTCGCGGCGCTTAATCACGCGCTGCGCGATATCCCTCGCGAAAAGATTCGCCTTCACGTCTGCTGGGGTAGCGCCCATGGCCCGCACAAGCACGACATTCCGTTGCGCGAGATCGTCGATGTCATTCTGTCGGTCAAGGCCAGCTCATATTCAATCGAGGCCTCGAACCCGGCCCACGAACACGAATGGAAGGTGTTCGAAAACGTAAAATGGAATCCCGACGCCGTTCTCATCCCGGGCGTCATCGGCCATTGCACCGATTTGATCGAACATCCCGAACTAATCGCCGAACGTCTTGTGCGCTATGCCAAGATCGTCGGGCGCGAGAACGTTATGGGCGGCAGCGATTGTGGCGTCGGATCGCGCGTCGGTCACGGCGAAATCTGCTGGGGCAAGTTCAAGGCGATGGCCGAGGGTGCGCGGATCGCGACGAAGCAGCTTTGGGGCAAGTAGGATAAACCCTCACCCTCCCACGCTTCGCGCGGGTCCCTCCCTCTCCCGCAAGCGGGCGAGGGGCTAATGAACTCCTCGCCCGTGACAACGGGAGAGGAAGGGGCCCATCGCGTTAGCGATGGGAAGGTGAGGGAATGCCGAACAAAAAAACAAGGATGGGGAAACATGAAGACGAATAAAGGAATGATTGCCAGCGCGGCGTTGCTCGCGCTGACCGTCGGTATCGGCCCGGCCTACGCCGATAAGAAATACGACACCGGCGCGACCGATACGGAAATCAAGATCGGCGGCTCGGGTCCGTTCAGCGGTCCTGCGTCGGTCGCGGGGCAGATGGTGAAATCGGTTGCGGCCTATTTCGCCTGGATCAACACCAAAGGCGGCATCAACGGCCGCAAGATCAATTACATCGCCGAGGACGATACCTATTCATCAGCCAAAGCCGTCGAAGTCACGCGAAAACTGGTCGAGCAGGAAGGTGTCCTGTTGATGGCCGGTTCGATCGGCACGCCGACGCAACTGGCGGTCTCGGGTTATCTCAACGACAAAAAGATCCCGCAGCTTTTCATCGCAACAGGCAATTCGGCTTTTTACGATCCGAAGGTTCATCCCTGGACGATCGGCAATTCGGTGACGACCTTCACCGAGGGCGTGCTGATCGGCAAGCATGTCGGGCAAAACTGGCCCGGCACCAAGGTCGCAGTGTTGTTTCAGAACGACGATCTCGGCAAAGAATATTTCGCCGGGGTGAAGCAGGGGCTTGGCGATAAGGCGCCGATCGCGGCGTCGGTCTCATACGAGGTATCGGACCCGACCGTCGATTCACAGATCGCCACGCTGCAAAGCTCTGGTGCGACGATCTTCATCTCGCTCTCGACGCCGAAGGCGACCTCGCAGGCGATACGCCGTGCCTACGATACCGGCTGGAAGCCGAAGATGATCATTCCCTCGATCGTCGCACAGATCCAGGGCACGCTGGCGCCCGCCGGTCTTGATAAAGCGGTCGGTGTCATCACCCCGACCTTCATCAAGGATGCGAATGATCCACACTGGGCGAACGACCCGGCGACCATCGCTTTCCTCGACTGGATGAAGACCTACGATACGCAGGTGACGGATACGGCTTTGGCCATCGCCGGCTACGACGCGGGCGAGACGCTGGCCGAAATTCTCAAGGAATGCGGAGACGAGCTGACGCATGAAAACATCATGAAGCACGCCTCGAACATCAAAGCCTTCCATCCGTCGCTGATGCTGCCCGGCATTTCGGTCACGACGACGCCGACCGACTACCGTGTCATCCATCAGATGCAGTTTGAATCCTTTAATGGCAAGAACTGGGAACTCTATGGCGCTGTCGTTACCGACGCTGATTGAAATGGCGGCTTAAAGAGTGGATCGATTGAACATGTCTGAAAGCCAATTAGAACGGCTGCGCAAGCTCGATAGCTGCGCCATTTCCGATGCGATGGACCGGTTGAAGCTGGTCGGCGCGGTGTCGGGCCTGTTGCCGCGATCGGTGCGGCAGCGCGTCGCCGGGCGTGTCCGAACGGTGAAGCTGGAAGCCGCCGAAGGCCGGACGGCGGCGCACCATCTTTGCACCACGGCGATCGACGCGTCCGATGCCGGCGATGTCATCGTCGTCGAGCAACGCAGCGGGATCGAAGCGGCGGGATGGGGTGGCATTCTGTCGATCGGAGCCAAGACCAAGGGTGTCGCCGGCGTGATCGTCGAAGGTCCAGCGCGCGACATCGACGAGGCGACCGATTTCGGCTTTCCGGTTTATGCCCGCTCGGTCACCGCACGAACCGCGCGCGGTCGCATCATTGAGGTTTCGACCGGTGCGCCGATCACGGTCGGCGAGGTCACGGTGAATGACGGCGATTACGTCGTCGCCGACAGCAGTTGCGCGGTCTTTATTCCCGCCGCGCAGCTCGATCACGTTCTCGCCGATGCCGAACGTATCGCCTCACGCGAAGCAGCGATGGCCAAGGCGGCGCAGGCCGGTCAGAAAATGGCCGAGGTTATGGGCGCCGATTACGAAAAAATGCTTGGGCATAAGTGATACCATCACCGGGTGGCGATTTGACTTGCCGCCACCGCTTGATTGTAATCGACCCAAATAAATTCCCTGTTGGGAGGACGACATGCTGACGAAAGAACAAAACGATCTGGTGACGTTGACCGGGCCGGGGACGCCGGGCGGCAAGCTGTTCCGGAACTATTGGCTGCCGGTCGCGATGGAATCCGACATTCCCGAGGACGCGCCGATTGCGATCAAGGCGCTGCATCAGGATTTCGTCTTGTTCCGCGACGAAGCCGGCAAGGTCGGGCTGCTCGATCTTGTTTGCCCGCATCGTGGCGCCGATCTCAGCTACGGCCGGATCGAAGCGGGCGGGTTGCGCTGTGTCTATCACGGTTGGGTGTTCGACACGAACGGCAAGTGCCTTGAGCAACCGGCCGAGCCGCCGGGCAAAGACTTCTGCCATATGATCAAACACGGCGCCTATCCGGTTCGGGTCATGGGCGGGATGATCTTCGCCTATTTGGGCGAGGGTGAGCCTCCGGCGTTTCCGGAATGGGAATGTCTCCAGGTGCCCGACAATCATCGCTATGTCGTGCGTTCGCGCGAACGCTGCAATTGGCTGCAAGGACTCGAAGGCGATATCGATCCGTATCATCTCAGCTACCTGCATTTCGCGCTGCCGTCGGCGCGTGCGACGCTCAGCGACTCGAATGCCGGGCCGGTCTATGAATTCTTCCGCCACGGCACGCCGCGGATGGAGGTCGAGCGCACCGATTACGGCGTTCGCATCTATGCGATGCGTGACCTGCGCAACGAGGCCTATCTGCGCATCTCGAATTTCATCTGCCCCAACATCGCGATCGTCGCGGGCAGCAGCGACGGCGACGGCTACATGGCGCTGTGGCATGTGCCGATCGACGATGAGCATCATTTCAAATATCAGCTGGTCTTTAAGCGCAAGGGCGAGATCAATCTCTCCTGGGAACGTCATCAGGCCGAGATGCAGTGGGACCCGAAGAACCCGACTCGTCTGCCCGAGCGCAATAAGGAAAATCGCTGGCTGCAGGATCGCAAGGACATGAAGGCCGGTTGGTTCGCGGGACTCGGCCATGCCTTCGGTCTGCACGACAACTGGGCGACCGAGGCGATGGGGCCGATCTATGATCGCTCGAAAGAGCATCTCGGCCATGGCGACAAGGCGATCGTCGGCGCACGGCGCACCCTTTTGGCCGCGATGGAGGAGCTTGATACCGGTAAGGAATTACCTTTCCGTATCACCGACTCGCAGCAAATGAAGCAGAAGATCACGGAAATCGTGGTCGCGTCCTTGATCTCGCCCGATAAGGACAACTACAAGGAAGTCTTCTACGCGCAGCATATGGCTGCGTCGAAGGCAGCAGCGGCGGAATAGCAAATAACGACATGACGGCAGATCAAGGGCGGCAACCGAGCCCCGAAAATCCTTTGGCGGGTCTTACCGTCCTCGAGCTGGGGCAATTCATCGCCGGGCCTTATGCCGGTCAGCTTCTCGCCGATCTCGGCGCGCGGGTCATCAAGATCGAACGGCCCGGAGTCGGCGATCCGTTCCGTCTCTATGTCACGAAGCCCCGCATTCCCGGCTACGGCCATAACTTTCTCGGCTTCAACCGGAACAAGGAAAGCGTCGTCCTCGATCTGCAAAAGCCCGAAGGCCGCGCGGTCTTCCGAAAGCTTGCGGCGCAGTCCGACGTCGTTCTCGAGAATTTCCGCGCCGGCGTGCTCGACCGACTCGGCGTCGGCTACGACGTGCTGAAACAGGACAATCCGAAACTGATCTATTGCTCGATCTCGGGTTTTTCCGAGGATGGGCCTTATAAGGCGCGCCCATCCTTCGATACGGTCGGACAGGCGCTATCGGGCATGCTCTATCTCTTCAGCGACCCGGCCGATCCGCGCATGCGCGGCCCGACGGTGGCCGATCAGGCGACCTCGATGCAGGCGGCCAACGCGGTCATGGCCTCGCTCTACGGCCGTGAACGCACCGGCATCGGCGCGCGCATCGATATCAGCATGATCGAATCGGCAATCCATTTCATGCCCGACGCCTTCACCGCCTATACCGAATCCGGCATCGACATGGCGCCGGAGACGCGGACGTCTTATTCGCACTCGTTCCTGTTCCGCTGTGCCGACGACAAGATGCTCGCGGTTCATGTCGGCGGTCCCGACAAGCTATGGCTGGCACTCGTCGCGGCGATGGGCGATGCCGATATCGCGGCGCATCCCGTTTTCCAGAAACGTCAAAGCCGCATCGATAATTTCTCGATGCTGATCGACGCGCTGCGCCCGGTGTTTGCGAAACGCAGCCGCGATGAATGGATGCAGCGTCTCGCCGCCGAAGACGTCGCCGGTTCGGAGATCAATACGGTGTCCGAAGCGATGCGCGATCCTGAGGTCGCGCATCTCGGCATCTTCGAGCAGCGTGAGCGCGAAGGCTACGGCACGATGACGATGATGCACCGTGCGGTGCGCATCAACGGCGTGCGCGAGCCCGAACAACGTATGCCGCCGCTTCTGGGCGAGCATACGGAATCGGTGCTGCGGGATATCGGCTACGACGACGCGGGCCTCGCGGCGCTGCGCAAGGCCGAAGCGATCTAGGCTTTCCGCAACGCGGGCATCACTTCGCGTGCGAACAGATCGATCGACCGCAGCGTCTCGTAAAGACTCATATCGCCGAAGGCGAATTGCCCGACGAAATAATTCGCGCCGGTTTCCTTCATCTGCCTCCGCACATAATCCGTGACCGACGCCGCCGATCCGGCAAAGCCGCGCCCGTCGGCTTCCAATGCTTCGTAGGTCGGCGGTTGTGGGTGCGAGACAGTGTAGCCCGCATGCGTATGCAGGAAGCTGAAATTGCTGTGCCAGCGCGGATAGGCACGTGTGGCGATGGCGCGTGCTTCGGCATCGGTTTCGGCGACGACGATGAAACGGCCCAGCCCCATCAGCGGCAGCGGCTTGTCCTTTTGCGTCTCGGCCCAGGTCGCGCGAAACCTGTCGTAGCAAAGCTTCGTCGCTGCGGTCTGATCCAACTCGATCACCTTCAAGCCAGCACGCGCCGCGCGATCGGCGCTATCGGGCGCATGGACGCCGTACCAGATCGGCGGATAGGGTTTTTGATAGGGCGCCAGTTCCATCGGCACATTGTCGAGCTGAAAGAACTTGCCGTCGAAGGTTAGGTTCTCGTGCGTCAGGCCCTGAATGATCAGTTCCAGCGCCTCGGCATAAATCGCTTGGGAGTCGGCTTGCTTCTGGCCGAAGAATGAAAGCTCGGTCGGCGACGATCCGCGGCCGAAACCGATATCCAATCGCCCGCGGCTCATATGATCCAGCATGCAGATCTCTTCGATCATGCGCAGCGGGTGATAGAGCGGCAGGGCATAGACCATCGGTCCGAAGCGCAGCTTCTTGGTCCGCTGGGCCACCGCCGACAAGAATACGCTGGGGCTGGGCGCCATGCCCAGGGGCGTCGCGTGATGTTCGGCGAGGTGATAGCCGTGAAAACCCAACCGGTCATAGGCCTCGACGATCTTCAGCCGCGCGTCGTAATAGTCGCTGAGCGACAGATCGTTCCGGTCGAGATGATCGAAAACCCCGAATTCCATCGTCTTCTCCCCACGGCTTATCAGCATGCCTGCCAGAAGCAGATTATCAAATCGCCGCCGCCGTGGCAGTCTGTGCCTCGTTCCTGGGGAGGAAACAATTATGCCGGACGTCACGATCAAAGCCGCCGACGGCGGAATCTTTTCCGCCTATCTCAGCTTGCCGAAGAATGTCGGCGCCAAAGTGCCGGGCATCGTCATGATGCAGCAGATATTCGGCGTGAACAGCGAGATGCGCGGCTTCACCGACGACTATGCGGCCAAGGGTTATATCGCGATCTGTCCCGATCTGTTCTGGCGCATCCGTCCCGGCGTACAACTCGATCCGCTCGATAAGGAAAGTTTCCCCAAGGCGATCGCGGTTGCGCGCGATCTCGACCACGATAAGGCGGTCGAAGATTTGAAAGCCTGCGTCGCATTCCTGCGCGCTCATCCGGCCTGCAACGGCAAGGTCGGAACCCTCGGCTATTGCCTCGGCGGCGAAACCGCCTACTTGATGGCGGTGCGCAGCGATGCTGATTGCAATGTCGGCTATTTCGGCGTGGGCATCGAAAAAAGCCTTGATGAGGCGGCGAATATCAAGAAGCCGTTGCTGCTGCATATCCCGGAACAGGACCGCCATGTGCCGGCCGAGGCGCAGGCGCAGATCAAGGCAGCGCTCGCCGGCCGGGCCGAGCTTTACGCCTATCCGAACGCCGATCACGCCTTCAACCGGGTGGGCAGCGCGGCCTACAACGCCGAGGTAACGGCGCTTGCCAATCAACGGTCAGACGCCTTCCTGCGGCGTTACCTCGGCGCCTGATAGGGACGATTGCAGGTTCAAACACCGGCGGATAGAGTCGGATAAACAGGCTTCGGGCGGAGGATTCTCCCATGGTTGCAGAAACATCGCTGGCGGAACGCGCGGACGCGCTCGAACATAAAATGACGACGGAGCTCGACGCGATCGTCGCGAAGTCATTCCTGTTCGAACTTGCCGACGGCAAGCGCGGGATCGAGAACGGCGCGAAGCTGCTCGCCGCCAATCCCGGCAAATACATGATGATGGGCGACGATCAGCGTCTGCCGAAGATGCCGAAGGCGCCGACGCTGATGGATTTCTTCAACCATCGCATCGTCGGTCATAACCATCTGCTGCAAAGCGCGACACACGCCCTGAAAGCGGGGATGAATGAGAAAACTATTCTCGCCTGCCTGCTGCACGACATCGCGGTCAGCGGTTTCATCCGCTGCGATCACGGCTGGTGGGGCGCGCAACTGGTCGAGCCCTATGTCGATGAAGAAGTGACCTGGGCGATCCGCGCGCATCAGGCACTGCGTTTCTATCCCGATGAATCAGTCGGGTATCAATATCCCGAACTCTACATCAAATATTTCGGCGCCGATTATAAGCCCGACGACTACGTCCAAAAGGCCTATGAGGATGCGCGCAAGCACAAATGGTACATGACGGCGCGCATGATCACCGTGCACGACATCTATTCGTTCGATCCGAACGCGATGCCGACCTGGGACCCCTTCATCGACATCATCGGCCGCAACTTCAAGCAGCCGAAGGAAGGCCTCGGATTCGACGGTAGCCCGGTCGCCCATATGTGGCGCACGCTGATCCGGCCGACGAAATTCCTATGAGGGCGAAGTTTCTGTGATCTTACGGCTCGGCAGAAATGCCGAGCGTCTTGAAGATCGTCGCCAGCAGCACGTTATTGTCCAACGGCTTGTCGAAATAGGCGACGACGCCGGCTTTGTGGGCGCGTTTCTGCAGCGCTGAATCGCCGCCGCCGCTCATGACGATGACGGGCACCCGCAGCGCCGCGCCGTCGGTCGATTCAAGAAAATCGAGTCCGGTTTCGCCTGGCAGATGCTGGTCCAGGACCAGGCACTGGTTGTCTTGCGGTTGATAGGCAGCGAAAAATTCGCGGGTCGAGCCGTAATCCTCGACATGGCAATCGTGGCTCTCGAGCAGCAGCTTGAGCGAATCCCGGACCGCGACGTCGTCATCGACGATATAGATCGTGTTTTCCGGGTTCATCATCGAGGGAGATTTCCCTTCAGCACCAGCCAAGGTCGTTCGAGGCCGGTAGCAATGTTCAGAATAGCCGCTCGCGCTTTCCGGATATTGATCTGGCGCAAGTTTTACCGATTTAGGACCGATTGGGTCAGCACTATAGACCAAATTGACGAGACAGACTATGAACTTACTATCGATGCGGGTGGACGTTCCATCGGGCAGTATGACTGAACGCGACAGCGACGCCGAAAAACGGGCGGTTTTGCAGGCTGAAATCAGCCAAGCAGCCCGCCTGACCGAGATGGACAAGGTCGGTTCGGCCTTTGCGCACGAACTTAACCAGCCGCTGGCGGCCATCGTTAACTATCTTCAAGCCTGTCATCGACTGCTCCAGGATCAGCCGACGCCCGTGACGCTGCGGGTGCGTCAGGCGCTGGAAAAGGCAGTCGGTCAGGCGGACCGCGCCAGCCAGATCATCCGCAATCTCCGCGATCTTATTCATAAACCTGAAGCCGAGCGCCGGCTGGAAGATATCGGTGCCATCGTGTTGGATGCGGTAACGTTGACCCATGCCGAGGCGGATGCCGCCGGCGTGGCGCTGCATCTAACGGGCGGGGTGGGCTTGCCGCGTGTCTATATCGCGAAGCTCGATATGCACGTCGTCCTGCTTCACCTCATCCGTAACGGCATCGAGGCGATGGCCCAATCGCCACAGCGCGATTTGACCATCGAAACCGCACGCACTGCCGACGGCAGCGCTCAAGTGCGGATCATCGATCGCGGCGCCGGCTTGCCGGCCGAAGTGACCGAGCGATTGTTTCAGCCTTTCGTGACCACGAAGCCGACCGGGCTCGGGGCGGGGCTGTCGATCTGCCGCACGATCGTCGAGGCGCATGGCGGGCGGATCGAAGCGACGCCCAATCCCGACGGCGGCACGATTTTTTCCTTCACGATCCCCAGCGCCGAATAACGCCGGGTCTTGTACCGCCCTCCGGGATGGCGGAAACTGAGATTCTAAAACGAAATCCAAACGACGGGAGGGCCGCGATGCGCCGAATTGGACGGAACAGCTATGCCGAGATTTATTTCCGCGGCTGCAATCCCAGCATGATCCAGACGGCCGACGGCTTCGTCATGATCGATTCACCCCAGCAGCCGATGGATGCGCTGCGTTGGCGCGAACAGATGGAAGAAAAGGCGCCGATCCGGTACCTGATCAATACCGAGCCGCATGGCGATCACATCGCCGGCAACGCCTACTTTCCGAAAGTTCAGGTCGTCGGCCATATCAAGCTGCAGGAATGTTTCGATCGTTACATCGCCGCCGGCGGCACGGTCGAGGAAAAGCGCGAGAAGATGAAGGTGCAAGACCCGGACAGTGTCTGGGCGTTGGACCATCCCGACTATCCGATCTCCAATCCGCCCAAGCTGACCTTCGAAGACAAGTTGCAGCTTCGCGTCGGCCATCACACGATCGAAATCCTGCATCATCGGGGTCATACCGATCCGCAAACGACGATCTATGTCCCGGAAGAAGGTGTCGTCTTCACCGGCGATAACATTTTCCATCGTTGCCGCACCTGGCTGCAGGAATGCGATCCTTGGGCGTGGCTGGAGTCGCTGAAGGCGATCGAGGCGCTGGATATCGAGACGATCATCCCCGGTCACGGCGAGCCTTGTG
Organism: uncultured Rhodospirillales bacterium; assembly: GCA_903822185.1. Lineage (GTDB taxonomy): Bacteria > Pseudomonadota > Alphaproteobacteria > ATCC43930 > CGMCC-115725 > CAIKMD01. Next base: position 156,094 of record CAIJOA010000039.1, on the reverse strand, counting down.
GCAAGGCCTATATCAAGGAACAGGCGCAGATCGTCGAGAACTGGCTCGGCATGGTCGATCGTCTGGTCGAGCGCGGTGTTACGCCCGACGAGGCGTTGAAAGAAAAGATCGACGCGACGAAGTACGATCCTTATCCGCTCGGGCAAAATCTGCACGAACATGACGTGCGCCTGACCGGTCTGACCGTCCGCAATCTGCACAAGCGGATCATGGACAAGAAGCAAGCCGCCGCTTCGTAGGGGAGCCGGTCATGGGCATGTTCGCGCTCGGCCAATCGGTGCCGCGCACCGAGGACCCACGTCTCCTCACGGGCCGTGGACGCTATACCGACGATTTCAACGTCCTGCGTCAAAGCTACGGCTATGTCCTGCGCTCGCCGCACGCGCACGCAAAGATCCGCGGCATCGATATTCGTGCCGCGCAGCAGATGCCCGGCGTGCTGGCGGTGCTGACCGGTAAGGACTGGGCTGCCGAAAATTATGGTGCGATGAGTCCGGTGATGCCGCGCAAGCGCCGCGATGGCTCGCCGATGTATATCCCGGTCCGCCCGGCGCTCGCGGTCGATCGTGCCATGCTGGTCGGCGATCCGGTTGTCTTCATCGTTGCCGAAACGCTCGATCGTGCCAAGGACGCTGCCGAGCGTGTGGATATCGATTACGAGACGCTGCCGGCCTTCACGGCGACCGATCAAGCGCGCCGGCCCGACGCGCCGCAGCTTTGGCCGGAATGCCCCGACAACGAGACGTTCTTTTATCCGATCGGCGATAAAGCCGCGGTCGATGCCGCTTTCGCCCGCGCGCATCATGTGACGAAGTTGAAGGTTGTCTTCAATCGTATTACCGCGGCAACGATGGAGCCGCGTGGCTGCATCGCCGAATATGATGACCGGTTGGAACGCTACACGCTCAATGTCGGCACCCAGCGGCCGCATAACACGCGGTCGGAACTGGCGCATAAGGTCTTCCACATTCCCGAAACGCAAATCCGCATCACCGCCGGCGATGTCGGGGGCAGCTTCGGTATGAAGGGAAGTCACTTTCCCGAATATCAATTGGCGATGTGGGCGTCGCGCAAGATTGGCCGTCCGGTCAAATGGATCAGCGATCGCAGCGAGGCAATGCTGAGCGACGATCACGACCGCGACCACATCGCCGAAAGCGAACTGGCGCTCGACAAGGACGGCAAGTTCCTGGCGATGCGGGTCTATCAAATCTCGAATATCGGTGCCTATCTCGCGCCCGGTGGCGTCATCTCTCCGACCGCGCATCTCGGCGGCTTGGCCGGTACGTACACGACGCCGGCGATCTATGCCGAGGTGTCGGCGATCTTTTCCAATACGACCAGCATTGGGCCGTTCCGCGGGTCGGGCCGACCGGAAGCGGCTTATATCTCGGAACGTTTGATCGACAATGCCGCGCGCGAAATGGGCATCGACCGCGCCGAGTTGCGCCGCCGCAACACGGTCCCGGTCAGCGCCATGCCATTTAAGACCGGCCTCGTCTTCACCTTGGATAGCGGCGAATTCGAGAAGAATCTCGATATGGCGCTGCACATGGCCGACTATGCCGCCTTCGAGCAGCGCCGCGCTGAAGCCAAGACACGCGGCAAGCTGCGCGGCATCGGCTTCGCCAACATCATCGAACAGACAGCGCAGAGCCAGGGCGAAACCGTGATGGTGAAGTTCGATCCCGGCGGCACGGTGACGGTCATTCCCGGCTCGATCTCGCACGGCCAGGGTCACGACACAATGTACAAGATCATCCTCAGCGAAAAGCTGGGCGTCGATTCCAAAGATATCCGCGTCCAGATGTGCGACACCGACATGGCGCCGGATGGCGGCGGCACCTACGGTTCGCGCACGGCCGTCCTGGGTGGCAGTGCCTCGATCATCGCCGCCGACCGGATCATCGATAAGGCTAAGAAGATCGCCGCGCATCTGATGGAAGCGTCCGAAAGCGATATCGAATTCGCGTCCGGCCGATTCCTCATCGCCGGTACCGATAAAAGCGTCGCCTGGAAAGAGGTCGCCCAGACGGCCTATGCCTCGGCGCGCATGCCGAAAGGAATCGAAACCGGGCTGTACGACACGGCGAGCTTCCATCCGGAAATCCCTAACTTCCCCAACGGCTGCCATGTCTGCGAGGTCGAAATCGATCCCGAGACGGGAACGACCGAGGTCTTGCGCTATTGCGTGGTCGATGACGTCGGCACGGTGATCAACAAGCTGACGCTCGAGGGCCAGATCCACGGCGGCGTCGGGCAGGGTATCGGCCAATGCTTCACCGAAAACCTACTTTATGATCCGAAGTCGGGGCAGATGCTGGCCGGCTCCTTCATGGATTATGGCATGCCGCGCGCGTCGGATATGTGCTCGTTCGAGACCGAGGAAAACCCGGTACCGACCAAGACCAATCCGCTGGGAGTCAAAGGCGCAGGTGAGGCGGGGAATGTGGGCGCGCTACCGGCGATTATGAACGCGGTCGTCGATGCGCTGGCCCCGGCGGGTGTCACCCATATCGATATGCCGGCGACGCCGGAGCGGGTGTGGCAGGCGATCCGAGCGGCGCGGAACTAACATCTATCCGTCATTGCGAGCGAAGCGAAGCAATCCAGTGTGTGGACAGACTGGATTGCTTCGCTATCGCTCGCAATGACGTTGATAAGTTATTTCTTCTTCTCATATGCATCGCTGGCGGCCTGCGCCGCTGCGCCGGATTCTTTGCGGTACTCCCCGATCGCTCCGGCCGTAAGATCGTAACTCGCTTGCCGCATCGCGTTCGTCTTCGAGAAATGCGGCTTCACGAATTCGGCGATCAATTCAAAACTGCGCTGCTGCGCCGGCCAGGGTGCGAGGTCGTTGCCGAAGACCAACACCGTGCCGAACCCGCCCAGCTTCGTTCGGACACGCTCGATCTCGCGGATCGCATCGTCGGGCGTGCCGATGATGGCGATCTGATTGTCTCGGGCGAAACCGACGATGTCGGGATGATCGCGCGGAATGGCTGCCGGGGCGGGGACGACGTCGTGGCTGTAATTGTTGAACTCGTGAAAGCCCCACATCGCATCTTTTTGCGCCTGTTCGCGCGTCTCTGCGATGTGCATCATCATCGTGATGCGCCACTTGCCGCGATCGGCGACATGGCCGTGCTTGGCGCATTCCGCTTCGTGGATTTTCCAATTCGCGTTGTGATGGTCCAGCACCGCATCGTTCAACGGCCCCAGCGTCAACAGGCCCATGCCGTATTTGCCGGCCGCAACAACTCCGGCGGGGGAGCGGATGGTGGCCACCGCCATCTCCATCATCGGTTGGCTGTAGCAGCCGAGGCTCAAACGGGCGGCCTGAAGCTCGAACCAGTCGGTCTTGCGTGTCACCGTCTCGCCGCGCATCAGCGCGACGATCGTGTCGAGCCCTTCCTCCATGCGACGGCGAAGCTGATCGACCGGGATGGCCAGCATCTTCGCGTCGCTGGGCAGGGCGCCGGGGCCGATGCCAAACATCGCCCGGCCGCGCGTCATATGGTCGAGCTGTGCCATCGCTTCGGCCAGCATGAAGGGATTGTAGTAGGGGAGCGACTTCACGCCGGTGCCGAGGCGGATATGTTTTGTGCGTTGCGCCGCCGCCGCGATCATCAACTCGGGCGTCGCGATCATTTCCATCCCGCCGGAATGATGCTCGCCGTACCAAATCTCCTCAAAGCCGAGGCGATCGAGATGTTCGGTCAGCAGGAGGTCGCGTTCCAGCGCATAAGTCGGGTTGAGCTTGTTGGAATGGAATGGCGCGAGGAACAGGCCGAAACGCATCGGTTTATCGTAAGCGAGCGTAGTCATAGAGCCTCCCCCAGTCTTCATTCAGGCCAGTCTTAGGCCCTGGCGGCGAACTGGCGCAAGCGTTGGTCGAGCCGTTCAAATAACATATCGGTCAGGATGGCGAAGAGGCCAATGACGATCGCGCCCTGGATGACATAGGAAATCTTGTCGCTGACGAGGCCGCCGATGATCGGTGTGCCCAGGGTGATCGCGCCGACAGTCGAGCCGATGGCGGCGGTGCCGATATTGACGATCACGGAAATGCGGATGCCGGCGAGGATCGTCGGCGCGGCTAACGGCAATTCGATGTCGCGCAGGATCTGCCACGGCGTCAGCCCCATCCCGGTTCCGGCATCGCGCACTGCTTCCGGCACACCGGCGATGCCGGCAAGACTGTTCTTCAATACCGGCAGGATGCCGTAGAGAAACAAGGCCATGAAGGTTGGCACAGCGCCGTAGCCAAAAGCCGGGACCGAAATCGCCAAGACGGCTGCCGGGGGAAAGGTCTGGCCGATGGTCGCGAGCGCTTCGAGTAGCGGCCGGAACTCTTCACCCGCTTTGCGCGTCGCGACAATCGCTGCGCCGACGCCGACGATTGCCGCCGCGAGGCTAGAGACGATCACAAGCCCGGCATGGAAAAGCCACAGCATGAGGAAGGAATCACCGCCATAGATCGGCGGCTGGATCGTCGGAAAGGCCCAGGCGAAGACCGGCCGTAGCAGGCTCATGCCAACGAGAAAAAAGACGAACAGCGCCGAGAGCCAGATCAGCGGATCGCGCCAAAGCGAGCGTTTGCTCATCTCAGCCGACCAGATCGGAAAGAAAGATCGAACCCGCTGGTTTGCCGTTCGTGTCCTTTACCGGCAAACGATCGGTCCGGCGCAGGACCATTTGCGACAGGGCTTCGGTCAGCGGCGCATCGGCGGGGACGGCGATGCCCTCGGCGGCGTCTGGACGCAGATGATCGCGGACATGGCCCAACGACAACAGTTTCAGCCCGAGCGAAGCACCGCCCATGAAGTCGCGGACGAAATCATTCGCTGGCTTGGCCAGGATATCGGCAGGCGTGCCGAACTGAACCAGCTTTCCGTCGCGCAGGATCGCAATCACGTCCCCAAGCTCCAACGCCTCGTCGATATCGTGGGTGACGAGCAGGATCGTCTTGCCGGTCGCCTTGTGGATGCGTGCCAGTTCCGTGCGCAGTGATTGTCGCGTCAAAGGATCGAGCGCGCCGAAGGGTTCGTCCATCAACAGAATATCCGGATCGGCGGCCAGGGCTCGCGCAACGCCGATGCGTTGCTGTTGTCCGCCGGAAAGCTGATGCGGATATTTGAGCCGTGTCGTGGCCGGATCGAGTTGTAAGAGCGCGAACAATTCCTCGACCCGCTGCTTCACTTTAGCCTCGGACCATTTCAGCAGGCGCGGCACGGTGGCGATATTGTCTTCGATGGTCCAGTGCGGAAACAGCCCGACCGACTGGATCGCATAGCCGATACGGCGGCGAAGCTGTTCCGGCGGTAGCGACATGATGTCTTCGCCGCCGACGCGGATCGTGCCCGAGGTCAGATCGATGAGGCGGTTGATAAGCCTCAGGCTGGTCGATTTGCCCGAACCGGAGGGACCGATCACCGCGCAAAAGGCGCCGCGTTCGACGGTGAAGGACAGATCGGCGATGATCGTCTTATCGCCGTAACTTTTGCCGACATGCTGAAGCTCGATCATGCCGTGCGTTTCCTTTCTAACAAAGAGGCGGTGAGCGCCAAGAGAAAATCCGCCGTCAGCGCCAGCAGGATTGCCGGGATCGCACCCAGCAAGACGAGATCGATGGCATATTCGCCGATACCCTCGAAGACGAAGCTGCCGAGCCCGCCCGCGCCGATCAGCGCCGCGACCACGGCGAGGCCGATGGTCTGGACGATGACGATGCGAAGCCCGGCGACAAACACCGGCATGCCCAGCGGCAGCTCGACCCGCCAGAAGATTTGCCGTGAATTCATGCCCATGCCGGCGGCGGCATCGATCAGAAAACGATCGACGCCGATGATGCCGGTCTGGGTGTTTCGCACAATCGGCAGCAACGCATAGAGCACCAGGGCGATCACCGCCGGCACCATGCCGATGCCGCCCAGCCCCAGTGCCGAGAGTGGCGCGATCAACAGCCCGAACAACGCGATCGACGGCACGGTCTGCAAAAGATTGAGCGTTCCGAAGATCACTTTGCCTGCGCCTTGGGTGCGCGCGACATAAATACCCAACGGCACGCCGAGTGCCAGCGCGATGCCGACGGATATCAATACGAGCAGACAATGCCGCGTCAGCTCGACGGCGAAGTCGCCTTGGCGCGCTGCATATTCCCGCATCAGCGATAAGCCATCGAATTGCCCGGCGCGCGCCATCAACGTAAGTGCTACGGCGACGACCGCGACGATGACGAGGCGCATCCAGGTTTCGCGCTTTTGTAGGGCGAGGAAAATGAGGATTGCGAGACACGCGCCGCTTGTCCAAAAGGCCCAGCCGAAGGAAACGCGCGTCGCCGGCGGGGCGCTTGCCATGATGGTGGTCGCGATCCGTCCCGCGGTGAAGAACAGATACAGCAGTGCGGTCATGGCGATGGCGAGGAGAGCAAGCGCGTTTCGTTTCGTCGCCGGCGCGAAACTCCCGGCTAGCAGTGCGACGCCACAACTGACGAGAACCATCAACAAAGGCTTATCCGCTGCCTCGCCGAGCGACAGCGGATACCCACTCGTCAGGCGGTTCGGCGCCTCGGTAAGGAAGCTACCGAAGGCGCAGGCCGCGATGACAACGAGACCCAAGACGAACGCGACGCTGTTGCGCGGCACGAGCCTCATCGCACTGACCGAAGATAATCGGAGGCAACGGCGCTTGCTTCTGCGCCTTCGACGGCGATCTTGGCATTGAGCGCGCGCAGCCGTTCGATGCTCAGGGATCGAAAGACCGGATCGAGCAATGTTTCGATCTCGGGATGCTGCGCGAGTACCGCCGCGCGGATGACCGGCGTCGGCTGGTAAACCGTCTGGACATGCTTGTCGTCGGCAAGCGCCATCAGATGAAGCGCCGCCAATGCGCCGTCGGTGCCGTAGGCCATTGCGGCGTTGACGCCGGAGATGCCCTCGGCCGCGGCGCGGATTGTCGCCGAGGTGTTGCCGCCGACGAGGATGAGTTTCTGGTTTCGCGTCAGGGTGAAGCCATAGGCGCTTTGGAAAGCGGGCAATGCGCCGGGGCTTTCGTTGAACTCGGCCGACGCGGCAAGCTTGGTGCGTCCGCCCTTGCCGATATAGGCGGCGAAGTCTTCCAGCGTGGCGACCTGTTGCGCTGCGCCGAAATCGGCGCGGATGGCTATGGCCCAGCTATTGTCGGCGGGCGAGGGGGCCAGCCAGATCAGGTTGTTCTGGTCGTGGTCGAGCTGTTTGACCGTCTCGTAGCCTTTGACCGGATCGCGCCAGACGGGATCGCGGTCGCGCTGAAAGAAGGTCGCGCCGTTGCCGGTATATTCGGGATAGATGTCGATCTGTCCGGCGATGATCGCGCGCCGTACAATCGAGGTCGGCCCCAATTGCAGACGGCTTTCGACGGCAACGCCGTGGCTGTGCAGCACGGCCAAGATGATGTTGCCAAGGAGCGCGCCCTCGGTATCGATCTTCGAGGCGACGACGACCGGCTCAGCCGCCCAAGCGGGCGCGCCGAGAATAAGCGAGAGTACGAACAGAAATCCGGCGAAGGCCGCTTTCACCCGCTGCGATCAGCCCCAGGCCGGGGCGACGATCATCTTCGGATCGACGAACTTGCCGCGTTCCAACACGACCTCGTTATCGAGCAGCACGGTGCAATCGCACATCGGCGTGTCGATATGGCCCTTGGTGTCGCGCTTGCCGCCCATGTCGTTGTTCGGCCCGGTGGAGAACAGGAAGTTGCCCGAGAAGACCCGCGCCGACGAATTCATATATTCCGGTGAATTGCCGTAGAGCAGAATTTGATCCCAATGCGCCTGCGGATGCAGCCCGAAGCCGAGATGCGAGACGGCATAGGGATCCATATCGTCGTCGCTCAGCTTGTTGCGGTCGAGCCAGTAGGTGAATGCCTTGGCATCGACGCCGCCTTCGACCTTGCGGATGAAGCCGTCGCGCACTTCCAGCCGGACTTCACTCTCGATCATCCGGATATAAGGCAGAATCCAGAAGTCACCGGGCTTCAGCACGACGGTGCCGTTTGCCGATCCTTCATCGGGATAATTGGTGATATGGCCCGCCCCCCATTGATCGACGCGGCCTTTCGATTCGGCGAAACCGTACTGGCTTTTTACTTTGAACTCGCCGCGCGTCCAGGTGAGGTCGGTGCCGGCATCGCTCAGCAGCCGGACCTCCCGCGCGCTTCCCCAGCGATCGGCGGCATGCAGCACCGCCTCTTTGAGGCCCGGCGGCGATTGCAGCCGCGCCAGCTCGTCGGGCGCGACGATGACCGAGACGATCCGCGCCCCGGCGTCGCGGGCTTCCTTCTGCCATTTGGCGAAGTTCGGCGGCTGGAAGGTCAAGATCAGGTCGGCTGACTTCAAGGCTTCCATCAACCCCTTGGCCTGATTGACCTCGCGGCGGACACGGCTGAAATCCGGGACACGGCTGATGCCTAACTCGTATATCTCGGCGCTCAGTTCCTCGGCGGCAGCCATCGCGGCCTGGATATATTCGCGCGGCGTGTTGAGGTTGCTAAGGAGGACGATCGTTTCGCCCGGCTTTACCGCGCACAATTGCAGTTCCTTGCGGAAGACGCTGGTGAGCGAGGCGGGGTTCAAAAGCTGGGGACGCATGATCGATCCTTTGGCGCGGTGGGCCGTCTTGTGGTATTTGACTTTATGGGCAGAGGGCCGTCAACTATCGGTCCGATAAAGCCGAACAGGGAGAAAACAATGCAGAAGATGAAGTTTGTAACGCGTGCGGCCGTCGTGGCAACGATGGCTTTGGGCCTGATGGCTTCGGCAGCCAAGGCCGACCCGGTCAAAATCCGCATCGGTTGGATCGCCGCCCCCGGCCAACTCGTCGCCATCATGTTCGATCCGCCTGGCGTCGCCAAGCATAAGGGCGTGACCTATGACTGGGAACCGATCCACTTCCAGGCCTCGCCCAACCAGATCACCTCGCTTGCCTCGGGCGATATCGATATTGCGACGCTCGGCTTTTCCAGTGTCACCCTCGCCATCGAAAACGCAGGCATCAAAGACCTGAAGATTTTCGCCGACGAATTCCAGAATGGTGCCGATGGCTATTTCTCGACCCGCTATTCGGTCCTGAAAGATTCGCCGATCAAGACGATCGAGGATTTGAAGGGCAAGGTCGTCGCCACAAACGGTTACGGCTCGGGCGTGCATATTCTGATGGTCGGCGGCCTCGTGAAGCACGGCCTCACCGATAAGAAGGATTACACGACGATCGAGGTTTCCTTCGCCAATATGCGTTCGGTCCTGACCGAGCATAAGGCCGACCTCATCACCAACACGCTGCCTTTCGCGATGTCGCCGCAGATGCAGGAAGTGACCCGCACGCTTTTCACCGCAAACGAAGGCTTTGGCGCGTCGGACCTCTCCTTCTTCACCGCGCGTAAGGGCTTCCTCGACAAGAACAAGGCGGCGGTGACCGATCTGCTCGAGGATTATGTTCGCACGATCCAATGGTACATGGACCCGGCCAATCACAAGGCGGCGGTCGATATCGTCGCGAAGTTCTTCAAGCAGCCGCCTGAGAATTTCGACTCATGGCTGTTCACCAAGAACGATTGGCACCGCAATCTCGATGCGGTTCCCGATCTCGATGTGCTGCAGTCGAATCTCGAGAACACCACGAAGCTCGGATTTCTCAAGACCGATCTAAAAATCAAAGACTATGCCGATCTGAGCCTCGTCAAAGAGGCAGCGGCGCGGGTGAAGTAAACCCCTTCCTCGTCATTCCCGCGAAAGCGGGAATCCATCGATCAACGTATTTGTTGTTGGCATGGACCCCCGCTTTCGCGGGGGTGACGCCTCTATTTAGATAATTTCGGTAATAATGGCGCGGGATTGTTGCGCGTCAACGTGTCGATCTCGGCATCGCCGAAACCGAATTCGCGTAACAGGCCCATATGTTCGCTGGCCTTGCGGAACGGGTAGTCCGTGCCGAACAGCAATTGGGAGAACGGCACTAGCGTTGTCAAAGCGGCGAGGGCGGCGCGGAACGATCCTTGCGCCAATTCGTAGTAAAACCGCTTCAGTTCATATTCTACACCGTTCGGCACCCGCTCTTTAAGGGCGGGGCTCAGCGACGGCATGCGGATATAGCGTTCGGCGATGAACGGCATCGTGCCGCCGCCATGCGAGAAGATGAAGCGCACGTTGGGATAACGCGCCGCCGATCCGCTGAAGATCATTCGGGCAATGGCGCGCGACGTGTCGGTGGCGAACTCGATCATCGTGTCGGGAATGTCCGGCACCAGATTGGTGCAGCAGAACGGCGCGGCGGGATGAACGAAGACGGTTGCACAGCGGCGGTTCAGTTCTTCGAACAGGGGCGCGTAATGCTCATCGCCCAGCCAACGCTCGCCGAGATTGGTCATCAGCCCGATGCCATCGACGCCCAACGTGTCGAAAGCGTATTCGGCTTCTTTCAGGCAGGCGTCCATATGGTTGATCGGCAGGGTGGCGAAGACGCCGAACTTGCCGCGATGATCGCGGGCGAGTTGCGCCATGTAATCGTTGCCCTCGCGCGCCAGCGTTGCGGCGGAGGCGCCGTCGATATCCCAGACCTCGGGCGGGTAGGGCAATGACAAGACGGCAATGTCGATCCCGCCTGCGCCCATATCGTCGAGCGATTTCTGTACCGTCCAGTTCTTCAGCGCCGCCGGATTGGCGCTGTTGCGGCCCATATGCGTCAGATGGCTGGTCAGCACCGGATGGTGATGGACGTCGATGCGCGGCAGTTTTTTCTCAGACATTGATCGGCTGCTGGATGGCTTCGGAAGGCGCCCAGAACAGCACGCGGCGCTGCACGGCGCGGATGGAATAATTGAGCACGAGCCCCATGACGGCAAGGACGATGCAGACCGAGAAGCTGCCCGCCGTGTCCATCTGCGCGTTCATCGACAGAATCTGCACGCCAAGGCCAAGCTGCGCCCCGACGAATTCGCCGACGATGGCGCCGACGATCGCGAACACCGCCGCGATATCCAGACCGGCGAAGATGAAAGGCAGGGCGCTCGGGAATTTGACCTTCCAGAAAATCTGCGATGGCGTCGCCGACAGCGAGCGCAGCAGTTCGATCCGATCGGTATCGACCGAACGGAACCCGACCATGCAATTGACCAGCAGCGGGAAGAAGCACAGCATCGTCACCATTACCACTTTCGAGGTGATGTCGTAACCGAACCACATCACGATGATCGGCGCGATGGCGACCTTCGGCAGGCACTGGAAGGCGACGATATAAGGCCGCAGGGTCGCATCCAGTAGCCGGATCTGCGAGATGAAGATGCCGAGAACCAGCCCGATGGCGCTGCCGATGACGAAACCCAACAACACCTCGGCCAACGTGACGGCACCGTTGAGCCAATAGCCGCCCCGAGAGAAAATGCTGATCGCGAAACCCTGATAGAGGCCATAGATGATCGTGCTGACGCGCGGAAGCATGTAGGACGGCACGTCGAAGAACCGCACGCCGCCTTCCCACAACCCCAACACGGTGACGAGCAGAATCGGCGACAGTACGATTTCGGGCCGGCGAATGAGCCGCATTTTCCAACGGCTCAACGGCGCCGGTGCGGTGGTGGTCGATGAAAGCTTGCTGACGTCAGCCATCCCGATCGCGTCTCACTCGATGGTGCCTTCCTGTTTCAGCAGGCGGCGAATTTCATGGGTGATGCCGCCGAACTCTGGCGTCGCCATGCCATCAAGGCCACGCGGCCGGGCGATCTTTACCGGAATGACGGTCTCGAGCCGTCCCGGCCGCGGCGTCATGACCAGCACGCGGTCGCCGAGGAAGACGGCTTCGGAAATCGAATGGGTGACGAGGACGACGGTCTTGCCGCTCTTTTGCCAGATGCGCTGCAATTCCAGATTCATCTGCTCGCGCGTCATCGCGTCGAGGGCGCCGAACGGCTCGTCCATCAGCAGAATCTTCGGATCGTGCAGCAAGGCGCGCGCGATCGAGGCGCGCTGCTGCATGCCGCCGCTCAGTTCCTGCGGATATTTATTCTCGAACCCTTCAAGCCGCACCATGCTCAGAAGGGACAGGGCCCGCTCGCGCGCCTGCGCCTTGGGAATGCCGAGGATTTCGGCCGGCAACATCACATTGTCGAGCACCGTCCGCCACGGCAGCAGAATCGAGCTTTGGAACACCATGCCGATATCCCGGCGCGGCCCGGTGACCGCATCGCCGCCGATCTCGACTCGGCCGGTGGTAATCGGGATCAGCCCGGCGAGGATTCGCAATAACGTGCTTTTGCCGCAGCCGCTGGGGCCGACGATGGTGATGAAATTACCTTCGCCGATGGCGCAGTCGATATCGACCAGGGCGTTGATCTGGTCGCCGCGCAATGTCGTGAAGGTCTTACCGACATGCCGAATGGCGATGAACGGCGGCGCGGCGTCATTGGCGGCGCGGTGGTTGTTTGCGGTCGCGGTTTCCGGACTCATTTCAGCCCATATGCAACGGGTTTGAGGCTTGGGGCAAGTCCCAAATGTCGTTCGCCCACAATCCATTTGCGGCGGCCAAAGGGATGTCATAGCTTTCCGGCAAATAACAAAACCGGGGAGGATTTCATGCTGACACGTCGTGAATTCGGGTTTGGATTAGGGGCGGCCGCCGCCGTGGGCACCGGGACGCTTCTGATCCGCGACGCCCATTCCGCCGAGCCGATCAAGGTGAAGCTGGGCAGCTCGCTCGGCCTTTACGAACTGCCGAATGCTGCCTGGATGAGCGGCCTGCACAAGAAGCTGGGCTTTTATGCCGAGGAAGGGCTGACGGTCGAATATCTCGCCACCGGCAACACCGCGAATTCGTTTCACGCGATTGTCACCGGCGATTCGGATTATGGGCTGGTGTCGGGCAGCACCTTCCTGCCGTTCCTGGCGCAAAATCCCAATGCCGACATCCTGTCGATCTACGCGATCATCCCGCAGCCTTATTGGTATGTCGCGGTGAAGAAGGATTCGCCCTATCAGCAGTTGAAGGACCTGAAGGGCAAGAATATCGGCATCATGAATGTCGGCGATATCGGCTATTTCGCGGCCAAGTCGCAGTTCAAAGAATTGGGCATCGATCCGCTGAACGACGTGAACTTCATCACCGTCGGCAATGGCGGCCCCGCCGGCCAGGCACTCTACAGCGGCAAGGTCGATGCGCTGGCGATCTGGGACGTGATCTATGCCGGCATCGAGCCGCTGGGTTTCCCGCTACGCGGCCTGCCGAACCTGCCCAGCAACGAGCATGTCATCGGCGCGACCTACGGCGTCAAAGCCAGCACCTTCAAACAAAAGCGCGATGTCTTTGCCAAATGGTTCCGCGCCGTCACCAAATCGACGGTCTTCACCTACAACAACCGCGAACAGGCGGTGCGGATTTTCTGGGACATGTATCCCGAGGGCAAGCCCAAGGGCAAAACCGAAGACGTGGCGATTGCCGATGCGGTTGCGGGTTTGGACGTTCGCAAAGAGAAATGGCTTCCGCTAAAATCCGACGCCGATCAGCGCATGGGCGTGCAGTCGGAAGTCGAATGGAAGAACGCGGTAAGGATCATGGACCTTGAAGACAAGATCAAAGACGTGAAGCCGCTGTTCACCAACGACATCATCGACGAAGCCAATGCGTTCGACCAGAACGCGTTGGCGCAAATGGCGAAAAGCTTCAAGCTCTGATGAACTGGGATATCGCGAGCCTCTTTTCGGACGACACGGCGGAAGACCGGCAGTTTCGCGCAGAGGTTCGCGATTGGGTGCGGGACAACGCACCGCCCGAATTGTGTCACCAGCGGCATCGCATCGCGCCGCCGGAACTGAAACCATGGCACCATAAGCTGTACGAGCGCGGCTGGGCCGCGCCGCATTGGCCCAAGCAATATGGCGGCATGGGCGCGACCCTCATGCAGCAGATCATCCTGTTCGAGGAGATCGTGCGTGTCGGCGCGCCGACGCCCTATCCGCACGGGCTCAATTTTATCGGCCCGATCATCATTCAGGCCGGCACCGAGGAACAAAAGGCGCGGTTCCTGCCAGGCATCCTGTCCGGCGATTCAACCTGGTGTCAGGGCTATTCCGAAGCGGGGGCGGGGTCCGATCTCGCCAGTCTGCAGACGCGCGCCGTTCTCGACGGCGATCACTTCGTCGTCAACGGTCACAAGATGTGGACCACCAACGGCCACTATGCCGATTGGATGTTCGCGCTGGTGCGCACCGATCCCGAGGCGAAGCCGCGTCATGCCGGCATCACCATGCTGCTGATCGACATGAAATCGCCGGGCCTCACCGTGCGGCCGATCCAGACCCTCAAAGGCGATTCCGAATTCGCCGAAGAATTCTTCGATAATGTCCGCGTGCCGAAAGAGAACATGCTAGGCGGTCTCAACCAGGGCTGGCGCATCGCCGGCATGGTGCTGGGGGGCGAGCGTTTCACCACCGGCCATCCGCGCTATGCACTGGTCTATCTGCGTCAGGCACGGCAACTCGCGAAACAGACCGGTGCCTGGGACGATCCCGGGTTCCGCCATCGCTTGACGACGCTTGAAATCGATCTGCTCGGTTTCCTCGCTTATTACCGCCACGCGGCGAAGCTTCATTCGGCCAAGGCCGCGCCGGTTTCAATGGCGCCCGTCATTAAGATTGCCGGCGGCACGCTCGCGCAACGCAGCGCCGATCTGCTGATGCAGGCGGCGGGCGCGCAAGGGCCTATGATCGACGATATTTCGCTGTCGGGCGACGCGGTCAATGTCGCGTCCGAACTGTTCGAGATGCGCCGCGTCTCGGTCGGCAGCGGCACCACCGAGGTCAACCGCACGATCATTTCCAAGCGCGTCCTCGAACTGCCCGATGCATAGGTCGATCCATGGATGAACTTCTGAACGACGAGCAGAAGCAGCTTCGCGATAGCGCGATGCGGCTCTGCGCTGAAAAGGGCGGTGCCAAGCGGGCGCGTTCGTTGCGCGACAGTGGACAGGAACTGGACCGTGACGCCCTCGATGCGATGCGCGAGGCCGGATGGCTGGCGACGATGGTGCCGGAGGAACGCGGCGGACTGGGGCTCGGCGCGAGTGAACTCTATCTGCTGTTGGAACCGATGGGCCGTTATGCCGTGATAGCGCCGTTGCTTGAAAGCGCGGCGGTAGCCTGGGCGCTGGCGCGTTCCGACAATACCGATCCGGCCTTGAGCCGTCTTCTCGATGGCAAAAGCTTGATTGTGCCGGCGCTGCAAGGCGACGGCTGTAACTTCCGCAATGCCACGCAGGGCTTCATCGGTCATGTCGAGGATGGCAAGTTAGTCGCTAAAGGCACGGTTCCGTTCGTGCCCTTCGCGGCGTCGGCCGATGGCTTCCTCATCGAGGTCGCGACGTCGGGTGAGACGATGTTGTGTGTCGTCGATGGCAAAGCGCCGGGTTGCGCTGTTTCCGCGGCGCGCAACGTCGATGGCTCGGCATCGGGCAGCGTCACCCTGACGAATTTTTCGATCGCGCCGGATGCGGTTGTCGCCAAAGGCGATGATGCGCTGGACCGCGCGTCGGCGGTTGCCGATCTGCTGGCGCTGGGCACGTCGGTACAACTCCTCGGCATCTGCGAGTCTGCGATGACCATGACATTGGAGCATGTGCGCACGCGCAAACAGTTCGGCCATCCGCTGGGCAGCTTCCAAGCGTTGCAGCATCGGCTGGTCGATAATTATGTCGATCTCGAAGTGAACCGCTCGCTGCTGCATCGGATCTGTTCGGTCTGGAGCGACGGCGGCGCAGCACCGGCGATGATCGCGGGCGCGAAGGCCCGCAACGCGCGTGTCTCGACCGAAATGCTGCGTACCGGACTGCAGCTTCATGGTGCGATCGGTTACACCGACGAACACGATATCGGCATCCTGTGGAAACATGCGCTGGTGCTGGGCGCGCGCTACGGCAACGAACTGACCCAATCCGACCGCTTCGCGCGGCTGACGATGGAAGAGGCGTGACGATGGCCATCGATTTTCCGCCGTTGCGCAACCTGGCCGATGTCGAAGCTGTCGAGCGCGTGCCCCTCGACGAACGCATGCTCAGTTGGGATGTGAATGATTGGGTCCGGCGCGGACTGACACTCGATCCGTCGAAGGTCGCGCTCGAATATTTCGAGAAGGCCGATCCCACCTCGACGCCGCAACGTATCACCTTCGCTGCGCTGCATGGGCAGGTCACTCAGGCGGCGAATCTTTTTCATTCGCTGGGCGTGGCCAAGGATGATGCGGTCATCTGCATCACCCAGACCCTGCCGCTGCTTTATGTCACCGTCCTTGGCGGCATCGCGACGGGCGTTGCCTGCTGCCTCAACTGGATGCTGAAGCCGCCGCAGATTCTGGAACTGATCCGCGCGTCCAAAGCGAAAGTCGTCGTCGTCCAAGGCCCAACGCCGGGTTTCGAAATTTGGGAAAATTTCAGCGCCATTGCCGGTGAACTGGGGCCGTCTGTGCATGTCTTGACCGTGCCGGGACCGGGCGGTGCGCGCATCGAGTCATCCGATTTCGAGCGGCAGATGGCGACGCAGCCGGCCGATCGTTTACTCTTCGAACGCAAGGCCGCTCCCGACGATCTCGCCGCCTATATCCATTCCGGCGGCACGACCGATTCACCCAAGTTGGTGAAGATCACCCATCGCGGGCTGTCCTATAAAATCTGGGTCAGCAATTACATCATGGCGCATCAGCCGGAAGACGTGATTTTCGCCGACTATCCGATGTTTCATGTCGCCGGTTTTTATAATCGCTGTGTCACGGCGATGGCCGATGGCATGCGCGTCGTCATGCCGACGGCGCTTGGCGCGCGCAACAAGGACTTCATCGGCAATTACTGGAAATTCGTCGAACGCTGCGGCGTCACCGTGCTGGCGGGCGTGCCGACGACCTTGTCTGTGCTGGCGAAGAATCCGCCGACGACCGAAAACATCTCGTCGCTGCGTCCCTACATGCCGACCGGCTCGACGGGCATGCCGATCGAGGTCGCGCGCGAGATCGAGAAGATCACCGGCGTCCGCTGCCTTCTGACCTACGGCGCGACCGAATATACCGCCAACGTCACCCAGGCCCCGCGCGACGGCGAGCCGCGATACGGATCGGCGGGCATCCGCATTCCCTACACGAACATCCGCATCGTCAAACTGAACGATAAAGGCGAGGCCGAACGCGATTGCGCCACCGACGAGATCGGCCTTCTGATGATCAAAGGCCCGGGTGTGACGCCGGGCTATGTCGATGAACAGTTCAATCGCGGCCTTTTCACTGCCGATGGTTGGTTCGTCTCCGGCGATCTGGGGCGTTTCGACAAGGATGGCTATCTCTGGCTCACCGGGCGGGTGAAGGACATCATCATTCGCGGCGGACACAACATCGATGCCGGCTTGATCGAAGACGTGCTGCGCCGCCATCCCGAAGTCGTACTCTGCGCCGCCGTCGGCAAACCCGATGCCTATGCCGGCGAATTGCCGGTGGCTTATGTCCAACTCGTGAAGAACGCAAAAGTCACCGCGGCCGAACTGAAAGCGTTCGTGCGCGAACACATTACCGAACGCGCGGGAACGCCGGACGAAATCTATATCGTCGATCCACTGCCGCTGACCGATATCGGCAAGCCCGCGAAGCCGCAGCTTCGCCATGACGCGGCGTCACGGACGTTCCGATCCGTGCTGGGCGCGGCGCTGGGCGGCAATGTCGAGATCGGCGTGTCGGTGCAGCCCGACAAGACTCACGGCAATCTCGCGATGATCCGCATTACCGGAAAGGCCGATCCGGCTGTCGAAGCGAAAATCCGCGATGTAATGAAGGCTTATACGATGCAGTACCGCATCGAATGGAGCGCGACTTGAGTTTGACGCGGATCGCGGTCGAGCGCGGTGCGCGGGGTGTCGCGACCATCACCCTCAACCGTCCCGATCGCGGCAACGCCTATGATGATGTGATGTTGCGCGAACTGTCAGCGCAGTTCGCGGAACTCGGCGCCGATCCCGTCGTGCGCGTTGTCCTGTTACGCGGCAGCGGCAAGCATTTCTGTGTCGGCGCCGATATCGCCTGGCATCGCAGCAATCAAGGTCCGAAAGATCCCAACACGCCGCCGCCGCCGAAACTGATCGAGACGCTGTTGGCACTGGACCGGCTGCCGAAGCCAACGATCGCTATCGTTCACGGTGCAGCGGTCGGGGGCGGGTTGGCGCTGCCACTTTGCTGCGATGTCGCGCTGGCGATGGACGATGCTTTCTTCTCGATCCCCGAAGTGCGTATCGGCCTGATGCCGGGGCCGCTGGTGCCGATCTTCTTGCGCGCGATGGAATATCGTGCCTTCCGCCGTTACGGCCTGTCAGGCGAACGCTTCTCGGCGGCGGAGGCATTGCGTCTCGGTTTGTTGCATCAAACCGTGACGGCCGATCAATGCGATGCAGAGTTGGCGAAGATCATCGAAGCGTTTCTGATCAGTGCGCCCGGCGCCATCGCGGGGCTCAAAGAAACCGCCGCGCGCCTCGCTACGCCGCCAATCACCGACGCGGTGCTGAAGGATCTGGAACTGACGTCGCGCGGCATGTTGGAAACCGACGAAGCCCGCGAGGGCGTCGCCAGCTTTCTCGAGAAACGCAAACCGAACTGGTATCCGCAATAAAAATCCCTCTCCGCGCTTGCGGGGAGAGGGAAGGGGCCCGTCGCGTTGGCGACGGGAAGGGTGAGGTGTGCCTCACCCGCGAGATCTCATTTGTTCGAAAACCCACCTCACCCAATCCTCTCCCCCCGCAAGCGGGCGGAGAGGGCTAAGTGTGTGGTGTTACGGCGATACTTCTTCCAGCACGCGCTCTTTGGTTTCGATCGCCATGGTCGCTGCAACCACGGCGCCGATCAGGGCGACAACGGCGAACATGCCGAAGACGGCGTTGAGGCCGTAGCCGCCGATGATGAAGCCGACGGTCCCCGGACCGATGGTCGAACCAAGGCGCAGCCAGGCTGTCGCTGTCGCCGTGCCGCGCGCGCGCAGCCGGGTCGGGTAAAGTTCCGCCGTGTAGAGATAGCAGAGGTTCGAATTGGACCCGGTGAAGAAGTACGCGACCGATGCCCAGAGCAAGACCGTCTCGGCGGTGCTCGCGCCGGTGTACCAGAGGATCGATAGCGGAACCGCCGAGCCGATATAGGCGATGACGAACCACAGGCGGCGGCCGGTGAAATCGACGACGAAGGCGACGCCGATCGTGCCGACGAGGCCGCATCCGACGGTGATGAGGCTGTAACCGAGGGAGGTGGCGAGGTCGAGCTTGAAGACGGTGCGGTAGAGCGTCGGTGACCAGGTCGAGATGCCGTAGCTGATGAAATACGAGCAGAACCACAACATCCACACGACCAGCGTCCGCTTGCGGTACATCGGCGAGAACAGTTCCGACCAGGGGGCCTTCTCGCGGGCGACGACCGGGATCGGCTGCACCGGCGGAAGGGCGACGCCGCGCTGCTCGGTATCTTTTTCGAGGAAAGTGACGACCTCCTCGGCCTCGGCCAGCCGGCCCTTATCGGCAAGCCAGCGTGCCGATTCCGGCAGCATCCGTCGCAGGAACAGGACCATCACCGCCGGCACGGCGCCGAGGATGAACATCGACTGCCAGCCAAAGCGTGGCACCATCCAGAAACCGGCCAGCGCGGCGAAGAAGAGTCCGACGCCGAAGATGCCCTCATAGAGCAGGAAGAAGACGCCGCGGCCCTTTGCCTTCGCCATCTCGCCGATATAGGCGGCCGCGACAGGCACCTCGCCGCCGAGGCCGATGCCTTCGAGCGTGCGCAGCGTGAACAGCGTGTTGAAGTCGGTGGCGAAGATGCAGGCGAGGCTGCCCAATGAGAAGAGCGCGATACCCAAGGTCAGGGCGCGCAACCGGCCGATGCGGTCGGCAAGCCAGCCGAAGCATAAGGCGCCGATCAACTGACCGAAATTGCCCGCGCCGATCAAGACGCCGACCTGACTCTGCTCGATATGCCACATGCCGATCAGCACCGGCAGAACATAGGCGATGGTCAGCGCGTCATAGGCGTCGAAGAAAGTGGCGAAGCCGACGATGATGCGCGCTTTGACGTGCCAGCCCGTGACGGGCAGGCGCTCGATGCGTGCGACGATATTGGCAGTGTCTGAACTCATGGTCCCCCCGAGAGATATATTTGTTGAGCGCGCTGAACGCGCTTAGTCCTTAGGCAACGGAAACTTGTCGAGATAGGGCTGGTATTCATCTTCAAGATCGATCTGCAACGCTGCGAGCATCCGCACCGTCGAGTTATAGGCGCAGATCGCCAGGAAAAGATCGAGCAGCCGCGCATTGTCGAGATGCTGCTTCAGCACGGCGAATGTCTCGTCCGACAATTTGATGTCGAGCGATAATTCCCGGGCTGCCTTCAACACCGCTTTGGTCAGCGGATCGAGCTTCGTCGGCTTGCCGGCGGTATCGTCGGCGATGGCGCGGACATCGTCCTCGCTGACGCCGTAGTCGAAACCGATTTTGACGTGGTGAGAATATTCATAGACAGACCGGGCGCAGTAGCCGACCTGGATGATCGCCATTTCGCGCAGGCGCGGGTCGATCTTCGACTTGGTGCGGATATACATGGCGTTGTTGTTGGCCGAGATCGCCAGCTCGGGATTGTGGAACAGCAGCTTCATCAGGTTGATGTCGCGCATCTTGTCCTGATATTCCGGGGCGAGGTCCGACTTGTTCAGATAGGGGAAACGAGCCACGACTATTTCTCCGTCATAAGCGCTGTGCCGGTCGCGCGAATACACCGAAAACTATTATGGGGCAATGCGTTTTGGGTAGGGGCCAAGATTGACTCGGCTCGGCCAAACCGGTAGCTTTTTCGCCACTCGTTTATCAAGAAGTCTTTGATTTTATTGGCAGGAGACGCGCATGGCCCTGCAGCCAGCCCGGTTCTATGTCGATGACCGGCCGGAGGAAGGCGTCTTCCGCGTTCATCGCGACGTTTATCACAGTCCCGAGCTGTTCGAGCTCGAGATGAAATACATCTTTGAGCGGACCTGGAACTTCCTGACCTTGGAATCGCAGATTCCGAAGGCGAACGATTACATCACGACTTTCATCGGCCGCACGCCGGTCGTCGTGACGCGCGACGCCAAGGGACAGCTTCACGGGTTCCTCAATGCCTGTCGCCACAAGGGCGCGACCGTCTGCCGGCTCGAGAAGGGCAACGCGAAGTTTCACGTCTGCCTTTATCACGGCTGGGCCTATGACCCGACCGGCAAGAATGTCAGCATCAAGCAGCGCGAAGTCGCCGATTACCCCGCCGCATTCGATGCCGACAATCACGATCTCATTCCGCTCGGCAAGCTCGACAGCTATCGCGGGCTCGTCTTCGGCAGCCTCTCGCCGGACGTGCCGCCGTTGCTGGATCATCTCGGCGATCTGAAATTCTTTATCGATCTGCATATGGATCAAGGCCCGAACGGCATGGAAGCTATTCCGGGCCGCGTCGCCTATACCTATCGCGGCAATTGGAAGATGCAGCTCGAGAATGGGCAGGACCCGTATCACGTCGATACGGCGCATGGCAGCTTCATGGCCATCTCCGAACGCCGCCGCAAAGGCCAGGGCAACGTCGCCGCGCCGCAGCTCGATTGGCAAAAGCGTAACGAAGTCCAGATCGGTGCTTATGAGTTCCCCTACGGTCATACCTCGGTATGGCACGATGTCGCCGAACCGGAACGCCGTCCGACTTTTGCGACGATCGAAGAAATCAAAACCCGCGTCGGTGCCGTCCATGCCGAGTGGATGTTGAAGCAGCGTAACGCTGTCTTCTTCCCCAATCTGCAGATCGCCGATCAGATCGTGCCGATCCTGCGAACCTTCCGCCCGATCTCGGCTGGGGTGACGGAATTGCGCAGCATGGTGCTCGGCCCGATCGGTGAATCAGACGATCTGCGCGCAACGCGGCTTCGCCAGTTTGAAGACTTTGTCAATCCGGGCGGCTATGCCACGCCCGACGACATCACCGTCTTCGCCGATTGCCAGGTCGGGTTCGGCGCAACCGGCGTCGATTTTCTGCAGGGCTATTCGCGCGGCCTCGGCGTCATGGAGCAGGGGGCCAACGAGGAAGCGCGTGAAGTCGGTCTTCATCCTCTGACCAGCGTCAAAGGCCATCGTACCCAGAATACGGAACTCGGCACGCATGCGCCGTTCCGCGAATGGGTCCGGCTGATGGAAGCGGGCGCTGCCGGCAAGAAAGCCTACGAATGACCACGGCTGTTGAATTGATCGCCGCCGGTACGGCGGTGCTGTCGCGCGAAGCGATGTATCTCGACGAACGGCGCTGGGACGAATGGGTCGCGCTGTTCCCGACCGATTGCGAGTTCTGGGTCCCGACCTACACCTCGGAAGGCACGCTCACCAAGAACCCCAAGACCGAATTGTCGCTGATGTATTTCCGCGGCCGTGGCGGTCTCGAGGATCGTGTCGTGCGTATCCGCTCGGGCCGCGCGCCGGCCGCGATTCCGCTGCCGCGCACCACGCATATCGTCAGCAACATCCTGCCGCTGGCCCCGCCCGAACCGACGATCGTCCGGCTGCGCTCGTCCTGGGCCTGCCATGCCTACTTTCCGCTGATGAACGAGAACCACACGTTCTTCGGCCGCGCGGAATACGAACTGAGTCTACGCGACGGCCAATGGCTGATCGCCAAGAAGAAGACCATCCTCGAGAACGACCGTATCCCGTTCCCGATCGACGTTTATTGCCTGTAAAAATTTAACGACGGCGGCCCGGTTGTGGCCGTCCTGGGGAGAATCGAATGCGTCGCTTTCTGTCTTTGCTCGTCGGACTGACGCTACTCGCGCCGTTCGCGGCGCAGGCCGACACCAATTGGCCGACCAAGCCGGTCCGTTTCATCATCGGCGTTCCGGCAGGCGCGCAGCCCGATCTCGTCGCGCGCATCGTCGCCGACAAGCTGTCGCAATCGCTGAAGCAGCAGGTGATCGTCGATAACGTCGCCGGCGGCGGCGGTTTGATCGCGGCAGGCCGCGCGGCCCACGCGGCGCCCGACGGTTACACCTTCTATCTGGGAGGTCTGTCGGTCGTGGCGACGGACAAATGGATGTTCAAGTCGCTGCCCTACGATCCGGAAAAGGATTTCGTGCCGGTGGCGATGCTGTCGGATTCGAACGCCTTCGTCCTCGCCGCCAATCCCAACGTCGAAGCGAAGAACGTTACCGAACTCGTCGCGCTGGCCAAAAAGGAACCCGGCAAGCTCAGCTATGGCTATAGCCAGATCGGCGTCACCAGCCTGATCGGCCCCTGGTTCGATTATCTCGCCGGCACCAAGATGGAGCCGATCCCCTACAAGGATTACGGCTCGATGATGCAGGACACGGTTGCCGGCCGCATCCCGCTGGTCTTCACCACCTTCGACGCCGTGCAGCCGTATCTCGATAACGGCTCACTGCGCGCCATCGGCGAAACCTCGCCACAGCGCGTTCCGGGCCATGACGATGTGCAGGCCATCGGCGAAGTCTTGCCCGGCTATCGCGTCCAAGGCTTCACCATCGTCTTCGCACCGACCGGTACGCCGAAAGACATCATCGAAAAGCTAAATCGCGCGATCGACCCGGTGGTCAAAGACCCGGATTACATCAAGCGGCTGCTGTCCTATGGCACGACGATCCGCGGTGGCGCCGGTACGCCGGAATCGATCGCCACGTTCGAGCAGCAGGAACGCGATAACTGGGGCAACATCTTCACCAAGCTCAAATACGAAGCGCAGTAAGAGGCGGGTAGGCCGGTCATGTCATTCCAAACCAGACGGATCGTGACCGGCCACGACGCAGCCGGCAAATCGACCATCACCAGCGACGAGGTTGTTCCCTCAGTTCCCGGCCGGTTCGACGACCGGGTGGCGCGTTACGATCCCTGGATGACGGATTCGATGCCGCCCGCGCTCGATGGTGCGGACCCGACCAAGCAGCCCAGCATCACGACACCCAAGCCGTTCGGCTCGATCTTCCGCATCCTCGAAATCCCGCCCGACAACGACACGACCAAGCATAAGACCCCCACCATCGATTACTACGTCATTCTCGAAGGCGAGCTTTATATGACGATGGATGTCGGGGAGGTGTTGTGCCGGACCGGCGATGTGATCGTGCAGCGTTCGACCAATCACGGCTGGGACAATCGCAGCGGCAAGCCCGCCGTCTTTGCCGAAGTGTTGTTCGACGCGATCGGAACCCCGTCATGACCTTCACCACGCGCCGCATCGTCACCAGGCATGACGCCCAGGGCCGTTCCATGATCGGCTCTGACAGCGTGATCGAATCCCAGCCGGGTAAGATGCAGTCGGAAATCAGCATCGCGAATCTATGGTTGCACGAAACCCTGCCGCCCAATCTCAACGGCGATGATCCGACGGCGAAGGATTTTCCGGTGCTGCCGTCGAATGCCGGTGCCGTGTTCCGGGTTCTGGAACTGCAGCCCGGCACCCAGCCGCATATGCATAAGACCCAGACCATCGATTACATCGTCGTGCTGCAGGGCGAGCTGACCATGACGCTCGAAGACGGCAAAGCGGTGACGATGAAGCCGCGCGACACGATGGTGCAGCGCGCGACCGTCCATGGCTGGGCCAATCGTGGCGATAAGCCGTGCCGGTTCGCCACGGTCGTGATCGACGCGACGACGAAGCGATAGGAGAGATTTGATGACCGCTACCGCTTCCCCCATCCGCGACGTGATCTCGAACACGGAACTGGAACGGCGCTGGTCCGCGTCGCGCGCCGCGATGCGCAAGCTGGGCGTCGATGCCTTGGTACTGCAAAGCTCCGAAGACTGGATGGGCGCTTACACCAAATGGTTCACCGACACGCCGGCGACCAATGCCTATCCGCGCTCGGTGATCTTCCCGCTCGATGGGTTGATGACGACATGCGAAGTCGGCGTCTTTGGTGGTGAGTGGGGTTATAACGGCGATCACGCCGACTTCCGCGGCATCGGCCGCCGCGTCTCGACGCCCAGCTTCAACGGCGCAGTCGATTACACCGGCCGCTATGACGGCGAGCTGATGGCAAAGGAATTGAAAGCCGGTGGTCATCGTCGTGTCGGACTGGTCGGCGCTAATGGCATGTATCACGGCTTCGTTCAGGCGCTGAAAGAATCGCTACCCGAGGTCGAATGGGTCGATGCGACCGACGCGATCGACGACATCAAAGCGGTGAAGAGCGCCGAAGAGATCGGCCTCATCCGCAAGGCCGCCGCGATCCAGGACGAGGTGATGACCATCCTGCTGGATTACATCAAGCCCGGCATGAAGGAATACGAAGTCGCCGCTTATATGCAGTATCTGACGACGCTGCGCGGCGGCTCGCAGGGGCTTTATATGATCATGGCGACACCGCTGGGTCAGCCCAATTTCGTCAAACCCAAATATGCGATGACGCGCACGATCGAAAAGAACGACGTCGTCGGCATCATGATCGAATGCAATGGTCCCAGCGGCTTCTATACCCATCTGTTCCGTTTCATGGTGATGGGCAAGGCGCCGCAGGAGATCACAGAAGCGCATGCGTTGGTTCTCGAAGCCGAACAGAATGTGCTGGACCGGATGAAGCCGGGTGCGGCCTGCGCCGATGTCTTTGCCGCGCATAACGAATTCATGCGCAATCACGGCCTTCCCGAGGAACGCCGCATTCTTTGTCACGGTCAAGGTTACGAGATGGTCGAGCGTCCGCTGATCCGGCAGGACGAATCGATGACCATCCGCGAGAACATGAACATGGGCCTCCACGCGGCGATGCTCGTTGGTAAGAACTTCATGAGCAACACGAACAACTTCATCATCGGTCCGAACGGACCTGTGCGCATTCATCAGACGGCGCAAAAACTGTTCGAACTGGCATGAGCGTGGACGGCAATCCCTTCGTCCGCGTTCGCCGTGGCGAGATCAAGAAGATCATCACCGGCGTGATCTTCGCCGGCTTCGGCATCACCGGCATCCTCATGTCGCTGGGTTACAATCTCGGCACGCCGACGCGGGTCGGGCCGGGCGGCTTTCCGTTGCTGCTCAGCATCATCCTGACGGGCCTCGGTATCGCCAACATCGTTATCGGCACGCTTAGCGCCTACGAGACTGGCCTCGGCAGTTGGCGGCCGCGTGCCATCTATCTTATTCCGCTCAGTGTCATTTTCTTCGGCGTTGCGGTCCGTCCTCTTGGACTTGTTTTCACGATCATCGGCACGACGGTGATCGCCTGCCTCGCCAACCCCAAACTTAATCTGATCGAAATCGCGATCATGTGCGTGGTGCTGGCGGCCTTTGGCGCAGGGCTATTCGTCTATGGTCTCAATCTTCCTTTCTCTTTGTTTCCGGACTGACGCCGCATGCTCGAAACCTTTTACAGCCTGGCCGGCGGTTTCGGCGTCGCGCTGACGCCGGAAAACCTGATGTATTGCCTGATCGGTGCGGCGCTGGGCACGCTGGTCGGCGTGCTGCCGGGTCTGTCGCCGGTGACGACCATTGCGATGCTGCTACCGATTACCTTCAAGATGCCCGCGGTTGCGTCGCTGATCATGCTGACCGGCATCTATTACGGCGCGCATCACGCCGGCTCGACCACGGCGATCATGATGAACATGCCGGGTGAGCCGACATCGGTGGTGATCTGTATCGACGGTCATCCGATGGCGCGGCAAGGCAGGGCAGGTCCCGCCCTTTGTATCTCGGCGCTGGGGTCGTTCTTTGCCGGTGTGGTCAGCGTCGGCATCATCGCCTTGTTCTCGCCGCCGCTTGCCATCGTCGCACGCAGTTTCGGCCCGGTCGAATATGCGTCGATGATCGTCCTCGCGCTGGTCGCGGTCGCCGTCATCACCAGCGAGTCCGCCGTCACCACGATCTCGATGGCGGTGCTGGGGCTGCTGCTCGGCACCATCGGCACCGACGTTTCGACCGGGTTGATGCGTTTCACCCTCGGCGTTCACCAGTTGGATGACGGTCTGAATTTCGTCGCCGTCGCGGTCGGTCTGTTCGCCCTGGCGCAGATCACCTCGAACCTCACCGGCAACACGACCCGCGTCGTCATCGACAAGGTGACGGGCCTCATACCGACCAAAGCCGATCTCAAAGCGTCATGGGGACCGATCTGGCGCGGCACCGCGCTGGGCTCCGCGATTGGTGTCTTTCCGGGCACAGGCCCGCTGATTGCGTCTTTCGCCTCGTACAGCATGGAGCGTCGTCTCGCGAAAGACCCGTCGCGTTTCGGCAAAGGTGCGATCGAAGGCGTCGCCGGCCCCGAAGCCTCGAACAACGCCGCGACCTTTACTCATTTCATCCCGATGCTGACGCTCGGCATCCCCGCCGGCGCACCCATGGCCTTGATGCTGGCGGCGCTGATGATCCAGGGCGTGACGGCCGGCCCGCAATTAATGGCTCAGCATCCGGACCTGTTCTGGGGTGTCATCGCCAGCATGTTCATCGGCAATGCGATGCTGCTGATTCTTAACCTGCCGTTGGTCGGCATCTGGATCCGGCTGCTCGCCGTGCCGTATCGTTTTCTCTATCCGCTGGTGTTGGTCTGCTGCTGCATCGGCGTTTATAGCGTCAACAACTCGTCCTTCGACGTGTTGTTCGCCGCGGGCGTCTGCGTCGTCGGCTATCTGTTCGTGAAATTGGAATGTTCGCCGGCGCCGTTGATCCTCGGCCTTATCCTCGAACCGATGCTCGAAGATAATTTCCGCCGAGCTCTATTGATCTCGCGCGGCGATGCGACCGTGTTTGTGACCCGCCCGATCAGCGCGGCGATTCTGTTGGCGACGATCGGCCTTGTCGTCGTCTTCTGCGCCCCGGCGCTTCGCCGCAAGGCGACGCACGGTGTCACCGAAGGCGTGGACTAAAGCCGCGTTTAGTTTCGCGCGCGACCATCACGAGCCCTTCGACGGGCTCAGGGTGAGGCGAAAGGGTGCGCTGCGTTGGATGCCATTAAGATAAATTCCTCACCCTGAGCCGGTCGAAGGGCTCGTGGTGTTACTGCAATACGCCGCGTCAACCGCCTGCGCGTAACCGTCCGACTTCGTTCTTCACCGCATCCAGTGTCCGCGCATTGCGTGGGTCTTTGGTTAGCCAGTCGTCGATGATCGGTTGGAAAGCTTTCGCTGCTTCATCGATTTCCTGTTGCGGCGGATGGGTGATCGTCCGCTTCGGATAGGCGCGCATCTCGGCGAGCAAACTTTCGTTATGCGCGGCGTTGAACTCAGCATAACGGCGCGCGAACCAGTCACCGCTATATTTGCGAAACGCGGCCTGTACCGTCGGCGACAGTGCCGCGAAACGATCCTTGTTCATCAGTACCGTCAACGGCGCGCAGCCCAGCCGCAGGTAATAGTCGTAATGGGTGACGCGATCGACGCCCAGATCGACCAGCGGCCCCGCATGCATCGTCGTTCCGTCGATGGTGCCGTTCTCGATCGATTCAAGTACCTTGTCGCCCGGGACCACGCGTGCATCGGCGCCCAGTTGTTTCAGCATGATCTCATCGGCGCCGTTCGCTGCACGCAGCTTAAGACCTTTCAGATCGGCGAGGGTGGTCAGCTTGGTCCGCGAATGGAGCGTAAAGGGCTCGGTGCAGAAAGCGCCGATGACGAAGAAATTCTCGTAACCGCGTAGAACCCCGGCGTTGACGACGCGGCTGAAGGTCAGGCTGGCCTCGACGATGTCGTTGAAGATGCCGGGAATGCCGAAAACGAAGTTGTCCGGAAACCGCGCGGGGGTGAAGCCAGGGATGACGAACGCCGCATCGGCCGTGCCGTTCTCGACCAGTTCGACCTGATTGGTCAGCAGCCCGCCCAAACCCTCGTCGGTATGAACCTTGATGGCGATGTCGCTGCCGACTTCTTTCGTCACCGCTTCGACAAAAGGTTTGAGACCCCCCTGGTTGGTCGCCGAGGTGACGGGCGCGTGGAACGCGAAGTTAAGTTCCGCCTGTGCGCCCATCGTTATTTCCCCTGCCATTTCAGCAGCGAGTTCTCGAACAGGGTGATCGCGAAATCGAGGATCAGGGCACAGGTTGTGAGCAAGATGACGCCGGCCAGCACGGTCTCGATATCGAACGTGCCTTCGGCCTCAAGGATGAGATAGCCGACGCCGGCGGACGAGCCGAGATATTCGCCGATCACCGCGCCGACGAAGGCGAGCCCGACGGAGAGATGGAGGCTCGAAAACACCCAGCTCAAGGCCGAGGGAATATAGACGCGGCGGACGAGCTGCTGCCGGCTGGCGCCGAGCATCTTGGCGTTGGCGATCAGCACCGGGCTGACCTCGCGGATGCCCTGGAACACGTTGAAGAACACGACGAAGAAGACGAGTGTCACGCCCAGCGCGACTTTCGACCAGATGCCGAGCCCGAACCAGACGGCGAAGATCGGCGCCATGATCAGGCGCGGCATCGAATTGAGCCCCTTGATGAAGGGATCGAAGATCGCCGCGCACATATCGTTGAGCGCGAGCCACAGGCCTAGAATAAGGGCGAATCCGGTGCCGATCAGGAACGACAGCATCGTTTCCATCAGCGTGATGCCGAGATGTTTGTAGATGCTGCCCGTGGTGAACCATTCGACCAGCGTTTCGCCGATCTTCTTCGGTGAGCCGAGGAAGAAGGCGGCAATGCGCGAATGTTCGATGCTGATCTGCCAGGCGATCAGCAGTGCGACGATGATGGCGAGACGCGCGCCCCAGATGATCGAATGGCGTTTTGCGTTGTTCATGATGCGGCCACCGTCTTGCCGCGCTCGTAACTTTTCAGGACTTCCTTCTTGAGGATTTCCCAGATGCGGCGGTGAAGATCGAGATATTGCGGCGACTGGACGATTTCGGTGACGTCGCGCGGTCGCGGAATATCGACATTGAATTCGGCGACCGGCGTCGTTGCCGGGCCGGACGACATGACGACGACGCGGTCGGCCAACGAGATCGCCTCTTCCAGATCGTGGGTGACGAAGAAGACCGATTTCTTGTCGGCCGACCACATATCCAGCAATTCATTTTCCATCAATTGCCGCGTCTGGATGTCGAGCGCGCTGAAAGGCTCATCCATCAGGAGAATTTTCGGCTCCATGACCAGAACCTGGGCGAGGGCGACGCGCTTCTTCATGCCGCCGGAAAGCTGCTTCGGATAACGGTCCTCGAAACCGCTGAGTCCGACGCGGGCGAGCCAGGCATCGGCGCGCCGGGTCGCCTCGGCCGTATCCACGCCGCGCAACTCCAACCCGAAGGCCACGTTGCGGCGGGCGGTTAGCCACGGCAGCAGGCACTCGGCCTGAAACATATAACCGGCACGATCGTTGATACCAATTAGCGGCTGGCCGAAGATGCGCACATCGCCGGTGTTGGCCGGAAGGAGACCTGCCGCAACATTGAGCAGTGTGGACTTGCCGCAGCCGGTCGGGCCGACGATGGCAACGAATTCGCCGTCGGCCAGGGTGAGATTGACGTCGCGCACGGCGGTATAGGGTTTTTCGCCTTTGCCGCTCGGCGGAAAGGTGCAAGTGATGCCGCGCAAGTCCAGCGCATTGGCGCGGCTTCCCGCGTCCGATGTCGGCGTCATGATCGTTAAGGCCTCCCCACCTCGGACCATCGCCCGCGCAACCGCGAGCGTCATGATGCCGTGCCTTTGTTGACCTTTGCCTAGCATGTCCGTGTCGCCGCCGACAAGCGCCGCGCACGGTCAATCGAATGCGCTGAAAGGGTGTATGCGATGCCCACTCGGCTTGCCAAAAGTAAGGGCGGCGGGCGATACTTGGGGAAATTCACCCTCAATATATTTCGGGAGGAACTTCACGACTATGGCCAATGCTTCGCCCCGCCGGATCGACGTCCATCATCACCTGACGCCGCCGGCTTACATCACCGAACTCGATCCCAAAGGCGTCGCGATTACGCGCGAAACCCGCGCCTGGACGCCGGAACATTCGATCGAGCTGATGGACAAGGGCGGGGTGCAAGCATCGATCACCTCGATCACCACGCCCGGCCTGTGGTTTGGCGACCTCACTTTTACGAAAAAGCTGACGCGCATGTGCAACGATTATGCGGCGAAGCTGACGACGGATTTTCCCGGCCGTTTCGGCATGTTCGTCAATCTGCCGATGCCCGATATCGATGCCAGCCTCAAGGAAATCGAATACGGCATGGACGTGCTGAAGGCCGACGGCGTCGTGTTTTTCACCAGCTATGGCGATAAATGGTTCGGTGATGCGTCCTTCGATCCGGTGATGGAAGAACTCAATCGCCGCAAGGCGGTGATCTATACCCATCCGACGACGGCGACCTGCTGCACCAACATGATCCCGGGCATCCCGGATTCGCTGATCGAATACAACACCGACACGACCCGTGCGCTGGCGCAAATTCTGTTGACCGGCCGCGCGTCGCGTTTCCCGGATGTGCGGATCATCTGGTCGCATGGCGGCGGTCAGATGCCTTTCCTCTATAACCGTTTCAATCGCCTCGCCAACATGCCGCAATTTGCGAAGTTCTTGCCGAATGGCCTCCGGCCCGAAATCGCGCGCTTCTTCTACGACACCGCGGCGGCTTATGACGCGGGTCCGATGAAGGCATTGCGCGAAGCGGTGCCGATGTCGCAGATCGTCTTCGGCACCGACGTACCGTGGGGCGACCCGGCGATCATCGGCAAGGCGCTCGAGGAATGCGGCGCTTTCTCCGCTGACGATATGAAACTGCTCAACCGTGACAACGCACTGCGAATTCTGCCTCAGTACAAGTAAGTACGCATACGCCTGGTAAGGAGTAAGGATGTCTCAAGCGGCCGCCGTGGATATCGGCGCACTTCTCGATAAGCAGAAACTCAGTCTCTACCATCTTGTCACCATCCTTCTCTGCATCCTGATCATCGTCGTTGATGGGGCCGATACCGGCTCCATCAACGTCGCAGCGCCCGCGATCCTGCGCGCCTTTCCGGCCGAACGAAGCGTGATGGGCTGGGTCTTCGCCTGTGGTCAGGTCGGTATTTTCTGCGGCAGCCTGATCTTCGGCTATATGGGCGACCGCTACGGCCGCAAGATCGGTGTCATCCTCTCCGTCCTGTTTTTCAGCCTTCCTGCGCTTGGCACGATGTTCGCCGGTTCGCTGGAACAATTGATGATCTGGCGTTTCGTCACCGGCCTCGGCATCGGTGGCGCTATTCCCAACACAATCGCGCTCTTGAACGAAGCTGCGCCGAAACGCTATCGCGCTAGCTTTGTCGTCATCGCCTTCCTCGGCTATTCGGCGGGGACGGCGTCGGCGGGCATGGTCTCGGCCTGGTTCACGCCGGTCTATGGCTGGATTTCGGTCTTCGTCGCGGTCGGCGTCGCGGGTTGTCTGCTGTCGTTGCTGCTGTTGGCGCGCTTGCCGGAATCGATCCGCTATCTCGTCGTCAATCAGCCAGACTCGCCGGTGCTGCGGACGCGGGCGATGCGGATATTTCCGAACGAGGAAATCGGTCCCGATACCCGCTTCGTCCTGACTCAGGAAAAACGCACCGACAAATTCTCGCTGAAAGAACTCTTCGCCGGCGATTTGAAGGTGACGACGCCGCTGCTCTGGCTCGCCTATTTCGGCGAATCTTTTACCTATCTCGGCTTCACCGCATGGTTGACGACCATCATGGAGACGGCCGGCCTGACGCAGCAGCAAGCTGCCTTTGCTTTCTCCTATGCCGGGCTCGGCGGCATCCTCGTATTGCTCAGCATGGCGCGGCTTTTGGATTTCTTCGGGCCGATGGCGTCGGTTCTGTCGGGACTCATCGGCATTGCGGCGATCAGCACGATCGGCATCCCTGGGTTTTCGATCACGCCCTATATGGTGCTGGCCGTCTTCGCCCATGCCTTCTGCGCCGGCACGCATAACTCGCTCAACGGCACGGTGGCGATGTTCTATCCGACGCGCATCCGCGGCAACGGCGTCGGCTGGGCGACGGCGATGGGCCGCATCGGCGGCGCGGCCGGGCCGCTCGCCATCGGCTATGTCTTTTCGGCGAAACTCTCGCTCGACACCGTGCTCTACGTGGTTGCGGCGCCCTATATCGGCGTCATCATTATCAATTTCATGTTGGGGCGGATCTTCCGCCGCCAATTCCGCTCGCCGGCAATGACCGCAGGAGAATAAGCATGTCCGAAGAATGGCGCCGTATCGACGTTCATCACCATATCGCGCCGCCGTCTTATCTGAAGGAGATGGGTGCGGCGGTCGGCGGACCGCTGCAGAAATGGACGGTCGAGAAATCGCTGGCCGACATGGATGACGGCGAGGTCGCGACTTCGATCCTCTCGATTACCCAGATCGCGATGCATGTCGATGACAAGGAACGGGTCCGTCGTCTCGCGCGCGACTGCAACGATTACGCGGCCAAGCTGATCACCGATTATCCCGGCCGCTTCGGCATGTTCACTGCGCTGCCGCTGCCCGACATCGACGGTGCGCTGCGCGAAATCGAATACGGCATGGATGTGCTGAAGGCCGATGGCGTCGGCATGTACACCAGCTATGGCGACAAATGGATGGGCGATCCGCTGTTCGATCCGGTGATGGCCGAACTAAATCGCCGTAAAGCAGTGATCTATGTCCATCCCGCCGTGCCCGATTGCTGCGTCAACATGGTACCCAGCCAGCAAGATGCGAATATCGAATACGGCACCGACACGACCCGCGCCATCGCGCACATGGTCTTCACCGGCACCGCCAGCCGTTATCCCGACCTGCGCATCATCTGGTCGCATGCCGGCGGCACGATGCCCTATCTAATCGAGCGCTTCATGCGCACCGCGACCTTCCCGGAATTTCGTAAGCTGTTGCCCGGCGGCTTCCTGCCCGAGGCGCAGCGCTTCTATTACGACACGGCGCAGGCGTCGAATGCCATCGCGCTGACGGCGGCCCGGATGGTCATCCCGGCCTCGCACTTCGTCTTCGGCACGGATTATCCCTATCGCGGCACGCGCGAACATGTCGAAGGCTTGCAGCAATCGGGCGTGTTCGACCGCTGGGAACTGCGTGGCATCGACCGCACGAATATCTCGGGCATCCTGCCGAAATACGCCAACGACAAGCAGGTCGGTAATACGAGTAAGGGGACGCGGAGCTCCGACGTCCCGGCGTTACCGCGTTAACGTCCGCCAGCGAAGAAGACGGCGCTCGGCCATCATCAACGCTTGGTTGGTGAGCAGGCCGAGGACGCCGAGGACGATGATGCCGGCGTAGAGTTCGGGGCTGCGGAAGCTGCGCTGGGCCATCAGGATGTTGAAGCCGAGTCCGCTTTGCGCTGCCTGCATCTCGGTGACGACGGCGAGGATCAGCGCGATGGCGAGGCTGACGCGTACGCCGGCGAAGATGTCGGGGAGGGCGCTGGGCAGCGCGACTTTCCAGATGAAGGCGACCTGACCCATCCGCATCGCCGCGGCCATCTCGTCCAGTTGCGGCGGGACGTTGCGGAAGCCGTGATAGGCGCCTAGCAGGACAGGCCATAGCGCGCCGAAGGCGATGACCGTTACCGCCATCTTGCTGGTGAGGCCGAGAAACAGGATCGCCGGCGGGATGATGGCCGAGGCCGGCAATGGGCGCAGGAATTCCAAGAGCGGTTCCAGATAGGCGCGCACCGGACCCGAGCGCGCGATAGCCGCGCCGAGTACCATACCGACCAGTGAGGCGAGTACCCAGCCGTAGAACATACGTTCCGCCGTCGCGGCCATCGGCTTCCACAGGTCACCGCGTTCTTCCATCGCGCCGAGGGCGGCGAAGGTGCGGGTTGGCGAGGGGAAGAAGACCGGTGAAATCAGACGCGCATCGGCCGCCATCTGCCAGACGATAAGAACGGCGAGGGCGAAGATGACCGCCGCGACTTTGAGGCCGATGGCACGTGCTCTCATCGGCCGCTCGCGGTCTGGAAGCGGCGCAGCCAGCGCCGGTCGATCAACATCAGCAGGGCGTTGAACGTCCAACCGGCGAAGCCGACCCAGAGCAATTGCGCCCACATGAGTTCCGGCCGCAGCGATTGTGCCGCGATGATCATGCCGTAGCCGAGCCCTTGCGGGTTGAGGACGATCTCGACCGTCACCGCGACGACCAGCGCGACGCCGGCGCCGACGCGGATGCCGACGGCGATGCGGGCGAGGGCGGCGGGAAGGACAATCCGCTTCATCCGGCTGAGCGCCGGCATCTGCAGCATGCGCGCGACCTCCATCAGACGCGGCTCGATCCCGCGCACCGCCGAAACCGTGACGATCAGCACCGGCCAGATGCAGGCGAAGCTGATGACCAGCACTTCCATGCGCACGCCGAAACCATAGATGAGCAGCGCCAGCGGGATCAGCGCGACGGCCGGTACCGGGCGGATGGTGTCGAGCGTCGGGCCGACGATGGCTTCGAGCACCGGTGATACGCCGATAAGCGCGCCGAGAATGATGCCGATGCCGCTGCCGATGGCGAGACCAAGCAACGCGGTCTGGAACGTCTGGTAGGTCGCGAGTAGCAAACTACCGTCCATCAAGGCTTCCCAACCGGCGGCGAGGATTTCGGTCGGTTGCGACATCGTATCGGGCGGCAGGATATCCGTGCGTGCACCGATCTCCCACAACAGGAGCAAAACCACCGGGATGAGGAAGCCGCGCAGCCGGTTCATTGCTATTCCGCCGCTTCGGCGGGTGCGTCGGGAATCTCGGCGAGCTTCGTCTTCGGAACTTCCAAGTTCAAAAGCTTCGCCGCGTTGAGCCCGAGGATGTTTCGCTTCTGCTGCTCCGACAGGAACGGCAAGTTGGAGATCGAGCTGGGCGGGTTGAAGTCCCAATGCGGCCAGTCGGACGAGAACAGCAATTGCGTCTCGGCGTTGATCGCTTTGAAGGTTGCCTCGGTCAGGTCAAGGTTGCTCGTTTCCAGCGGCTGCGACGTGTAAAACATCTCGCGCATATAGTCGCTGGGGCGGCGCTTCAGCAGCGGCGCCTCCGAACTGCGCATCAGATATTCGGAATCCAGCCGTTGCATCAGGAACGGCACCCAGGCGAGGCCGCTTTCGATCCAGATGACTTTCAGCTTTGGGAACCGTTCCGGCAGGCCGTTCAGCACCCAATTGGTCATGTGCAGAATACTGAAATGCACGAACGAAATTGCGTGCATGCCGATGAAGCGGTTGATCTGCATCATCGATTGGTCGCCCCAATAGTAACCGGCATGGAAGGCGAGCGGCTTGCCGGATTCCTCGATGGCGCGATAGATCTTCATATAGCTGTTGTGATGGACCGGCTTGTAGCGCGTCGCCGTGATGCAGAAGCCGATCACGCCGGGCTTGTCGCCGAATTCCTTGATCGCCGCGAGGCAGGCATCGGGATCGCAGAACGGCAGATAGACGAACATCTTCATCCGCGGGCCTTGGGGCAGGATGCGGTCCGTCATCCACTTGTTGAAAGCCTTGCCCAGCACGACCTCGACTTCCGGCTGCGGGTGCATACCCAATTGCAGCATCGGCGTCGGGAAGACGATCATATAATCGATGCCCATGGAATTCATGGCGCGCTCGGTGATCACGACCTGACGATGCTTAGTTTCGCCCTCGGTCGTTTCGCCCTGCATATGGTCATGCGGGATACGGCCGAAAACGTCTTGGAAGCTCATGCCAGGCGAAATGTTCAGCAGGGCGGTGCCGCCGCCGCCGGCGCGGTCGCGGAAGGATTCGGCCCATTGGCGATAGACATCGCCGTCGATCAGATCGGTGATCTCGTTCCAGAACGCGATCTCGGTCACATGCGCATCGACATCGACGATGAAATAATCGCGCATTTTGCGCGCATCGATGGCTGCATGGGCGAGGATGTCGCGCGTGTCGCTTTTGACATTAATGGGCGCGAGTTCGCGCACCTTGAGACCACCCTTTTTCGGGGTTGTTTTGTTTGCTTTGCCGTTCGACTGGCCCTTCGTCGGCTGACCCATTCTGATCCTCTAAGCCTCCCACCCGAATAACCACCGGGCGGCGCGACTTTAGGCCAGTTTTGGGGGAAAGAGAAATCCGAATCGCCGGTTTTCCGGTGCGGCATGGGCAAGAAAAAGGGTCCGCCGCAGTGCGACGGGCCCTGGCCTCAAAAAGAGGTTCTCAGCGCTTGTATTGCGGCAGCAGCCGTTCGGCGTTCTCGCGCTCAATCGCGCGCAGATCGCTGTCCGAGAAGCCGCATTCGCGCAGGCCGTTCACATGGTCTTCGGCATTGCGGTACGGGAAGTCGGTGCCGAACAGCAATTGCGAGATGGCGACGAAGCGGGTGATCGCCGACATCGCGAAAGGATGCGAGGCCTGGGCGGTGTCGTAATAGAACCGCTTCAGGTAATTGACGACGCCATCCGGCACCTTGGCCGCGATCGCCTTGTCGGTCAGCGGGTGGCGCGTATAGCGTTCGAGAATGAACGGCATCGTACCGCCGGCATGCGAGAAGATGAATTTGATGTCCGGGAATTTATGCGCCGCGCCCGAGAACAGCATCGTGCCGATGGCGCGCGACGTGTCGGTGGCGAATTCGATGACCGAATCATTGATCATCGGCATCATCATGTTGGCGGTGCAGTTCGGCGCGTGCGGGTGGCAATAGATCACCGCCTTGCGCCGGTTCAATTCCTCGAACAGCGGGAAGTAGTAGGGATCGCCCAGCCACTTGTCGCCGATATTGGTCATCATGTTGATGCCGTCGGCCTTTAGCGTGTCGAGCGCATATTCCATCTCGATCAGCGATCCGGCGATATCGAGGATCGGCAGCACCGCGAAGACGCCGAAGCGGCCGGGATGGTCCTTGGCCTGCTTGGTCATGAATTCGTTCCACTCGCGCGCCTGTTTGCGCGCGCCGGCCTGATCGCTTTCCCAGACGGCAACGGGATGGTTCAGCGACAGGATCGAGGTGGCGACGCCGTTCTTGTCCATATCTTCAAGCGACATGGCGGCCGTCCAATCCTTCAGATTCGGCGGCACCGCGCGCTTGCCGTTGATGATCTCGGCGCAGGGCGTCGGATGATGATGGACGTCGATGCGGAATGGCGTGGTCATAAGGTCCTCCCGTTTATGTTGTGGCGACTATATGGGTGCGGTTTTGAGGGGTCAAACGCGGGCAGGGTTCACCACGGAGACACGGAGGTAGGGAGAAGAGAGAAGAGAGAAGGTCTTCTCAATTTCCTTCTCTTCGTGATCTCCGTGTCTCCGTGGTGAAGTGTCTTTTTCCCCTCGCCCCTTGGGGAGAGGAAGGGGCCCGTCGCGTAGCGATGGGAAGGTGAGGGGGAACGACCCCACGATCCTCGTTGTTGCCCGACCCCTCACCCAACCCTCTCCCCTCAAGGGGCGAGGGCTAAGAGATTGGAGCGAGGGCTATTAGGTAGGGTGTCGCTTTTCTTCCTTGCCCACCTGGCATAGGGTTGCGCTCAACGAAAAATGAACGGGGAGGAATGATCTATGAATCGGGGAGTCGTTTTCGCGACAGTGTTCGCGTCGATGGTCGCAGCATCTGCGGCCCAAGCCGATCCCGTCAAACTCCGCATCGGCTGGAGCGACGTGCCCAGCTCGCTGACGCCGATCCTCGATGTGAAGCCCGACCTCGTCCGTCATCTCGGCAAGAGCTACACGCTGGAGCCGATTCATTTCAACGGCACCGCGCCGATGGTGACGGCGCTCGCGACCGGCGATCTCGATATCAGCGAGATGGCGTTCGGTTCGTTCGGCATCGCCATCCAGAACGCGCATATGGACGATCTGCGCGTCATCGCCGACGAGATGCAGGACGGTGTGCCCGGCTTCCTGTCGATCCCCTACGTCGTGTTGAAGGACGGGCCGATCAAGACGATCGCCGATATGAAAGGTCATGTCGCCGCGACCAACGTGCTGGGGTCGGGTACCGATATCGGCATGCGCGCCTGGCTGCGCAAGAACGGGCTTGAAGATAAGCGCGATTACAACGAGATCGAGGTTTCCTATTTCAGCATGAAGGACGCGCTGAAACAGGGGAAAGCGCAGCTCATCGCGACGATCCATTCGACCGTGCTCGATCCCGAATTGCAGGCGATGTCGCGGCCGCTGTTTTATCTGCGCGAAGGCATGGGCGTGACGGCGATGCTGTTCCGCGTCGCCCGCACGCCTTTCATCACCAAGAACCGCGCCGCCCTGGTCGATTATTTCGAAGACGAGGGCCGCGCGCTCAAATGGTATATGGACCCGAAGAACCATGCCGAGGTGGTGCAGATCGTCTCGAAATTCACCAAGGCGCCGCCGGAACATTACGATAGCTGGCTCTACACCAAGGAAGACATCTATCGCAGCCCCGACAACATGCCGAACCTCGACGCGCTGCAAAGCAACCTCAAGACGCAGAAAGAAGCCGGCTTCCTCAAGATCGACATCGACGTCCCGAAATTCGCCGACCTCAGCATCGTCGAAGAAGCGGCGAAACGGGTGAAAGCGAATTGAACCGCTTTCTCAACCCTCGCCCCCAAGTTGGGGGAGAGGGTGGCGAGCGCAGCGAGCGGGTGAGGGGGATCGCACGATGCCGACAACCCTCACCCTCCCACCGCGCCGCGGCGGGCCCCTCCCTCTTCCGCAAGCGGGCGAGGGGCAAGGACGCCAACGCGATGCCTAATTCTTTTTCTGTCATTCCCGCGAAAGCGGGAATCCATCGGGCAACGAGTACGCTGTTGGCATGGACTCCCGCTTTCGCGGGAGTGACGATTGGGTTATGTCATGCCCAACCCAATTCATGCTAAAGCCCTAAAGGAGCACTCTATGGCCACCGTTTCTCGCGCGATGACGCGCGGTGTCGATCTCGAAACCGCGACCAGGATCGTCGATACCGCCCTGCGTCTCGCCCGCGCCCGCAACCTTCGGCCGATGACCATGTGCGTGCTCGATGCCGGCGGCGATCTCGTTGCCTTCAAGCGCGAGAACGGCACCGGCATCCGTCGCCAGGACGTGGTGATCGGCAAGGCTTACGGCGCGCTGATGATGAATCGGTCCAGCCGCGGCATCGGCCGCATCGCCGAGGTTGCGCCTTCCTTCATTACCTCATTGATGGCGGCGACAGACGGCAAAGTGATCCCGACGCCCGGCGGCGTGCTGATCAAAGACCAAACCGGCCTGATCATCGGCGCGGTCGGCTCGTCCGGCGACGAAGCCGATGCCGACGAAGCGGTGGCGGTCGAAGCGGTGAAAGAAGCCGGCCTCGTGCCCGAACCGGAAAACGTCACGGGTTAAAAGCCCCCACCTTTATCGTCATTGCCGGGCTTGACCCGGCAATCCATCTCTCAGCGGCAACGACCGCTGGACCCTCGGGTCAAGCCCGAGGGTGACGTGTAAAAAAAGAGCGTCGTCGTCAAAACAAAACGAATCACAGGGAACAGGAAATGCGTTTGAAGTCTTTGATCGCCACGGTCGCCGCCGGTGTGTTGCTCGCCGGCGCGGCACACGCCGATCCGCTCAAGATCAAAATCGGCTGGATCACCGTACCGACCTCGCTGGCGCCGATCCTCCTCGCCAAGCCCGAGCTCGCGACTCATCACGGCAAGACCTACGAATTGGAACCGATTCATTTCGCGGGCACCGCGCCGATGATCACCGCCCTCGGCACGGGCGATCTCGATATTGCCGATCTCGCCTATGCCTCCTTCGCGCTGGCGATCCAGAACGGCCGCATGACCGATCTCCGCGTCATCGGCTCGACGCTGCAGGACGG
Source organism: uncultured Rhodospirillales bacterium (assembly GCA_903822185.1). Taxonomy (GTDB): domain Bacteria; phylum Pseudomonadota; class Alphaproteobacteria; order ATCC43930; family CGMCC-115725; genus CAIKMD01. Next base: position 115,356 of record CAIJOA010000039.1, on the reverse strand, counting down.
TCATCCCGGCTATCTCTCGAATGGCTTCATGGTGCTGAAAGACGGGCCGATCAAAACGCCGGCCGATTTGAAGGGCAAGACGATCGCCACCAACGTCATCGGCGCCGGCACCGACATCGCCATGCGCGCCTATCTGCGCCGCATCGGCCTTGAGGACAAGCGCGACTACACCGTCATCGAAACCGATTTCTCGCACATGATTCCGTTCCTGCTGGAAGGCAAGGCGGACATGATCACGACGATCTCGAACATCCGTCAGGATGCGCGCGCGATCGAAAAGGCCCGCGTGCTCTTCACCGGCGCCGACGCGATGGGCGGCAGCATCCAGATTCTCTTCCCCGTCGCCCGCACCGCTTACATCGCGAAGAACCGCGCCGCTCTCGTCGATTACCTCGAGGACGAAATGCGCGAGCTGCGCTGGTATCTCGACCCGAAGAACCGCGAAGAAGCGCTCGCCATCATCTCGAACTTCACCAAGATCCCGGTGGCGGCGATGCAGGCCTGGGTGTTCACGACGAACGATCTCTATCGCGACCCGAACTTGCTGCCCGATCTCGATAGCTTGCAGCGCAATCTGCAGGTCCAGAAGGAAGCCGGGTTTCTCAACATCGATATCGATGCGAAGAAATATGCGGATTTGAGCATGGCGAAGGAAGCGGCGGAGCGCTTGAAGTAACAGCGGAAAGGGCGCGGCTTCATAGAAAGGCGCGCCCTTTTTAGCTTGACATTGTTCTTGTTTTGTTCTAGTTAATTAGGTTCCAAATTATACAGAACAGGGGCTGCGGTGGACGACGCTTTGGGAACTAGGCGCGGATCCCCGCGCGTTGAAAAGCCTTTTTTGCCCCGACTTTTTGTCAATCCACAAAGGATGCGGCTGACCCAGATTCGATCCTGGTCAGTCACACGGCTGACGGTGGCTACCTATGCGTAGGCGTCGGTTCAGGTGGCGCTCTACTTCGCGAAATTGAAGAGAATCATCCTTTCGAGCGGGCGGTCGCGTCGGGACAAAACACAGCATCGCGCGACGATCCGTTTCTCGCTTATTTGGCTAAAACGGTTCCTCTCGCGAAAGAGGGATTCGACACTAATCAGCCGCGGGATGAACGCGGGCGTTGGACGGGAGACGGTGCGGCGGCCGCGCTTGCCGGGAGAGCTGCGTCGGTATCAGCTGCGGATATCTTCGCACCTGAATTGCTGCCCGCGCTCCGTCAATTGGGCGCTCGGGTTCTCGCAGCAGGTTCGGGAGCCTTGGGCGCCGTTGCCGCGCCGGTCGCCTTTCTGGGGACGATTTTCATCCCGACCAATCGGAGCCTGATCTCCGATGGGGCGGTGCCCGACTCACCCGATGTCAGCTACCGCTTCGATCAAGGTACTGGCGTTCTATCGCTCACCCGCGATCGTGGTGATGGCGATATCGACGTACTTTATTCGGGCCGATCAGGTGCCGATGGAATCTTTCGCGACAAGGACGGCAACTCGATTGGTTCTTATCTTGGCGGTAGCGCCGTCGCGATCGATTCCGATGCGATTTATGCATACGAAGCGCGTAGAGCGTCCAAAGATTCGGATGCAGGAACGATTGCGCAGAGTGTTACGCAAAGTGACCGCGCAAAGCTTTGCCCGGACCCTGGTCCCGATACTGCAAATTGGCCGAAAAGATCCGAGCGTGCGCTTGCTTATCAGGAGCAGATCACGGGGTTGCCGCGAGGTTTGGCTGTCGACTTCAAAGGCGTAAGTTTCGACGGATGCCGCAATGGTGTTTTGCTAGAAGCGAAAGGTGAAGGCTTTCGATGGGCAATGACGGGTCCGGATACATGGCGAAGGAATTACGAAGGCGTTAAGGAAATTATGGGGCAGGCGCAGAGACAATCAAAGGCTGCCGCGGACCGTTATCCTGTCGAATGGTATTTCGCAGAAGAACCTGTCGCAAATTATTTTCGTGTTCAATTTTCTCGAGCTGGATATTCAAACATCACGGTATTCCATGCACCCTTGGTCAAGAAAGAGAACCAATGAGCGCGCGATTTTATGACATTGCACTCCGTTGGGGTGCTCGGGAAGAGTCGACGCATTCTTGCGCGGTCCGGCTTGCGCGGATGCTTGATTCTTTGGCGGCGATACACCCCGCGTTTCGTAAATGGAACAGGCAGGGTTACAACGAGGAGCAATGGAACAAACCTTTTTGTGTAATGCCTCCGGACGTTGATGAACTGACGGATATATTCGAGAGGAGCCGGCAATATACAGATACTTCACGAGAACTGATGCCGGATTTGGGTTTTTCGGCGTCCGCGTGGAACGGTTCGGAAGGCCCGCTGGGCGTGAACGCAAGTTGGCGTGCTGGGGCTTACGGCGATTTCCCGGACTTTCCGAATGCGGTAGAGATGAATGTCGATGGACCAACAGTAGATAATGCCGATTTGATCAACCCAGATACTTTAAAGTCTCTATTCCTGGCGATGATCGAGGCTTGGGAGCCAAGTTGGGCTTCTATCGTTGATGGGGATTATTGGAAGCCCTTTTATGAAAAAAAGCCTTTTCCGCCTTTTCGCAGCGGGTGGATGACGTATTTTTCAGCGCCTTATGCGAAAAAAATAACAGCCCCTTTGTCGGCGATTGTCGAAAGTACAAAAGGCGGGGGCATTTTGATTCTTGCGACAAACGAACCCTTCACGACGAGCGATCCTAAACATGTCGCCGTTGCGGATGCGATACAGGCTTGTCTGGAGCCGTTTCAGTCCGATCCGCGCCTTTTGCGCGAAAAATAATTTAAGAGGCGGAAAGGAAATCCTGGAAGCGATTTATCGAAGCCGACCGAAAAATCAAACTTATTGTTATTTAAGCAAAAAACGAAAAATTACGAAACGAACCCAATTTCGCCTCGGTCCTCAATGAACCTCGCCGCCCTTGCCGCCGGGAAAGATCGCCTGCCTTCCCAGTTGCTGCCAAGCCATCGGTGCGCCGCACTTCGCCGCGGCTTCGTCGGGCGGCAGGGTTTTGTCCCAGAAGGCGGCAATGAAGCGTTGGCCGGTGGTGGCGTTGGTGGCGTCGGACGCCAGCCACAACAGCGGCGTCACCATGATGTCGGGCTGGATCAGTTTCTGTTTTTCGGCCTCGGTGAAGGAACTGCCGACGAGGCGCGTGTTCACCGGGCCGCCGGGGACGAGGATGTTGACGGTGACGCCGGTGCCGTCGAGCTCGGCCGCCATGATGCAGCAATGCGCCTCGTTCGCCGCTTTCGATCCGCCATAGGGCAGCATGCCTTTGCGCCACATGGAATCGAGGCTGGTCGTGACGTTGATGACGCGGCCCCAGCCTTGCGCGACCATCGGCTTCACCGCTGCGCGCGTCATCAGGAACGGGCCGACGACATTGACATCGATGATGCGCCGGAAGTCCTCGGGCGCGACGGTGCGGAAGTCGCCGGTCGGGCTGGTGCCGGGCCGCACGGTGTTGGGGCCGACGCCGGCATTGTTGATGAGCATGTCGAGCCGGCCGAAGCGGTCGATCGTTGCCTGCACCAACCGGTCGGCGCTTTCGTCCTTGCTGACATCGGCGGCGACGGTGGCGATCTGATCGACATTGCGTTGCTGCTTCGCCGCGGCGGCGAGATCGTCGAGCCCGTCGATGTCGCTGGCGAGAACGCGATGACCGGCGGCGAGGAGGCCCAGCGTCATCGCGCGGCCGATGCCGCGTGCGGCGCCGGTGACGAGAACGACGCGGCTGGTGGCGGTGCTGCTCAAGGTGATCCTCCCGGTCTTGTGGGCCCGCCCGGTCTTGTCGGGGGCTTGTTGCTGTGACATCCTCGGCGCGCGTTTAAAGGATAGCAAGAGGGAAGAAATGGCCGGGCTGCACCGTATCGACGTTCATCATCATGTCACCCCGCCGAGCCTCGTCGGCGAGAAAATGCGCGCGGGCGCGGGCGGCGGCCCGACCTATGCCTGGACCATCAACAAGACGCTCGACGATATGGAGAAGGGCGACGTGCGCGCGGCGATGATCTCGCTGCCGCATCCGATCGAGGTTTGGCCGAACCCCAACGATACGCGCGGCCTGACGCGCGAATGGAACGATTACGTCGCGAAGCTCGTCACCGATTATCCCGGCAAGTTCGGCCAGTTCGCGATGCTGCCGATCCTCGATATCGAGGGTTCGCTGCGCGAGATCGAATATGCCTATGACGTGTTGAAGGCCGACGGCATCAACCTGATGACCAGCATCGGCGACAAGTGGCTGGGCGATCCGCATTACGATCCGATCTTCGCCGAACTCAACCGGCGCAAGGCCGTCGTCTATACCCATCCGGCGACGCCGCATTGCTGTGTCGGTATGGTGCCCGAGATTCGCGATTCCGTGATCGAGTTCGGCACCGACACGACGCGCGCGATCACGCGGCTGTTGTTCAGCGGCGCGGCAGCGAAATATCCCGACATCAAATGGATATTCTCGCATGCCGGCGGCACCGCGCCGTTCCTGACCGAACGGCTGATCCGCTTTTCGCAAACCGAAAAGGGCATGGCGGCGCGCGTACCCGAAGGCGTGCTCGCCTATCTCAAACGCTTTCATTACGACACGGCGCAGGCGGCGCATCCGTGGGCGCTGGCCTCGCTGATGCGGCTGGTCGAGGTATCGCAGGTCTTGTTCGGCACCGACTTCCCCTGGCGCACCGCGGTCGAAACCGCGAAGGGCGTCCGCGATTTCGGCTTCAGCGAAAGCGACATCCTCGCGATCGACAGCGGCAACGCCGAGAAGCTGCTGACGAAGTGGGCGCGATAACAGCCACTTCCTAATGTCGTCATTCCCGCGAAAGCGGGAATCCATCACGCCGTTCGTACGGTGGAAAGATGGACCCCCGCTTTCGCGGGGGTGACGATTGAAGGAGTTAGCGCGAACCGGGCAGATACTTCTCGGTGTAGTACTTCGATATATCCAGCGGCTCGGCGAAGGCGGTGTCGAGTTTCGCGAGGGCCGCAGGCGAGATCTTGCCGTCGGTCGAGAACATCTCGATCTCGAGATCATATTCGCGGCCGATCACCTTCGGATCGACATGGACCGCCTCGGCGATGATCTGCACGGTCTCGTCGCGGTTCTTCTTCATGAAGGCGATGGTCTTGAACCAGGCGGCGAGGAAACGCTTGGTCGCGTCTTCGTTCTGGGCGATGAACTCGTTGCGCGCGAAGATGCCGTGAACCATGAAGTCCTTGATGAAGTCAGAGGCGAGGGCGAGGAGGCGGCCTTCGCCATGCTGCTCCATCTCGAACGCCATGCCCGGCGCATCGAACACCGCATCGACGGCGTCGGTCTTGAGCGCGGCGACCTTCGCCGGACGATCGACACCGACGGCGATGGACTTGGTCTCGTCCGGCTTCCAGCCTTTGACGCGGCCCAGCTCCTTGCCCATCCATTCCATCATCGAGCCGCCGGCCGTCGAGGCTGAGAAGCGCTTGCCGCGTAAGTCATCCAGAGTCTTGATCGGAGAATCCTTGGCGACGATGATCGCGATGTCGTACGGCGGCCCGGCGAGATTGGCGATGCAGGTCGCCGGCACGCCCTTGGCCAACAGCGCGAAGTCGGTGCCGGCGCTCAGCGCGATATCGATCGAGTTTGCGGCGATGGCTTGCTCCACGCGGGCCGCGCCGCTGAAGCTGAATTCTTCGATCTCGATGCCGGCATCCTTGTAGTAGCCCTTGGCGATACCGACATCGAGGACCGAGAAGGAAAAGCCTACGGCAGCGGCTTTGCCGACGCGGATTTTATCGAGAGCGAAGCTGGGCGTGGCGATCGCCATGGTAACGGCGATCGCGAGCATCGAAAATGCGGGGCGCATGAGGTTTCTCTCTTGTCGGTTTGTATCAGGCGGAAATCTTGTAAGTCTCTGGCCGCGCATCGAGCGTTTCCTCGACGGCTTTGACCCAAGACGGCGTATCGCGGGGCAGAACGCAGGAATAAGGCCGCAGGCGATAATCGCGCGCCGAGATGATCGGCTCGCGGCCTTCCTCCAGATCGCGCGCCGCGGCCATCAGCCGCCGCCGCGTCTGGATGATCAGTGCATCGGTGCTGCCCAGCGTTTCTTTCGTCCGGTCGTAACGTGCGCCGATGCTCTCGGTGATCGCCGTGTCCTGATCCTGGAAGATCTTAATGCGCTGCCACGGCTGCTTCACCGGCGGGAAGTCCGCGGGGGCATAGCCGTTGCTCTTGTTATGCGCGGCGATGAAGCTGTCCGGCCTCATCAAGGAGTGCATGCCCCAGCCGCTCTGCTGGTTCTTCTTCTCGGTCTCGGTGAAGGCCCGTACCGGATGCCACGAGAAAGCGAAGCACCAGGTCTTGTCGTCATCCATCGGGACCCAGGCATGGCCGCCGAACGGCGCATCGCCGGGAAAGCCGGGGATCATCGTGAAGACCGGCGCCAGCCATTCGCCGATGCGCCAATAGTAATCCTTGTCACCGGCCGCACGCCGCGCTGCCTGGATGATGCCGCCTGCCGTATGTTCGATCTCGATCTTCGGGTTCGGATCGTCGGCCATCCATTTGCCCGACGGAAAGCGGCCGTGCGAGGGCGAGGCGTTGATCGTCTCTTGCCCGTGCAGGAAGTTCAAATGGCTGGAATCGAGATCGCCTTCCATGCCCTGCTGCCAATGGCAATCCTGCAGCCGCTTCGACGCGTAGTAATGCCCCTCCGGCACCAGCGTCCATTCCAGTTCGGGGAAGGCTGGTTTCAAATCGGCCGGTCCCATATAGGTCCAGATGACGCCGTTCTTTTCCACGCAGGGATAGGCCGGTTGCTTCACCCGGTCGCAGAAACGCGCGGCGGGTGGTTCGTTCGGCTGATCGAGGCAATTGCCGTCGATGTCGTATTTCCAGCCGTGATACCAGCAGCGCAAGCCGCTCTCGCCGTTCTTGCCGAAATAGAGCGATGCGCCGCGATGCGCGCAATGTTCTTCCAACAGCCCGACGCGATTTTCGCTGTCGCGGAACGCGATCAGGTCTTCGCCGAGCAACCGCACACGCAGCGGCGCACCGTCCATTTCCAGCTCGCGCGAAAGGAGGGCGGGCATCCAGTAGCGCCGCAACAGATTCCCCATCGCCGTGCCGGGGCCGGTGCGGGACAGCAATTCATGATCTTCGCGCTTCATGCGTGATCCTTTGGATAAAGGCCGAGTGTGGTGAGAAAGTCGATCGCGTGCCGGTCGTAATCCCACGGCGCCTCGATCATCGGCGCATGGCCTGCGCCTTCGATCGCCTGCAACGCGCAGTTGGGAATCAGTTTTTGCAGTTCCAGCGCGCTGGGATAGGAGCGGTCCTTGGTGCCCGTGATGATCAGCGTCGGCACCGTGATCGCCTGATAGAAGGACGCCGGCTCGCGATGCGACAGCGCCTCGTTCATCGCGATGATGCTGTCGAGCGTGCCGTGATTGTTCAGCTCGACCACCATGCGCGCGTAATACTGCAGATATGGATTGGCCTGCGCGTCGGGCGCGAAATGATCCAGGACTTGATCATGCCGCAGCGCGATGCCCTCGGTCTTGTAGCGTTCGACCCATTTGAGGAAGACCTCGTTCGCCGTGGTGAAGCCGCAGCCTGACAGGATCATCGCTTTGATGCGTTCGGGTTGCTGCCTTGCCATCGCGTTGGCGACGCTCGATCCCATCGAATTGCCGTGGAGGATGATCGGGCCGTCGCTGATCCGGTCGGCGACCTCCCAGCAGGCGGCGGCTTGATCGGCGATGCGGACACCTGGTTGCGGGGCAGGGGATCGGCCATAGCCCGCGATGTCGATGGCGACCGTTCGGAACTGCGCCGAGAAACGCGCGGTTTGGAACAACCACAGCCGGTGATCGTCGGGGGTCGAATGGAGAAACAGCATCGGCAGACCGGTCGCGCCGATCTGCTCGTAATAGAGCGGTCCGGGTACATGCCGCGCCATAACGCTTCCTCCCTAAACTTCGCGCTTCGACTTTGTAGCGGTTAGCTATATAGTCAAACACTACAAGATTCAAAGAGGTTTTCGTGTTCGCCGATGTTCCTGCGGGTTTGAAGAAGAAAAATGCCAAGGCGCGCTCATCGAAGAGCGGCGCCGAAACCATCCAAGCGCCGCCCGAGGCGATCCTCGGTTATCGCCTCTGGCAAGTTCACTATGCCTGGCACCGGGAAATCGAGCGGCAGCTCGACACGCTGACGCTGACGCATCTGCAATATGTGTTGCTGGCCGCGACCAACCATCTGTTGAACGCGGGGCAGGTGCCTTCGCAGACCGCCTTGGCGCAGTACACCAAGATCGAGAAGATGATGGTGTCGAAGAATCTGCGCCAGTTGGAAGAACGCGGCTATGTCGCGCGCAAGCCGCATCCCGACAATGGCCGCGCCAACAGCATCGACCTGACCGCCGCCGGCCGGACGATCTTGCAGCGCGCCTTCAAAGCGGCAGGGGCGGCACATGAGTCCTTTTTCGGCGCGGTCGGATCGGACTGGCGCAAGTTCGACGACATGCTGCGCCGGTTGATGGTTCAGGAAGAAAGCCGCTGACTGACTTGTGTCATCTATAACGGCTTCATAGAATTATAGAATCGTAGGAGGAACGCATGACGCCACCCGATAATGGTCCGATCGCCGCGACGCGCGAAACATCCGGTGCTAAAGGTCTCTTTCCGATCGAGATGGTATTCGCCGATTACGATCGCACGCGGCCGTTGCTCGACGGACGGGTGAAGCCGGAAGGTATCGACCTCACGGCCAGCACCAAATGGGTGGGCGAATTTTGTGTCCGTCCCGTCTATGAAGAATACGACGTCGCCGAGATGTCGCTGTCCTGGTATGTCGCTGCGCGCGACCGGGGCGAGCCCTGTATCGGCATCCCGGTCTTTCCGTTGCGCGATCCGATCTTGGCTTTCGCCTATACCCACGCCGATAGCGGCATCACCAAGCCGAGCGACCTCATCGGTAAGCGCATCGGCGTGCAGGGCTATCGCTTCACGGTCTATCTGTGGCTGCGCGGTCTGTTCCAGGAACATTACGGCCTGTCGCCGGATCAAGTGACCTGGGTGACGAGCGAGCCCGAACTCAACGGCTTCGTCGCGCCGGCGAATATCAAGATCGAACTTGGCAAGGGCAAAAGCTCGTCCGAAAAACTGCGTGACCGAGAGGTCGATGCGATCTTCGCGCCGCGCGTGCCGAAAGAATTTCAAAATCGCGAGCCGTGGATTCGCCGCCTATTCCCGGATTGTCAGGACGAGACGCATCGCCTGATCAAGAAGCTCGGCTACATTCCGGTCAGTCACGTCATGGTGATGAAGAAAGAATTGGCCGAACGAGAACCCTGGATTCCGGTCAGCCTGTGCAAAGCTTTCAACGAAGCGCAAACGGCTGCCGACGAACTCTGGCGGATCGAGAAGATGACCTCGTTCGTCGATTCGATGTTCCTGCTCGAACAGCAGCTCGAACATTACGGCCCCAATCCGTTCGAGAATGGCCTGGGTGCGGCGAACCGCAACAATATCGGGACCTTCGTCCGCTACGCCTATCAGCAAGGATATATTTCGCGCGAACTCTCGATCGAAGACCTCTTCGCGAAATCGACTCTAACGCTCTAACGCTCTGACGATTCGATATCCTGCTTTAGGGAAATGGCCGCGATATCCTTCGCGGCCATTTCGTTTTGGCGCGTGAAAGCCATTGCCGCGGCCGGGTGTTCGCAAGTACCTTAGCGCCGTCTAACGACCAAAAATGATAATGCCATCGGGGAGGACGACCGGCCGTGCCGGACGGAATAACCAACAACACTGGGCCTTTGCTCGCGATACGAGGAATATCGGTCCGCTTCGGCGGTATCGTCGCGCTTAATGACGTCTCGTTCGAAATCGAGCGCGGACAGATTTGCGGCCTCATCGGTCCCAACGGCGCCGGCAAGACCACCCTGTTTAATTGCCTCAGCCGTCTCTATGAGCCGCAGACCGGCACGATCACGTTCGACGGCCATGAATTGCTGAGCCAACCGCGTCATCGCATGGCGGGGCTTGGCATCGGCCGGACGTTTCAGAATCTCGCGCTCTTCCGCACCATGACGGTGCGCCACAACATCATGGTCGGCGGTCACAGCACGACGCGCGGCGGCTTCATCGCGAATGCGTTACGCCTGCCGATCGTCGCGCGTGAAGAGGCGCGGTTGGTCGAACGAACCAACGCGCTGATCGAGACGCTCGATCTCGGCGCGGTCGCTGATACGCCGATCCAAGGGCTTCCCTTCGGCACGCAAAAACGCGTCGAGCTGGCGCGCGCTTTGGCCTGCGAGCCGAAATTACTGCTGCTCGATGAACCGGCAGGCGGGCTCAACAGCGAAGAAGTCGAAAAGCTGCGCGCGCTGATCCTGATGGTGCGCGAACGGTACGGCCTCACCGTGCTGCTCGTCGAACATCACATGAATTTGGTCATGCGTGTGTCCGACAAAGTCGTTGCGCTCGATTTCGGCCGCAAGATCGCCGACGGCACGCCGGAAGAAGTGCGGAACGCGCCCGATGTGATCCGCGCCTATCTCGGGGCCGACGCATGAGCGCCATTCTCGAAATCGCTAATCTCAATGCGGCCTATGGCGAAACTAAAGTTTTGCAGGGCGTCAGCATTGCCGTCGAGGAAGGCGGCATCACGGCGCTGCTGGGTGCGAACGGGGCAGGCAAGACCACGACGCTGCGCGCGATCTGCAACATGATGGTCCGCACTAGCGGCACGATCACTTTCGCCGGTGAACGGATCGACGGCCGCGCGACCGAAGACATCGCCCGCCGTGGGATCGCCCATGTGCCGGATGGGCGCGGCACCTTCGGCCATCTCACCGTCGAAGAAAACCTTCGCCTCGGCGCCTATACGCGCCGCGACCGCGCCGCGGTTAACGACGACTTCCAACGCGTCTATGCTTATTTCCCGCGTCTGCTGGAACGGCACAAGCAACAGGCGGGGACCCTGTCCGGCGGCGAGCAACAGATGCTGGCGATCGGGCGCGCTTTGATGATGCGGCCTAAGTTGTTGCTTCTCGACGAGCCGTCTTTCGGTCTGGCGCCGCTGATCGTGCGTGAAATCTTCCGCATCCTCGCCGCGATCAACAAGGACGAGAAGACGAGCGTCCTGCTGGTCGAACAGAACGCCAATCTTGCGCTGGAGCTTGCCGGGCAAGCTTACCTGTTGGAGACGGGAAAGATCATCATGGGCGGCGAGTCCGCCGTGATTGCGGGCGATCCGTCGGTCCGCCGCGCCTATCTCGGTTATTAAGGCGCAACCGTTGCAAGCGTTCCTGCATCAATTGCTCTCGGGTCTTGCGACCGGCGGTATCTATGCCAGCCTCGCTCTGGCGTTGGTCATGGTCTATCAATCGACCCATCACATTAATTTCGCCCAAGGCGAATTGGCGATGTTCTCGACCTACATCGCCTGGACCCTGGTGCAGGCCGGGTTTCCCTATTGGGAAGCCTTCTTCCTGACGCTCATCTTCGCCTTCGCGCTCGGCGTTTTCGTCCAGAACGTGATCCTCAAGCCGGTCGAGAATGCGTCGTTCTTTTCGGTCGTGATGGTCTTCATCGGACTACTGGTGATCTTCAACAGCGTCGCCGGTTGGATTTACACATACACGGTCAAAACCTTTCCCAGCCCGTTCCCGACTCAAGCCTGGTACGGTGGCAGTTATCTCTCGCCGCACGAGGTCGGGATGATGGGCGTGACCTTGGTCGTGCTGGGTCTGGTGTTCGCGTTCTTCCGCTTCACCAAACTTGGTCTCGCGATGCGTGCCGCTGCGCAGAATCCGGTGTCGAGCCGCCTTGTCGGCATTCGCGTCGGCTGGATGCTGGCGCTGGGGGCGGGGCTTGCCGGCGCGATCGGGGCGGTCGCAGGGATGATGGCCGCGCCGATTCTGTATCTCGAACCCAACATGATGGGCGGTATCCTGCTTTACGCCTTGGCCGGGGCAGTGCTGGGCGGCATCGACAATCCCTGGGGCGCAGCGTTGGGCGGTGTCCTAGTCGGCGTCGTCGAAAACCTGGCGGGTGCATACGTCGTCGGCACCGAGCTTAAGCTGACCGTCGCGCTCTGCGTCATCGTCGGCGTGCTGGTGTTCAAGCCTTCCGGATTGTTCGGCCGCTTCGTGGTGACGCGGGTATGACCGTGACTCCGAACGTGCGCCTGATCGGTCTCTTTGCTGTCTTGGCCTTGGCGATTGCCTTGCCGTTCTTTGTCGGTGGCTATCGTGTTTTCCAGTTCACGATGGTGCTCGACTACGCTATCGCGGTGTTCGGGGCGAATATCCTGACCGGCTATAACGGCCAGATCGCGCTTGGAAATGGCGCGTTCTATGCGATCGGCGCCTACACCGTCGCCATTCTGATGAATCATTCAGGCCTTCCTTACTGGGCGACGCTGCCGATCGCCGCGGCAATTTGCTTCGTTGCTGGGTTTCTCTTCGGCTTGCCGGCTTTGCGCCTCGAAGGGCCTTATCTGGCCCTCGCGACTTTTGCCTTGGCGGTGGCGACGCCGCAGTTATTGAAATTCCACGGCATCGAAAAATGGACCGGCGGCGTGCAGGGTATCTTGCTCGACAAGCCGGACGCGCCTTTCGCCGCGATCAATTCCGATCAATGGCTCTATCTCTTCTGCCTGATCGTCACCGTCATCATGTTCGTGCTCGGCTACAACCTGCTGCGCGGCCGGACGGGCAGGGCGATCGTCGCGATCCGCGACCATCCGATGGCGGCGTCCAGCATGGGCATCGACACCTCGCTTTATAAATCGCTGACCTTCGGCGTCAGCGCGATGTTCACCGGCATCGCCGGTGCGCTGGGTGCGTTGGCGACGCAGTTCGTCTCGCCGGACAGTTTCACGCTGTTCCTGTCGATCAGCTTCATCGTCGGTGTCGTGGTCGGGGGCGTCGCGACCGTTTCGGGGGCGTTCTTCGGCGCGATCTTCATCGAATTCGTGCCGCCTTTCGCCGATCAGATATCGAAAGCCGCTCCTTGGGCGATCTACGGCGTACTGCTGATCTTCTGCGTTTATGCGATGCCTACCGGTGTCGCCGGCCTGTTTCGTTTGCTCGGCCGGATGATTTTCCGTCGGCAACCGCCATCGTCGAGCGAGATTTCGCCTGCCCGATTGACCCCTTAGGGACGATCGGGGAATATCCCCCACGAAAACACACATCGGGAGTTCGCTTTTATGGACTTGCATCTCGCAGGCCGCACCGCGCTGATCACTGGCGCATCGAAGGGAATTGGCCTCGCGGTCGCAGAATGTTTCGCGTCCGAAGGCGTGAACTTGGTCTTGGCCGCACGTTCGAAAGAGCAGCTCGAAGAGAACGCTGCGGAACTCTCGAAAAAATACGGCGTGAAGGTCGAGTACATGGCGCTCGACCTGTCGAACCAGACAGAGCGCGACAAACTCGTTGCTGCCTATCCCGATGTCGATATCCTGATCAATAATGCCGGCGCCATTCCCGGCGGCACGATCAACGAAGTCGATGACAAGGCCTGGCGCGCCGGTTGGGACCTTAAGGTCTTCGGTTACATCAACATGACCCGCGCCTATTTCAACAAGATGGCCGCGCGCAAAAATGGCGTGATCATCTGCATCTGCGGCCTCGGTGGTGAAAAGCTCGACTTCGGCTATATCGCCGGCGCGGCGGGCAATGCTTCGCTGATGGCTTTCGCGCGCGCGATGGGTGGCCGCAGCGTCGATCAGGGCGTGCGCGTCCTCGCCGTCAATCCCGGCCCGGTCCTCACTGATCGCACGGTCTATCTGGGTAAGATCCGCGCCAAGCGCGAGTTGGGCGACGAAACCCGCTTCAACGAGAATTTCAAACACATGCCGTATCAGCGGCCGGCGACCGTCGAAGAAGTCGCGCCGATGGTTGTGTTCCTTGCTTCGGATCACTCGAATTATATCAGCGGCACGGTCGTCACTATCGACGGCGGCATCGCCAATCGTCAAGGCACCCCCTGAGGAACTAGATCATGCCGCAAGCCAAAGCATCGGACGGAACGAGCATCTATTACGAGGTCGAGGGCAACGGCCCGGCGATCATCTTCGTGCATGAGCTTGCCGGCACCTGCCATTCCTTCAACATGCAGGTCGCGGCGATGAAGTCGCGCTTCCAATGCATCACCTTCAACGCCCGCGGCTATCCGCCGTCAGCAGTGCCGAGTGACGTCGAATCCTATTCGCAGGATATCGCCGCGTCGGACATCGGCGCGGTGTTGGATGCAGTCGGGGTGAAAGACGCGCATGTGATGGGCGTCTCGATGGGTTCGGCCGCGGCGTTGCAATTCGCGATCAAGAATCCGTCGCGCGTGCGGTCGGCGATCCTTTGCAGCATCGGTAGCGGTTCGGATGCCGAACCGGCAACCTATGTCGCCAACATGGAAGGCATGGCGGCGCGGATCGAGCAGAACGGCATGGCGCAGATCCAGCAGAACTTCACCAGTTCGCCGCCGCGTCTGAAGCTGAAGGAAAAGAACCCGGCCGAGTTCGAACGCTTCGTCGCGGAGATTTCGAGCTTCTCGGTTCCGGGTCTCGTCAACACGATACGTGGCGTGCAGAAGCGCCGTGCGCCGCTTTATGCCCATAAGGATGCGATCGCGGCGTTGAAGATTCCGGCGCTCGTCGTGCTGGGTGGGATCGATGCCGGCTGCAACAAGCCGAGCCACTTCCTCCAGGAAACGCTGCCCGGTGCGCGCCTCGAAACCCTGCCGGACACCGGCCATGGCGTGAACATCGAAGAGCCCGAAAAGGTCAACCGCATGGTCATCGATTTCATCGATGGCGTCGAAGCCCGTCGCTAGATCGGAGTAAAGAGTAATGCCGTTTCGTCCCGCTTCCAGTGCGCTGAAAGACCTCGTTGTCCTCGATCTGACGCGCGTCCGTTCCGGCCCGACCTGCGTGCGGGAACTCGCCGATTGGGGCGCCAATGTCATCAAGATCGATGCACGGGAAGAAGGTGGCGAAGGCGGCAATCCTTCCGATTTCTCGGCCCGTCACGATCCCGATTTTCAGAATCTCCATCGCAACAAGCGCGCGATGGCGCTTGATCTCAAGAACGCGGACGGCATCGCCATTTTCCGCCGCATGGTCGAGAAAGCCGACATCATCGTCGAGAATTATCGCCCCGACGTGAAGAACCGCCTCGGCATCGATTATGAATCGATGAAGAAGATCAACAAGCGCATCATTTATGCGTCGATCTCGGGCTTTGGTCAGGATGGTCCCTATGTGAACCGTCCGGGCGTCGATCAAATCGCGCAGGGCATGTCCGGTCTGATGTCGGTCACCGGCGAAGAAGGTCGTGGGCCGATGCGCGTCGGCATCGCGGTGGGCGACGTTGCCGCCGGTATGTGTGCCGCGGTGGGCGTCCTGATTGCGCTGCACGAGCGTGAACGCTCGGGCGAGGGCCAGTGGGTGCAGACCTCGTTGCTCGAAGCGTTGCTGTTCTTCCTCGATTTCCAGGGCGCGCGCTATCTGATGGAAGGCGAAGTCGCGAAGCAGGCCGGCAACAATCATCCGACGGGCGTGCCGACCGGTACCTTCAAGACGCGCGACGGTTACGTAAACATCGCGCCGACACCGCCGATGTGGAAACGCTTCTGCAAGGCGATCGGTCGGGACGATATGGCCTCTAATCCCGATTATGCGACGCCGAAGGCACGTCGCCAGCATCGCGCCGAGATCAACGCGATCATCACCGCGATCACCGAAAAGGAAGATACGACGGGCTTCGTCGATCGCATGAACGAGGCCGGCGTGCCGTGCGGTCCGGTCTATACGATCGACCAGGCCTTCAACGATCCGCAGGTGAAGCATCTCGGCATCGCTAAGAAAACGCCGTCGAAAGCGCTGGGCGACATCAACCTGATCGGCCAGCCGTTCAGCCTCAGCCGGACCAAGACCGAAATGGTCACCGGTGCCCCGGAATATGCCGAACAGTGCGACGAAATCCTCGCTGAATTCGGCTTCAGCGCTGCCGACATCGAGGGCTTCCGCAAGAACGGCGCGGTGTGATCCCGTCGCGCCTTCGGGCGCGCCGATTTCATTGAACATTCGCCGGAACCCCGCTAGTTTCCGCAGCGTATCGCACCCTATTCGTGGGCGCGGATCGTGGGAGGGTGCGGAATGGATTTCGGTTTCACCGACGAGCAGAATATGCTGCGCGATAGCGTGCGCAAGCTTATGGATAAGCACGCGTCGCCGGATTACATCCGCAAGCTGGAACGCGATCAGGCCTATCCCTACGAACTCTATGACGAATGGATCAAAGCGGGCCTGCTAGCCATGCCGTTCCCCGAGGAATATGGCGGGCTCGGCGGCAACGCGATCGACATGGCGATCGTCGCCGAAGAGATTTCCTATCGCAGCACCGATCTATCGATGGCGTTGGGCGGCTCGATGTTCACCGGGCTCAACCTTGTCCGCAAGGCAACCGAGGAACAGAAAAAATACTGGCTGCCCAAACTGCTGAGCGGCGAAATCCGCATGTCGATCTCGATGTCCGAACCGGATGCCGGTTCCGATGTAGGCGCGATGCGCACCACTGCCGTGCGCGACGGCGATCATTGGGTGATCAACGGCCAGAAGCTGTGGGCCACCGGCGCTGCCGCCAAGAACAACGTCATCAACATGTATGTGAAGACCGACAACAAGGTGAATTATCGCCAAGGCATGTCGCTCTTCCTGATCGACAAAGACACGCCCGGCCTCGAGATGAAGAAGCTCGACATGCTTGGCCGCCGTTGCACCGGCACCTACGAGGTGTTCCTGAAAGACGTCCGCGTACCGCACGACCGTTTGGTGGGTGGCGATGCGGGCCTCAACAAGGGGTTCGACTTCGTGTTGTCCGGCTTGCAGGTCGAACGTGTTGTCGCTTCGGCCGGTTCGTGCGGCGGTGCGCTCGCCGTCGTCGATCTGGCTTCTGCTTATGCCAAAGAGCGCAAGCAGTTCGGCAAGCCGATCGGCACCTTCCAGGCGTTGGCTCATATGCTCGCCGACATGAAGACCGAGGTTGAGGCCGGCCGCTCGCTGATGTGGCGTGCGGCTTCGATGGTGGCGCAGGGCAAGAATGCGCTCGAAGAAATCACCATGGCCAAATTGTTCTGCGGCGAAACCTACGCGAAGGTCGCGAACATGGGCATGCAAGTGCTCGGCGGCTACGGCTACAACATGGAATTCGACATGCAGCGGCATTATCGCGACTCTCGCGTCGCGACCGTCGCGGCGGGCTCGTCCCAGATGCAGCGCAACCTCATCGCCAATCTGATGGGTCATAAAGTTCAGTAACGATAAGTCGCGCAAGCGACGTTCGATAACGCCAGAGGAGGGGGCATGGCTTTCGCGTCCGTAGTCGATGTTTCCGACGTCGTCGAGACGCGCAAGCTGGGCCGATTCCAACTTGGCATCTGGTCGCTCGCCTTCCTCATGGTCTTCATCGACGGCTTGGTTATTTCACAAGCACGGGCCGGTTGATTCGATGGACGGGCGTTTCACCGAAGAACAAAATATGCTGCGCGACAGTGTGCAGAAGTTGATGGCGAAGCATTGCGCGCCAGACTTTATGCGCAAAATCGACAATGAAAAATCCTATCCGTATGACCTCTATGCCGCGTGGGCCGAGGCTGGGCTTTTCGCCATGCCTTTCGCCGAAGCGTATGGCGGGCTCGGCGGCTCAACCGTAGATGCCTGCATCATCGCCGAGGAAATCGGCCGCGTCAGCGCCGACCTCAGCATGATGTTTGGCGGAAGCACCTTCTGCGGCCTCAACGTGCAGCGCAAAGGCTCGGAAGAGCAGAAGAAATACTGGCTGCCCAAGCTGATCTCGGGCGAGATCAAGATGTCGATCTCGATCTCGGAACCCGATGCTGGCTCCGACGTCGGCGCGATCCGTACGACGGCGGTGCGTGACGGCGATCATTATGTCTTGAATGGTCAGAAGCTCTGGGCGACCGGGGCGGGGGCCAAGGGCAATGTCATCAACGTTTATGCGAAGACTGACCCCAAGGCGCATCATCGCCAAAGCCTGTCGCTGTTCCTGGTCGATAACACGACACCGGGGATCGAGCTGCGCAAGCTCGATATGCTGGGACGTTATTGCACCGGCACCTACGAAGTCTTCTTCAAAGATGTGCGTGTTCCGGCCGACCGCTTGATCGGTGGCGAGAACAAGGGATGGGACTGCGTCTTGTCCGGCCTTCAAGTCGAACGCGTCATCGCGGCTGCAGCGGATTGTGGCAGCGCCCTCGGCTGTGTCGAGATGGCGCTGGCCTATGCCAAGGAACGCAAGCAATTCGGCAAACCGATTGGCACGTTTCAAGCCATCGCGCATCTGTTGGCCGATATGTACACCGAGGTCGAAGCGGCGCGAGCCTTGATCTATCGCTGCGCCTCGCTGGTCGATCATGGCGAAGATGCGCTACGCGACATAACGATGGCGAAACTCTTCGCCTCCGAAACCTATGCCAAGGTCGCCAATCACGGCATGCAGATTTTCGGCGGCTATGGCTACAACAAAGAATTCGACATGCAGCGTCACTTTCGTGATGCGCGCGTGGCAACCGTCGCCGCAGGAACCTCGCAGATGCAGCGCAATCTGATTGCCAATCTGCTAGGACTGAAGGCGCAATAACCCAAAAGGCGAGGCGAAGATGACGGATAAAGTCGGCGGCAATACGGTTCTCGTCGAGTTCGAAGAAGGCATCGCTTGGGTCAGCCTCAACCGGCCCGAAAAGCGCAATGCGATGAGCCCGACTCTCAACAAAGAGATGACCGAGGTTCTCGAAGCGCTCGAGATCGACGATCGTTGCGGCGTCTTGGTACTCACCGGTGCGGGCGATTCTTTCTCGGCGGGCATGGACCTGAAAGAATTTTTTCGTGAATCCGATCGCTTGCCGCCCGAAGCCTGGGGACAGATCGCCCGTCAGGCGCAGATCTGGCAGATGCAACGATTGAAGAATTTCCCGAAGCCGACCATCGCCATGGTCAATGGCTGGTGTTTCGGCGGCGGCTTCAATCCGGTTGTGTCGTGCGATATCGCATTGGCCGCGAACGAAGCGACCTTCGGCCTCTCCGAAGTCAATTGGGGCATCATTCCTGCCGGCAACGTGCTGCGCTCGGTCGCCCTCAAAATGAGTGACACGAACGGTCTTTATTACGCGCTGACCGGCGACACCTTCAACGGTGTCGAGGCAGCGCAAATGGGCTTGGTGAAGTTCGCGGTGCCGCAGGCCGAGTTGAAGGAAAAGACCCGCGAGCTGGCGAAGAAGCTGCTCAGCAAGAACCGCGCCGCCATCCGCGCGATCAAACATGCCTGGCGCAAGCAGGAAGAAATGTCCTGGGATGCGTCTGAGGATTATCTGATGGCGAAGCTCGATCAGCTTCGTCTGACCGATCCCGACAAAGGCCGTAGCCAGGGCATGAAACAATTCCTCGACGACAAGACGTATCGCCCGGGTCTCGGCGCTTACGAAAAGAAAGAATAAGCAAAGCCATGGCGAACGCAGATCGCATTCTCACCACCCATATCGGCAGCTTGCCGCGTCCGGCGGCGGTGGTCGATCTGCTGAGGCGCCGGGATCGCGATGAAGCGATCGACCCGGCCCAGTTCGAGCGCGAAATTTCCGTCGCCGTGTCCGATGTCGTCGCACGCCAGGTCGCTGTCGGCATCGACGTCGTCAATGACGGCGAGATGAGCAAGGCCTCCTATGCCACCTATATCCAGCAACGGCTGACCGGCTTCGGTGAGGTCGATCGCTCGCAATGGCTGGCCGAACGCAATCCCGATCGCGAAGAATTCCCGGAATACTATGCCCGATCCGCCGTGGCCGATGGTCCCGCGTCGCGGCGGCAATTGGCGTGCGTCGGCGCGATTGCGCCACGCGATACACAAGGGCTGAAAGACGATCTCGTACGGCTGCGCAAAGCAGTCGATCAATCGAAAGCGCATGCTGCCTTCATGACGGCGGCGTCGCCCGGCGTGGTCGCACGGTTTCATCCGAACGTCTTTTATCCCAACAGCGCCGATTATCGTGCCGCCGTCGGCAAGGCGATGCAGGCCGAATATGAGGCGATCGTTGCCGCTGGTTTCGTTCTGCAGGTCGATTGCCCCGATCTCGCCTCCGGCCGGTCGAGCGTCTTCGCGCATCTCTCGGATGCCGAATTCGTCAGGGAATGCGATGTCAGCATCGAAATTTTGAACGAGGCGCTGCGTAACGTGCCGGGCGACCGTGTGCGGCTGCATCTGTGTTGGGGCAATTACGAAGGCCCGCATATTCACGATATCGCGCTGGCGACGATTCTGCCCGCCGTTCTTAGGTCGAAAGCGAAAACGATTTCGTTCGAAGGCGCCAACCCGCGCCATGCTCATGAGTGGGAAGTGTGGAAGACGGTGAAACTGGCTGACGACATCAAATTGATGCCGGGCGTTCTCGACACGACGACGAATTTCGTCGAACATCCGGAACTGGTCGCGCAGCGTCTCGCGCTCTATGCGAACATCGTCGGCAAGGATCGCGTCATCGCCGCGGTCGATTGCGGCTTCCAGACTTTCGCCGGCCAATCGCGGGTCGATACCAAGATCGTTTATAAAAAGCTCGAAGCCATGGTCGAGGGTGCAAGGATCGCGTCCCGCAAACTGTGACCGCGGCATAAAACAAAAGCGAAGGGGAGAAACGCATGATCGAGAAGAATTTGGCGATCGCCGCGGCGGTCGCACTGATGCTGTCCGGCACGTCGGCTTTCGCCCAGAAGAATTACGGGCCGGGCGCCAGCGATACCGAAATCAAGATCGGCCAGACCATGCCCTATAGCGGCCCCGCCTCGGCGAACGGCAGCAACGGCCTTGCCGATCAAGCCTATTTCAAAATGATCAACGATCAGGGCGGCGTGAACGGCCGCAAGATCAATTTCCTCTCCAACGATGACGCTTACGCGCCGCCACGTACGGTCGAACAGACCCGCAAGCTGGTCGAATCCGATAACGTCTCGTTTCTCTATCGCAGCATGGGCACCGGCCCCAACATGGCCGTCGCGAAATATCTGAACGACCATAAGGTGCCGCAACTCTTCATCGCCAGCGGCGCCAGCAACTGGAACGAGCCGGCGACGCGGCCCTTCAGCACCAGCTCGACGATTTCCTATCAGACCGAAGCCGCCATCTACGCTCGCTATGCGCTGTCGGTTAATCCGAATGCCAAGATGGCGGCGCTCTATCAGAACGACGATCTCGGGAAAGACTTTCTCAACGGGCTGAAGAAATTTCTCGGTACGGAAAACGCCAAACATCTCGTCGCCGAAGCGAGCTACGAGATCAGCGATCCGACCCTCGATTCCCAGATCGTCACGCTCCAGGCATCGGGCGCCGATGTGCTGTTCGTGTTCGGCCCGCAAAAAGCCGTCACCATGTCGGTGCGTAAGACCTATGACATCGGCTGGCATCCGATGACGTTTCTCCCCGACATCTCAAGCTCGGTCGGCGGCTCGCTGCGTCCCGCCGGCATCGAGAAAGCGGTTGGCGTCATCACCGCGGCGTTCCTGAAGGACCCGTCCGATCCGCAATGGAAGGACGATCCCGAGATCAAGGAATGGAACGTCTGGATGGATAAATACCTGCCCAACATGGATCGCGGCGAATCCGCGCCGGTGTTCTCCTTCACTTGGGGCCATGTCATCGTCCAGATGATCAAGGATTGCCGCGACAACCTGACCCGCGAGTGTATTTTCGACAAAGCGACTCATCTCAACAAGGTCAGCGTGCCGCTGTTATTACCCGGCATCACCATCTCGACCTCGCCAACCGACTATCGTCCGATCAAACAACTCCAGTTGGAGAAGTTCGATGGCACTCGCTACGTCCGGTTCGGCGACGTCGTCAGCGCGGAATAAGAGGACGCCTCAAGTTACGCGATTAAACAGAGCCAAGTACAATCGGGGGATATCTTGGTGTCGTGTCATTTCAGGTTGTCGGGTGCGTGGAAAGCTGCTGGCTTCATGCTGTGTCTTGCGGCGTGTTCACCGCCTTCGACAGAAATCGCCAGCAACAGGGACTCGAATTACAGCCGCGAGCCCAAACGTCTCGCCGTAGTTGAAAACGTGCGTGATCCGCTGGTTCTTCAGAGCAAAAGCTTTCAGGACGCATTTCAGCAGAAAATAAAAAACTGTGGCATCGTTGGGGGCTACGTGGTCCGGCCGGTCGAGGAGTTCGACGCGGCGCGTCCGCCGCACGATGATGTCAGGCAGGACATAGACGCGAAGACCAACGACTTTGTCCGCAGCTTCAATCCGGATACGGTTCTGACCATTACCGAAGCGGGTTTTCGGCGGAAAGCCGAAATGGCCAACGGCCATGTCGCCTTTTCGTCTTACGAAAAAATCGAATATAATTTGGCGCTTACGGACACTCAGACGCGAAAAGTCGTCTGGAAATCCCATATCGTGTTAAACCCAGGCGTCGGCACCGAAGACGTTCCCGGGACGCAGCTGGCGACGGACATCGTTGCCCGTTTGACGAAAGACGGCATATTTCGCTCCTGTCCGGCGGGCCGTTAGAGTCAGCGCCATGAAAATGAAAGCAATGCGGGCAAATGTGTATTTCGGTTTTGTACTGGCGCTTCTCCTCGCCGTCTCCGGCTGTGGCCCCACTTCGATTATTTACGCAACCAAGGATAGCAGCCATACGAATGAGATGAAGCGCCTGTTTGTAGCCGAGGATCTGGGAACAAATCATCTCGGCGAGTATCATCAATCCTATCGGCGGAATTTCACCCAACGGTTGGGTGAATGTGGTGTCGCGGTCGAGTTTTTCTCCCTCGCGAAGCCCGATCCTCTGGCTCTCGATGATTCGCGCGCTCGCGCGCAACAAAGAGAAGAAGGGGCCGCGATCGGAAAATTCGGTCCCGACGCAGTGATGCAGGTCAGCGAAGTCTTTCTGAAAACCGACGGCCCGCTTCGTCGTCCTGTCGTGGTCGAATACGGGGTACGTCTCCTTGACGCATCGAATGCCAAGCCTTTCTGGCAGGCGGAAATGACGCTGGGTC
Source organism: uncultured Rhodospirillales bacterium (assembly GCA_903822185.1). GTDB lineage: Bacteria > Pseudomonadota > Alphaproteobacteria > ATCC43930 > CGMCC-115725 > CAIKMD01. The sequence continues at coordinate 92,317 of CAIJOA010000039.1, read as the reverse complement.
TGAACATGACCGATTTCGGTGACCCGGGTGTCGTCCTGGCTGATGATCTTGTTACGAAATGGAAGAAGGACGGTGTGTTGAAGTCTTGTCCCGTCGGTAGTCACTAGTCACTGGAATTATTGATGAGCGCTATTTCCCGCCTGCTGAGACCCCGTTCTGTCGCCATCGTCGGCGCCTCTGCCGATCCGTTCGCGGTCGGCGCCCGGGTCCTGGTCAACATCGAGCAGATGGGCTTCAAGGGCGACATCCATCTTGTCACGCGGCGTGCCCAGACGATCGGGCGCCACACCTGCGTGCCGACGATTGAGGATTTGCCGGAAGGCGTCGATGCGGCGGTGCTGGTGGTGCCCGAGGCGGCGGTCGCGGATTCGGTTGCAAGCTGCGTCAAGCGCGGCGTCGGGGGTGGCGTTGTTTTCGCGGCCGGATTTGCCGAGGTCGGCGAGGAAGGGAAGGCGAAGCAGGAGCGCATCACCGCGATTGCGCGCGCTGCGGGCTTCGCGCTGAACGGCCCCAACTGCATGGGCTTTTCGAATTTCGTCGATAAGGTCTCGTTCTCGTTCGGTGCGGTCGAAACCGACGTTATCGCGGCGGGCGAGGGCGGTGCGGCGGTGATCGCGCAAAGTGGCGCGATGATGGGTAATATCGCTTCGGCCCTCGGCGCCAAGGGCGTGCCGATCAATTACACCATCTCGACCGGCAACGAAGCCGTGACGGGGGCCGAAGACTTCCTCGGTGAACTGATCGAAGACCCGAAGACAAAAATCTTCGTTCTGTTCCTCGAACAGATTCGTCATCCGACACGCTTTCTCGAACTGACCGCGCGGGCACGGGCGCTCGGCAAACCGATTGTGCTGATGCATCCGGGCAGCACCGAACGGGCGCGTCAGTCGGCGCAATCCCATACCGGGGCGATGGCCGGTGACTATGCGGTTATGCAGACCGTGTTGCGCCACCACGGCGTCGTACAAGTCGATACAATGGATGAATTGATCGACACCGCGATGCTGCTGGCGCGTTGGCCGAAGGGCGCGCAGGGCGGAGCGGCGATCTGCAGCAATTCGGGTGCGGTGCGCGGTATCTCACTCGATTTCTGTGCCACGGTCGGACTCGACGTGCCACGCCTTACCGATGAAACCGTCGCGGCGTTGCGCCCGATCGTTCCGGCATTCGTTCCGGCCGATAATCCGCTCGATCTCGCGACGGCCGGCATGGGGCAGGCAGACATCTACGGCAAGACCGGCGGCATCATGCTGGCCGATCCGAATGTCGGTTGCGCCATCCTGGCGATGGTGCCCGGAACGCCGCAACTGCAGATGGCCAAGGGCAGCTCGATCGTGCCGCTGATGCAGACAAGCGATAAGCCGATTGCCTTCGTCCTGATGGGCGACGAGGTGCCGCTGACGCCGGAATTCAACAAGCTGATCCGCGACAGCCGCATGCCGTTCTTCCGCTCGCCCGACCGCGCGATGCGGGCGATGGCGCATGTGGCGGCTTATGGTGAAATGCTCGCGGCGACGCCGGGGGCGGATGCGACTCCCCGCCCGATGATGCTACCGGGCACGGGGACAATCGCGGAATATCAGGCCAAGGCTTTCTTGGCATCGGCCGGCATTCCGATGCCGCAAGGCGGGTTGGCGAAAGGAGCGATCGAAGCGCAGGGTCTGGCCGCGAAGATCGGCTATCCGCTGGTGATGAAAGTTCAGGCCGCGGCGATTACCCACAAGAGTGACGTCGGCGGCGTCGCCCTTAATATCTGCGACAGCGTGAGGGTTCAGGCGGAATGGGAACAGCTTCGCGCCAATGCCGCCGCGGCGCGGCCTGACGTCACGCTCGATGGCATTCTGATCGAGAAGATGTCGCCGGCGGGTACCGAAATGATCGTTGGTGCGCGGCGCGATCCTGATTGGGGGCCCGTGTTACTGGTCGGGCTGGGCGGGATTTGGGCCGAGGCGTTTCAGGATTTCCGGCTGATCCCAGCGGATGCCGGGACCGCTAAGATTGCGGCGGAGATCGCACAGTTAAAAGGCGCGAAACTGCTTGGCGGTTTGCGCGGTTCCCCGCCGCTGGATATGGCTGCCATCGTCGAGGTAGTGGGTATTCTCGGCCGGGTGATGCGGGATCATCCCGCCATCACCGAAGTCGAGATCAATCCGCTGTTGGTCCGCCCGGCAGGCCAGGGTGTCGTCGCGCTCGATGCCTTAATGGTCGTCCGCGACGCCATTTAGCGTCTTTCGATCCATCCTGATCACCGCTAAAATCCCGCCATTCCGAGGGAGCCTGCCCATGTCTGATGATTCCGAACGCCTGAATTCGCCGATTTCGACCAAAGAGCTGGAGCGCCGCTGGGGCGCGGTTCGTAAGGCGATGGAAGCGCGTAAGGTCAATGTTCTGGTAATGCAGAACAACAACGATTTCATGGGTGGCTACGTCAAATATTTCACCGATTTGCCGGCGACCAACGGTTACGCGCTTTCGGTCGTCTTCCCGCGCGATGAAGACATGACCATGATCACGCAAGGGCCGTTTGGCACGGATCGGATGCTGCCGCCCGGTGGCGATGGCGTTCGTCGCGGTGTGCGCCGGCTGATGTCGTCGCCCAGCTACTCTTCCGCGCCCTACACCAAGGATAATGACGCGGCGCTGGCCGAGAAGGCACTCGAAGCTTATTCGGGTGCGACGATCGGTTTGGTCGGCACGGCGTCGATGCCGTCTGCCTTCGTCGATTACCTGAAGCGCGGCAAACTTTCGAACGCGAAGTTCATCGAAGCATCCGATTTCGTCGATGAGATCAAGGCAATCAAAAGCTCCGAAGAAATCGAGATCATGACCCGGACTGCCGAGATGCAGGATCTCTGCATGAACGCGGCCTTTGCGGCGATGGCGCCGGGCAAAAAAGACATCGAGATCGCCGCGATCGCCGAGGCGACTGGCCACAGCCATGGCAGCGAGCAGGGCCTTTTCATGTGCGCGTCTGGCCCGGTCGGCACCGCGCCGCTTCAGGCCAACCGCCATCTGCAGAACCGCGTCATCCAGCAGGGCGATCAACTGAGCCTACTCGTCGAAAGCAGCGGCGCCGGTGGCTTCTATACCGAGTTGGGCCGCACCTGCGTTCTCGGCAAGGCATCGCAGGAGATGAAGGACGAATTCGACTTCGTCATCCGCGCGCGCAACTTCACCCTCAATCTGTTGCGGCCTGGCGCGGCCTGCAAGGATATCTGGGATGCCTATAATGTCTTCATGCGCGAGAACGGCCGGCCGCAGGAGCAGCGGCTTTATTGCCATGGCCAGGGCTACGACATGGTCGAACGGCCGCTGGTGCGGTTCGACGAGCCGATGAAGCTGCAGGCGAACATGGTCGTCTCGTGCCATCCGACCTATGCTCTGGCGGGGTCGTTCAATTGGGCCTGCGACAACTATCTGATCACCGATCAGGGTTGCCAGCGCATGCACAAATTTCCGGAAAAGATCACCGAGATCGGTTGATCGGGGTACGGAGCTTATTTTGGAAAGGTTTGTCGCGTGACCGCGAATAATGAAAAGCGCGGCTTGCGCATTGCCGTCGATATCGGCGGTACCTTCACCGATCTGGCGGCCTTCGACGAGAACGGCGAAAAGCTCGCTTTCGGCAAGGCGCTATCGACGCATGACGCGCTGGTGGATGGCATCCACGATACATTGGTCGGCGCGGGCGTCGATGTCAAAGACGCGTATCTGTTTCTCCATGGCACCACCATCGGAATCAATACGCTGCTGGAACGGACTGGCGCGAAGACAGCGTTACTGATCACCCGCGGCTTTCGCGACATCTACGAGATCGGCCGTATCAACCGTCCCGACGCCTACAACTTGTTCTTCGGAAAGCACGATCCGCTGGTGAAGCGGTCGTGGCGGTTCGAGGTCGAGGAACGGATGATGGCCGACGGCTCGGTCAGGACCGAACTCGGCGAGGACAAGGTTCGGACGCTGGCGCGCGACCTCAAGACGCGCGGCGTCGAGGCGGTGGCGATCCTGTTGCTCCATTCCTATCGTAACCCGACGCACGAGCAGCGTGTCGAGGCGATCATTCGCGAAGAATTGCCGGACGTGTTCGTCTCGTCTTCGCATCATCTGTCGCAGGAATATCGCGAGTTCGAACGCGTTTCGACCGTTGCGGCGAATGCCTATATCGGTCCGCGCGTCGCTAAATATCTCGAAGAGCTGGAAGAGCAGCTTCGCGTCGATCAGTTCAAGGGCGATTTCTATATCGTTCAATCGACCGGCGGCCTATTCCCGATCGAGGAAGCCCGGCGCGAATGCGTGCGGATGTTGGAATCGGGGCCGGCGGCGGGCGTTATCGGCGCGCAGGCGATCTGCGCGCAATTGGGACTGCGGGATGCTATTGCCTTCGACATGGGCGGTACGACGGCGAAGGCCGGCGTCATCAGCGACGGCCGTCCGCTGACATCGAGCAATGCGTTGATCGGCGGCTACGAACGGGCTCTGCCGATCCAAGTTCCGATGATCGATATTTTCGAGGTTGGTACCGGCGGGGGCAGCATCGCACGGCTGGCCGAAGGCAATGCGCTACGTGTCGGCCCGCAAAGCGCCGGGTCGATGCCAGGACCGGCCTGTTACGGCCGGGGCGGGACCGAGCCGACGGTGACCGACGCCAATCTGTTGCTGGGCCGTCTCGATGCCGAACATTTCCTCGGCGGCGCGATGAAGCTCGATCTTGCCGCCGCTGAGCGCGCTGTGACGACAGTCGCAGAAAAATTGAAGCTCGACCCGATGACGGCGGCCGAGGGCATCTTGCGTATCGCTGCGACGGCCATGTCCTATGCGGTCAAGGGCGTAACGACCGAACGCGGCCTTGATGCGGGTAGTTTCGCGATGATCGTCTATGGCGGGGCGGGACCGCTTCACGCGTCGGCGATCGCACGCGAGATCGGTATCCGGCGCGTCCTCATTCCTTTCTCGCCGGGTCACTTCTCGGCTTACGGCATGTTGTTCAGCGATCTGCGCCGCGACTATGTGCGGTCCTGTTTCCAGAAGCTTGCCATCGTGCCGTTCGAAACCATCGAGGGTCTCTATGGCGAGATGGAAGACACGGGCCGTCAGTCCCTTGCGCAGTCGGCGGTGAAACCCGAGAAGGTGACGATCATGCGTTCTGCGGATATGCGCTATATCGGGCAGGAACACGCTGTGACGGTTGAAATCGATTCCGCCTTGTTCGCACGCCAGGATCGCGATGCGATCAAGGAACTGTTCGATGCCGTGCATCAGCAGCGTTACGGCACCTGCGCGCCGAAAGAAAAGGCCGAGATCGTCAGCCTTCGCGTGACGGTGCTGGGCGAGGTGCCGAAGCCGCCGAAGATTCATCTCGAAGCAGGCGGCGACGCGCCATCGGCGAAAGCCTTGCGCGCGACCAAAAAAGTCTATTTCCGCGAAAGCAACGGCTTTACCGACACGCCGGTCTATATCCGGACGGAGCTTCGCGCGGGAAATAAGATAGATGGCCCAGCGCTGATCGAGGAACATGCCTCGACGACAGTGCTAGCGCCGCGCGACACAATGGTGGTGGATGCCATGGGTAATCTCGATATCGCGATCGGAGGCCGCACATGAGCGCCACCAAAGAAGTCGATGCGATCACGGTCGAAATCATCCGCAACGGTCTCATCGCCGTTACGGAGGAGATGAAGACCAACCTGATGCGGACGGCTTACAATCTCATTGTCTATGAGGCGCTGGATTTCACCGTCGGTCTGTTTACCGCTGATGGCGATACGATCTCGATCGGTCTCGGCCTACCGATGTTCATTCGCGGCATGTCGGAAACGGTGAAGGCAAAGCTGAAGCATTTCGCCGCGGAAGGCATCCACGAGGGCGACATCCTCGTCACCAATGACGGCTATATCACCGGCAGCCATCTCAACCACGTCACTTTCACGATTCCGATTTTCCACGAAGGCAAGATTTTAGCCTTCGGTTGCTGCATGGCGCATTGGCTCGATATCGGCGGGTCGCGCGGCACGGTCTCGACCGACATCTACAGCGAGGGATTGCAGATCCCGATGCTGAAATACCGCAAGCGCGGCGAGATCAACCAGGATCTGATCGACTTCATCCGCATGAATTGCCGTCTGCCCGATTTCGCGATGGGCGATCTGCGCGCCCAGATCACGTCGCTGGCGACGGGCGAGCGGCGTTTCCTCGAACTGGTCAATCGCTATGGCCGCGACGACGTGCTCAATTCCGTTGCCGTGATCATGGATCAGACCGAAGCCGAAGCGCGCGCCAACACGCGCACGATTCCCGATGGTGTCTATGAAGCCGAGTCTTTCATGGACGACGATGGTCTCGATGTCGGCAAACATGTGCCGATCAAGGTGAAGGTCATCGTCGAAGGCGACGAAATGACCATCGATCTGTCCGAGGTCGGCGCCCAGGTGCGCGGCTTCTTCAATTCCGGCATCGCGACCGGCATCGCCTGCGCTCAGGTCGCCTATAAATGTATTGCGACACCGACGAATTACCCATTGAACGAAGGCAGCTTCCGCTCGCTCAAGGTGATAATCCCGCTGGGCCGCGTCATCAGCGCGGTACGGCCGGCGCCGCTGCAGAACTGGATGTCGTTCCCGCAGACGGTCATCGATACGATTTTCAAGGCGCTTGCCCCGGCTATTCCCGATCGCACGATCGCCGCGCATCATGCCGATCTCGTCATTGCGACGCTGCAGGGTATCTCGCCCGAGGGCAATTTTTTTGTGACGCACGTTGGCCCGGTCGGCGGCGGCTGGGGTGCGAAATCATCCGAGGACGGCGTCTCGGTCACGGTCTGCATCAATGACGGCGACACCCACAACACGCCGACGGAACAGCTCGAAGCCAAGTTCCCGGTGTTGGTCGATCATTACACGTTGCGTACCGACAGCGGCGGGGCGGGGCAGTATCGCGGTGGCCTTGGCGCGGACTTCGCCGTCGAGGCGCTGTGCCCAATGATGCTCAACACCAAGATCGAGCGGAAGTTCTGCAAGCCCTGGGGGCTTTACGGCGGCGGCGACGGGGACGGCAATTCGATGTCGATGCGCACGGCCGGTGACTGGGAGGACAATCCCCAGAACGCCAAGCTGATCGGCAAGCGCATGAACAAGGGCGACGCCTTCATGATCCGCTCGGGCGGCGGTGGCGGGTTCGGCGATGCGAAACTGCGCCCGGCCGACCGCGTTGCGCATGACGTGGTCGAAGGCTATGTCAGCGCTGAGGCGGCCGCTTCGGATTACGGCGTCGTCGTTGATGTCAAAACCGGCAAGATCGATGAAGCCGCCACCGCGCAACGTCGCGGCAAAGTTTAAAAGGGAAGGACAAAGACATGACCAGTTATCGTCTTTTGAGCTACCAGACCTCCGAGGGGCCGCGCGCGGGCATCGCGGTCGGCGACACGGTGCATGATCTCTCGGCGCTGACGGGAAAGCCTGCCTATGCGACGGTATTAGGCGTGCTCAACGATTGGGCCGCGGCGAAATCGGTGGTGAAGGACGCTGCCGGCTTGGCGAGCGGCAAGCCAGGCAAAAAGCTCAGCGACGTGAAGCTACTGGTGCCGATCCTTTATCCGCCGACGATCTATTGCGCCGGCGCGAATTACACCGACCATGTCGAGAACATGGCGAAAGTCCTCGGCATACCCGCCGATCCGGACCCGCATACGGTCGGCCTCAACCCCTGGCATTTCGTCAAGATTTCACGTTGTGCCGTCGCCCATGGCGATGCGGTCGATCTCACCTGCGAGAAACTGGATTGGGAAGCCGAGCTGGCATTGGTGATCGGCACCAAGATGAAGAACGTGCCGCTGGCCAAGGCGATGGATCATGTCGCCTTCTACACCATCGGCAACGATCTCTCGGCCCGCGACATGACGCTGCGGCCGCATATCGATTTCCACTCGCCGTTTAAATATGACTGGATCGGCCAGAAGAATTTTGATGGCGCTTGCCCGCTTGGTCCTTGGCTGGTTCCGGCTGAAGAAGTCGGCGATCCGCAAAATCTTGGCATGAAGCTCTGGGTCAACGGCGAGATCAAGCAGGATTCGAATACCAGCAAAATGATCTTCACCGCCGCGGAACAGATCGCGCATCTGTCGTCGCGCATCACGCTCTATCCGGGCGATGTCGTCCTGACCGGCACGCCATCCGGTGTCGGCGGTGAGACCGGCGTGTTCCTGAAACGCGGCGATACGGTGAAGATCACGATCGAGAAGATCGGCGACCTTATCAACACGGTCGCGTAACGTCGTCATTGCGAGTGAAGCGAAGCAATCCAGTTTATACGCACACTGGATTGCTTTGTCGCTACGCTCCTCGCAATGACGTTACTTTGTTAGTTTCGCCGCGTCGGCATCATCGAGTTCTTTCGCCCGGATGGCGGCAGGACGAGCTACCAATTTCGCCAGATACTTCTCGAACGCCGGCCGTTTCTCGATCGTGTTGAACTGCATCCCGAAGGCGAGATGCGAGCCGACATAGAGGTCGGCTGCCGAGAATTTGCCGCCCGCGAGATAATCGCCCTGCGATACCGCCTTTTCGAGCGTATTCAGCACATCACCATACGTGCCGTAGCCCATCATCCGCTCGCGCCCGTCGGGGACGACGAAGCCGAGCGCCTTGTTGCTGACGGCCGCTTCGATCGGGCCCGCTGCGAAAAACAGCCACCGGTAATAAGGGCCACGGGCGTTGTCGGTCAGCGCCGGCGCGAGACCGGCAGCGGGAAAGGCATCGGCCAGATATGCGCAAATCGCGGCGCATTCGGTGACGACCGTGCTGCCGTGCGTGATCGTCGGAATCTTCCCCATGGGATTGATGGCCAGATAGGCGGGCGCCTTCATGGAATTCGTCGCATAATCCATGATCTCGGTGCGGTAGGGCTGACCGACTTCCTCGAGCATCCAACGGATGATCCGGCCGCGCGATTGCGGATTTGTGTAAAGGACGATTTCATCGGCCATGCGGCCCTCCTGTTGATGACGCGGCTATTAAAGAAAAACGGCGTGGCAACCGCTAGGTTGCCACGCCGCTAAGGCGACAATTATGACAGAGTCGCTTAGTCTTTCTGGCCGAGACGCGGCAGCCAGACGGCGATGACCGCCGGCTTGCCGGCACGGATTTGCGCCAAGCCACGCTTCAGCGCCGGACCGACTTCGGCCGGATCTCGGACGTTCTCGCCGTAAGCGCCGCACGCTTCGGCTTCCTTGGCGAAATCGATCGGCGGATCGAAATAGCCGCCGGGATAGCCAGCCTTCTTGGCGAACGAATCCGGATACTTGTCGGAAACGGCGAGCGTACCCGTGCTGTAGCTGCGGTTGACGTAAACCACCGCCATGAACGGCTTCTTGTAATGCGCCGCCGCCCAAAGGGCCGGGCCCGGCGTGCCGAACATGTAGAAGCCGTCACCGCAGACCGAGATGATGTCGCGATCGGGAGCGCCGAACTTCGCGCCGAGCGCGGCACCGGGCGTCCAGCCGCCGCTCGATCCGTTCTGCTTGAAGTAAGAGCGCGGCTTCGAGATGTGGAGGTAGTCGCGCAGCTTGGGTGTAGCGAGCGTTTCGTCGAACACGATGCAATTGTCGTCGAGGATCTGGCCGAGCTGATAGCTGACCCAGATCGGGTCGATCGGGTTCTTGGTCCCGCGCGACTTCGCATCCGCTTCGAGCTTGGCCCAGGCTTCCTTCGAATGCTTCGCCCAGCGCTCCGAGCGATCGGCGGCGTTCTTCTTGTCGCCGTCGGTCATGCGGCTCTTGAGCTCGGCGGTCAGCGCCTTCATGCCCAGCACCGGGTCCGCCGTGACGCGGTTGTTGGCGCTGAAGTCATAGTTCGGGATGCGCCCGCGGATCGGATCATGGTCGATCGCCGCGATATAGGCGTTCTGCGGCGGCTCGTTCATGCCCGGCAGCCAGGGTACCTCAGCCTCGAAGGTGACGACCATGTCCGCTTCTTTCAGCAACATCATGTTGCGCTGATAAAGCGGGTGCGTCATCGGGATGGTCAGGTAGCCGCCATGGCCGCTGGCGACCACCGGAACGCCGGCGAGCTCGCACAACTCGATCATGGCCGGTACGGCCTTGTCGTTGCGGCCCGCGCCGATGGCGACGAACATCGGGTTCTTCGCCTTGAGGAGATGATCGACGATCTCCTTGATGCCTTCCGGATCGGGCGCGGCCGGCCGCGCGACGCCGAGTTGCGCCACGGTCGGATAGCGCGTGCCGTTGAGTGGCAGCAGGGCGATTTCCTGCGGGAAGCTGATATAGACAGGGCCCGCCGGCTCGCTGGTCGCGACCTGGATCGCGCGGCTCATCATCAGGCCCGGATTATCCTGGTACTCCAGCTTCTTGTCCCATTTCACATATTGCCGAACGATGCTGTTCTGGTCCCATTGCTGCTGCGACCAGAGATGCACGCCGTTGCGGGCGCCGCGGATCGAACCGGGATAGGCCGTCGGGGGGCTGCCTGCGGTCATGATCACGGGGAGGCCCGAGCGCCAGGCGGTATGGACGGCGCCGCCGTAATGCTGGGTGCCGCAATCGACATGGGCGGCGGTGGCGGCCGGGCGGCCGGTCACGGCGGCGAAGCCGAGTGCCGCGTTGAGGCTGACATGTTCCAGCGGCACGGTGATGAGGTTGAGGGTCTTGCGACCCTGCGCTTTCGCCTTCTCGGTGGCTTCCTGATAGAAGCCGATCTCGCTGCCGGAGGTGAAAAAGAGGTGATCAATGCCACCGGCGGTCATCGAGCCGACGACGGCATCGGCGACGTCGCCTGCGGGTTGTTCGGTCCAATTTGAAGGTGCCTTCGAAGAAGTTTCGTCTGCCATTGTGTCCTCCTGATTGTCGCTATTATTGAATTATCGAAAGATTGGGAGAAAGCGGGGGCTTGCGCAAGCCCACCGCTTCCAATCGCTTATTTCTTGTAGTTGCCGAGGCCCGGACGATAGGTCTTTTCGTCGAGGAACTGGGTCATGGCCTTTTGACGGCCCTGCTCGGGGTCGAGGAACCGCATCTGGTCGATCTTTGCGAACAGATAATCCTCGGACGCATCCCAATCCATGCTGATGACGCGCTTGCAGGCATGTTTGGCCTGGCGCAGCGTGGTCGGGTTCTTGTCGAGCAGGATTTTGGCAAGGTCGGTGACGCGCTTCTTCAGCTTCGACAACGGCACGGATTCGTTGACGAGGCCCATCGAGGCGGCCTTTTTGCCGTCGAAGGTTTCGCCGGTCATCGTGTAATACAGCGAATCACGATGATTCATCGTCGTGACGGTGGCTTTCAGCACGTTGCCGGCCGGGATCATGCCCCAGTTGATTTCGGAAAGGCCGAAGACGGCTTCGTTCGCGGCAACCGCCAAATCGCAGGAAACGACCGAATTGAAGCCGGCGCCGAAGCACCAGCCGTTCACCATCGCGATGGTCGGCTTCATGTAGTAGTTGAGGCGGCGCCATTGCCATTGCGCGCTGGCGCGCGAAAAGACGGCTTTCTCTTCGGCGCTCAACGGGTCGCTCGCGCGGAAGAATTCCTTCAAATCCATGCCTGCGCAATAGGCATTGCCCGCGCCGGTGATGACGACCACGCCGACCTCGGGATTGACCTCCAGCAGATCGAGCTGCCGGATCATTTCCGCCGAAAGGGCCGGGCTGATCGCATTGCGCTTTTCGGGCCGGTTGAGCGTGACCCAGGCGATACCACCAGCGATATCGACTTTTACCGGTGCTTCGGTCTCTGCGGGACGCGCCACGGCTTTTTTGCGGGGGGTAGCCATTATTCTCTGTCTCCTGGTTTCTCGGCGGAACCGCCTTTTTGCGGCGCGGAGAATAGCCATTTCCCACGCCGCGCGCATCATTGAACCGCAGGTGGGATTCAGTTAGCTTTTGCACCAAGAACGGCGCGAAGGTGGCGGAAAATCGTCCCCCTCCTTTGACGCTCACAAATCGCATGCTGGAGGAAATAAATGGGCAGCCTGTCATTTAAAAATTTACGTAACGCTTTGCTGGGCGCGGCAAGTTTTGCGGCGTTGTTGACGGCGGGCGCATATGCCCCGGCGCATGCTGAAACCGAAAAGACCTCGGTCGCGATCCCCGCTTATGTCGTTCTTTTCCTCGCCGAATTTATTGCCGATGACCAGCATCTCTGGGAACAGCAAGGCCTCGACGTGAAGGTCAATTTCATCGCCGGTGTCGGCTCGATGAATGCGGTCATTGCCGGTTCGACCGATTTCTCCCTGTCGTCCGGCGGCTCGCTGACCCGCGCGGCCTCGAAGGGGCAACCGCTGCTGGCGATCGCCAATATGGGCAACGCCAACGGCCAGAACATCGTCCTGCGCAAAGACATCGCTGACGCCGCGCATTTCGATCCGAAGGCATCGCTCGCGGAACGCGCCAAGATATTGAAGGGCAAGACGATCGGTATCGACGCCGTCAGCTCTGTCGTTCATTCGATCGTTCGCGTGGTCGCGAAAGAGGGCGGTATCGATCCGGACTCCGTGACGGTCACGCCGATGCAGCCGGCCGACACGCTCTCCGCTTTCGCGCGCAAGGCGATCGATGGCTTTGCCGGTGGTCCGCCCTGGACGCAGCAGGTGATCACGGACGGCAGCGCGGTGATTGTCGCCGACGGGACCAAGGGCGAGCCGACTCAGTTCAATCCGATCGGCTCGGTCATGCTGATTACCCGTCCCGATTTTTGCGCCAGCCATAACTCGATCTGCGTGAAGATGGGGCATGTGATGACGCTTGCCGCCAAATTCATCAAAGACAATCCGAATGAATCAGTCTCGATTCTCAAGAAGCGCTTCCAGAACGTGGACGATGCCGTCCTGAAAGCATCGTATGAAGCGGTTCGCGATATGACGCCGATGCCGCCCGTGCCCGAGGCGCTGCAATTGGCGAATGCCGAGAACATGAATGTCGCTGCCGGTTTCATGAAACCGGAAGAGAAGCTCAAGACCTACGACAATCTCTTCACGACCCAATTCGCGAAATAAAAGACGAGAAGGCCCGTTCCGCCGCATCAATGCGGCGGAACGGTAAAAGATAAAACAGGGGAGGGGTTCATGGACCGATTGTCACGCAAGAGACTGGCGAGCCTCTTCGCTGTCGCCGCGCTCTGTGCTGTCGCGCAGCCGTCAACCGGCGCCGAGATGGAAAAAGTGAAGGTCGCTTTTCCATCGCCGATCGTCGGCTTTGCCGCTGAGTTCCTGTCCGAAGATCTTTTTTATAAAGAACTCGGCCTCGACGTGCAGTCGATGGAGATCGCCGGTATCGGCTCGATGAATGCCGTCATCTCCGGCTCGGTCGATTTCTCCTTCTCGTCGGGCGGTTCGCTGACCCGCGCCGCCGCGCATGGCCAGAAGCTTCTCGCGATTGCCACGATGGGCAATCAATCCGGCGAATTCGCTGTCATTCGCAAGGACATCGCCGACGCCGCGCATTTCGATCCCAAGGCATCGGTGACGGAACGCGCGCAAATTCTCAAAGGGCGCACCTTCGGCATCGGTGGCGTCAACACGATCGGTGATGCCTATTTGCGTGTCTTCGCCAAGGCTGGCGGTGTCGATACCAAGGACATTGTCTTCGCTTCGTTGCAGCCGCCGGAAATCCTCGCCGCCATGAAGCGCAAGGCGCTGGATGGGTTCTCGCTGGGTGCGCCTTGGGCGCAGCAGGTCGTGGATGACGGCAGTGCCGTCATGATCGCCAACGGCGTCGCGGGCGACCCGCCCGGCTATTCGCCCCAGGCCTCGGCCTTATTGGTGACGCGTCCGCAAATGTGTACCGAACATCGCTCGATCTGCGAAAAGATGGGGCAGGCGATGAAGCGGGCGGCGAATTACATGCACGAACACCCCAAGGAATCTGTCGAGCTTTTGAAAAAGCGTTTCCCGGCGATCGATGCGCGGGTTTTGGCCGACGCTTTTGAGTCGGTCGTATCGATGACCGGTCAGCCGCCGGCGCCGTCCGCTATTCAATTCAAGAATGGCGACCGGATGAATCTCGATGCCGGTTTCATCAAGGCCGAAGACATGTTGCCGTCGTACGAGGGTCTCTTTACCGATGAATTCATGAAGTAGCCGCTGCATGCGTCACCTGGCGGCGGGCACGATGTTCGGTTTGGCGCTGCTTGGCGCCTTGCCGGTTCGCGCCGAGATGGAGACGGCGAAGGTCGCGTTGCCGACGCCGATCATCAGCTTTGCCGCCGAATACATCGCCGAGGCGAAGTTCTTTAAGGACCAGGGTCTCGACGTCACGTCGCAGGTGATCGCCGGTATCGGCTCGATGAACGCGGTGATTTCCAGCTCGATGGATTTTTCCTTCTCGACGGGAAGTTCCCTGACCCGTGCCGCCGCGCGCGGGCAGCGGCTGTTGGCCATCGCGACGCTCAGCACCGAACCCGGCGAATTCGCCGTCATCCGCAAGGATATCGCCGACGCGGTTCATTTCGATATCAAGGCGCCGCTCAAGGAACGTGCGCAGCTTTTGAAAGGCCGCGCCTTCGGCATGGGAGGGGTCGGCACGATCGCCGACGCCTATCTTCGTGTGCTGGCCAAGGCGGGGGATGTGGACACGAAAGACATTGTCTTCGCCGGGTTGCAGCCGCCCGAGATCATGGCGGCGCTCAAAAGCAAAAGCCTCGACGGCTTCGCGTTGGGCCCGCCTTGGGCGCAACTGGCTGTGTACGATGGCAGCGGTGTGATCATCGCCAGCGGTGTCGATGGCGAGCCGCCGGGCTATTCGCCCGCGGCTTCGGCGCTTCTGGTAACGCGACCCCAATTCTGCGCCGAGCATCGTTCGGTCTGCATGAAGATGGGGCGCAGCATGGTGTTGGCGACGAACTTCATTCACGAGCACCCCGCCGAATCCATCGCCATCCTGAAAAAGACGTTCAACACGATCAGCGATCCGGTTTTCGAGGCGGCCTTCGCCGTCGTGATGAAGACGACGCCGCAACCGCCGCTGACGACAGCGGAGCAGTTCAAGAACGGCGACAAGATCAATCTGGATGCCGGCTTCATCAAGGCCGAAGACATCCTGCCGTCCTATGACGGCCTCTACACGACAGAATTTGTCCAATGAACGTTTTATGATGAAAGAGGCGAGGATGATCACGCGACCGCTTTCTGCAGCTCTGGGCATTGCCGGCCTGGCGCTTGGATTACTCGGTGCAAGTCCTTCGGCTCGGGCGGAGCCGGAAAAAGCCACGGTGGCCTTGCCCGCGCCCGTCGTGCTGTTCCTGTCGATCTATGTCGCCGAAGACTATTTCTGGCCGAACGAAGGGTTGGATATCAAAGTCATCAATATCCCCGGCGTCGGCGCGATGAACGCGGTGATTTCAGGCTCGGCTGAGTTTTCGCTGTCTTCGGGCGGTTCGATCACCCGGGCGGCGGCGCATGGTCAGCGGCTGATCGCCATCGCCGATCTCAATAACGACGCCGGGCAATTTATTGCCTTGCGCAAGGACATCGCAGATTCGATCAATTTCGATCCAAAGGCGCCGTTTGCCGAACGGGCGAAGGCCCTTAAAGGCCGGACCATCGCGGTTGCAGGGCTGGGGTCGGTCGCCGATGCGGTGATTCGCATCGCGCTCAAATCGGCGGGTCTCGATTCCGAAAAGGACGTGACCATCGCGCCGATGCAGCCGCCTGATGTGTTGGCTGCCTTTGCCCGCAAATCGATCGATGCCTTCTCGCTGGGGCCGCCCTTCGCGCAGGTCGTCGCGACCAACGGCACCGGCGTGATCCTGCTTGACGGCACCAACGGCGATCCGCCGGGCTACACGCCGCTGGCCTCGTCCATCGTCGTGACCCGCCCGCAACTCTGCGTCGAGCGGAAGGCGCTGTGCGAGAAGATGGGCCATTCCATTTTGGAGGCCGCGAATTTCGTTCACGACCATCGTGACCAAGCGATCGGTACGCTAAAGAAGCGTTTCCCGGCGTTGGATGATAAAGTCCTGGCGGCGTCGGCCGATGCGGTGATCAAGATGACCGACCGGCCGCCGGCGACGACCGAGGCGGGATTGAAGAACGGCGATCGCATGAACGCCGATGCAGGCTTTCTCAAACCGGAAGACCGAATCAACTCTTATGATGGGCTGTACACGAATGAATATCTGCGTTGATCGTGCCCGGCGGGTGCTGACAGGGAGCGCGCTCGTTCTTGCGTTCGCCTGGGGCGGAACCGCACAGGCACAGCAACTCGAAAAGACCTCGGTGGCAATTCCGGCAGTGTCCTTTGCCTTCACGGCGGATTACGTCGCCGAGGACGCGCATCTTTATGAGCAGAGCGGGCTCGACGTCAAAATCCAGTTCCTCGCCGGCAATGCGGGGTTCAACGCGCTGATCGGCGGCGCGGTCGATTTCTCGTTCTCGTCGGGTACCAATCTCGACCGGGCCGCGGCCAAGGGCCAGAAGATGCTGGCCATCGCCAACATGAACAACCTGCCGCCCTGGGATATCATCATCCGCAAGGACATTGCCGACGCGGCGCATTTCGATCCGAAAGCTCCATTGGCCGAACGCGCCAAGGTGCTGAAGGGCCGGACCATCGTTATCGACGGCATCAACTCGGCGGCACATTCCTATTTGCGCGTGATTGCCCAGGCCGGTGGCGTCGATCCGGATTCGATCACCGTGACGGCCTTGCAGCCGCAGGAAATGCTGGGCGCCTATGCGCGTCATCAAGTCGATGGCATCTCGCTTGGGCCGCCCTGGCCGCAGACAATCGAGCATGACGGTGGTGCGGTCGTGATCGCCAGCGGCATCAACGGCGATCCTTCCTGGCTCAGCCCGATCGGCTCGGCGACCGTGATTACGCGGCCGCAATTCTGCGTCGATCATCGGTCGGTCTGCGAGAAGATGGGCCACGCGATGATTCTCGCCAGCAACTACGTTCACGAACATCCGGCGGAATCGCTGGCCATTCTCGAAAAACGCTTCGATAAAACCGACAAGGCCGTCGTCGCTGCCTCGTTCGAGGTCATGCGCAAGGCGATGCCGCGCCCGCCGACCGTCACCGCCGAAGCGCTCTCCAACGCCGACCAAATCAATGTCGTGGCCGGTTTCATCAAGCCAGAGGACAAACTCAAAACCTATGACGACTTGTTCACCAATGAATTCCTTCGTTAAGAGTACCGCCGCCGCTCTTGCCGTGGCGGCTTGTTTGGTTGCTCCGGCGCGTGCCGCCGATCCGGACCATGTGATCCTGTCGCTGCCGGCGGACGGCATGCACTTCCTTGCCTTTTACGCCGCACAGGATTTCCATTTCCTCGAGCAACAAGGGCTCGACGTGAAGGTGGTCTTCATTCCCGGTATCGGCTCGTTCAACGCCGTGGTGTCGGGCGCGGCCGATTTCTCGATCGGGTCGGGCGCGTCGCTCGCGCGCGCAGCGTCGCGGGGTCAGCGCATGCTGGCCATCGCCAATATGAGCAGCCGGCCGACCTGGTCCGTCGTCGTCCGTAAGGACATCGCCGAAGCGAAGCATTTCGATCCCAAGGCGCCGCTTGCGGAACGGGCGAAGATTCTAAAAGATTTGCGCATGGGTATCGGCGGGGTGAACACCGTGGCCCATGCTTATCTCAAGGTTATCGCCAAGATCGGCGGCGTTGATCCCGATAACGCTATGGTCGTCGCGGCGATGCAGCCGCCGGACGTGATGGCAGCGATGTCGCGCAAGGCAATCGACGGCTTTGTCGATGGCCCGCCCTGGCCGCAGAAATCGACCCAGGCCGGCGATACCGTGTTCGTTTCGGAAGGCATTGCCGGCGATCCCGAATGGCTTGCCCCGATCGGCTCCGGTCTGATCATCACCAAGCCGCAGACCTGCACCGATCGCCGCGCCTTGTGCGAAAAAATGGGCCGCGCCGTCGCGATGGGGGCGAAGTTCATCCATGAACATCCGGACGACGCCATGGAAAGCCTGAAAAAACGTTTTCCGCAGGTCGATCACGATGTGCTCGCCCAGTCCCTGGTGATCGTGCAGAAAGCGACGCCAAGCCCGCCGATCGTCGAAGAAGCCGCGATCATCAACGGCGACAAGATGAACGTCCAAGCCGGGCTGATGAAAGAAGACGACATGTTGAAATCATACGCAGGGCTCTTCACCGACGAATTCGTCCGCTGAGATAAAAAACACCAGGGAGGAAACGATGACGATAGCTGCAAAGCGCCGGGCGGCGCTTGCGGCAGGGGCTTTGGCGCTCGGCATGCTCGCCGCAGCGCCCGCCCGTGCCGAAGACGATCATGCGTTGATGGCGTTGCCGGCCGAGGGCATGCAATTCCTGGCCTATTACGTGGCGCAGGATCTCGGTTTCTTCTCGCAGCAGAATATCGAAGTGAAATCGATCGTGCTGACCGGCGTCGCTTCGTTCAACGCGGTGGTTTCCGGATCGGCCGAATTCTCGTTTTCCAGCGGGGCGTCCCTGACGCGAGCGGCGGCGAAGGGGCAGCGCATGATCGCGCTGGCGCAGATGAACAGCCTGCCGGCCTGGGACATCGTCGTCCGCAAGGACATCGCCGACGCCGCGCATTTCGATCCCAAAGCGCCGATTGCCGAACGCGCCAAGGTTCTGAAGGGCCTTAAGATCGGGACCCAAGGCATCAACGCCCTCGACCATGCTTATCTGCGCATCGTCGCAAAGATGGGCGGCTTCGATGTCGAAAGCATCACCGTCTCTTCGATGGCACCGGTCGATACGCTTGCCGCGTTCTCGCGCAAGGCGATCGACGGCTTCGTCTCGGCGCCGCCATGGCCGCAGCAGGTCGAGGACGAGGGGACGGCCGTCGCCGTGGCCGTCGGCCCCGATGGTGAACCGAGTTCGTTGGTGCCGATCGCCAGCAGCCTCCTGATCACCCGGCCGCAGGTCTGCACCGATCACCGCTCGCTCTGCGAGAAGATGGGGCATGCGATGGTGTTGGCAGCGAAGGCGGTACATGAACGGCCGCAAGACGCAATCGCGGTTTTGCAGAAACGCTTCGACAAGGTAAAACCCAGCGTCGTCGCACGCTCGCTTGAATCCCTGACGAAGGTCATGCCGCTGATGCCCAAGGTTGATCCCAAAGCGATCCGGAAAGGCGATGAAATCAATGTCGAGGCCGGGTTCATGAAGGCAGACGATCTGCTGTCGTCTTACGACGGCTTATCGACGGACGAGTATTTGAAATGAGAATGCGCATCGCCGCCATCGCCGTTGCCTGCTGCGCGTTGCTGACGGGCCAGGCCCGGGCTGAGAACGAACAGACCACGATGGTGCTGCCGGCCGAGGTCATGCAGTTTCTCGGCATCTACGCGGCACAGGACCTGGGTTTCTGGAAGGCGGAGGGGCTCGATGTGAAGATGTCAGCCATCGCGGGGGTCGGAGCGTTCAACGCCGTCGTCTCGGGCTCGGCCGACTTCTCGGTCTCGTCAGGCGCGGCGCTTACACGCGCGGCGGCGAAGGGACAGCGCATGCTAGCGATCGCCAACATGATCGACAAGCCGGTCTGGTCCATCGTCATCAGCAAGCAGATCGCCGACGCGGCCCATTTCGATCCGAAATGGCCGCTGGCCGAACGGGCCAAGCTGATGCGCGGCAAGAAGATGGGCATCGATGCGGTCAGCTCGGTCGTGCATGCCTATCTGCGCGTCGTCGCGAAAGCCGGCGGTTACGATCCTGAGGACATGATCGTCTCGCCGATCCAGCCGGCGGAAACCATGGCGGCGTTCGCGCGCGGCGCGCTCGACGGTTTCGTCGGCGGGACGCCCTGGCCGCAACAAGTCGTGAAGAACGGCACCGCCGTCGTGATTGCCAGCCCGACCACCGGCGATCCCGATTGGATCGCACCCAACGGCTCCGGCGTTATTGTCACCCGGCCGCAATTCTGCGTCGAGCATCGTTCGGTCTGTATGAAGATGGGCCGGGGCCTCGTCGCCGGCGCGAAATTTATCCACGAGAAGCCGCAAGAAGCGCTGGCGCTGATGAAGAAGCATTTCGACAAGATCGATCCGGCGGTGGTCGATCTCGCCTTCGGTGTCGTCGAAATCGGCACTCCGGTCCCGCCGATCGTCGTCGCCGATGTGCTCAGCAATTCGGAACGCCTCAACATCGAGGCGGGCCTGATGGCGGCGAGCGAAAAGCTGCAGACCTACGACGGACTTTTCACCGACGAATTCGTGAAGTGACATGATGAAATCATTGAAACACTTGGTGATGGCCGTGGCGCTTCTCGTGGCGGGCACTGCGCCAGGATACGCCGAGAACGAGAAAACAGTTCTGGCGTTGCCGGTCGATGGTATCCAATTCATGACGCTTTATGTCGCGCAGGATGCCGGCTTCTTCGCCGATCAGAATCTCGACGTGAAGGTGGTCAATATCCCCGGCGTCGGGTCGTTCAACGCCGTGATATCGGGCAGCGTCGATTTTTCGATGTCGTCGGCGACCTCGTTGGTCCGGGCGGCTGCGAAGGGGCAGCGAATGCTGGCGATCGCCAACATGAACAATCGTCCGTCATGGTCGATCACGCTGCGCAGGGACGTCACCGACGCGGTGCATTTCGATTCCAAGGCGTCGCTGGCGGAACGCGCCAAAATCCTCAAAGGCAAGACCGTAGCGGTGCAGTCGATGAACTCGGTGGAACATGCCTATCTGCGGATCATCGCCAACGAGGCGGGCCTCGATCCCGAAAGCATCACGGTCACGCCGATGCAGTTGGGCGATACGCTGGGTGCTTTTTCACGCAAGGCCATTGACGGGTTCACGTCAGCTCCACCTTGGCCACAGCAAGTCGTTGAAGACGGCAGCGGCGTTGTCGTCGCCAGTGGTATCGATGGCGATCCCGCCTGGATGAATCCGATGGGCAACAGCATCGTCATCACCCGGCCGCAATTCTGCGTCGAGCATCGATCGGTCTGCGAGAAGATGGGCCATGCCATGGTACTGTCCAGCAAGATGATCCATGAGCAGCCTGAGAAGGTCATCGGCTTTCTCAAGAAACGCTTCGACAAGATGAGCGGCCCGGTGATCGAGCTTTCTTTTGCCGCCCTGCGTGAAGCGACGCCGTTGTCGCCGGTCGTATCGCGCGAAGGGCTCGAGAATGGCGACCGTATCAATGTCGCTGCCGGTTTCATGAAGAAGGAAGACATGCTATCATCCTATGACGGCCTCTCGACCAACGAGTTCCTGAAATGAGAAAGCTGATCGCTGTTACGTCGGTTCTGATGGTCCTTGCTGTGCCGTCCTGGGCCGACACCGAAAAAGCCATTGTCGCGTTGCCGGCCGAAAATTTCGGCTTTCTGCCGTTCTATGTCGCGCAGGAAAAGCATTTCTTCGAAGATCAGGGCCTGACCGTTCAAAAGGTCGTCCTGCCCGGGGTTGGTACGACCAATGGTGTGATCTCGGGTGCGGTCAATTTCGGCTTTTCCAACGGCGCATCCCTGACAAGGGCGGCGGCGCGCGGTCAGAAGCTGTTGGCCATTGCGCTGATGAGCGACAAGCCGGTCTGGTCGATCATGCTGCGCAAGGAAGTCGCCGAGGCGGCGCATTTCGATCCGAAGGCGCCACTGGCGGAACGCGCGAAGGCGTTGACCAAGGCGCATGGCCTCGCCATCGATACGGTCAATTCGGTCGGTCATGGACTGATGCGCGTGGTCGAGAAAATGGGCGGCATCGATCCCGAAAGCATTCAAACGACGCCGCTGCTGTCGTCGGATGCGATCAGCGCCTTCACCCGCGGTGCGATCGACGGCTTCGTTGCCAATCCGCCCTGGACCGAGCAAATCTTGATAACGGGCACAGCGGTAGAAATCGTCAGCAGCCTCGATGGCGATCCACCGTGGCTGACGCCCTTTGGTTCCGGCGTGGTTGTCACGCAGCCGCAATTCTGCGCCGACCATCGCTCGATCTGCATGAAGATGGGCCACGCGCTCGTGGTGGCGATGACCTATGTCCACGAACATCAGGCAGAATCTCTTGCCGTCATGCGCGAGCATTTTCCGCAGATGGATGCAAAAGTGGCTGAGCGGTCTTTCGCGGTGATCGAGAAATCGATGCCGAAGACGCCGATCGTGGTCGAAGAGGCGATCAGCAATTCGGATCGGCTTAACGTCGAGGCCGGCTTTATGAAGCCGGACGAAAAGCTCACTTCCTATAAGGAGCTTTTCACCGACGAATTCGTCCGTTGATTACCGATAGCGGCGATAGGTCATACCCGCATTGATGGTCAGGATTTCGCCCGAGGTGTAGGACGACAGGTCCGAGGTCAGGAACAGAACCGCCGAGGTGATCTCGTCGGTCGTCGCCGGCCGCTTCAACGGGTATTTGTCGAAGAAGTCGGTGTAGCGGTTCTCGTCGCCGAACATTTCTTTGGCTTTCTTGCGCGACAGGAAGCCGATGCGGTCGGTATCGGTCGGGCCGGGATTGATGCCGACGACACGCACGCCGTAATCGATGCTGCGCGACCCTATCGATTTGGTGAAGGCCATCAGCGAGGCGTTGCCGACGCCGCCGGCGACATAGTCGTAATCGAGGCTTTCGCCCGCCGCGCCGATCATGTTGAGGATCACGCCGCCACCGCGTTCGCGCATGATCTTCAGATAGTCGCGGGTGAAATTGATATAGCCATAGACTTTCAATTCCCAGCCGGCGCGCCATGCCGCTTCATCGACATCCTCGATCGGCCCACCAGGGATCTGGCCGGCATTGTTGATCAGAATATCGATGTCGGGATTGGCCGCGACCAGCTTATTGCGTTCCGCCTGCACCGAAAGATCGAGTGGATAGATGCGGACATCGACACCATAGGCATTGTGCAATTCGGCGGCATTGGCTTCCAGCTTTCCGGCATCGCGGGAGGAGAGGCGCAGATTGCAGCCTTCCGACGCGAAACCCCTGGCAGCGGCCATGCCCAAGCCCTTCGATGCGCCTGTGATGAGGACGGTTTTGCCTTTGAGATTGAGTTCGAGCGCCACTGGTTTCCATCCCTATCGTCTTGTTCTGTCCATGACGGTTAGCAAAGGGATTTCCGCCCATCAATGGTGATTTCGCCCAAAACGCGTGGTAGTGTCCGGCCGGACTTCAACCAATATCGGAATAATGATGCTTCGGGAGGAAACACAGGCGGAGGCGGCCTTTCGCGCGGACGTGCGAAGCTGGCTCGAAGCCCATCTCCCCGAGGAACTGCGCCACACCAGCCAGCGTCTTGTGCCTGCCGTTCTGAAGGATTGGTTCCGCGCGCTGGGTGAAAAGGGCTGGGCTGCGCCGCATTGGCCGCGCACCCATGGCGGGA
Organism: uncultured Rhodospirillales bacterium; assembly: GCA_903822185.1. GTDB lineage: Bacteria > Pseudomonadota > Alphaproteobacteria > ATCC43930 > CGMCC-115725 > CAIKMD01. The sequence goes on along the minus strand of CAIJOA010000039.1, from coordinate 69,050 downwards.
TCGACGCGACCCCGCTGCAGCAGGTCATCATGATCGAGGAATTCGCCCGCATCGGCGCACCCGAATTGCCTTCGCAGGGCCTTACCCATATCAGCCCGATCCTGATCAAATACGGTACCGACGTGCAAAAAGCGCAGCATCTGAAAAAGGCGCAGACCGGTGAAGCGATCTGGGCACAGGGTTATTCCGAACCCGGCGCCGGGTCCGATCTGCGCAGCCTTCGCACCAAGGGCGTGATCGACGGCGACAAGATGGTCATCAACGGCCACAAGATTTGGACCACGGGCGCGCAGCATGCTGATTGGCTTTATCTGTTGGTCCGTACCGGCACCGATCCCAAGGCGCGTGATTCGATCACGCTGGTGCTGGTCGATGTGAAGACGCCCGGCGTTACCCCGCGCGGCATCATCACCCTCGCCGGCGACGATGAACTTTGCGAAGTCTTTCTCGATAATGTCGAAGTGCCGCTGACCAATGTCGTCGGCAAGATCGGCGAGGGCTGGACCGTCGGCACGGCCTTGTTGGCCGAGGAACGCATTCGCGCCGGCACGCCGATTCATGCACTGCGCGCGCTACATCGTCTGAAAGTCGCGGCAAAACATCTCGGCGCCGATCAAGACCCCTGGATGCTCGATCGCATCGTACAGGCTGAAGTCCAGGTGATGGCCTTGGAATCCGCGTTCCTCGAAGCGCTCGAAGCGCAGGCGGCGGGCGAGGCGGAATTCGAAGACAGTTCGCGGCTGAAGATTCTTGGTTCCGAGGTCACGCAGTTCGTGCTTGAAGTCTTGCTGGATGTCGCCGGGCCTTATGCTGCGCTTCAAGGCTCGCCCGATGCCGACAAGACGCACGACTTCACGACCATGTTCATGCAGTCGCGCCGTCTGTCAATCCGCGGCGGCACCAACGAAATTCAACGCGGCATCATCGCGATGCGCGGGCTTGGTTTGACACGTCCGGGCAGCGGTGGCGGCAATGCTTAAGCTCAAAGACAGCGATCGTCCCATCGTCGATGGCATCGCCGATCTGCTCGACGGGGCGGGCGGGCTGAAGCGCGTTCGCCGTGTGCAGTCGGCACCGATGACGCTCGATCGCGACATCTGGGCGAAGCTGGCCGAATTCGGTTGGTTGGGTGCGGCCGTGCCGGAAGAGCAGGGCGGTGTCGGGCTTGGCGTGCGCGAGATCATGCTGCTGCTCGAACATGCCGGTATGCGGCTGATGCCCGAGCCGCTGGTTCCGGCGCTGGCCGCCTCGGTCATTCTCGCGCGCTGCGGAAAGCCGGCCGCGTCGTTGCTCTCCGCTGTGATCGCTGGGACATCGATCTGCATCCCGGTCGAGACGGCGTTGACGGAGAAATCCGGCAAGCTCGACGGCGTCACGGCGTCTCTCTCCGAAGCTTATGCCGGCGATGTCTTCCTCGTGCCGGTCGATGTCGGTGGGACGATCAAAGCCGTTGTGGTCGCCCACGACACAACCGGGCTGTCGCTGGAAAACCAGCCGACGGTCGATGGCGGCGCGCTGACACGGCTGCGTTTCATCGGTGTCGATCTGTCGAATCTGCCGGTGCTGGCGACAGGGGCAGTCGCCGAAGAAGCCTTCGCCGAAGCGCGCGATCTCACGCGGCGTGGCTATGCGGCGATGCTCACCGGGTTGATGGACGCGGCGCTCGAGATGACGGTTCAATATATGAAGGACCGCAAGCAATTCGGCGTGCCGATCGGCACCTTCCAGGCGTTGCAGCATCGCGCCGCATCACTGTCGATGCTGCTCCATACTAGCCGGGCGCTGCTTCATGAATCCTGCCGCGCGGTCGGGCCACGTCGTCCGATCGCGGCGCTGGTGGCGAAGTCTTACATCTCGGACAGCGCGATGCAGACCGTCAAGGAATGTGTGCAGATGCACGGTGCGATGGGCTATACCGCCGAGCATGATATGAGCCTGTTCTTCCGCCGCGCCATGGCTTTGTCGGTTGCCGGTGGCGATGCGATGTCTTGCCGCAAGCAGCTTCATGCCGAGCGGCAGCGTCTTCAAGATTTCTGAACAACCTTTCAACAGCAAGAGAGAGTAAAAATCATGTCGTCCGATCCGTGGGGCAAAAACGTCCTGGTCGAATTCGATGAAGGCATCGCCTGGGTCACGTTGAACCGCCCGGAAAAGCGCAATGCCATGAGCCCCGACCTCAACAGCGAAATGCTGCTGACGCTCGATGCGCTCGAAACCGACGAACGCTGCGGCGTCATCGTCCTGACTGGCGCGGGCGAGGCTTTCTCGGCGGGTATGGATCTACGCGAATATTTCCGCGCGACAGACGACGGGCCGCAGGCCAAGCGCATGCAGGTCTATCGCACTGCCGCGACGTGGCAGTGGCGCCGGTTGCTGACCTATTTCAAGCCGACCATCGCGATGGTCAATGGCTGGTGTTTCGGCGGTGCCTTCACCCCGATGGCGGCTTGCGATATCGCCATTGCCGCCGACGAAGCCACCTTCGGCGTTTCCGAAGTGAACTGGGGCATCATCCCCGGCGGCAACGTCTCGAAGGTTTTGTCGGTGATCATGAATTACCGTAAGGCGCTCTATTACATCATGAGCGGCGAAACCTTCGATGGTAAGAAAGCTGCCGAACTCGGCGTCGTCACGGAATCGGTGCCGAAGGCGCAGCTTCGCGAGCGCACCCGTGCCGTGGCGCAGTCGCTTTTGAAGAAGAACCCGACCGCCGTGCGTCAGGCGAAGATCGCGTTCAAATACGTCGATGAGATGAGCTGGGATGAATCCGCCGAATATCTCAGCGCTAAGAGCGATCAGCTCCGTGTCGTCGATCCCGAGAAGGGCCGTGCGGAGGGCATGAAGAAGTTCCTCGACGACAAGGAATATCGTCCGGGTCTCGGCGAGTACAAGCGCGACAAGTAAGTCGGCCTATACGATCGCAAACAAAAAGGGCGGCATCCCATGCGGGGTGCCGCCCTTCCTTTTGTGTGCGCTACGCCGTTACGACATGACCGGCAGCAGCAGATAGGATTTCTCGTCGCCGCCGGTATGGATCGTGTTGGTGGTGTTGAAGATCGCCGGCGGGCGATCGGTATGGTCGTTGTGGGTGAACCAAGCGACGCCCTGGAAGGGGGGCTTGGAACCCGGCCGCTCGAAATCGATGCCGGAGACGATCAGCTTCAAGGTCGAGCCCTTGGGTAAATTCAGGCCCATCGGCCAGACTTCGACTTCGACTTCATAGATGTCGTTCGGGATCAGCGGCTGCTTCTCATCGTGAGGATGATAGGGGAAGTGATCGTTGGAACGAGCCGGATCGACCTTGCGTTGCGAGACGCGCAGCCAGCCTTGCGTGACCGGGCAGAAAGGTTCCGGTGCGCCGATAAAGGTCATTTCCTTGCCGTCGGGATCGAAAGCGCAGACCGTCGCGAAGATGTCCATGTCGGTCGTTGCCGACGAGACGAACAGTTTGAGCATCACCGGGCCGACGATCTCGGTATCTTTCTCGAACGGGGCGGTGGTGAAGTTCACACCCTGCGTCATCGACTGATAGTCGGCCTTCGCAGCGTTTGCGGGCGCCGCATTGGGGGCAAGCGTCTTCTTCTCGGCATCGAGGTAGAATTTGACGTGCTTCGCTTCGGCCAACGGCCAGCTCGTGCTTTGCGCGACGCGTTTGATCTTGTCGCCCGGTGCGCGGACCTGGACTTCGATCTTCGGTTCTTTTTCCCAGCCGTTGTCGATGCCTTTGAGATACTTGTCGAAGAACCGTTTTTGCAGCGCAACGTTCTGCGGCTGCAGGAAGGTGTGGAAATACGACCCACCTTGAATCTTCAGCCATTTTTCCTTCGACGCGATATTGACGAAGCCGCCGATCGTGCCGCGCAGATGGAGGCCGAGGCCGCCCCAGTTGGCGACGACCAGCGTCGGCGTATCGATCTTGCGCACGTCGGGCGTGCGCGATTGATACCATTCGTCGTTCAGCGGATGCTTCAACAAGTCGCCGACATAATCGACGCGATTGGCCTCAAGCTCCGCATCGCTGAGTTCTTCGGGGCCGGTGGTTTTGCCGCCCGTATAGAGATCATGGTAGGGCGACTTCGCGTTGCCGTGCTGATTGCGCAGCACCGAATTGAGCCACCAGCGCCCCAAGAATCCCGAGGCATAGATGCCGTCGGCGCGGGTGCGGTCGCGGTAGAAATCGTAGGTACCTTGCCACGGCAGCAGCGCGGCGAGATGCGGCGGCTTCATCGCCGCGACGCTCCATTGCCCGGCCGCGTAATAGGAAATGCCGAGAAGGCCGACCTTGCCGCTGCTCCAGGGCTGCACGCCGGCCCATTCGATAGCATCATAGAAATCGCGGAATTCTTCGGGCGAATTCGGCGACAACTTGCCCGGCGATTTGCCGGCGCCGCGTGAATCGACTTTGACGACGATGTAGCCGTCGGGCACGAAACATTCCGGGTCCGCCGTCTCGAACACGAGATGCTTGCAGGACGAGGCTTCGAGGATTTCGGGATAATGATTTTCGAGCGTCGTCCAAGCCTCGGCCATCATCTCCTTCAACGGCACGTCCTTACCGTAAGGACCGAACGACATCAGGATCGGAAACTTCCCGTCCGCCTTGGGCCGGAACACGTTGGCGCGCAGGACTGCACCGTCGCGCATCGTGACGGCAACGTCGTTCTCGACGATCATTTCATACTTGCCCGAAGTCATTTTTATTCTCCCATCGTCTCAGGATTTTGTGGATTAAAATTACGTTATTGCGAGGAGCGCAGCGACGAAGCAATCCAGTGCGTATCTAGACTGGATTGCTTCGCTACGCTCGCAATGACGTTTGAGTAGATCATTTAGATTTTTGCGTCCGCGCAGGGGAAGCCGAGCTTCACCGAACCGTAAAGGCCGGCGGTCACGTCCCAGACCAGCGCGATATGCTGCTGCACGGCATGCACGTCGCGCCAGGCGCGTTGCACCGGATCGGTCGTGACGAGGCCGCGCCCGCCCAACAGCGGGAAGATTGTATCGACGGCCTGGCCGCACAATTCGACCGCGAAGCTCAGGTTGAGGCGATAGCGCAGCCGCTCGGTGAGGTCGGGAATACGGCCGGCCTCGGCGCAGCGATTGACCTCTTGCAGGTCCTGCAGAAGCAGTGCTTCGGCGGCATTGACCTGCGCCGAGGCGCGGGCGATACGAAGCTGCACGCTTTGCTGCTCGGCGATCTTGATCTGCGAGATGGCTTTGCGATTGGACAGACCTTCGACGACCTGTTCGACCGCGCCTTTGGTGGCGCCCAACGCCGCGCCGATCAGCGCGTAGGGGAAGAAGGTCCATAGCGGCAATTGATAGAACGGGCCGTCATTGATGGCCGAACCCGGAGTCTTGCCGCCTTTGAGCGAACTGATCGCGATCAGGCGATGTTCGGGCACGAACAGGTTTTCGACGACGAAATCGTTGCTGCCGGTGCCGGCGAGGCCAGAGACGTACCAGGTGTCTTCGATCTTGCAGTCGGCCAACGGGATCAGCGCGAGGCCCAACTCGCTCTGACCGCCGGGTTCCTTCGCCGGCAGTTCGATCAACGGAATCGTCCATTGGCAGAGATCGATGCCGCTCGAGAATTTCCACCGGCCTGAAACGATGACGCCGTTGGCGACGCGCTCGACCTTGACGCCGGCGGGCAAGAATGACGTGCCGATCAGCGCGGCGCTGTTCGTGCCCCAGACTTCTTCCTGCGCCTCGGGCGGGAACATGCCGACGATCCAGGAATGAACCGCGATGACGCTGCCGACCCAGGCGGTCGAGGCGCAGCCCTTACCGATCTCGGCGGCGATCTTCATATGCGTGCCGAACGGCAGCTCGTAACCGCCGAAACGTTTGGGCTGCAACACGCGGAAGAAGCCAGCCTCGGCGAAGGCGTCGCCGGTTTCCTTGCTGACGCGGCGGTTGGCTTCGGTCTGCGCGGCGCGCTGGCGGATGGTCGGCAGAAGATCACGGGCGCGGGCGATCAGGTCATCGACGGATGGGATGGCGGGTTGCATCAGCAAAAGCTCGACGGGTAAGGTTGCGGGATGATTGAGGTTGGGAGCGAAGCGATATGACCATCACCGGAATCGATGCGGTGACGTTCGGCGTCACGGATATGGACGCCGCCAAACGCTTCCTCGACGATTGGGGCGTGAAGCGCGTCGGTAAGAGCAACGACTATCGTTGTGCCAACGATTCCGAGGTGCGTATTCGTCCGGCCGATGACGCTGGCTTGCCGCCGGCGTTCGAGCCGGGATCGACCTTGCGCGAAATTCTCTGGGGCGTCGATACCAAGCGCGCGCTGGCCGATATCGCCAAGGAGTTGGGGCGCGACCGCACGATCGTCACCGACCGCGACGGCACGCTGCACACGACCGACGATTTCGGCATCGCCATCGCGTTCCGCATCAGCCGGCGCAAGAAGATCAAGGCGCAACCGCTGCTGTTCAACGTCCCCGGCGCGCCGGCGCGCATCGACAAGCCGACGACCTATTACACGCGCGCGACCCCGCAAGAGATCAGCCATGTCGTCATCGGCGTGCCCGATCTCAAGGCGGCCGAGCGTTTCTACATGAAGCGGCTGGGTTTCCGCGTGTCCGACCGATATGAAGGGCGTGCGGCGTTCCTGCGAGGATCGCCGGCGGGCAACCACCATCATCTGTTCCTGCTCAACACCCAGGACGGCCAGACCCATTTCAATCACATCGCCTTCAAGGTCCGCGACGTCCATGAGGTCATCGGCGGCGGTCAGTACATCGTGGGCCGGGGCTGGGAAAGCCAGGCGGGGCCCGGGCGACACTATATCTCGTCGGCCTGTTTCTGGTACTTCAAATGCCCACTGGGCGGGGCCGCCGAATATGCTGCCGACGAGGATGTCGTCACTGAAAAATGGCGCGCGCGGACTCATCAATTGACGCCGGGAATCTTCTCGGAATGGACGTTCAACGTGCCGAAGGACGCGAAGCTGGCGGGCGCACCGATTGCGGCAAGCCGCGACGCATCCTGACGTTGGCCGGGGCTCAATGATCGACGAGCAGGTCGAACAAGCGGTGGCGGTGGGCGAGGAAGATGGGATCTTCCCGGGTCGTTAGCTGGTTGCGCGGACGGTTCAGCCCAACATCGATCAGTTCCGCCACCCGGCCCGGATTGGGCGCGAGGGCGACGACGCGGTCGCCGAGATAGATCGCTTCTTCCAGATCGTGGGTGATGAAGACCACGGTGACTTTGCGCTCGGCCGACAAGCGCGAGATTTCGTCCTGCAGGCTTTGCCGGGTCATCGCATCCAACGCCCCGAACGGCTCGTCCATCAACAGCACGCTCGGTTCCTGCGCGAGGCAGCGCGCGATTTGCACGCGCTGCTGCATGCCGCCCGACAACTGGCCGGGAAACTGCTCGCCCGCTTTGGTCAGGCCCATCAGTTCCAGCAGCGCATAGGCCTTGTCGCGGCGTTGGGCACGACGAATGCCCTGCGATTCAAAGGCGAGGGCGACATTGGCCCAGACCGTGCGCCAGGGCAAAAGCGCGCGGCTGTAATCCTGAAAGACGATGGCGCGGTCGCGCGACGGACCATCGATCGGCTTGCCCAGCGCCAGGGCCTGGCCCGACGTCGGCGACATCAATCCGGCGAGGATGCGGAGGAGGGTCGTCTTACCGCAGCCTGATGGACCGACGATGGACAGGAACTCGCCGTCGGCAACGTCGATATCGACGCGATCGAGCACGAGATGGTCCCCGAAGGAAACGCTCAAGGCGCGTGTCTGTAAGGCGGGCTGGGTCATAACCGAACTATCTGGCATTTTTTAAGGTGCGATCAACTTGTCGAGTTGGGGCGTCTGATGGATCAGCCCCACTTGTTTGCTGATATCGGCAAAGAAGGCAAGGTCGGCCTTGCTGACATCGAGCGAAAAAGTCGGCGCCTTGGGCGACGCGAAGCCCAGCCACTTGGTTTGGATCGCCTTGGATTCTTCCGGGTTCTGCTTCAGGTCGGCGATACCCTCGGCCAGTGCAGCGCGAAAGCCCACGATGGCGTCGTGATGGGCCGCTGCCCAATCCGTGCGGGCCATCCAGAAACTGGCGAGCGCGTTGGGGCTGATATCCGAGAGGAAGTCGCGGACATTCAACCCGGTCTTGTCACCAAGGATGATCGAGCGGAACGGTTCGAGGACAATGGCCGCATCGAGGGTGCCGTTGGCCAGCAGGTCGTGCATCTGCGGGAAGCTCGCCTCGACCAGATTCACGTCCTTCACGGCGACGCCCTGATCCATCAGCCATTTGCGGAAGGTGATATCCATCGAGCTATTGAAGCCAGGCACGCCGATTTTCTTGCCTTTGAAGCCGGCGGCGCCGCGAATGTCGGCGGCGGGGCGGGCGATGACGCTGACGAACGGATTGTCGGCCGTGAACCGCGCGATGCCCGCGACGACCTGCAAATCGAGCCCGCTTTCGGCAGTGACCAGAAGGATCGGCGGGGTGCCGAGACCGATATCGAGACTTTGCGACTGCAGCGCGCCGGGGATGTTCGAGGCGAGCAGGATCTTGGTGAGGGTGACGTCGAGGCCGTGCTTTTCGAAATAGCCTTTGTCTTTGGCGATGAAGGCGGGAACGAAATCCCCGACCGGGACATAGCCTGCGGAAATTTTCTGTAATTCGGCGGCATCGGCGTGAGCGACCAGTGTGCCGGTGAGCAGCGCGCACAGCGCTCCAAAAATCATCCGTCTCATGCCGTGCCCCCCTGGCGCGTTGCCGAAAACCCGCGCAGTTCCGGGCGGTTGGCCCGGTTGTTTCGGCGGGAAGCTTGCTTGACGGGTCGGGTGGCGTCAAGCACTCTGCCGCCGCTGAACCGGCTCTGAAGCGACCTTGAGGGAGGAAAAAATGACCTTGGAAATTCGGCGTCTCGTCTCCGGCCACAATGCGGAAGGGAAATCGATTTTTCTCACCGATACGGTCGTCTCGCCGCCTGCCAACAAGCGTACCTCGGCCGGCACGTCGGTGATCGAGTTGTGGCAGACCGATCAGATGCCCGCCGACAATACCGGCGACAAGGACCCGACCGATCATCCCTTCCGTCTGCCGCCACCGGTCAACGGCACCGTCTTCCGCGTCGTCGAATATCCGCCCGATCAGGCGCGCTTCGCCGCGATGAGCGGCAAGGATTGGACCGCCGATGCGAAAGAACAGGGCTATCATCGCGACGCGGGTAATGCCCGCCATGCCGGCTTCCATAAGACCGACACCATCGATTACGCCATCGTCATCGAAGGCGAGATTTATGCGCTGATGGACGAAGGCGAAAAGCTGATGAAGACCGGTGAGGTCCTGATCCAGCGCGGCACTGCCCATGCCTGGGCCAATCGTTCGGACAAGCTCGCGCGCATCGCCTTCATCCTGATCGACGCCAAGCCGGTTCCCTGAGCCATGAGCTTCCTGATCCAGTTCCCGCGCGTCCATCTGGATTTCGGTGCGATCAAAGCGCTGCCCACCGAACTGGCCGCGCTGGGCATTACCCGGCCTTTGATCGTTACTGACCAGGGGCTGGTGAAATGCGGTGTGTTGGGCAAGGTGCTCGATACGGTCAAAGGCCGTAACGACATCGTCGTCTTCGACGAGACGCCGGAAAACCCGACCATTGCGGGCGTCGAGCGCGCCATCGATGTTTATCGCCGCGAACGTTGCGATGGCGTCGTGGCGCTGGGCGGCGGCTCGGTCATCGATACGGCCAAGGCGGTGATGGTCCTGGCCAATCATCCCGGGCCGATCACCGATTACATGGGCAAGCCCGATGTCATCACCCACAAAGTTGCGCCGCTGATCGCCATTCCGACGACGGCAGGGACGGGCAGCGAAGCCTCGCGCGGCGCGGGCATCCATCCCGACGCGCATAGCCGCGGCTCGGGCCTCAACAGCCACTACATCGTGCCCCAGGTTGCGATCTGCGATCCTGAGCTGACGCTCAGCCTGCCGCCGCATCTGACGGCCGGGACGGGCATGGATGCGCTGTCGCATTGCGTCGAAGGGTATCTGACGACGTCGGACAATCCCATCGGCAAGGCGCTGGCGCTCGACGGCGTCCGTCACGTCGTCGCCAATATCGAACGCGCGGTGAAGGACGGCCAGGACCGCGAGGCGCGCAAAGGCTTGATGCTGGCGGCGCTCGAAGGCGGCATGGCGATTCACATGGGCCTCGGTCCGGTTCACGCCATCGCCAATGCGACTGGCGATCAGGGATTGCATCACGGCATGATGGTGACGATTGCGATGCCGGCGGTATTGCGCCTGATGGCCGATCATGTGCCCGACAAGGTGCAGGCTTTGGCCGATGCGCTCGGCGCGAAGCCGGGTCAGAGCGCGGCCGATGTCGTCGAGGCACTGAATGCCAAGCTCGGCATTAAGCCGACCCTGCGCGCGCTCGGTTACAAAGGCGGCGATATCGACGATATGGCGCAGGATTCGGCCAAGAGCCACTTCCTCGGCCGCAGCCCTTATCGTCCGAGCGTCGCGGAGTTCAAGACGATGCTGACCACGATCATCGGATGACAAATGTCCTGATCTATCTGCCGATGCTGCCGGAATCCGACCGGCAGCGTTGTCTTGCCTTTATCCGTCAGGAGTTTCCGGCGGTCAAAGCCGATCTCGCGGCGAAGCTTGCCGAGGTCGATCCTTATATCGCGGATGCCGAAATCCTGGTGACGTTCGGCGCGCATCTTGGGCTCGATGCCGAAAGCATCCTGGGACGTGGCAAGAAGCTCAAATGGGTGCTGGCGCTCGGCACCGGTGTCGATCACATCACCGACGTTCCGGCGCTTCGGCCTCAAGCGATGGTCACGAACATGCACGGCATGCACGGCGTGCCGATGACCGAAGCGGCGTTGCTCTCGATGCTGGCTTTCGCCCGCGAGATGCCACGCATGCTGCGCAACCAGGAAAAGCATCATTGGGAGCGGTATGGCGGCCGCATGCTCCACGGTAAGACCGTGGGCATCTTCGGCATCGGCGCCATCGCCGAGGTGCTGGGCCCGGTCTGCAAAGCCTTCGGTATGGAGGTCGTCGGTGTCACCTCGTCGGCGCGCCAAGTGTCGGGCTTCGACCGCATGGTCTTGCGCGATGATCTGATCAAGGCGATCGGCCAGTTCGATCATTTCGTCATCCTGACGCCGCTGACGCCCGAAACCCGTAACATCGTCGATGCGAAGATGCTGGCGGCGATGAAGCCGACGGCTTTTATCATCAATCTCGCGCGCGGCGGCATCGTCGATGAACCGGCACTGATCGACGCATTGCATAACCGTCGGATAGGCGGTGCGGCGATCGACGTGTTCGTGCAGGAACCGCTGCCGGCCGATCATCCTTTCTGGGGCATGGATAACGTGATCCTGTCGCCCCATATCGGCGCCTTCAACGCCGACTACACGTCGCAGGTTTTGCCTTTCGTCAAAGAAAACATGACCCGGTATCTCGCTGGAGATATCGGCAACATGATCAATGTCGTGAAAAAGGGAGAAACGTGATGGCGCTTCAATCGGACGTCGCGAAAATCGATCCGCCGTTTCATGCCGATCACGTCGGCAGCCTGATCCGTTCATCGGCGCTGTTGGAAGCGCGCAAAGCATGCGCCGCCGGTACTCTGTCCGCCCAAGACTTGCGCGCGCTCGAAGACAAGGAAATTCGCGAGGTTATTGCGCTGCAGGAACGCGTCGGGCTGCAGGCCATTACCGATGGTGAATTTCGCCGCAACAATTGGCGCGACCGTTTCTTCGAACGTGTCGATGGCTTCAGTTCGGACAAGATCCAAAGCTCTTTCACGTTCACGGAATTTTCCGGCGAGACGCGGCGCGGCGTGCCGGTGCGGTACGCGACCGGCAAGCTGAAACGGCGCGAGACGATCACCGCCGACGATTTCGCCTTCGTTCTAAAGACGACGACAAAGACGGCGAAGGCCACGATCCCGTCACCGACGGTCAATCACTTCTTCACCGGCGATACAGGTCTGTCAAAATCGCCTTATGCCGGCGACCGCAAAGCTTATTTCGCCGATATCGCCGCGATCTACCGTCAAGAGATCGCCGAGCTTGCGGCGATGGGCTGCAAATATCTTCAGGTCGATGAAGTGCCGCTCGCCGTGCTGTGCGATCCGAAGAATCAGGAGGTCGTGCGGCAACGCGGGGAAGACCCGCAGGCGCTGATCGACGATTATATCGGCCTCATCAACGATTCAATTCGCGACCGGCCCAAGGACATGACGCTGTGTGTCCATCTTTGCCGTGGGAATGCCGGCCACGGCCAGGCCAGCGGCGGCTACGACCCGGTAGCGGAGCGGCTTTTTCAACAATTGAATTTCGACGGCTTCTTTCTCGAATATGACACGGAGCGGGCCGGCGATTTTCAGCCGCTGCGATACGTGCCGAAGAACAAGACCGTAATTCTCGGGCTGATGAGCACAAAGCAAAAGGCGCTTGAGCCGGTCGATGACCTGAAACGCCGGGTCGATGAAGCCGCCAAATTCGTCGCAATGGAACGGCTCTGCCTCAGCCCGCAATGCGGCTTTGCCTCCTCCGCCGAAACCGATCGTTTCACGGCCTCGGATGAGGAACGCAAGCTCGGCCATCTCGTCACCGCGGCGAGCGCTATCTGGAAATGAGTTGCCGATGACGAGCCCGCTCAAAGGTATTCGCGTTCTCGAAGCAGGGCAGTTCATCGCCGGCCCCTTTGCTGGATTGCAGTTGGCCGATCTAGGGGCCGAGGTCATCAAGATCGAACGGCCCGATGGCGGCGATCCGTTCCGCATCTTCGGTGCGGGCGGCGGGGCGCAGGGTTACAGTTCTAACTTCACTGCCTTCAACCGCAACAAGCGCAGTCTCTCGATCAATCTCGGCGATCCGCGCGGACAGGAACTGTTCAAACGGCTGGCACAAAGCGCCGACGTCGTCCTCGAGAATTTCCGCGCCGGGGTGATGAAGCGGCATGGACTTCATGCCGAAGTGTTGCGCGCGCTCAATCCGCGTCTTGTCTATTGCTCGATCACCGGTTTTTCCGAGGACGGGCCGTACGGCAATCAGCCGGCCTACGACACGATCGGGCAGGCACGCTCGGGCATTCTCAGCATGTTCGTCGAGGAAGACGATCCGCGCATGCGCGGCCCGACGCTTTCCGACCAGATCACCGGCATGCAGGCTTGTAATGGCATCATGGCGGCGCTGTTCGAGCGCGAGCGGACCGGCAAGGGAGCGAAGATCGACATCACGCTGCTCGAAGCCAGCATGTATTTCATGCCGGATTCGTTCACGGCCTATACGCAAGGCGGCGTCGTCTTGGGGCCGCAGACGCGGGCGGCCATTTCGGCGGCGTTCTCGTTCCGCTGCTCCGATGGCCTGATTGCGCTCCATCCGTCATCGACCGAGAAGTTCTGGCGCGGCATGCTGGCGGCGTTGGGCAGATTGGAGATCACCGAAGATCCGCGCTTCCGCGATCGGCCGGGACGGATCAAGAATTTTCAGCAGTTGCTCGATATCCTGGCCCCGGTGTTCGCCGCGAAGACACGTGCCGAATGGATGACGCGGATGGCCGAGGAAGACGTGCCTTGCGCGCCGGTCAATTCCATTCCGGAGGCCATGGCCGATCCGGAAGTCGAGCATTTGGGATTGTTCTATCGCTACAGCCATCCGCAGCATGGCGAGCATACCGGCATGCACCGGGCGTTACGGATCGACGGGGAGCGTGAAAGCGATCCTTTGCCGCCGCCTGGATTGGGCGAGCATACGGACAGCGTGTTGAGCGATGCCGGGCTGACAGCCGACGAGATCGCGTCGTTACGTCGGGATCGTGTTATCTGATCCTAGCCGTTTAGAAGCCGATTTGCTTAGGCGACGCGTGAGCGCGCTTCGTGTTGCATCGACCGGCCACTGCGCCACGCCGCCAAATCGACGACAGGTTGCTGCTTCTGCAGATTGCGTGCAGTGATCACACCGACAATGAAGCGGCGGCGTTCCTGCAGCCAGCGCATATCATCCAGATCGCCGTCTTCGTAAGCATGGGCCGTACGAAGCGCGACGATCAAGCCGTCGATCTGACGGAGGTCGCGGGTTAGTTCAGCTGTTGCAGGCAAGGACTGGTCGAGACGCGCCATCGTAATTCCCCTTTGGCCAACGGCGACAAGTTTCGTGCAATTCATTATCCCGCCCCTCGATCCCGTCAACTAAGAGCAACTACTTATTTTTCGATCTTCTTCGTAGCCGGCATTTTTGTCGAACCAGCGACAGGTAATTGGCAAAAGAGAGGCATTTAATTTACGAAAATTTAACCATGTCCGAGTCGCCGATGTCTTCTTCTTGCGCCTCCCGAGGACGGCGCGATAATCACGGTAAGGAGAGAAGCATGCCTAAGACCGCCGATTATAAAGCTGTCCCGTCACGCGACGGCGATGCGTATGAAGCGACGCTGCATCATCTTCAGGTCGAATTGGTGAAGCTTCAGCGTCACGTCATCGAGCGCGGGCAGCGTGTGCTGGTCATTTTCGAAGGGCGCGATACGGCCGGTAAAGACGGCACAATTAAGCGCATCGTCGAGCATCTCAGCCCGCGCGAAACCCGCGTGGTTGCGCTGGGGCCGCCCAGCGCGCGTGAGGAGCACTCCTGGTATTTTCAGCGCTATGTGCCGTATTTACCGGCGGACGGCGAAATCGTGCTGTTCAATCGCAGTTGGTACAACCGTGCCGGTGTCGAGCGCGTGATGGGTTTTTGCACGAAGGCGCAAACCGAGGAATTTCTCGAAGCCGTGCCTCACTTTGAAGCCATGCTTGCGCATGGTGGCATGTCGATTCTCAAATATTATCTCGACATCACGAAGCACGAACAGAAGCAGCGGCTAGCCGACCGGGCGAAGGATCCGCTCAAGCAATGGAAGCTAAGCCCGATCGACGCGAAGGCGTCGAAGCTCTGGGATGCCTACAGCAAGGCGCGTGACCGAATGCTAGAGCGAACCCATAGCACCGCCTGTCCCTGGACGGTCGTGCGCGCCGATGACAAAGAGCGGGCGCGCCTCAATGTCATTCGCGACATGCTGTGGCGGCTTGATTATCCGGACCGGCAGAAGAAGCTTCAACGCCCGAACGGCGATACCGTCTTTCCATTCGATGTCGCCACCGGCTTGGCGGAATAATCCCGGCGGCGGCTTGGCCGTTTAGCTCGAGATTTGAACGCCTGCGGCGAGCGCCAGCCGGACCAGCTCGGAAAGGCTGTGCGCTTCAAGCTTTTCGAGGACACGGGCGCGGTGAACCTCGACGGTGCGTGGCGAGATGCTGAGATCGAAGGCAATGACCTTGTTCTGTTTGCCCCGGACGAGCTGATCGAAAACTTCCCGCTCGCGCGGGGTTAGAACCCCCAACCGGTCGCGGGCCGAGGTGCCGGCGGCGTCGCTCGCCAGCTGCTCGGCAAAGCGCGACTGGGCGAGGCGGAGGCAGGTCAGGATGGATTCGTCGCTGAACGGCTTCTCGATGAAATCGACCGCACCGGCTTTCATCGCCCGAACTGCGAGGGCGACATCGGCATAACCGGTGACGAGGATCACCGGAAAGGTCAGTTTCCGCTCGGCGACCTGTTGCTGCAATTCCAGGCCGTCGATCTCGGGCATTTGGATGTCGGAGATGATACAGCCGGCAGGCAGGGTGTCAGCGACGGCCAAAAAGGCGACGGCGGAGGGAAAGACCGTGACGGCATAGCCGGCGGCTTCCAACTGGAAGGATAACGAGTCCCGAACTGCGTCATCGTCGTCGATGACATAAACTTTGTTTTCAGCGCTCATTCTTCACCCCGATCACCCCCAAGCTTTTGCCTAAAGCAGGGTGGAAAACAAGCCTTTTCGCCGATTTTGCCTATCGAAAGTAGAGTGCCAAGAGCCGCCCTACGTGGTTCCCCCTACGCACAACTCCGAATTTCGCAAGGCGCAGCCATGCGGCACTTTCCATTGTGCCACGTACCCCCGCATGGAGCCCCGTTATGACTGCCGCCGCCCTCCGTCCCAGCGATCGCGCAAGTCAACCCGTCCTTGCCTCGTTTGGCGCCCCGCCGGTCGAGGGCATGGCGGCGCTGGATCGTATCGGCACCGTCGTTATGCTCGATCGTGACAGCTCGCTTTTCTACGAGGGCGATGCGGCCGACTATTATTTTCGGGTCATCAAAGGGGCGGTTCGGAGCTGCAAAATGCTCGCCGACGGCCGCCGCCATATCGGCGCGTTCTTCCTTGCCGGCGACTTCATCGGCCTCGATGCCGACGCGATTTATCCCTTTGTTGCCGAAGCCATGACCTCGGTGACGGTGATGCGTTATTCCCGCCGCAAGATCGATGTTCTCATTTCGGAACAGCCGCGCGTGGCGACCTATCTGGTCGGCATCATGCGCGACGGTCTCTGCTCGGCGCGGCAACGCATGACGGCTCTCGGTCATATGACCGCGATGGAACGGGTTGCCAGCTTTTTGCTCGAACTCGCCAATCGCGCCGACGACGTCCGCATCAGCCTGCCGATGACCCGTACCGATATCGGTGATTATCTGGGACTGACCATGGAAACGGTCAGCCGTGCTTTCAGCCAACTGAAGAACGAAGGCATCATCAAACAGCAGAATGTCCACGAACTCGCGATCGTCGATCGCGCCGCGTTGGAAAATCTGGGCGAAGCCGCCTGATACGAATCGGCGCAGCGCGGTTTGACCGCGTCGCCGATCTTCATCAATCATTTACGAAATAAAGCCCCGGGCCGATTGCCAGGGCTGGACGCGATGCTTGCCGCCCTTCAGGGACGTGCAGGTTTTTGGGGGCGAGAATTAGAACGCGCCGCTCGCGGTGATTGAATCCGCTTCGGCTTCGACGGCCATCTGGAAAAGCTCGGGCATCCGTACCGTCAATTCAGCGGCGACGAGGATGGATAAAACCAGGGCGACGGCAGCAAGACCGGCATTGAGGCGGCCGCAAAATGTATCGACGTTTTTCATAAAGGATACCATCACAACCTCCAATGGCGTAAACCGACAAAATCGGCGTTTGTTCCGTGATGGCTTATTAAACACCGCACTGCACAAAAAAATCGTTTACGCCGATTAACTGCAATCGGGGCGCATTGTCGCAGGTTTTAAGGAATGAGGACGAAGCCAAGCACTGCGGGCAAATGAAGCATTAACCCCGGCGTGATAATTCCTTTAAGTTATGACGACTGCAGTGAATTCCAAAGACAATCCCCGCCGCCGTACGCGGACCCTCAAACTGGGGATTATTGCCGCGCTGGCGTCCGTCGTCCTGACAATGTGGGCCGCTGTTTCAGGTTCGTTGATCAATTCGCGCCGATCGGCGATCGAAAGTGCGCGCCATAACGCCGCAAATCTGGCCGGTATGTTCGACGATCAAGTGTCGCATACCTTCGGTGAAGTCGCGTCGTCGATGGATCTTGTCGCCGCGCGGATGCAGGCCAAGAACAGCAATTTCGATATCTATAGTTGGGCGCAAGATATTCCGCTCATTCGCGGTGCGACCATTCAGGCCGGCATCATCGGTCCTGACGGCAAGCTGCTGTCATCGACGCTCAATCCGCACGCTACGCCGGTCGATCTTAGCGACCGCGAAGATTTCCGCGCCAACCTCGATGCGACGCGGCAGGGCCTTTATATAAGTCATCCGCTTCTCGACAACGCCAACAACCAGTGGGTCATCCAGGTATCGCGGCGGGTCCAGAATGCCGATGGGCAATTCCTCGGCGTCATCGTCTTCGCTCTTGCCCCCAATTTCCTGACGACCCTCAACAAGTCGGTGGATATTGGTCAACGTGGCATGATCGCGTTGATGGGCGCTGACGACATCGTTCTAGCACGCTTCAATGGCGGCGATTCGCAAGCATTGGATGGTGTCGGCAAGACGGTTGAAACCGATCCGAAGCCCTCGACCATCCCGGCCGGCGGCCGCGGCACCTATATCAGCAACAGCGTCATCGACGATGTCAGCCGGATTTACGCCTATCGGCGTGTCGAAAACTTCCCGCTCGTCACCACGGTCGGGCTCGATCTCGAAAGTGCTCTCGCCGCGACCTACGAACAGGCCGTGGTTCTCGTCACACTAGCCGGCATCGGCACGCTTCTGCTTGGTGGTCTTTCGCTGATCTTGATGCGCGAGATCGGTTATCGCGCCGCCCGCGAAATCCAGCTCGCCGATGAACGTATGCTGTTGCAGACCTCGAACGCGCGTTTGGCTGAAGAACGCATTCGTCTGCGTCAGATAAATTTCGAGTTGAAGCACAGTAAGGAACGCGCGGAAGC
Organism: uncultured Rhodospirillales bacterium; assembly: GCA_903822185.1. Lineage (GTDB taxonomy): Bacteria > Pseudomonadota > Alphaproteobacteria > ATCC43930 > CGMCC-115725 > CAIKMD01. The sequence goes on along the minus strand of CAIJOA010000039.1, from coordinate 50,760 downwards.
CGCGAATGACGCGAAATCGCAATTCCTTGCCAATATGAGCCACGAACTCCGGACCCCGCTTAACGCGATCATCGGCTTCTCGCAGATCATCAAAGAAGAAACGATGGGTCCGGTCGGCGTCAAAAAATACATCGAATATGCCGCCGATATTTTCCATTCCGGCGAGCATCTGCTGGCGCTGATCAACAACGTCCTCGACATCTCGAAAATCTCTGCCGGCAAGATGGAACTGCGCGACGAGCCGGTCGATCTTCAGGAAGTCGTACAGAGCAGCATTACCGCGGTTACGGCCCAGGCCGAAAAGAGCAATATCGCACTACATGTCAATCTTGCGCCGAACCTGCCGGCCTTCCAGGCCGACCCGGTGGCGATGCGCCAGATCCTGATCAACCTGTTGTCGAATGCGGTCAAATTCACAGCGAGCGGCGGCGAGGTTCGAGTCGGCGGCGAGCGCACCTTAGATGGTGGGTTGGCGTTGGTGGTTTCCGATACGGGCATCGGCATGACTGAAGACGAGATTGCCATCTCGCTGGAGCCGTTCCGTCAGGTCGAGAACACCTTCACGAAACGCTACGACGGCACGGGCCTCGGTTTGCCGATCGCACGTCGGCTGATCGAATTGCACGGCGGGAAGCTCGATATCGCCAGCGCCAAAGGCGTTGGCACCGTGATCCGCGCTTCCTTGCCGCGCGAGCGCATGCTGCCGGCGCAGCAGGCCGCCTAAGCTTTCTTTTCTTAGTGCGTGATCAGCAGCGGCAGGAGACTGGCGCTGACGATGTCGCGTGTCGCGCCGCCGAACAGGAATTCGCGCCACGGCATATGGCCGTAGCCGCCCATCACCAGTATATCCGCATTCTCTTCGCGTGCGACCGACAGCAATTGCTGGCCGAGGCTAGAGCCATCGACAGTCGGGGCATGGCGATGCTTGGCGCTGGCGCCATGCCAGGCGAGATATTCGACGAGGGCTGCGGCGCTTTCCTGATGCTTGTCGCCGATGGTGATGATCGAGACGCTTTTCGCGCCGGACATGAACGGTAAGGCGGCGGCCAAGGCACGCGTCGCTTCGGCCGATCCATTCCAGCCGATGGCGACCGTTTCGCCAACCGCTGCGGGTGCGGCCGCGGGCGCTAACAGCACAGGCCGGCCCGAATTGATCAGCGTCTGTTCGACGACATCGGTGTGCGGCTGATCGATGACGCGCTCGGATCGTCCAAGAATAACCAGATCGAAAAACCGGGCGCGGCGCGATACCAGCGTAGGGGCATAGCCGGTTTCTTCATGCCAGCTTGCGGATGCACTGTCAGAGGGCGTGGCGCTCCCAGGAATCTGGTGGCGGGCGAAGATCGCTTCGACACCGGCCTTGGTCTTGGCGGCCACGGCGTCGGAATCTTTCACGAAACGATCGACGAAATCGCCCGACAGCGAGCCGCCGAAGTTATCCGTCGAATAGGTGAAGAGGTCGCGCGGATCGGCCTTGGCGTGAAACGCTTCGATATGAGCGCCGAAGCGTTTGGCAAACCGGCTGGCGAGTTCGAGGGCGCCGTCATTGGCGCTGCCGCCGCTCGCCGCTGCTAGAATCGTCTTTATGGTCATGACGTTCTCCCATCTAAAGTTCTAGTCTTACTATAACCCTTGGCTTGGGGAGCCGGCCCATTCTTTGATTGCGGGTCTTCCCTGCTATTATGCTGAACGCCGATTGCGGCGGGAAAAAGAAGACAGGGGTAGGAAATGAGCTTCCTCACGAAAACGTCGCTCGTCGCGATCACGCTCGCAGGGCTGGCGACGGTGCCGGCCGAGGCTGCGCCGCAGAAAATTACCTTCATGTACACGGCGGTCGGCCAGTTCGTCGGACTCTATGTCGCGAAGGATCAGGGCATGCTGGAAAAGCATGGCCTCGACATCGAGATGACGCTGACGACCAATGGCTCTTTGATCTCAGCGGCGTTGGTCGCGGATACGGCTCAGCTCGGCGGGCCGACGCCGACAGTCTTGCTGCAAGCGAACGAGCAAGGACTCGATCTGGTCGCGGTGGCGGATGCCGAGGTCTATCCGGTTTCGTCCGGCAGCGGCGTTCTTACGCCGGCCGATAGCGGGATCAAAAGTGCCAAGGATCTCGAAGGAAAGCGTGTCGGCGTGCCCGGCATCGGCGGCATCATCGACGTGCTGACTCGCAAATGGGTTCAGACCAATGGGCTCGATTACCACAAGGTCAATTGGGTCGAGATCGGCTTTCCGCAAATGGCCGAGGCGCTGCGCAGTCATCTCGTCGATGCCGCCGCCGCGACAGACCCGTTCTACAGCCGCATCTGCAACGATAATATCGGCGTCGATATCGGGAATTACGCGGCGATCATTCCGGCCGGTACCAGCCCGGTGAATTTCGTCGCGACGCGGGCTTGGGCGACTAAGAATCTCGATGCGATCAAGGCGCTGCAGGCCGCGCTCGACGACGCTATCGTTTATATCAAAGATCCGGCCAACGATCAGTCGGTGCGGGCGAGCCTCGCCAAATACACGAAACTGCCGCCGGCGGTGGCCGCGACGCTGGCACTGCCGAAGAATTTCGAAACGCCGATGAAGCCGGAAGCTTTGAAGTTCTGGATCGATGTCTCGCGCGAGCAGGGATTGATCAAATACAATCCCGATCCGAAGAGCCTCATCTATCCGTGAAGAAAAGACGCCTCGCTGTTGGAAGACAGCGAGGCGCTAGGTTACTTGGATACTAACTCAATGTACGGGTCGTAAGAGTAGAGACGAGACGAAAGAACCTAGGCGGCGGCAGCAAAGATAGCGTTGCCGTTGTTGCGGCGTCGCAGGAAGGCGAAGCCAAGGAGTCCGGTACCGAAGAGCGCGAGGGTGCCGGGTTCGGGAACATTGTTCGAAGCAACATTGATCTGCTCGAAGATCGGGCCGTTATCGCAATCGGCGGTTCCCCAGAACAAATCGTCATTGCCGAGCAGCAGAGCGAAAGTTGCAGCGTCGAGTGCGGTCAGTGTGACGTCCAAAACACCACCACTCCAGCTTTGCGTGACCGTCCAGCCCGAGAGAAGGCTACCCGAGGTCAGGACGGTCGGCGCGAGTTGAGCGTCTGCGGTGTTTGATGCCAGAACATATTGACCGCCGTAGGTGAAGCCGGCGCGGCTGCTCCAAACATCTTGCGAAGTCTTGACGCTGTTCACCGAATAGAAGCCGGCGGAAAGACCGCCATTGGCCGATTGATCGCCCAAAGCGATGGCGAAGTTATAAGCGGTCGGCGCGATCGGATTGGCGCTGGCTTGTGCGCCTGTCGCGAAGAAGATGTCGGCGGCATAGGCGGTGGCCGAACCGACCGTCACGCCGCTGGGGCCGGGGAAGGTGGTGGTGAACTGCATGTCGAGCGAATTTCCCGACTGATTGATCGTCACTTGCGGCGTGCTGAATTCGGAACCGATCGGCGTCGTCGGCGCGGCGCCTGTCGGCGAGCCGTTGCTGTAGGGAACTGCAAGCGTGTCGTTCGTGTAGGTGACCGGCGTGGCGCTGGCGAGCGCGGTCCAGGAACTGGCGAGGGCGACGCCGATGGCCAGGCGGCCGATCCAGGCGTTGGCGAGCGAACGGCGGGGCGAGGCGGCGGCAAACAAAGCGGACATCGAATTTTCTCCATTCTCGGCGGGCTCTGAAGCAGTGGGCCGGTGAAAGGAGTTCTAAACGTATCCAATCGAAATACAAAATGTTTTCAAATAAAATTTTAGGAAAATTGAAGTATAAATTAGTATTATTTAAATATAAATCTATGTTTTAATGATAAATACGCGTAAATCATCAAACGAATATTGAAACACAGCAAGCGTTGTGCCATTGGCGCAATCCCTAGGGTTTTGGAAAGAAACCGGACAGGGTTGTAAGGCGGGCCGACGTGCGAAGTCGTTTCGGGTTTGGTATCGTCGCGGTAAGACGAATTGAATGTTGGTCTAGCCGCGCTTTGTTCGATCCAGCGCCCGCGGACATAAGGGAGAAGACACGATGGCCGATCCGATGAAGCTGACCTGGATGACGGGCAACTACGCGAACACTCTGCCGCTGAAGAAGGGCGAGGTGACTTCGCCGTTGGTTCAGCCGGATTTCGTCGAGGTGCAGGTCGCGAACACCATGTTCAAACCGGTGGTGCGCGAGGCACGCTTCGATGTCAGCGAACTCGCGATCGTCACCTATCTGCAGGCCAAGGCCTATAATAAGCCTTACGTGTTGATGCCGGCGGTAGTCGTCTCACGCGGTCAGCTTCAGACCATGGCTTATAATTCCGAGCGCGGGTTGATCGGGCCGCGCGATATCGAAGGCAAGCGCGTCGGCGTGCGCGCCTATACCCAGACAACCGGCGCCTGGGTGCGTGGCATCTTCGCCGACGATTACGGCGTCGATCTCGACAAGGTGACATGGGTGACGACCGAAGACCCGCATCTCGCCGAATACCAGGACCCATCTTTCATTGAACGCGGACCTGACGGCAAAAATCTCGCCGATGCCTTGTTGGCCGGCGAATTCGAGGCTGCCATCGTCGGTGACAGCCTGCCCGATCCGCGCCTGAAGACACTCGTTCCCGATGCCGACGCGGTCAACCGCGCCTGGGCGGCGAATCATGGCGGCACGCCGATCAATCATATGATGGTCGTGCGTAAATCGATTTCGGAAAGCCGGCCCGACGTCGTGAAGGAAGTCTTCCGCATGGCCGTCGAAGCGGCGAAGAAGGGACTAACGCCAGGCACTGAACAGGCAGAGGCGATCCGCTTCGGCTTCGATGCCTGCCGTGAGTCACTCGAACTGATTATCGATTATTCGTTCCGCCAGAAACTCATTCCGCGGCGTTTCACCGTCGAGGAATTGTTCGACGACACGACACGGAATCTGAAGCCCTGATTTAGCGACGGGTGATGGGGGCAACAGCACGATGTTTCCCCCTCACCCCAACCCTCTCCCCGAGGGGAGAGGGAGGGCGAGGCGATCGTTCGAGATTAAACTCGGCGCTCGTCGATTAGGCGTTGTTCTTCGCGTAGGACTTATCGAAGCGGGGGAAGACCTTCTTGGTATTGCCTTCGAAGATTTTCTTTTTGTCCGCGTCGGAAATCTTGGCCGCATCGATGTAGCGCTTGGTGTCGTCGTAATTGAAGCCGGTATCCGGATCGATGCCGCGCACCGCGCCGATCATCTCCGAGCCGAACAAGATGTTATCGACCGGAACGACTTTGGTCAGCAGGTCGATGCCCGGCTGATGATAGACGCAGGTGTCGAAGAACACGTTCTTCAGCACCAATTCGCTGAAGGGCGGGCGCTTCTGATCCTGGGCGATGCCGCGATAACGGCCCCAATGATAGGGAACCGCGCCGCCGCCATGCGGAATGATGAACTTCAGGGTCGGGAAGTCCTTGAAGATGTCCGACATGATGAACTGCATGAAGGCGGTCGTATCGCCATTGATGTAATGCGCGCCCGTCGTGTGGAAGTTCGGGTTGCACGACATGCTGACATGGACCATCGCCGGGACGTCCAGCTCGACCATCTTTTCGTAGAAGGGATACCACCATGCCTTGTCGGTCATCGGCGGGTCGTTCCACTTGCCGCCGGACGGATCCGGGTTGAGGTTGCAGCCGATGAAGCCCAGCTCGTTGACGCAACGTTCCAGCTCGGGAATGCAGTTCGCGGGAGCGACACCGGGCGTCTGCGGCAGCTGCGCGACGCCGATGAAATTCTTGGGGAACGACTTCACGACGCGATGGATCAGGTCGTTGCAGTTCGTCGTCCAGATTTCGCTGGTCTTGGCCGTGCCGATGTGATGGCCCATACCGGCCGCGCGCGGCGAGAAGACGGTGAGATCGCTGCCGCGATCCTTTTGCATCTTCAACTGGCCGTTTTCGATCGTTTCGCGAATCTGATCGTCGGTGATCTTCAGCGGACCGGGATTGTCGTTGCCGGCAATCTGCGCGTCGCGGAACGCCTGTAGTTCTTTGGGGGCCGTGGTGTAATGGCCGTGACAGTCAATGATCATGAAGACCCTCCCGTGGTCAGATAAATCGTTGCCGCGATGCTATTGACGGCTCTCCACCTTGTCAAACAAACGGCGGTTTGTGCCCACATCGTGCGATGTATGTGGGCAGCGGTGTGCAACTTTCAGTGGGTGCGGCGGTCTGCTAACATGGCCGCAGATTTCAGTTTTGGGAGGGACAAACCATGGTCGATATTCCGCGTCTCAACGGCATGATCCGCTGCTTCGAGGAGGGTAAGCCCTGCTTCGGTTCGTTCGCCACGCCGGACATCGACGTCGTGCTGGCCATGGCCGGCAGCAAATATGACAGCATCATCTTCGAGATGGAGCACAACATTTGGGACATCCGCGCCCTGCGCGACGGTCTCCAATACATGCTCAATCGCCGCCAGATCGTCGAGAAGGGCTCGATCGCCCCGAACGTTACGCCGCTTGTGCGTATTCCGGCGAACGGCAATGAAAAGAACCAGTGGCTCGCCAAACAAGCGCTCGATCTCGGCGCCTTCGGCATCATCTGGCCGCATGTCGATACAGTCGAGCAGGCCTACAACGCCGTCGCCGCCTGCCGCTATCCGCGCCTGAAGTCGGCCGCGCGTTACGAGCCCGCCGGCATCCGTGGTGATTCGCCGACCCAGGCCGCTCGCTTCTGGGGCCTCAACAACCAGGAATATTACAAGAAGGCTGACGTCTGGCCGCTCGATCCGAACGGCGAAATTCTCGTCGGTCTGATGATCGAAGGTGTCGAGGCCGTGAACAATCTCGACGACATGCTCAAGAACGTGCCGGGCATCGGCTTCGTTCTCGTCGGCGAAGGCGATCTCAGCCAGGAACTCGGCTATCCGCGCCAGTACGAACATCCGGTCGTGCTGGAACATATCGCTCGCGTCGTCGCGACCTGCCGAAAGTACAAAGTCCCGGTCGGCCATCCGCATGTCGATGGCAAGAATGTCGAGCGCGTGCTCAGCGAAGGCTTCAGCTATCTGATGACCGCGCCGGTGCGTACATTCGGCGCGCTCGACAAGGGCCGCGAACTGGCCAAACGCTAAGACATTTCGACACCACGGAGACGACAGGGGAAAATCCCGCGTCTCCGTGGTGACCTAAACGCGACGAGCAGAAGGAAGTCATGAAGATCACCTATGGCGACACGCTCGAATGGAAACGCGGCCTCGAATATCGCGGCGGCGTGTTTCACTTCCGCAATCTGATGGAAGGCGAGGAAGGCAGCGTCGATAATTTCCGGCTCGGCATGGGCCGGTCGTCCGCCGATTTCTACTCGCCGCGACACCGTCATAATTTCGAACAGATCCGTTATTGCATAGACGGCGAACTCAGCTTCGGCCGCGACGGCAAACTCAGCGCCGGGATGGTCGGTTACTTCCCGGAGGGCGTCCATTACGGACCTCAGACCCAGCACAGCGAATCCCTGACCGTCGTCCTGCAATGCGGCGGGGCAAGCGGCAGCGGTTATCCCTCGCGCAACGAAGTAAAGGCGGCGATGGATGCGCTGGAAGAAACCGGCACCTTCGACGACGGCGTCTTTCGCCGCAAGGAAGGCCTGCCGGGCAAAAAGAATCTCGATGGCTTCCAAGCGATATGGGAACATATCAATCAACGGCCGATGCTTTATCCCAAAGGCCGCTATCCCGCGCCGATTCTGATGGACCCGATGAACTATGCTTGGACGGCGACCGAAGCTTCGGCCGGCGTCGAGGAAAAACTCCTCGGCGTCTTTACCGAACGGCGCAGCGAATCCCGCGTGCTGCGGTTGGCGCCGGGTGCTTCTTATTATGCGAAGGGACGAGGGCTCTATCTGACCATCTCCGGCGAGGGCACGGTTTCCGATGAAGCCTATCGTTCGCTGACAACGACCTATCTCAAGAAGGGCGAACGCGCGCTGTTCACGGCAAAGACCGAGACACAACTTTTGCTGTTCGGTCTGCCCGATCTTTCCGGCATGACGCTAGGCAAGCTCAACGGCGCTGCCGCGTCGGACGATATCGAGACCGCAGAAGCGGCCGAGTAACCAACGGCCGCTGTTGCGGCCGCGAGGGAGGAAAGAATGCGCTTAGGGCATCTTATCGGTGCGGCCTTGTGCTGTGCTTTCGTTCACGCCTCGGCCGCGCGCGCTGTCGAAACGATCCAAATTGGTTTGGTTGGCTCGGCCAATTCCGTCGAATGGGAATTTTACGCCGGGATCAGCAAAGGTTTCTTTGCCGATGCCGGCATCAAGCTGGATGTGGTTTATGTGCCGACACCGTCGGGGCTGGTGCAGCAACTGACCGCCGGCTCGCTCGACATTGTCGATATCGGCATCGTCGAGCCGGTGCATGCCGTGGCGCACGGCGCACCGGTCGCGATCATCCGCGTCTCGGGCGCGGTGCCGCCGTACGAATTGGTGGCGAAGCCGCCGATTGCGAAGATCCAGGACCTCAAAGGCCATACTGTCGTCATCGGCGGCCAGGTCGATATCAACCGTGTGTTTCTCGAACGCGTGCTGAAGGCGGCGGGCTTGAAAGATTCCGACATCGATATGACTTTCGTCGGCAACACGGCGGGCCGTTTCGCCGCGATTAATTCGGGTACAGCCCAAGCGACCATGCTGTCGCCGCCGGTCAATTTCCTGGCCGAAGCCTCCGGCTTCAACAATATCGGCTACATGATGGAATACGCGAAGGATTTGCCCTTCAGCGCGACGGACGTGTCGCTGGCCTATGCGAAGGCGCATCACGCTACGTTAGTGAAGTTCATGGCCGCGCTAGACAAGAGCATCGCCTGGTTCAACACAGACGCCAATCGCGAAGCAGCGATCGACATTCTTTTTGCCGAAATGCAGAACGCGAAACGCGACGATATCGCCAAGAGTTACGATTATCTCCGCAAGATCGGCTTCTTCCCGAACGACGGCAAGGTGTCGCGCAAGAGCATGGAAACACTGATGACGGAAATGACCGCCGTCGGCGATACCGATAGCAAAGTGCCGGTCGAGAAATTGCTGATCGCCGGGCTGACCCCCGTCGGCGACTGAACCAAGTCCGTCATTCCCGCGAAAGCGGGAATCCATCGTGCAGCGAATCTGTTGTTAAGCATGGACCCCCGCTTTCGCGGGGGTGACGATCAATTTTAAAAGCTGACTCTATGCCAACCCCAAAATCTTCGCCGGTGTCGTGCGGGTGATCATCTCGCGGTCGGCAGCGGTCAGGCCTGGGCAGTTATTGAGGGTCGCGAAGGGATCGCGCTCGCCGACCGGATAGTCGGTGCCGAAAGTGATGCGGTCGATGCCGACTTTCTTGATCAGCGCTTCGAGCACGTCCGAACCATAGACGCAGGTGTCGTAATAGAAGTCGCGCAGATATTCGCTCGGTTTCTTCTTGAGATTAAAGAAGCCCGGATTGTTCTCGATGTTGCGGTCGAGCCGGCCGGAATAGTGGGGCAAGTAGCCGCCACCATGCGCCATGACGATCTTGAGGCCGGGAAAAGCGTCCATCGTGCCGTCGAAGATCAGCGAGGTCATGGCCCGCGTCTCTTCCATCGGCTGGCCGATGCCGTTCCAGAGGAAATATTTCTGCAGCTTCATGTCCGTCATGCCGTGCGGATGGAGGAACACCGGCACGTTATGCGCATGGATCGCTTCCCACAGCGGACGGAATTTCGTCTCACCGATATAGTCGCCGCGGCAGTTGGACGAGATGCTGGCGACTTTGAGACCCAGCGTGTTCACGGCATAGTCGAATTCCTTCATCGCCAGATTCATGTCCTGCAAGGGCAGGGTGAAGCTGCCGATGAAGCGGTCGGGATTTTTGCGCATCCATTCCGCGTTCATCTCATTGGCGTGCCGGTTGAGGGCGAAGGCTTCCTCGGGCTCGGCCCAGTCCGTGTTGCAGGTGACGGCGATCAGCGAGGTCACATGCATGCCGATGCCGAACTTGTCCATGTCGGCGATCTGGAGGTCGGCGGTTTTGCACTTCTCTTGAACTTGATAGCGCCAACCGTCGCTCGGCTGGGCGGGCGGCATTTGGCGCGCGCCAAAGCCGGTCATCACGTTTTTTGCCGCGCCTTTTTGCGCCAATTCGGGATGGCTGAAATGAACGTGGAAATCGATGATCGGTGTCGGCATGGCTGTGTCCCCCTGAGATTCCGTCTTTATAGCGCGTTTTTCTAAGCGACCGTCTTTATCTTCAACACTTCCCACGGCGTTTTAACCGTCGATTTTCCGTCGGCATGGAAACCAGCCAGGCGATGGATCTGCGAGGCCGGGAAATAAAGATAGTCGTCCGGGCCGATATCGCATTCGTTGGGAAAGCTGATGCGCGGGTCGGCCGCCAATGTCTTGAGCTGTTTGTCGGCGCCCAGCACCAGGATCGCGTTCTCGCTGAAGGCCGAAAAATAGATATTGCCGCGCTTATCGATGGTGACGCCGGCACAAGGCGGGATACGGGCCACTTCTTCGACATGCGCGGCGAGCTGATCTGCGCTCAGGCTCGCGTCGATCAGATGTTTGGTTTCGATCCGGCAGAGCAGGGGACCGAAGAGGCTGGTGAAATAAAGCCAGCGTCCGTCATTGCTCAATTCCAGCAAATCCATATGGACCTGCGGCACTTGCCCGTTGGCACGACGGAACTCTCGGCCGTCGATCATCGGCACGATGCTGGTATCGGCTTGCGTCTGCGGCAGACCGTGGAGGATGCGCCGCGTCGCACCCGTATCGGTATCGAGAACGATGATACCGTTATGGAAAGATTCGGTGATGAAGCCATGCTTGCCGAGAACGCGCATATGGCCGAGCACGGATTTGGGCGGCGCCACCGTCGCATCGATCGGATAGACGCGGACGATCTGGTTGGTCCGCAAATCGATCTTCACGACCTTCGGCGCGCCGGGCAGATACGGCTGATGGTGCGCCGCACCATCGTCGATCACCCAGAGGAAATTATCGGCGTCGGTATGGAGTGAGTGCACGTTGACGAAATGGTCCGTCACCGACATGCCCTCGTGCCAGTCGTTCCAGTCACCAATGGCAAAGGTCCGGAAGCTGCCGTCCGGCATCGCTTCGCCGATGCAGGGCGTCGGTCCGTGCATCCAGCGCGGAAAGCTGGAAAAGACCCGACCCTCGGGCGATACCGCAACGCCGTTGAGGATTGCGCTTTCCGATGCGGCGACGCGAATCAGCCCTGCATTATCGTCCATGGTGTCCCCTCCCGAAGGGGACAGTATCAGGTTTGACAGCCTGGTTGAAACCCAACCATGGTTCGTGTGCGGATAGGAGGAGCGGATGGAAACACGTATTGCCGAGATTGCCGACGGGATTTATCGGCTTTCGACCTTCGTGCCCGAGGTTAATGCGCCGGCGGGGTTCACCTTCAATCAGTTTCTCATTCGCGGCGAACAGCCGATGCTGTTTCATCTCGGTCATCGCCGCATGTTTGCGTCGATCGCGGCGGCGATCGCGAAGATCGTTCCGGTCGAGACGTTGCGCTTCATCGCCTATAGCCATGTCGAGGCTGACGAAAGCGGCGCGCTCAACGAATGGCTCGCCGCCGCCCCGCATGCCGAGGTCGTTCATACACCGGTCGGCTGTGCTATCTGGCTGGGCGACCAGGCGATCCGTCCGCCGCGCAAGGTGGCGGATAACGAGGCTGTCGATCTGGGCGGCAAACGCGTCCGGTTTCTCGCGACGCCGCATCTGCCGCATGGCTGGGACGCGCAGCTTTGTTTCGAGGAAACGACGGGCACGCTGTTTTGTAGCGACCTCTTCGGCCATGGCGGCGACGGGCCGGCGCTGGTCGAAACGGATGTGCTGAGTCTCGGCATCGCCAGCGAAAGTCATTCGCACGCGATGAGCCTCACCCCAACCGCCGCGCCCACGTTGCGCCGCCTCGCCGCGTTGCAGCCGAAGAAGCTCGCGCTGATGCACGGCTCGTCCTACGCGGGCGATGCGGTGGGCACGCTCAACGGCTTCGCAGATCATTGCGCGGCCGCGCTGGCGTGAAGCCTTCCGGCGTCTTATTTTCCGGTCGCAACGATAGACGCACGGGCGAGGACACGGCTCATGAATGATTCACGCGACAGCCTGCCGGTCTTGGTGATCGGCGCCGGGCCGGTTGGTCTGGCTCTGGCCGGCGATCTCGGTTGGCGCGGCCGGCAAGTGGTGGTGATCGAGCAGTCGGACGGATCGATCTACCAGCCACGCATGGATTTCGTCGGCGTCCGGACGATGGAGTTCTGCCGCCGCTGGGGGCTGGTCGATGCGGTCGAGCATTCGCCGTATCCGCGCGATTATCCGCAAGACAATATGTATCTGACCGCGCTCAACGGTTACGAGCTGGGGCGTGAATCCTTTCCGGCGATGCAGGACGAAGTGCTGCCCGAGCAAAGCCCGCAGCATCGCGAACGTTGCCCGCAACACATGTTCGATCCGATCCTGCAGCAATATTGCCGTACGCTCCCGAGCGTCACGCTGCGCTACAAAACCAAGTTCCTGGGCTTCACCCAGGACTCGGACGGCGTCACCGCCGAAGTCGAAAATATCGACACCAACCAGCGCGAGACGCTGCGCGCGCAATATATGGTCGGCTGCGATGGCGCGGCCAGCAAGGTGCGCGAAGGCCTTGGCATCGTGCTGCAGGGCAAGCCGGCCCTGACCTATACGACCAACATCATCTTCCGCTGCCCCGACCTTGTGAAGATGCACGACAAGGGCAAAGGCTATCGCCATATCTTCGTCGGTCCCGAGGGCACCTGGGGCACCATCGTCGCGATCAACGGTCGTGACTGGTGGCGTATGTCGATTATCGGGAGCGAGGAAAAACGCATCCCGACTGAAACCGAAATTCGCTCCGCGATCCGCCGTGCCGCTGGGTTCGATTTCGATTACGAGATTTTGACCGTGCTGCCCTGGGTCCGGCGCGAAATGGTGGCCGAGCATTTCGGCAAGGGCCGTGTCTTCATTGCAGGCGACGCGGTGCATCTGATGTCGCCGACCGGGGGCTTCGGCATGAACACCGGCATTCAGGACGCTGTCGATCTGTCGTGGAAACTGGATGCGTGCCTCGCCGGATGGGGCGGGCCACATTTGATGGAAAGCTACGAGCCGGAACGCCGCCCGGTGGGGCAGCGCAACGTCGCCGAGGCTAGCCGCAATCTAGGCCGGATGCGTTCACCGGGCGAGAACGCGGCGCTGCTCGATCCGACGCCGGAGGGCGCTGCTTTGCGCGTTAAGCTCGGTAAGGAATTCGCCGCGGCGATGACGCATGAATGGCACACGCTGGGGATTCATCTCGGCTATCGCTATGACGATTCGCCGATCGTCGTGCCGGACGGAACGCCGGTCCCGTTCGATGAAGAGATGACCTATACCCAGACGGCGCGGCCGGGCGCGCGGGCGCCGCATGCCTGGTTGAAGGACGGAAGGTCAACGCTCGATCTTTTCGGCAAAGGTTTCGTGCTGCTCCGCATCGGCGGTGATGCGCCCAAGGCGGACGCTTTGTTAGCGGCAGCGAAGCAACGCGGTGTGCCGCTGACCGAGGTGGCGCTTGACGAGCCTGCAGTGGCGAGCGCCTATCAACGCAAACTGGTTCTAGTGCGTCCCGACGGGCATGTTGCTTGGCGCGACGATCAATTGCCGCAAGATCCGCTTCGGCTGATCGATACCGTTCGCGGCGCATCTCACTAAGAACGCGGAGGAGAGACACGATGAGCATGACGGGCGCGACACCGCAGCAACTTCGCAATGCCGGTTCGCTCGAAGAGCTCTACGGTCACCTCGCGACCGTCGATATGGGGCCGGGCTGGAACAAGAAAACGCCGTCGCTCTATCCGACGCCGAAACAGAAATTTCCGCCGGCTATCTGGCACTATGCCCAGGCGAAACCCGCGCTCGACGCCGCCGGCCGTTTGATCAACACCGATCTCGCCGAGCGCCGCAATCTCATCCTTACCAACACCAAGGCCGGTAGCGACTACGCCACCGTGACGACCCTGGTGTCGGCCTATCAGATGATCATGCCGGGCGAACATGCGCGTTCGCACCGTCATTCGCCCAACGCTCTGCGTCTTGTTGTCGATGCCGAACCCGGTACTTACACGGTGGTCGATGGCGTGCGGCTCGAAATGATGCCGGGCGACGTGTTGCTGACGCCGAACTGGTGCTGGCACGGCCATGGCAACGACAGCAAGGCCAACGGCTATTGGATCGATTTCCTCGACGTGCCTTTGGTGCATCTGCTGGAGCCGATGTTCTTCGAACCGAATCCCGACGAATATGCCAAGGGCGTTGCGCCCGCCGTGCCGTCGGCGATGCATTTCCCTTGGGCCGAGACGCAGGCGAAACTCGCTGCCGCTGCTTCCGGCCCGACGGGCGCCGCCGAAGTCCAGCTTGGCGATCCGGCGATGAACACGATCGCGCTGCATATGGTGAAGTTGGCACCGGGCCAGGACACCAAGCCCTATCGCACAACGGCCAATCTGATCTTCTCGCCGGTCGAGGGCGAGGGTGAGACGATCGTCGAGGGCAAGAGCTTCCCCTGGCAGCGCGGCGATGTCTTCGCCGTACCGTCCTGGCAGGCGCATTATCACAAAAGCGCGAAGGGCGGCGTGCTCTTCCGCGTCACGGACGAGCCGGTGATGTCGAAGCTCGGCTTCCTTCGCGACGAACAACTCTAAGAAAGATCGAGCCATGTCGAAGCCAACTTTGAGTTTTGCCTGCGGCCTCTATGATCGCGTCCTGCCGCTTTACAGCGGCGAGGTTCGCCCGAACGGGATCGATATCAATTTCGTCGTGCTGAACAACCCGCGCGACATCTTCGATCGCATGGGCGGCGGCCAGGAATTCGATGCGGCGGAATTTTCCAGCTCGGAATTCATCTCGGGCTTTGCTGCTGGAACGACGCCGTTCGTCGCACTGCCGTTCTTCCCGTCGCGGACGTTCCGGCACAGCATGATCACGATCAATAAGAAGTCCGGCATCAAGACGCCGAAGGATCTGGAAGGCAAACGCGTCGGCGTACCGCTCTATACCCAGACGGCGGCGATCTTCCATCGCGGCATGCTGGAACACGACTACGGTGTCGATGTTTCGAAGATCCATTGGGTGCAGGGCGCGCTCAATCATGTCGGCTCGCACGGCAATCCCAGCGCGCCGCCGCTGTTGAAGAAAGTCGATATCGAGATTGCTAAGGACGGCCGTTCGCTCAGCGACCTGATCGACAATGGCGAGATCGACGCCATTGCGGCGACCAATCTGCCGACCTCGATGAAAACCAACCCGGACGTCGTCCGGCTGTTCCCGAACTTCCGCGAGGTCGAGAAAGACTACTACAAGCGCACCGGCATCTTCCCGATCATGCACTTGGTCGTGATTCGCCGCGACGTCTATGAGAAATATCCTTACGCTGCAACGAGCCTTTACGAAGCCCTCAAAGCTTCTCGCCAGCGTGCTTTCGCGATGATGCGCGAAACCGGCGCGCTGCGGTACATGCTGCCTTGGATGACGGCGGACATGGACGAGATCGACGAGGTGTTCGGCGGTGATCCGTGGCCCGACGGCATCGAGGCCAACCGCAAGACGCTCGAGGCGCTTGTCACCTATCTGCATGAACAAGGTCTGATCGCGAAAAAGATGCCGATCGAAGACCTGTTCGTTAAAACCTATTGATCGAATAAGAGGGAAAAATTCATGAGCAATCTGGAACGCGCTATCGCCGACATCGTTATCGCCAATCGCATTCTCGCTCATCAGGGCGTGGTGGATGCTTATGGCCATGTCAGCATCCGTCACCCCGACAACCCGGAACGGTTCCTGTTGTCGCGTTCGCGCAGCCCCGAACTGGTCGAGGCGCGTGACATCATGGAATTCACCCTCGACGGCAAGGTCGTCGGCGACGATCGCCGCCCGCCTTATCTCGAACGCTTCATTCATGGCGGCATCTTCGAGGCGCGCCCGGAAGTAATGGCGGTCGTACACAGCCATGCCGAAGAAACGCTGCCTTTCGGCCTGACCGATGTTCCGCTGAAGCCGGTCATTCACGTCGCCAGCGCGATTGGCGGCCCGGTGCCGGTTTGGGACATCGCCGAGAAGTTCGGCCATGAGACCAACCTGCTCGTGACCAATACCGATCACGGCCGCGACCTTGCTAAAAGATTGGGCAACGGGAAAGTGACCTTGATGCGGGGCCATGGCTTCGCCGCTGCCGGCCAGACGGTTCAGGACGTGGTTCGTCTCGCCGTCTATCTGCCGGTCAATGCGCGGGTGATGACCGCGGCGATGCGATTGAGCCCTAATTTCAAGGCTTTGGCTCCCGGCGAGATGGAGGGACGCAATACCTTCAATCCCAAAGCACCGGAGTCCTGGCGTGCTTGGGAGTATTGGGCACGCCGCGCCGGCGTCAGCGACCTCCTGGGCGAGGTGCCCTAACACCCGGAAACCGGACCAGCGTGGGATGGGCGATCGAATCCGACGCTGGACAAGGCGTCACGACCTCGACATAAATCATCCCATAAGAAGGATGCAGGGGAGCGATGAAGCGCTATCGAGTTCTGGCCGACCGGATCGTCGTCCTTATTGTGCTGATCGGGCTGTGGCAGCTCGCGAGTCTCTATTTCGGCACTTATTGGGTCAGCACGCCGTGGCTCACCATCTCCCGATTCTTCGTGTCCACCTTCAGCGGCGAAATGCTGCGCCATGCCGGCTATACGGTCGAGGAGGCGCTGGTCGGTGCCGTCATCGGAGCGGTGCCGGCGATCATTCTGCCTTTCCTGCTGCGCCGGATGCCGGCCTGGGTGTCGGTGCTCGATCCTTTCATGGTCGGCGGCTACGGCGCGCCGAAGCTGGCGCTCGCACCGCTCTTCATCCTGTGGTTCGGCATCGGCATTGAATCGAAGATCGCGCTGGTCGCCAGCGTCGTCTTCTTCATCGAATATTTCAGCACGCTCTCGGGTGTTCGCTCGCTCGACGCCAAGCTGGTGCAGATGGCGCAACTCGTCGGTGCCAGCGAAAGCCAAGTAGCGCGTCACATCGTGTTCCCCGGCGCCGTGCCGCACATCTTCTCCGGTCTGCGCATCGCGCTGCCGTATGGCATCGGCGCCGCCGTCATCGCCGAACTGATCTCGTCAAATCGCGGCCTTGGGTATCTCGTGCAGATCGGCGCGATGAATTTCGACATCACCCAGGTCTTCGCCGCAATTCTTGGTGCGACGGTCGTCGTCCTTGCCGTGGGCTGGGTCGTCGATGAGACTGAAAAACTTTTGCTTCGCTGGCGCCCGCCTGCGGACAATGCCCTTCAACAAGTAAACGCTTGAGCCAATCATGACCGAGCAGACGACACCGCCTTTTCTCGAAGTCCGCAATCTCGCCAAGCGTTTTGCCACACGCCAGGGGCGGGAGCCCTCGCCGTGGGTCATTCGCGATCTGTCCTTCACCGTCAATGAGGGCGAATTCCTCACGCTGATCGGGCCGTCAGGCTCGGGCAAATCGACCTTGCTGAACATGATTGCCCAAGTCGATGTGGCCAACAGCGGCGAGATCGTCTTCGGCGGCGATGTGATCGGCGTCAGCGATTCGAAATCGCTGCGCCCCGGCCTCGATCGCCGCATCGGCTATGTGACGCAGGACGACAATCTTCTGCCGTGGCGGACAACGCTGGACAACGTGCTCTTCCCCTTGGAAGTGCAGGGCCGCCTCGACGAGAAAAGCCGTGCTCACGCCGAAACGCTGATCAAGGCCGTCGGCCTGTCGGGCTACGAGAAATATTATCCGCATGAGTTGTCGGGCGGCATGCGCAAGCGCACCTCGCTGATCCGCACGCTGGTCTATGATCCGCCGGTCATCCTGATGGATGAACCCTTCGCCGCCGTCGATGCGCAGACCCGTATCCAGCTGCAGGAAGATCTTCTGCGGCTTTGGGAAATGGGCCGCAAGACGATCATCTTCGTCACCCACGACATCGCCGAGGCGATTGCGCTCGGCGACCGGACGCTGGTCCTGACCAAACAGCCGACCCGGATCGCGTCGGACCATAAAATTCCGTTCAAGCGGCCGCGCAACGTGAAGGACATCTTCGCACTGGAAGGTTTCGCGACTGTCTATGAAACCATCCGGAAAGAGATCCAATGACGGCGATCCAGGAAGTCGTTGTCGCGCCGGCAGGACCGTTCTTGTCCAAGCGCATGCTGATCATCCTGGGCCGGTGTTTCTTCGCCGTGCTCTTGCTGTGGGCATGGCAATGGTCCGCCGACGAATTCGGCATGATCTTTTTCGCCCCGCCGCTGGCGGTGCTGCAGCGCCTTTACGAAATGGCGATCAGCGGCGAGATGCTGCAACATGTTTGGGCGACGCTGCGCGTCTCGGCGATCGGTTTCGTCATCGCCCTCGTTGCCGGGCTCGCGCTGCCTTTCGCTCTGCGTCTTTCCCATCGCCTGACCGAAGCGGTCGAGCCTTACGTCCTCTGGTCGCAAGGCATCCCGAAATACGCCCTCGCGCCCTGGCTGATTCTCTGGTTCGGCATCGGCGATACGCCGAAGATCGTCATCGTCGTGCTGATGGTGTTCTACGTCATCTTCATCACGACTTTTGCCGGCATCCGCGCCGTCGATCGCCGCTTGATCAACATGGCGCGCATCCTCGGCGCCAATGAAACGGTGATCTCGCGTGAGGTCATCTGGAAGTCGATGCAGCCCTTCTTCTATTCCGGCCTCAAGGTCGCCTTGCCGCGCGCCGTCGGCGCGACCATCGTCGGCGAGTTCCTCGTCTCGACACAGGGCGTCGGCTACTACATCGAACATGCGCGTGAATTGTCGGACACGGTCGGCGTCTTTGCCGGCATTGTCCTCGCGACGGGGTTGGTGCTGGTCATCAACGGCATCGTCGAGAAAATGGAGCGCATCGCGCTCGCATGGCGGCCTCAAGACCGCGAAATGTCCCACTAAAAGGTCGCGGACGGTAACGCCCGCGACCCATCATTCTTTCCGCCCGGAACCTTCTGCCTGCTGCCGCGTAGAACCCGTGTCAGCAAACGGAGGCCCTATATGCGCGAAGACCATGACGAAGCCCAGGATTTCAAAAAGCCGGGCGGCGGGCTGATCAACCCGCAGGGCGAGCCCATGCACGATGACGACAACAAAGACCCCACGGCGGAATTGTCGCCCAAAGGGCTGGGTAAGAAGAGCCCTGCAATAAAAGAACACCCTTAATGCGCGGCGGAGCGGAACCAGCCATTGGCGCGGGCTGTTCTATCCTCATGCAAAATTCAGAATATTACCGTCGCGAGGCCGCCCATGCGCGCAGACTATGTGCGGTCGTTCATCAGACCGATTTGATCGAGTTGCTGAAGCGGTTGGCCGAGGATTACGACGATATCGCCGAAGATCTCGAGGCGGGCCTCATCGAAATCCGCCACGCCGGCAGGCTGCCGCAGTCCCGCCATCACCGTTAGCCACGAAGGCGTGTTGCCTTCGTGGCTCATGCGGTTTCGTCGTTAAGGCTTCAGATATTTGTCGGTGAACAGCTTGTCGTAGGAAGGCAGCTTGTCTTCCGGCTTCATCAGGCCCGCCGCCACATTGTAATTGTCGGTGTTCTCTATCCCCTTTGCTGTGGGCGCGGGGAAAGTCGGGGTCATTTTCAGCTCCGTCTGGAACGCGGCGTGAAAGACCTTTTCGTCGAGCTGTGGGAAACGTTTCTTCAAAAGCGCCTCGGCTTCGTCGGGGTGCGCGTGCATCATCGCCGCCGCTTCGACGAATGTCGCGCCGACCGCTTCGCAAAGACCGGGCTTTTTCGCGCAGGTTTCGGGTTTCGTCGCAACGACCGTGTTGGTGAAAGGATCGAGTCCGATCGTGTCGCCGTCGGGACCGCTCGCCACCATGACCGCCTCGCCACTGACCACCGGGATTTGCGTCCAGGGCAATGACATAGCGTAACCGTCGATCTGCTTCGCGTTGAAGGCAGCGATCATGTTCGGCGGCTGCATCACTGGTACATTGATGTCGTCATGACTGAAGCCGCCTTTCTTGGCGAGCAGGCCGAGATAAGCGTCGATGATCGAATTGACGGATTCGACGGCGATGGCGTGGCCTTTCAATACCTGTACGCGTTTTTCCAAGGGCGCCTTGGGATCGAAGCCGGCCTTTTCGGCGACGTCCTTGCGGATGACGACTTGAACGACGATGCGGCTGGTCAATTCGACAATGGCGAGCAGCGGTTGGCCTTTCGACGCTGCGCGGACCAACGACACGCCTGACGGCTGACCGAAATCGACGCTGCCGGCGATCAACGCGTTGATCGTGCCCAACCCGGCGATCTCATTGAGCTTCATGTTCACGCCATGCTTTTGATAAAGCTGCATGTCCTGGGCATACATCTCGAGCATGAAGCCGAGGCTATAGACCGGAATAGCCATGGTCGAATCTTGCATCGGCTGTGCGTGCGATTGTGCCGTGCCCAGCATAAGCGCGACGGTGGCAGTCGCGAGGGTGCAGAACTTCATGGCGGTATCCTCCTCTTATTATTTCAAGAATTCGGTGGTGAAGAGATCTTTGTAGGAAGCCAGCATCTCTTCCGACTTCATCAGCCCGGCCTCGACATTGTAACGGTCTGCATTCTCGAAGGCTTTAGCGCTCGGTGTCGGTGGTGACGGAAACGTCTTGCGCGCCATCTGGAACGACGCCGCGAAGAGCTTGTCGTCGAGCGTCGGGAAACGCTTTTTCAACACTGCCATGGCTTCGTCGGGACGGTCGTGCATGAAGGCGGCAGCCTCGACAAAGGCCTTGCCGATGGCGGCGCACACCGGCCGTCGCTTTACGCATGTTTCGGGCCGGGTCAGCACCACCGAACTCCCGAAGGGCAGAAGATCTGGTAGATCGCCGTCATCGCCGGCCGAGACGATCCTGGCGTCGCCGCTGACGACTGGCATCAGCGTCCAAGGCACGGCATTGGCGAAACCGTCGATCTGCTTTCGCTGAAACGCTGCATTCATGTCGGGTGGCGGAATGACGCCGAGATGCATATCGTCCGGACCGAAGCCGGCCCGCTTCGCGATCAGCAAAACATAGGTGTAGAGCACCGAATTGACCCCGGCCATGCCGAGCGTCCGGCCCTTCAGGGTCAAGGCGCGTTGCGCCAGCGGCGCTTTCGGATCGAAGCCGGCTTTGTCGAGAAGTTCGCTGCGCAACACCACCTGTGTGCTGGGGTGATCGTTGAGCAAGGCGAGCGCCAGCAGCTTTTGACCTTTCGCCGCCGCGCGCGTCAGTGAAGAACCCGACGCCTGGCCGAAATCGATGCTGCCGGAAATCACCGCATTGATCGTCGTCAGCCCATCGAGCTGAACCGTCTTCACGTTCAGTCCGTGCTTTTTATAAAAGCCGGCGTCCTGGTTGAGATATTCATGCGCGAAAGCGAGGCTGAAGGTCGGGATCGCCATTGTGACGTCGTCGAGCTTGGCTTCCTCGGCACAGGCCATGCCGATCATGGACATGACGAGGATGACGATGCCGACACTCTTTCGGATGAAAGGCATCGCCTGTCCCCTTATTTGACGTATTGGTCGGTATAAAGTCCGTCGTAAGAGGACAGTTTTTCCTCAGGCTTCATCAACCCGGCGGCGACGTTATAGACGTCGGTATTCTCGATGGATTCTTTCGTCGGGACGGGCGGGTTCGGCGTGATCTTCATCGTCGTCGCAAAGGCTGCCGCGTAGAGCTTGTCGTCGAGGGTAGGAAAGCGTTTTTTCACGATCGCCGCCGCTTCGTCGGGATGCGCGTGAAGAAAAGCGGAGGCTTCGGCGAAGGCATGACCGATGCCCATGCAGACGGACTTACGCTTTTCGCAGGTCTCGGGCTTGGTCAGAACGATCGTGTTGGCGAGATTCGTCAGGTCGCCGGGATCGCCATCGGGGCCGCTGACCACCAGCACGGCCGAACCATTGAGAACCGGCTGCAGCGTCCAGGGCAGGGCGCCGACGAAACCGTCGATCTGCTTGGTCTCGAAGGCCGGGTTCATGCTCGGAGCAACCATGATGCCGAGATGGATGTCGTCGGGACTGAAACCGCCGCGCTTCGCCGCGATCATCATCATGGCATGCAGCACCGAATTGACGCCATCGACGCCCATGGTTCGGCCTTTCAGGACCTGCGCACGCTTTTCGAGCGGCGCCTTCGGGTCGAACCCCGCCTTTTCGGCAATCTCTTTGCGTAGCACGACCTGAGCGCTTGGATGGCCCAATATCTCGACAATGGCGAGGAGCCGCTGTCCGCGCGCCGCCGCGCGGGTGAGGGACGCACCCGAAGGCTGGCCGAAATCGACGCTGCCCGAGATGACGGCGTTGATCGTGCCCAGGCCCTCGATCTGAACCGTTTTCACTCTTACGCCGTGCTTGGCGTAAAAGCCCATGTCCTGATTGAGGAATTCGAGCGTATAGGCGAGGCTGAAGGTCGGCACCGACATGGTGACGTCTTCGAGCTTGGCGTCTTCCGCCCGTAACGGTGCGGCGGCCGTGATCCCAGCCAACAAAGCGAGACCGATTACAGCGCAGGCGCGATGTTTCATAATTTCCTCCCCGGACGCTTTTTCATTTGTCTTGGGGCAAATCATATGGGGGTCCGCGACCCGCGCCAAGGTCAAAGGCGGTGTGCGGGTTTGTGGCTTGACCGAGGGCGGAAATCCGCCGAAGAGGATGGCTCCTGATGCGGAGCCCCCTGTGGGACTGATCCTCGTTCTCTGCTTTGCGGCCTTCGCCGGCTCGATCTCGTATCGGTCGTTCGATCCGATATTGACGATGGTGGCGGGTGATTTCGATATCACGGTGCGGCAGGCCGCACTGCTGGTGTCGGCCTATGGCCTGCCTTATGCAGCGATGCAGCCGATCCTCGGGCCGATCGGCGATGCCTACAGCAAGGCGCGCATCATCAAGATTTGCCTCGCCGTGCTGGCTTTCTCGGTCGCCCTGGCGTCGGTCGCGCCGAATTACTGGACGATGATGGTGTCGCGCATCATCGCCGGTATCGTCTCGGGCGGCATCTTTCCGGTCGGGCTCGCGTTGATCGGCGACCGCACGCCGCTGGCCGAACGCCAGGTCGCGGCCAGCCGCTTTCTCGTCGCCTCGATCTTCGGCCAGATGTTCGGCGCGACGGTGTCGGGGCTGATCGCCGCCTATTTCGGCTGGCGTGTCGTTTTCGACGTGGTCACGGTGATCACGGTGATCACCTGCTTCATTCTGTTTCGGTATCTCGACAGCAAATCCGATAAGACGTTGCCGCTGACGCTGGGCGGCGCGATCGACGGCTATCGCCTCGTGCTCTCGAACAACAGCACCTACATCGTCTTCAGCGCGGTCTTTGCCGAAGGCATGTTTTTCTTCTGCGTCTTTCCGTTCGTCGGCGCGATGCTGATCGAGCGTGGATCGGATGGGCCGGTCGCCGCCGGTATCGCATTGGCGGGCTTCGCCGTCGGCGGTGTCATCTACGGCTCTGTCGTTCGCAAGATGATCAAATATCTCGGCCAATGGAACATGCTGCGGGTCGGCGGGCTGATGGCGGGTTTGTCCTATCTCGTCATTGCCATTCCGATGGGCCCGGCCGGTGTGGCGTTCTTTTTCATCTTCGCCGGCTTCGGCTTTTACATGATGCACAACACCTTCCAGGCGCGGGCGACCGAATTGGCCCCGGCCGCGCGCGGCTCGACCTTCGCGCTTTTTTCGGCAGCGATGTTCCTGGGGCAGGGGGTCGGGCCGGTCTTTGCCGGGGCGGTTTCGCACTCTTTTGGGTTTCAGACCCTATTTGTTCTCGTTGGCGTGCTGGTCGGGACATTGGGATTTGCGGCGGCGGCGCTGTTACGGCGGCGGGTTTAACTCCCGCTTAACCATAATGGCGCGACCATACAGGCTGTATTTCAGCATGGTCCGTCCCGATGAATCTCCGTGCCTTCGACCCTCTTCATGCGCTGTCCGTGCCGCTGGAGCAGTTGCTTGCCGGCGGCGGCGATACGCGGCTCAATCTCGATCCGCAGACGCAGCTCAACGGTTATGGCTGTCGGCCTTTTCCAAGGCTTGAAGCTTTCACCTTCGCCTCATCGACGGCAACCTCGATTTCCAGCCGTGCTTATGCCGCCGCATCTGCCGCGCGCCGTACCTTGTTGCGCGAGGCGTCGGAGACGAATTTCGACAGCGCTTTTGATGCCCAGGTCGAAGCGTTGCGCGACGGCATCAAAGCCGTCCTCGATATCGAAGATACCGGCTGCGAGATCGTGTTCTCGCCATCGGGTACCGATTCACAACTTCATGCGCTTTATCTCAGCCGCGCGCTGCTCGGCACGCCATTGATGAGCATGATCGCGGCCGCCGACGAAACCGGCAGCGGCGCGGCCTTCGCGACCAGCGGCCGTCATTTCAATAACGCCACCGCGCAAGGCGCTGTCGTCAGCCGCGGCGAACCGATGCTCGGTCTCGCCGACCGCCTCCATATGGCGTCGGTGTCGATGCGCGATGATTTTGGCGCGCTACGCCCGGTCAGCCAAGTCGATGACGACATCCGCTATACGGTCGGCCGCGCTGTCGCCGACGGCAAGCATGTCGTTCTCTTTGCGATGGATAGTTCAAAATTCGGCCTACGTTCGCCCAGCGACGAATGTCTGCAAAAAATTGCGGCATCCGCCGACGGCAAGGTCCAGATCGTCATCGACGCCTGCCAGGCGCGCTTGAGCCGCACGCGGCTGAAGAACTATCTCGCCCAAGGCTTCATGGTGCTGATCACCGGTTCGAAATTCTTCACCGGCGCGCCGTTCAGCGGTGCGCTGCTGGTGCCAAGGGAACTGGCGGCGCGTTGCGCGTCGCTGGACCGGGTGCCGGAAGGGCTACATGCTTACACCTGCCGCGCCGACTGGCCGCGTTCTTTCGCCGGTGTCCGCGCCGGATTGCCGTTCGGCGGCAATATCGGCAGCTGGCTGCGCTGGGTGTCCGCGCTCGAAGAAATGCGCGCTTATTACGAAGCGCCGGCGAGTTTTCGCACCTTGGCGCTCGAACAATTCGCCGAGACGCTGCCCTGTCTTATCGAGGCCGAGCCTTGCCTCAAAGCACTGCCTTTGCCGCTTCATCTGTCGAATGACGAAGAATTTTCCGCCCGCACGATCTTCCCGTTCTTTCTCGTGCATAAAGGCGTGCGGATGTCGAACCGCAATGCTGGTTTGATATACCGCGCGCTCAATGACGACGTATCCGGAATATTGCCCTCGATCCTCCCGCCGACGTTGCGCATCTTGGCCGCGCGCCGTTGCCATATCGGACAGCCGGTTGCCGTCGCCGATGGACACGGTGGCTCCTTCGGCGCCTTACGCATCAGCGCTGGCGCGCGCTTCGTCTCGGAAAGCTGGTCTGGTGATTTCGTCGAGAGCCGCGAGAAACTGCGTGCCGAGTTCGATCAGGTCCGCGCCATCATCGAAAAGATCAGCCTCCTTGTTCGTTACTTCGACATCGTCGAATCCGCATACACCCAACCAACCTTCGCACCTTCCTATCAAGTGAGCGCCGCATGAACATTACCTGGCAACAGCCGTCCGATACGCCGCTTGGCGTCGCGAAACTGTCGAAGCTCGCTTTCGAAGGCGTCGATCTCGGACCGCTTCATAGTCAGCTGCTCGATAAATATATCTTCGAGCCGGAGAATGCCGCCGCCTTGATGGATCTTTCGACCATCGAGCAGCTTTTCGGCAATGTTCCCGATGGCCTCGCCCGGCAATCCGAAGCGTTGCGCTTGCGCACGATTTTTCATGCGCCGTGCGTCGCACCTACCCCCTCTTTGCGGCTTCTCGCTTTCGCCGCGCCTGGCGATATCGGCAACAACACGCCGCTCGAATTTCTTCTCGAGGAATCCGACATTTCGCTCACGACACTTTATGTCGTACCTGGTGCCACCCTTCCCGATGAAATTCCCGAACATGATCTTGCGATCGTGACCGCGTGCGAAAGCGATGAGAACCGGGCTTCGCTCGACATCATCGCCGGCCTGATCAAACGCTGGCCGAAGCCGGTGCTCAATCATCCCGACCAGATTGCCAAGCTCTCCCGCGAAAACCTGCATCGCGTCGTCAAACCTGTCAGCGGCCTCATCATGCCGATGACGGTGCGCATCGACCGGACCAGCTTCGCCGCGATCGGTTCCGGCAAAGTACCGTTGAAGACGCATTTGGCCGACGGCGCATTCCCGCTGATCGCCCGTCCGATTGGCTCGCATGCCGGTCATGGTTTGAAGAAGCTCGACGACGAAGCCGCTGTTGCGGCGTATCTCGAAGAACGGCCGGAACGCGGCTTTTCGATCTCGCGCTTCATCGACTATCGCAGCCCGGATGGTCTGTTCCGCAAATACCGCATCGTCTTCATCGCCGGTCAGCCATTCGCCTGCCACATGGCGATCGCCGATCAATGGATGATCTATTACCTGAACGCCGGTATGGGCGAGAGCGGGGCCAAGAAGGCGGAAGAAGAACGCTTCATGACCGGGTTCGATACCGAATTCGCGCATCGTCACCGAAAGGCGCTGGCAGGGCTTGCCGAAAAGATCGGTCTCGACTATTTCGGGATCGACTGCGCGCAAAGTTCTGATGGCAAGCTCTTGCTCTTCGAGGCGGACATCGCAATGATCGTGCATCTCATGGATTCACCCTCGATCTATCCGTACAAAGTCCCGCAGATGCGTAAACTCTTCGCCGCTTTCGGCGCCATGCTCAAAGACCAGGCGGCTCATCAATTTGCGGAGACGATGGGCTCCGTCGCATGACCAAAGAGGGCCCGGCCCTGAACGGGCCGACCCTCGATCCTGCCGACTGGAACGAGCTGCGCCGTGACGCGCATCGCATGATCGACGACATGGTCGATTATATGGCTCAGTTGCGCGATCAGCCCGTGTGGCAATCGACGCCCGAAGTGATCCGCGAAAGCTTCCGCGAAGATCTGCCGACGCAACCGACGGCGTTGGCGACGGTCTATGATGATTTCACCGACCGCATCCTGCCTTATTCGAGCGGCAACGCGCATCCGGCCTTCATGGGTTACGTGCAGGGCGGCGGTAATGCCGCCGGCATGTTGGCCGAGATGCTGGCCTCGACGATCAATTCGAATTGCGGTGGCCGCGATCATGTCGCTCTCGATGTCGAGCGCCAGATCACCCATTGGACACGGCAGATATTCGATTTCCCGGCGACCGCGACCGGTATCTTCGTTACGGGAACCTCGATTGCGAATTTCATCGCGCTGGTCGTGGCGCGCACCGCAGCGCTGGGCGTTGAATCGCGCCGTGCCGGTATTGCGGCAAATAATCAAAAGCTGACGGCTTATGCGTCTCGCGCGGCACATGGATGCGTGCAGCAAGCGATGGAACTCGCCGGGCTCGGCAGCGACGCGCTGCGGCTCATTCCGACGGATGCCGATCATCGCATCGATCTCGACGCACTACGCGTTGCGATTGCGGCCGACCGCAAGGAAGGCGCACGGCCATTCTTCTTGGTCGGCAGTGCCGGAACTGTCGATGTCGGCGCGATTGACGACCTAGCGGCGCTATCGGCGATCGCGAAGGCCGAAGGGCTTTGGTTTCATATCGACGGCGCGTTGGGCGCGTTGGCGGTGCTGTCGCCCGAACTCAAGCCGCGCTTCAAGGGTATCGAGGCCGCGGATTCGATCGCCTTCGATTTTCATAAATGGGGGCAGGTGCCTTACGACGCTGGTTTCATTCTGGTTCGCGATGGCGACGTCCATCGCGCCACCTTCGCCGCGCCGACCTCGTATTTGAAACGGGAGACGCGGGGCCTTGCTGGTGGGTCGCCCTGGCCGTGCGATTTCGGGCCCGATCTGTCGCGCAGCTTTCGCGCCCTCAAGACCTGGTTCACCCTCAAGG
Organism: uncultured Rhodospirillales bacterium; assembly: GCA_903822185.1. Classification (GTDB taxonomy): domain Bacteria; phylum Pseudomonadota; class Alphaproteobacteria; order ATCC43930; family CGMCC-115725; genus CAIKMD01. Next base: position 22,883 of record CAIJOA010000039.1, on the reverse strand, counting down.
TCCACGGTGCCGACCGGATCGGCGCCGCCATCGCCAAAAGCTGCGCCCTAGCAGAATATCTCAAAGCGAAGATCGAAGCGGAACCGCGGCTCGAATTGCTGGCGCCGCTCGGGCTGAATATCGTCTGTTTCCGCTACCGTGCGGCCGACCCGAACGAGGTCAACGGCACGATCGTTGCGGAATTGCAGGAACGCGGGATGTCCGCACCTTCGACCACAACAATAAATGGTGCTCTGGCCATCCGTGCCTGCCTGATCAACCATCGCACGCAGCAACAGGATATCGACGCCCTCGTCAGCGGGGTTTTGTCGATCGGCGCCGAAGTTACGCAGCAGCGTTAGACGCCCACCAGTTTTTTACCGTTTAAGTTCATGATCCCTGGCCATGAAGCGGTTTATCGCCATCCTCCAGACCGATCTCGACCGTGCCGGTGCCGTCGGCGACGGGCTGCTGCTCGGGGTTTTGGGCGTTTTGGCCGTCAGTTGCCTGCCACTGCTGCGGAGCTTGCTGATTTTGGCTTGGAGTCAAGCAGCCGCCCTGCTGGGCTGACGGTAAATTTTTCCCTGGAAAGTGAAATTTTCGGTCAGCTAGGCTGACGTACTTCTTGACTCGTTCCCGTCAGGTCACGATGCTGTGTTGGGGAGTCGCGCGCAGCGGCCGTATAGCTGCGCCGACGATCGAGGGGCGAGAAAGGGGTCACGAAGGTATGCAAGCGAGGCAGGGACTTTACGATCCTCGCTACGAGCATGACGCCTGCGGCGTCGGGTTCATCGCGAATATCAAAAATCGCAAGAGCCATGAGATCATCGCGCAGGGTGTCACCATCCTGCACAACCTCGCCCATCGCGGCGCGGTCAGCGCTGATCCGTGTGCCGGCGATGGCGCCGGAATTCTGATTCAGATTCCGGATGGTCTGTTCCGCGCGGAAGCCACCGCGCTCAAATTCACGCTGCCTGCGGAAGGCGCTTATGGCGTCGGCATGGTTTTCCTGCCGCGCACCGATGCGACTCGTCAGGCCTGCGAAGAAGTCATCACCCATTTCGTCACCGCCGAAGGCCAGACACTCTTGGGCTGGCGCGACGTGCCGGTCGATCCCTCGGTGCTCGGCGAAACGATCCGTCCGAACGCGCCTGTCATCCGTCAATTCTTCGTCGGACGCGGCGCCAACTGCGCCGATGCCGATGCGTTGGAACGCAAGCTCTTCGTCATTCGCAAGCAGTCGCATAAGGAACTACGTTCGCGCAACCTGCCGGACAGCACGAACTTCTACATCGCCAGCCTCTCGACCCGGACCATCATCTACAAGGGCATGGTGATCTGCGAGAATCTCGCGCGCTTCTATCGTGATCTCGAAGACAAGCGCGCGGAATCAGCCTTGGCGTTGGTGCATGCGCGTTTTTCGACGAACACGTTCCCGTCGTGGGAGCTGGCGCATCCGTTCCGCTATCTCGCCCATAACGGCGAAATCAACACGCTGCGCGGCAACATCAATTGGATGATGGCGCGGCGTCATTCGATGACGTCGAAGCTGCTCGGCAACGATCTGGATAAGCTGTGGCCTTTGATCGGCGACGGCAATTCGGATTCGGCGACGCTCGATAACTGTCTCGAACTGCTTGTGGCCGGCGGCTATTCGCTGCCGCACGCGCTGATGATGCTGATCCCCGAGGCGTGGTCCGAGAACCCGCTGATGGACCCGGATCGGCGCGCTTTCTACGAATATCATGCAGCTTTGATGGAGCCGTGGGACGGCCCGGCGGCGCTTGCCTTTACCGACGGCCGTCAAATCGGCGCTACGCTCGATCGTAACGGCCTACGCCCGGCGCGCTTCCTCGTCACTGACGACGATCATCTGGTGATGGCGTCCGAAGCCGGCGTGCTCGACATTCCGGAAGAGCGCATCATCCGCAAATGGCGTCTCGAGCCCGGCAAGATGCTGCTGGTCGATCTCGAACGCGGCCGGATCATCGACGACGAAGAATTGAAGTCCAGCATCGCGACGGCGAAGCCGTATCAGCGCTGGCTCGATGAAACGCAACTGAAGCTCGAAACTCTGCCCGACGAGATCGCGCCGATGGCTGCGCCGCGCAGTGTCTTGCTCGATCGCCAACAGGCCTTTGGTTATACCCAGGAAGATCTGTCTTTCTTCTTGAAGCCGGTTGCGCTTTCCGGTGAAGACACCGTCGGCGCGATGGGCCGCGACACGCCGCTCGCCGTCCTATCGACGCGCCCGAAGATGCTGTTCGACTACTTCCAGCAGCGTTTTGCGCAGGTTACGAATCCGCCGATCGATTCGATCCGCGAAGCTTTGGTGATGTCGCTGGTGTCGCTGGTGGGGCCGCGACCGAACCTGCTCGATCTCGAAACCGGCGGCAAACATATCCGCCTCGAATTGCACAAGCCGATCCTCACCAATGTCGATCTGGAGAAGATCCGCCGCATCGAAGACAATACCGGGGGCACGTTTCGTACCTCGACGATTTCGATCTGTTATCCGGCGAGCGAAGGCGCGCGCGGCATGCAGTCGGCGCTCGAGAACATCTGCACCAATGCCGAACAAGCGGTGAAAACCGGGCACAACATCATCGTGCTGTCGGATCGCCTCGTCGCCCGCGATCAGATCGCGGTGCCGTCGCTGCTCGCGGTTGCGGCGGTGCATCATCATTTGATTCGTGGCGGCTTGCGCACCGAATCCGGCCTCGTCGTCGAGACGGGCGAGGCGCGCCAACTGCATGACTTCTGTCTCCTTGCCGGCTTCGGCGCGGAAGCGATCAATCCCTATCTCGCGTTCGATACGCTGTCGGCGATGCGTCACGAGTTCGACAAGGACCTGACCGAACACGAAGCGAACGAAGCTTTCATCAAGGCGATGGCCAAGGGCTTGCTCAAGGTGATGTCCAAGATGGGCATCTGCACCTTCCAATCCTATTGCGGCGCGCAGATTTTTGACGCGATCGGCCTCAACAGCGAATTCCTCGACAAATACTTCTCCGGGACGGTTTCAGCCGTCGGTGGGGCAGGGCTTGCTGAGATCGCCGAAGAAACCGTGCGGCGTCACACGCTCGCTTTCGGCGATGCGCCGAATTATCGCGACGCGCTCGATCCGGGCGGCGAACTGGCGTTCCGCGTCAGTGGCGAAACGCATGTCTGGACTTCGGACACGATCTCGTTGCTGCAGCACGCGGTGCGCGGCAACAACTATCGCAAGTTCAAGGAATTCACCCGCATCGTCGGCGAGCAGGAAGACGGCCTGATCTCGCTGCGCGGTTTGATGGATTTCAAATATCCCGAACAGCCTGTGCCGCTCGATGAAGTGGAGCCTGTCGGCGAGATCGTCAAACGCTTCGCCACAGGTGCGATGTCGTTCGGCTCGATCTCCTGGGAAGCGCACACGACGCTCGCCATCGCGATGAATCGTCTCGGCGCGCGCTCGAACACGGGCGAAGGCGGCGAAGACCCGCAGCGCTACAAGCCGATGCCGAACGGCGATTCCATGCGCTCGGCGATCAAGCAGGTCGCGTCGGGCCGGTTCGGCGTCAATATCGATTATCTCGTCAACGCCACCGATCTTCAGATCAAGATGGCGCAAGGCGCAAAGCCCGGCGAGGGCGGTCAGCTTCCCGGTCACAAGGTCGATGATTGGATCGCACGCACGCGCTATTCGGTGCCGGGCGTGGGCCTCATCTCGCCGCCGCCGCATCACGACATCTATTCGATCGAAGATCTGGCGCAGCTCATTCACGATCTGAAGAACGCCAACCCGCAGGCGCGCGTCAGTGTGAAGCTGGTTTCCGAACTCGGTGTCGGCACCATCGCCGCCGGTGTCTGTAAGGCCTATGCCGATCACGTCACGATCTCGGGTTTCGATGGCGGCACAGGCGCATCGCCGCTCTCGTCGATCCATCATGCCGGCGAGCCGTGGGAAGTCGGCTTGGCCGAAACGCATCAGACGCTCGTGCTCAACAATCTGCGTGGCCGCATTGCGGTGCAAGTCGATGGCGGTATCCGTTCCGCCCGCGACGTGATGATCGGCGCCATGCTGGGCGCGGATGAGTTCGGCGTGGCGACCGCGGCGCTTGTCGCCGAGGGCTGCGTGATGATGCGCAAGTGCCATCTCAACACCTGCCCGGTTGGTGTTGCGACGCAAGACCCTGAACTGCGCCGCCGCTTTGTCGGCGCGCCCGAGGACGTCGTCAACTTCTTCATGTTCCTGGCCGAAGAAGTGCGCGAACTGATGGCCAAGCTCGGCTTCCGCAAGTTCGACGACATCATCGGCCGCACCGATATGCTGATGAAGCGCGAAGGAATCAATCATCCCAAGGCGCGGCTAGTCGATCTTTCGCGTGTCCTTCATCGCCCGGATGTGCCGGAAGGCACGAAGATGTTCCAGTCGGAAAAGCAGAATCATCGTCTCGAACACGCCCTCGATCATAAGCTCATCGCGCAGGCGCAAGCTGCGATCGAGAAAGGCGAGAAAGTCTCCATCCAGTCGTCGATCTGCAACGTCAACCGCACGGTCGGCACGATGCTGTCGGGTGAAATCGCACGCCGTTATGGCGATAGCGGCCTCGCCGACGGGACGATCAAAGTGCATTTCGACGGCACAGCTGGCCAAAGCTTCGGCGCGTTCCTGGCGCGCGGCGTTACCTTCGAACTTGAAGGCACCGGCAACGACTATGTTGGCAAAGGCCTCTCCGGCGGACGGATCGTCATCTATCCGTCGAAGCTGAGTAAGGTTGAGCGCGACAAGTCCATCATCGTCGGCAACACGGTTCTCTATGGTGCGACCGCCGGCGAATGTTATTTCAGCGGCGTTGCGGGCGAACGTTTTGCCGTGCGTAACTCCGGCGCTGTTGCTGTCGTCGAAGGCGCCGGCGCGCATTGCTGCGAATATATGACCGGCGGGATCGTCGTCGTGTTGGGTGAAACCGGTACGAACTTCGCGGCGGGTATGAGCGGCGGCGTCGCCTTCGTGCTCGACGAGAGCGGCAAGTTCCAGCAGCGTTGCAACCTAGCGATGGTCGATCTCGAGCCGATTGCGGACGAAGATGACAATATCGAGCAATTGGATCATCGCGGCGGCGACCTTGAGACGCACGGCATGGTCGATGTCATGCACAGCCTGACGCAAGGCGATTCAAAGCTGCTCTATGGCTTGATCTCGCGTCATGCGGCGCTGACCCAAAGCCCGAAGGCCAAAGAGATTCTGGCATCGTGGGATCGTTATCGCTCGCGGTTCGTGAAAGTCATGCCGATCGAATACCGGCGCGCGCTTGAACAAATGCAATCACGTACCCGAGCGGCCGAACGGCCTGGTGTTACGGTCGCGGTGGGGGCCGCCGAGTAAACATGGGAAAGCCGACAGGGTTTCTGGACTATCAACGCCGCGACCGTTCTTACGAACCGGCCGAGGATCGGCTTAAGAATTATCGTGAGTTCGTTCGGCCGCTCGCCGAAGACGAACTGCGTCGCCAGGGCGGCCGCTGCATGGATTGCGGCACTCCGTTCTGCCACCACGCCTGTCCGGTCAATAACGTCATCCCGGACTTCAACGACCTGACCTATCGCAACGATCCGCGCGCGGCGCTGGCGGTGCTGCAGCGGACGAATAATTTCCCCGAAGTGACGGGCCGCATCTGCCCTGCGCCGTGCGAGGCGGGCTGTACGCTCAATCTCATCGAACAACCCGTGACGATCAAGACGATCGAACATTCGATCGCCGAACGCGGCTGGGCCGAAGGCTGGATCGAGCCGGTCGTCGCCGCGCGCCGCAGCGGCAAGCGCGTCGCCGTGATTGGTTCGGGCCCGGCGGGTCTTGCTTGCGCGCAGCAACTCGCGCGCGCCGGTCACGATGTTGCCGTCTATGAGAAGGGCGCCAAGATCGGCGGCCTGCTGCGATACGGCATTCCCGATTTCAAATTGGAAAAGACCGTCATCGATCGCCGCATCGCACAGATGCGCGCCGAAGGCGTCGAGTTCCATCCGAACAGCCATGTCGGTAAGAACGTCAAGATTGAAACCTTGATGTCGAAATATGATGCGGTGGTGTTTGCGATCGGTTCGGAAGAACCGCGCGATCTGCCGGCGCCGGGCCGCGAGCTCAAAGGCATCCATTACGCGATGGAGTTCCTGGGTCAGCAGAACCGTCGTGTCGGTGGTGAGAAGGTTGCCGTCGAAGACATCCTCGCGACCGGCAAGGACGTGCTGGTGATCGGCGGCGGCGATACGGGCTCCGACTGTATCGGTACCTCGAACCGTCAGGGTGCCAAGTCGGTGACGCAGATCGAAATTCTGTCGATGCCGCCCGAACACGAAGACAAGCTGATGACCTGGCCGAACTGGCCGCTCAAGATGCGGACTTCCAGCTCACAGGATGAAGGCGTCACGCGCGACTTCGCGGTATCGACAAAGGAATTCACCGGCAAGGACGGCCACGTAACCGGCCTGACCTCGGTTCGAGTCGATTGGCGGACCAGCAATGACGGTCGGCCGGTGATGGAAGAAGTGCCGAACAGCACCTTCGAGATCAAAGCCGATCTCGTTCTGCTGGCTATGGGCTTCGTGCATCCGGTGACCAAGGGCGCAGCCGAGGAAATCGGCCTGGCGCTCGACCCGCGCGGTAATCTCAAGGCCGACACGCAAAGCTATCGCGGTTCGGTCGATAAGGTGTTCTGCTGTGGCGATGCGCGCCGCGGTCAGTCGCTGGTCGTCTGGGCGATTCGCGAAGGGCGCCAATGCGCGCGTGGGGTCGATGAGTTCCTGATGGGAAGTTCCGACCTGCCGCGCTGAGGCGAGGGCGCGACATTCCGCAAGGCAGCCATGGCTTGCACTGCCCAGGACGACGTCTTAGATCACGACTATGCTGCGCAGAATTCTCGGCGGTAGCCTCGTCGTCCTGGTGACGGCTTGCACCTCATCGCCCTATGAACCGCCGTCATCTCCCAGTGAAACGGGCTACACCGCCAATGGCACGCCATCGATTCTCGCTGTCGCAGGAGCCGAGTCGCAGCATTTCGCCGTCGGTAAGGAAATTTCCGGCGAGTGGTGGACTCTCTTTCAGTCCACGGCCTTAAACGAAATTCTTGATCATGCGGTTGCGGGAAACCGCAATCTCGCTTCGGCCAAGGCAACGCTCGCCGCAGCGCATGACGCCGTGGCTGTCGCGGCGGGTGGGCTCTATCCGCATATCGATTTCGCCGCGAGTGCGCTGCGTCAGCGTAACAACTATCAAGCTGTCGGCTTCACGGGCTTCCCGCCGAAAGAGTTCAACGTCTTCTCGCTCGGACCCAGCGTCTCTTACACCTTCAGCTTCGCTGGCCTGGTGCCGAAAGAAGTGGAGCGACTCGAAGCACTCGAAGCGGTGCAGAAGTCCGAAGTCGAAGGCGCGTATCTCACGCTGACTGGCAGCGTCGTCACCGAGGCGATCACCATCGCTTCGATTCGCGCCCAGATCAAAGCGATCGAAGACATCATCGCCGACGATCAGAACACGCTGCAGCTCGTGCGCAACGAATTGACGGCGGGGGCCGGGACCGAGATCGACGTTCAGACCGCGACCAGCCAGCTTGCCGGCGACCGGACGCAATTGCCGCCGCTGCGCCAGCAGTTGAACGTGGCGCAGCATGCTATGGCGGTATTGCTCGGCAGGGCGCCGGCCGCTTGGACGCCGCCCGATTTCAATCTCGATAGTTTTGTCCTGCCCGTGGAACTGCCGGTCAGCCTGCCGACATCGTTGGTCCACCAACGCCCCGACATTCTCGGCGCGGAAGGCCAGCTTCATGCGGCGTCGGCGGCGATTGGCGTCGCCAACGCGCAGCTTTATCCGAACATCACCTTGTCGGCGAATATCGGACAGCAATTCTTATCCCCGACGGCGATTTTCGACGAGGCCAGCAATATCTGGAGCTTCGGCGTCAATGTCGCCGCGCCGATTTTCCACGGCGGTTCGCTCGAAGCGCAAAAGAGCGCAGCGATGAACACGTATGAAGCGGTGCTGGCGAGTTATCAGCAAACCGTGTTGACGTCATTCGCCCAGGTCGCCGATCTGCTCGACGCGCTGGCGCATGATTCCGAGATGCTGGCCGCGCAGCAGGCCGCATCGCAGTCGGCCGAGGCTGCGCTCAAGCTCTCGCGCACGAGCTATCAACTCGGCAATACCAATCTTCTCCAAGTGCTGGATACCCAGCGCTTGGCGCAGCAGGCGCGGCTCGGGCTCGCGCGGGCACAGTCCCAACGTTATCTCGATAGCGCACAGCTATTCGTCGCGATGGGCGGCGGGTGGTGGAACCACCCGCCGGTCCAATCGGACTCTCCTCCGCCGAAGTCTTAAAGCTTCGCGTGATCCGCATGCACCATCGCCGATGCGATCGGGTCCCGATGCATTTGTTCCAGTTCGCGATTGAGGCCGTGCGGCCCTGCGATCTCGGCATGTTCCATCGCCCCGTTGAAGAAAAGGAACGGAGCGCCCGGCATATGTGTTCGTGTCATGCGCCAATTGTGTTCCCGTTGGATCACACGTTTGGCGGCACGGATGAGAGAAACACGATGCTTCTTCTCGATCTCGGTGATGCCGGCATAGACATGCGAGCACAAATGCTCGGTGGTGAAGACTCTCGTGGGCTCGGCATCGAATGCCGCCTTAATCGCACGTTCGATACGGCCAGGGCCTCTGCTCATTTTTACTCTCCAACACAACAGACAAGCTGCAGCGATAAGAGCAAGAGCGGGGCCACGTGACCGATATGTCGTTATTTCAAATACTTAGAAGCATTTTTGACATTCGGGTCGGAGCGAATTGTAAAGTTTAGCAACGGTTGCCAAGTGGGGACGACCTGCCTCACTCGCGCCTATAATGTCGTTGTATGATACATCCCATCACTGTCCTTAACTCCCTGAATGGTCTGCTGAATGAGAGATGCCCGCATCACCTCGTGGCCGACCCGTACGCCTTCGTGGCGTCGGATCGCTTGGATCGCGCTTGCGATCCTTCTGGTGTTGGGGGCGGGATGGTGGCTTTACCATAAAGCCACGGCGCAGCCGGCGGCGACCGGTGGGCGCGGCGGCAACGCCAATCTGCCGTTCCCGGTGGTCGCGCAACCGGCGGCCAAGGGCGACATCAATATTATTTACAACGCGCTCGGCACGGTCACGCCGATGGCGTCGGTGACGGTGAAGACACAACTCAGCGGCCAACTGACACAAATCGCTTTCCAAGAAGGCCAGATGGTCAGCAAGGGCGATCTGCTCGCGATCATCGATCCACGGCCTTACGAGCTGGCTCTGCAACAGGCCGAAGGCCAGCTTGCGAAGGATCAGGCCCTGCTGAAACAATCGCAAACCGATCTGGGCCGCTATCAAACCTTGCTGAAGCAGGACTCGATCGCCGCACAGACGGTCGCCGATCAAGCGCAACTCGTTCAGCAATATATCGGCGTGGTGAAGACCGATCAGGGCACGGTCGATAACGCCAAGCTGAACATCGCTTATTGTCATATCGTCGCGCCGCTCAGCGGGCGCGTCGGCTTGCGTCAGGTCGATCAGGGTAATTACGTTACGTCCGGCGATGCCAACGGCATTGTCGTGATTACCGAAATTCAACCGATCACGACATTGTTCAGTCTGCCCGAAGACGATCTTCCCTCGATCATGAAGCAGCTCACCACCGGTTCGACCCTGCCGGTGACAGCGTTCGATCGTGGCAACGTCAAACAGATCGCTGCCGGTAATCTGGTCGCGGTCGATAGCCAGATCGATACGACTACCGGCACGGTGAAGATGCGGGCACAGTTCGACAATAAGGACGGCGCGCTGTTCCCCAATCAATTCGTCAATGTGCGGGTGCTTGCTGACGTGTTGAAGGACGCGACGGTGGTGCCGACCTCGGCGATCCAGCGCGGCGCGCCCGGAACGTTCGTCTATGTCGTGAATGAAGACGAGACGGTTTCGGTTAAGCCGGTGAAGATCGGCCCCAGCGAGGGCGAGAAGGTTTCGATCCAGTCAGGCATTTCGGTCGGCGACAAAGTCGTGACCGACGGTGCCGATAAATTGCGCGATAAATCGAAAGTCGCTTTGCGCGATCCCAATGCCCCTGCCGCACCCGTGACGGCTACGCCGAACCAGTCGCGGCGGAAACGAGGGGAGCAGTGATATCATCGCCGTGCGAAGCGGGCGGTTGAGCCGATGAACATTTCACGGCCTTTTATTCTTCGTCCTGTGGCGACGTCGCTGTTGATGCTGGCGGTGCTGCTGATCGGCATTGTCGCCTTCCAGTTTCTGCCGCTGGCGGCTTTGCCCGAAGTCGATTATCCGACCATTCAGGTGCAGACCTTCTATCCGGGTGCGAGCCCAGACGTGATGACCTCGTCGGTGACGTCGCCGCTCGAAGTGCAGTTCGGCCAGATGCCGAACCTCAACCAAATGACCTCGTCGAGTTCGGCGGGCGCGTCGGTCATCACGCTGCAATTCAGCCTTAACATCAGCCTCGATATTGCCGAGCAAGAGGTGCAGGCCGCGATCAATGCCGCGGGCAATCTTCTGCCATCCGATCTTCCGGCGCCGCCGATCTATGCCAAGGTCAATCCCGCTGACGCGCCGATTCTAACTCTGGCGCTCAGCTCGACGATCCTGCCGCTGCCGCAGGTCGAGGACATGGCCGATACCCGGTTGGCGCAGAAAATTTCGCAACTTCCCGGCGTCGGCTTGGTCAGCATCAATGGCGGACAGCGGCCCGCCGTGCGTGTGCAGGCCAATATCCGCGCGCTTGCCGCCTATGGGCTCAATATCGACGATCTGCGCAGCTCGATCAGCAATGCCAACGTCAACACGCCGAAAGGAAATTTCGACGGTCCGACGCGGGCTTATACCGTCAATGCCAATGACCAACTGCAGAACGCCGACGCCTATCGCAGTCTGGTGATCGCTTATAAGGACGGAAATCCGGTCAGGCTTTCCGACGTCGCCCAGATCATCGATGGGGCCGAGAACACCAAGCTCGCGGCTTGGATGAATGACACCCCGGCGATCATTCTCAACATCCGGCGGCAGCCGGGCGCGAACGTCATTCAGGTCGTCGATGGCATCAAGGCCTTATTGCCGCAACTGCAGGCGGCGCTGCCGGCGTCGATTGATCTGCAAATCCTGACCGATCGCACCAACACCATCCGCGCGTCGGTCAACGATGTCGAATTCGAGCTGGCCCTCGCGGTCGGGCTGGTCGTGCTCGTGATCTTCCTGTTTCTACGCACCTGGCGCGCGACGATTATCCCCAGCCTCTCGGTACCGCTGTCGCTCGTCGGCACCTTCGGGGCGATGTATCTCTTCGGTTTCAGCCTCAACAATCTGTCGTTGATGGCGCTGACGGTTGCGACGGGCTTCGTCGTCGATGATGCGATCGTGATGATCGAAAACATCACGCGATATATCGAAGAGGGTGAATCACCAATGCGCGCGGCGCTGAAAGGCGCCGATCAGATCGGCTTCACCATCGTGTCGCTGACAATCTCGCTGATCGCCGTCCTCATTCCGCTGCTGTTCATGGGCGACGTGGTCGGCCGGTTGTTCCAGGAGTTCGCTGTCACGCTGGCGGTTACGATCTTGATTTCGGCGGGTGTCTCGCTGACGGTCGTGCCGATGCTCTGCGCCCGGTTGCTGCGCCGGACGGACGAAGCCAAGGAAAACGCGTTCGAGCGGTATAATCGCGAAACCTTCGATTGGCTGATCGGTCGCTACGACACGGCATTGACCTGGGTGCTCGACCGTCAGGTCGCGACTTTGATTGTCGCCGTGATCACGATCGCCCTGACCGGATTCCTCTACGTCGTCATTCCGAAGGGGTTTTTTCCGGTTCAGGACACGGGCCTTATCCAAGGCGTGACCCAGGCGTCGGAATCGATCTCTTTCACCGCGATGGCCGATCGCCAGCGCGAACTATCGGGCGTCATTCTGAAAGACCCCGACGTTGTCAGCTTGTCGTCGTTCATCGGCGTCGATGGCACCAATCTGACACTGAATAGCGGACGGGTGCAGATCAATCTTAAGCCAGTCGAGGATCGGTCATCGACGGTCAGTGCGATCATCCGGCGGATCACCCATTCCGTCTCGGGTGTTTCCGGCATCTCGCTTTATATGCAGCCGGTGCAGGATCTGACCATCGATGCGACGGTCAGCCGCGCGCAATACCGCTTCGTTCTCGAGGACGCCAATCCCGACGAACTGGCGCAATGGGTGCCGAAGGTCGTTGCCGCGTTGGAAGCGGCGCCGGAATTCGAGGATGTCGGCAGCGACTTACAGCAGAACGGCCTCTCGGCCTATGTCCAGATCGATCGCGATACCGCCGGCCGTTTCGGCATCACCCCGGCGACGATCGATAACGCGCTTTATGATTCTTTCGGCCAGCGCATCGTTTCGACGATCTTCACCCAGTCGAACCAGTATCGCGTCATCCTCGAGGCCGATCCGAGCCTTCAGTCGAATCTGGATTCCCTGGGCACGATCTATCTGCCGTCCTCGGGCGGCGGCGGCCAGGTGCCGCTATCGGCAATTGCCAAGGTCATTGTCCAGACCGCGCCGTTGCAGATCAATCATCTTGGCCAATTCCCGGCCAACACCGTCTCTTTCAATCTTTCATCTGGTGTCTCGTTGGGCGAGGCCGTTACGGCGGTGCAGCGGGTGCAGAACGAGATCGGCGTGCCGGTCAGTCTCATCACCGCTTTTCAAGGAACCGCGTCGGCCTTTCAGGGGGCGCTCAGTAACGAGCTGTTCCTGATCCTTGCTGCGATCATCATCGTCTATATCATCCTCGGTGTTCTCTATGAGAGCTTCGTTCACCCGATTACGATTTTATCGACCCTGCCATCCGCCGGTATCGGCGCGTTGCTAGGCCTGATGCTGTTCGGCGACGATCTCAGCGTCGTTGCTATCATCGGCATCGTCTTGTTGATCGGCATCGTCAAAAAGAACGCGATCATGATGATCGATTTCGCCCTCGATGCGGAACGCACCGAAGGCAAGTCGCCGCGCGATGCGATCCATCAGGCGTGTCTGTTGCGTCTGCGCCCGATCCTAATGACGACGATGGCGGCGATCCTGGGCGCTTTGCCGTTGATGCTCGGCACCGGAACGGGTTCCGAATTGCGCCATCCGCTTGGCATCGCCATCGTCGGTGGCTTGATCGTCAGCCAGGTTCTGACCCTGTTCACGACCCCGGTGATCTATCTCGCCTTCGATCGCGTCGGCCGCCGTCTCGCGCGCTTCATGCCCGAGAGCGACGAGCCGGATGAGAGCGAAAGGCCGGCGGAATGAATTTTTCCACGGTCTTCGTCGAGCGCCCGATTGCCACGACGCTCCTGACCGTCGGCATTGCGCTCGCAGGCATCGTCGCGTTTTTGCATCTGCCGGTATCGCCGCTGCCGCAGGTTGATTTTCCGACCATCTCGGTGCGCGCCTCGATGGCGGGCGCAAGCCCGCAGGTCATGTCATCGACCGTCGCGACGCCGCTCGAACGCCATCTCGGCCAGATCGCCGATGTCAGCGAGATTACCTCATCCAGTTCGGTCGGTTCGACCCGCGTGACGCTGCAATTCGGGCTCAACCGCGATATCGACGGGGCGGCGCGCGACGTGCAGGCCGCCATCAACGCGGCCCGCGCCGATCTGCCGACCAGCCTGCGCAGCAATCCGACCTATCGCAAGGTCAACCCGGCCGACGCGCCGATCATGATCCTGGCGCTGACTTCGACGACCCTGACGCGTGGCCAGATCTACGATGCGGCCAGCACGATCATGCAGCAAAATCTCTCGCAGCTTGAAGGTATCGGTGAAGTCGATATCGGCGGCGGCTCGTTGCCGGCGGTGCGCGTCGAACTCATTCCCGAGGCGCTGTTCAAATATGGCATAGGCCTCGAAGACGTTCGTGCGGCTTTGTCGTCAGCCAATGCCCATGCGCCGAAAGGCGTGATCGAGCAGGGAGAGCAGCATTTTCAAATTTATACGAACGATCAGGCAACCCACGCATCGGATTACAGCTCGCTGATCGTCGCGTATCGGAACAATGCCGCGGTGAGGCTAACCGACGTTGCCGAGGTCAATGACTCGGTGGAAAATTTGCGCAACTTCGGCTTGGCCAATGGCGAGCAGGCCATCCTGGTCGAATTGATCGCGTCGCCGGGCGCAAACATCATCGAGACCATCGACCGGGTGAAAGCCGAGCTGCCACTGGTCGAAGCCTCGATCCCCAGCGACATCAATGTCAGCGTCGCGATGGATCGCTCGACCACGATCCGCGCATCTCTCCACGATATCGAGCGGACGCTGACGATCTCGATCGGCCTTGTCATCATGGTCGTCTTCGTCTTCCTGCGCGATTGGCGGGCAGGGCTGGTGCCGACGGTCGCGGTGCCGGTGTCGCTGCTCGGCACGCTTGGCATCATGTATCTGTTGGGGTTCAGCCTCGATAACCTGTCGTTGATGGCGCTGACGATTTCGACCGGCTTCGTCGTCGATGACGCCATTGTCGTGTTGGAGAACATCACCCGCCATGTCGAGGCGGGGATGCCGCGTCGCCAGGCCGCCTTATTGGGCGCGAAAGAAGTCGGCTTTACCGTTCTGTCGATGAGCCTATCCCTGGTCGCCGTCTTCATTCCCATCCTGTTGATGAGCGGGATCATCGGCCGGCTGTTCCGCGAATTCGCCGTGACTCTCTCGATTGCGATCATGGTGTCGCTGGTCGTGTCGCTGACGACGACGCCGATGATGTGTTCGCGCTTACTCAGCCCAATCAAAGATCGTGAACCGGGATGGTTTGGCCGCAAGAGCGATCGGGCATTCCAAGCCGTGCTGAATACCTACCGGCGCAGTCTCGCCTGGTCGCTCGACCGGCCGCTGTTGCTGATCATCATTCTCGGCGCGACGCTGTGCCTTAACGTCTTTCTCTTCTCGATCGTGCCGAAAGGGTTCTTTCCGCAGCAGGATACCGGCCGGCTGATGGGCGGCATCCAGGCCGATCAAAGCATCTCGTTCCAGTTGATGCGCGAAAAGCTGACCCAGTTCATGTCGATCGTGCAGAAAGATCCGGCGATCAAATCGGTCGTCGGGTTCACCGGCGGCGGGCAGACGAATGGCGGCTTTACCTTCGTCGAATTGAAGCCGAGGTCGGAACGCAACATGACGGCGGATCAGGTGATCGCGCGCTTGCGGAAGGATCTCGCTGTGGTGCCGGGCGCGTCCATGTTCCTTCAGGCAGCACAGGATTTCCGCGTCGGCGGCCGACAAAGTAACGCGCAATATCAGTTCACCCTCCAGGGTGACGATATCACCGAGCTGTATAATTGGACGCCCAAGATCGCTGCGGCTTTGCAATCGGTCACCGAAATCACCGACGTCAATTCGGATTTGCAGCAAAAGGGTCTTGAGATGGACCTGAACATCAATCGCGATGCGGCGGCGCGGTTGGGGATCACGATCTCGCAAATCGACAACACGCTCTATGACGCTTTCGGTCAGCGCCAGGTCTCGACGATCTATAATCCGCGTTACCAGTATCACGTCGTCATGGAAGTCGCGCCGCGCTATTGGCAAGACCCGGCGATGCTGAACCAGATTTACATCAGCACGGCCGGTGCGGTCAGCAGCGTGCAATCCACCAATGCGCTGTCGGGTACGACGGTATCGTCGGCGAAGTCGGGCGTGGCGGTGACGCCCGCACCGGGTCAGGACGCGGTGCGCAATCAGTTGCAGAACTCGATCGGCTCGACGGGCCGCGCCAGCGGTTCGGCCGGGGCCGCGGTCAGCACCAGTAAAGAGACGATGGTGCCGCTTTCGGCGCTGGCTTCGTTTGGGCCGGGGACGACGCCGCTCGCTGTCAATCATCAAGGCCTCTTCGTCGCCTCGACCATCTCGTTCAATCTTGCCCTCGATAAATCGCTGAGCGATGCCACCGATGCGATCCAGCAGGCGATGCTGAAGATTGGCGTGCCGAACAGCATCCACGGCACTTTCCAAGGAACGGCCCGTGTCTTCCAGCAATCTCTGTCGAGCGAGCCTTTACTCATCCTGACGGCGATCCTCGCCATCTACATCGTGCTGGGCGTGCTGTATGAAAGCTATGTCCACCCGCTGACGATTTTGTCCACTTTGCCCTCGGCGGGTGTCGGCGCGGTTCTTGCCTTGCTGATCTTCAATACGCAATTCGACATCATTGCCTTGATCGGCGTGTTTCTGTTGATCGGCATCGTCAAGAAGAACGCGATCATGATGATCGACTTCGCTATCGATGCGCAGCGATCGCGCAACTTTTCGGCGCATGACGCGATCTTCGAGGCGTGCATGTTGCGCTTCCGGCCGATCATGATGACGACCCTGGCTGCGTTGCTCGGCGCCTTACCTTTGGCGTTGGGGCAGGGCGAGGGTAGCGAGATCCGTCACCCGCTCGGTATTTCCATCATCGGCGGCTTGATCGTCAGCCAGATGCTGACGCTCTACACCACACCGGTGGTTTATCTGTATCTCGACCGTTTTCGGATTTGGACGACGACCCGCTTCGGCCGCACGGTGCCGCGCGGGCCGATCGAGGAGAATATATGAGGCGCGTATCGTCGATATCGATTGGCTTGATCGCCATCGCCGTAGCGGGTTGCTCCGTCGGTCCGGATTACCAACGTCCGCAAGCGGTCGTGCCGACGCATTACAAGGAAGCCGACGGCTGGAAACCGGCTTCGCCGCAACTGGTGGCGAGCAACGATGCCTGGTGGTCGATCTATAACGATCCGATCCTCGATGGGCTCGAACGCCAGATCGATATTTCCAATCAGACGCTCAAGGCCTCCGAAGCCGCTTACCGCGCCTCCGAAGCGATCGTCGGCGAGGCGCGCGCCGGCTTTTTCCCGACGCTGGGCGGGACCGGCGGCGCGACGCGCAGCGGGCGGGGCGCGACCAGTTCATCAAACAGCAGTTCGAGCAGCACAAGCGCGAACCGCGGTGGTACGGCGTCGAATTCATTCGCGGTTGGTTTGCAGGCAAGCTGGACGCCCGATATCTGGGGCTCGATCCGCCGCACGGTCGAAAGCGACGTTGCGAATGCCCAGGCCAGCGCAGCCGATCTCGCGGCGGCGCGGCTCTCGGCGCAGGCGACGCTCGCCGCCGATTATTTCCAGCTTCGCGTCAATGACGAGCTGAAACAGTTGCTCGATGCCGAGGTCGCGGGTTTCGACCGCTCGATGCAGATCACGCGCAATCGTTATAACGCCGGTGTCGCCGCGCGTACCGATCTCGCCTCGGCGACAGCGCAGCTTGAGAATGCACGGGCGCAATCGATTGCCGCCGGTGTGCAGCGCGCTCAGTTCGAACATGCGATCGCCGTGCTGATCGGCAAGGCGCCGGCGGACCTCACCATTACGCCGTCGAAGATCGCGGATGACATCCCCGTCACACCGCCGGATTTGCCGTCCGTCTTGCTCGAACGCAATCCGACGATTGCCGCTGCCGAACGTTCGATGGCCGCCGCTAATGCGCGGATCGGCGTCGCCGTTGCCGGTTATTATCCGACGATCACGCTCGGCGCATCTTACGGTCAGCAAAGCTCGATGCTGAACAAGCTTTTGAGCGCAGGCAGCAGCCTCTGGTCGTTCGGTCTCACCAGCATCAATCTGCCGATCTTTAATGGCGGGCTGACCGCCGCGCAGGTGGCAGAAGCACGCGCGACCTACGATCAAGCGGTTGCACAATATCGCCAGGCCGTATTGACCGGGTTCCAGCAGGTCGAGGATCAGCTCGCCGCTGTGCGTATTCTCGAGCAGCAAGCAGCCGTACAGGGCGCCGCCGTCGCGGCCGCACGCGAAGCCGAGCAACTGGCGCTCAACCAGTATCGCGCCGGTACGGTCGATTTCACCACCGTGGTGACCGCGCAAGGAACCTCGCTGTCGAATCAGGAAACGGCGGTCAATATCCGCCGGAGCCGCTTGGTGGCGAGCGTCAATCTCGTCCAGGCGCTAGGCGGCGGCTGGGATGCGAAGGCGCTCCCGAGCAAGGATCAGATCGACGATACGCCGGAGTCACCCGCCGCGCCCTAGAGGCGCGGCGTGGGCAGCAAAAAACTTGCGCGGTGGTTTTCCGCGCGACTTAATACGGGCTGGCGACCGGCATAAAGCCGAGCGCGACAGGGGAGGGCGCAGCATGACCAAGGCGATCCTCCGCGTTTATTTCGCTGATTGACGAACAACGGAGCATTTGATGGCACCCCGCACGACCCCGCCTTTCCGCGCCGACCATGTCGGCAGCTTGTTGCGCCCGCAGTTTCTGCTCGACGCGCGCGATCAGCGTAAGCGCAACGAGATTTCCGCCGACGATCTGCGCAAGGTCGAGGATCAAGCGATCCGGGAGGTGGTGAAGCTGCAGGAAAATATCGGCCTTCAGGTCACGACGGATGGCGAATTCCGCCGGACCTATTGGCATCTCGATTTCCTCGAGCAGTTCTCGAACGTCAAAGTCATTCCGCCCAGCATCAAGGCGAAGTTCCATACCCATGAAGGCGACATCGAGTTCGCGCCGCCGGGCATCCGTGTCGAAGGCAAGCTGGCGCGGCCGCATCCGATCTTCGTCGAGCATTTCAAGTTTCTGAAATCGGTGACCAAGGTCACGCCGAAGATCACCATCCCGGCACCCAGCAACATGCACTTCCGCGGCGGCCGCAAAGCGATCGACGAGAAGGCCTATCCCGACCTCGGCGAGTTTTATGCCGATCTGGGCCGCGTCTATAGCGAAGAGGTCAAAGACCTTGCCGACGCCGGCTGCCGCTATCTCCAGATCGACGAAGTGAACTTCGCCTATCTCTGCGATCCGAAGCTGCGCGAGCAGGTCCAGAATATCGGCAGCGACCCGAACAGCCTGCCGCAGACCTATGCCAAGCTGATCAATGATTCGCTCGCGGGGAAACCCGACGACATGGCGGTCGCGATGCATCTCTGCCGCGGCAATTTCAAAAGCGCCTGGGTCGCTGAGGGCGGGTACGAGCCGGTCGCCGACGTGCTGTTCAACCAGGTGAATGTCACCGGCTATTTCCTCGAATATGACGATGAGCGATCGGGCGATTTCGCGCCGCTGCGTTTTGTGCCCGCCGGCAAGACCGTGATCCTCGGACTGGTCACGACCAAGCTGTCGAAACTCGAAACCAAGGACAGCCTGAAGCGCCGAATCGAAGCTGCGGCGAAATATTGCCCGCTCGATCGGCTGGCGCTGAGCCCGCAATGCGGCTTCTCCAGCACCATCGAAGGCAACGACATCACGGTGGGCGAGGAGATCGAAAAGCTCAAATTGGTCGTCGAAGTGGCCAAGGAAGTCTGGGGCTGACCTAAAAGTGGGCGAAAATTTGCCCAAAATTGTTGATAATTCAGCGTTATGAGCAAATTATCGCCCACTTCAATTTCCCACTTTCAGAGTGGGCGAAATTGAGGTTGATTGCTCGCTTCGGTTACGGCTTGCTTACGGCCTGCGCGGCAAATAAGCCGCTCGAAGGGAGAGAAAGGCCGTGGAGAGCGAAGCGCTCCTGCAAGAAATTTCCGGTTATTGCCGCCGTGTCGGCATGGCCGAATCAACGTTTGGCCGCCTGGCCGTCAATGACGGCAAGCTGGTAAGCCGCCTTCGGTTCGGTGGCCGCGTCCGCGGCAAGACCGTCGAACGCGTGCGGTCGTTCATGACCCGCCAGGCCGACACCGATCCCGCAAACCGGCGAACCCCGCCCCAGACTTTCGCGGAAACGATGCCGGCGCTGACGCCGCCACCGGCTGACGCGGTTCCGGAGGGGCCGGTTCCCGAAGGACAGGAGGCGGATAAGAATTTCCGTTTCTTCGACAACCGGCAGAAATACCTTCTGTTCGTCAACACCTGCAGCGAGAAGTGGGTGGTAGCCGACCGGGTCTCGATGGAGCTGGCAAACCTTCATCCACATCCGCCGGGCCTGCGGATTTTCGATGCCGGCGTCGGCGACGGCACGGTTCTGACCCGTGTCATGCGTTCGATGCACCAACGGTTTCCGACGGTACCCTCATATATTGTCGGTAAGGAAATCAGTCTCGAAGACGTTCGCCTGACGCTCGAAAAGATGCCCGACCGGTTCTTCGAGCATCCCTCGACCGTGCTGGTCCTAACCAACATGTATTACGCCGAGGCGCCCTGGCTGACGCCGAACTCCGTCACTGCAGCGACCAGCCTCGTCTGGCACGAGCAGAGCCTGCTGGGCAACACGGCGCATGAATTCGAGTCCCAGATCACCGAGCTCCAGGGCTTCCTGTCCCAGAATTGGAAGGCCAAATCGAGCCCCAAGACTGGCAATCCGATCTACGAAAAGCCGGTTGTTCTTGTGCTGTACCGCGAGGACTACAAGTTCCTCTTGGATCAACTTCGCCCCCGCCGCGGCGCGACCCGAGCCGACTACGACCTGGTCATCGCCTCGCAGCCCTACCGCGCACGCGCCTCGGTGGACTTCAAAGCCTCGAAGGTTATCGCGCCGCTGTCCCGCGCCCTGGCGCCGGGCGGGCGTCTGATCGGTATCCATTCCCATGGCCAGGACCCGGGACTCGAGATTATCCAGAAGGTTTGGCCCGGCGAAAACCCGTTTATGACCGATAGGCATCGCTTATTGCGGGCGGTTAAGGCTGAATTGGGCAGTGCAGGGCGGGATCTCAATTTTAACGCATATTCGGATGCCCGTTCGCTGTTCCGATATGCTATGCACACCCTGCCAAGCGAAGTCAGTGAAACGATTGGCACCTCCACGCTTTTTGCTGCCTGGAATGCGGCGATCTACGTGGCTCAAATCGAAGATCAGCGGCTGTCCAAAGTCATCAGCGACAACAGCTATCTTGAAGCAACCAAGGAAGTGTTGCAGAAACACGGCGGATTGTGGTTCTGGG
The DNA here is from genome assembly GCA_903822185.1 of uncultured Rhodospirillales bacterium. Lineage (GTDB taxonomy): Bacteria > Pseudomonadota > Alphaproteobacteria > ATCC43930 > CGMCC-115725 > CAIKMD01. Next base: position 1,984 of record CAIJOA010000039.1, on the reverse strand, counting down.
ACGAATCCTATGTGATCTCGCGCAAGCGGGATTCCGCGTGACCCGATAAGGCAGGAGCATTAAACGTGGCTAAAGGCGATTTTCTCTTCACCAGCGAGTCGGTCTCGGAAGGCCATCCAGACAAGGTCTGCGACCAGATCTCCGATTCGATCGTTGATATCTATCTCGCTGCCGATCCGATGTCGCATCTCGGCGTCGAGACGCTGGCCACGACCAACCGGGTCGTGATGGCCGGCGAAGTGCGCGGTCCGGGCAGCATCACCAAGGAGCAGCTGATCGAAGCCGCCCGCCAGCGGATCAAGGCGATCGGCTATGAGCAGGAAGGCTTCCATTGGAAGAATGCCGAGATCGAATGCATTATCCATGCTCAGTCGGTCGATATCGCCCAGGGCGTTGACGCTGCCGGCAACAAAGACGAAGGCGCAGGCGACCAGGGCATCATGTTCGGTTATGCCTGCACCGAAACGCCGGAACTTATGCCGGCGCCGCTGCAATATTCACAGCAGATTCTCAAATCGATGGCCGATGCCCGCCACAGCGGCTCGACCCCCGATTTCGGACCTGATGCCAAAAGCCAGGTAACTCTCCAATACGTCAACGGCAAGCCGGTTAAGGCGACCTCGGTCGTCGTCTCGACGCAGCATTCGGAACGGATCAGCCAGGAAGAAGTGCGTGAGATCGTTCGCCCGCATGTCTTGAAAGTTCTGCCGAAGGGCTGGATGTGCCCCGAGGAAGCTTTCTACGTGAACCCGACCGGTCGTTTCGTCATCGGCGGTCCGGACGGCGATTGCGGCCTCACCGGCCGTAAGATCATCGTCGATACCTACGGCGGCGCTTCGCCCCATGGTGGCGGCGCCTTCTCCGGCAAAGATCCCAGCAAGGTCGATCGCTCGGCCGCTTATGCCGCGCGCTATGTCGCGAAAAACGTCGTCGCGGCCGGCCTCGCCGAACGCTGCACGATCCAGTTGGCCTACGCGATCGGCGTCTCGAAGCCGCTGTCGGTCTATATCAACACCGACGGCACCGGCAAGGTCGATGAAGAGAAGCTCGTGAAGGTCATCCAGGATCTAATCGATCTGAGCCCGCGCGGCATCCGCACCCATCTTGCTCTCAACAAGCCGATCTATACGCGCACGGCAGCTTACGGCCATTTCGGCCGCACGCCCGATGCGGACGGCGGCTTCTCGTGGGAGAAGACCGATCTCGTTGCAGCGCTCAAAGGAGCATTCTGATTATGGCGTCGTTCACCGACTACAAGGTCAAAGACATTTCTTTGGCCGCTTGGGGTCGCAAGGAAATCAATATCGCTGAAACCGAAATGCCGGGCTTGATGGCACTTCGCACCGAATACGGCACGAAGAAGCCGTTGAAGGGCGCACGCATCGTCGGCTGCCTGCATATGACGATTCAGACCGCGGTGCTGATCGAGACTCTGACGGCGCTGGGTGCCAGCGTGCGGTGGAGCTCGTGCAACATCTTCTCGACCCAGGATCAGGCTGCTGCGGCGATCGCGGCCGTCGGCATTCCGGTCTTCGCCTGGAAGGGTGAGACGGAAGAAGAGTACGAATGGTGTATCGATCAGACGCTGTCCGGCCCCGATGGCTGGAAGCCGAATATGATCCTCGATGACGGCGGCGATGCGACCAAGCTGCTGCACGACAAACATCCTGACATCTTGAAGGACGTGCGCGGCGTTTCGGAAGAGACGACCACGGGCGTCCATCGCTTGTACGAGATGATGAAGGCCGGCGAGCTCAAAATCCCCGCCATCAACGTCAATGACAGCGTCACCAAGTCGAAGTTCGACAACCTCTATGGTTGCCGCGAAAGCCTCGTCGATGGCATCAAGCGCGCCACCGACGTGATGATGGCCGGCAAGGTCGCCGTGGTCGCCGGTTTCGGTGATGTCGGCAAGGGCTCAGCCGCCAGCCTTCGCAGCCAGGGCGCCCGCTTCATGGTCACCGAAATCGATCCGATCTGCGCG
>CAIJOA010000038.1 GCA_903822185.1 uncultured Rhodospirillales bacterium | reverse complement strand
CCTATTGGACAGCTGGGAGACCAAGCTTGGAAAACTGGCGGGTTGGCTGACGGCCCATCACGTAACTTTTGAGGCTTTGCCGCTATTCGGTGGCCGTGTTCAAATCTCCTATATACTTTTGCTGCTGGCGTTCGTCTGGTTGCTGCCGAACACACGTCAGCTCTTCCAGCGACGCGATATCGCATTCGGTGACTATGCGCCGTTAAGTGGTCTGTCAGTTAGGCTTGCCTGGAAGCCGTCTTTGACGTTTGCCGTGATCACGGCTTGCGTCTTTTCCTATTGCCTTATCACCATGTATTTTTCGTCGGGTACCGAATTCATCTATTACAATTTTTGAAGCATGATTTCTCGGCGCACCTATCTCTGGATCGTCCTTTTGCTACCGGTGATCGCGGCCGGGTGCCCTATGTTGTGGGACTTTCACGGTTTTCTGCATGATTGCTCGGCTTACGACTATTCAAGCGATAACTATCTTGCCTATTGCGACAGCGATCATTTCGGCGATTACGAGCATGGCGCGTTTTTTCTAGAGACGGAGCCTGCCGCGCTTGCTGCGGTCAAAAAGGCGAATATTCTATTTCTGGGAAATTCCCGGATGCAATTCGCGCTTTCGACCAACGAGACCGAACAGATGCTGAGTACGCGGAAAGATGATCCCTTTTATTTATTGGGGTTCGGTTTCGGCGAAAGTTATCTCTTCCCGCTTGCGGTGATGTCGAAGCTCCATCTGGCGCCAAAGGTTTTAATCGTAAATATTGACGATCGCTTCTTTCTCCACGACGAAAGCCCGCCGGCTCAACTGGTGACGACCCTCAAGGGCGCCCGAAGTAATTATCAATCGAAAATATTGAAACAGGACCTGCATGAATTTCTGTGCGGCAGAAACGTCGTGCCATGCGGCGAAATCGGCAGCATTTTCCGTTCACGGCGTAACGGATTTTGGATCACAAAGCATTTTCATAAGCCCGATGTCCAGAAGGTCACCGATAGTGGGGCGATCGATGAGGCGGAAGTTACACATCTGGAAGTCGGCGGACGAGATTTTCTGAATCAGATATCGGTACCGAAAAGCTGCATCGTGTTTATCAGCAGCCCGCTCTCCGTATGGTCCAGCGCATCTGCAGCGGAGTTGGCGAGGCGTCTTGCCGTCTCTTACGTGGCGGCAAGCGACCAGGACTGGAACACGATGGACGGAAGTCATCTTATCCCCGAAAGCGCCGAGCGATGGTCGAAGCAGATACTTGAGCAGATCAATCCCGTTTTGGATCGCTGCCTGGTCCGATAGGGCTAGGCGCACACATTGACAATTCTCGGTTTCTGAAAATCTGGATTGCTCGAACACAGCCGCCCGGCGGGGTGGCTGTGTTTTCGTTTTTTAACTCTTACCGACGCCTTACCGTTGCCCGCCCCACGCCATAGAAGGGCCCTGTTTCCGGTTCAGCCTGCAGCAACTACTATCGGAGATCATGATGACAAAAAGAACTTTTTTCGCCTTGGCAGCTTTCGGCGCGACCGCTTTCGTGATGCAGGGCGTTTCGCCCGCGCACGCCGATTTCTTCGATGGAGCACGCCAGACCTTCACGAAAGACATCCCGCATTTTTTCCAGGATGACATTCCCTGCGCCTTCGGCGGTCAGCCGACGAGCCACACGAAGTCTTCGTGTAACGCCCCAAGCCGTCCCGTCGCCCGCGCGCCGGAACCGGTGACGGATGCCCCCACCGTCAGAACGGATGAGTCGGTCGAGATTCACGAGATCCCGCCGCCGCCCGAGACCAATCGGTAATCCCAAAAACAAACGGGCCTCACATTGTGAGGCCCGTTTCATTACGACCCGACGATAATCGCGTTACTTGCCCGCTTCGGTGTCGGCGAGAATCTTGCGATAGGACGCTAGCAATTCCGCACCGCCCGGATGCGACGCCGTCCATTCGTCGATCACCGGGGTGATCGCCTTCGCCCATTTGTCCTGCTGTTCGGGCGACAGCTTCACGATCGTATGTTTGGCGGGATCGGCGGCGGCCGGTGCACGCGATGCGACGGCGCGTGCTTCGAAGGCGGTGCCGATCGAGCGGCTGAGCGATTCACCGGAACTGTCGAGGATAGACTTCTGCACCGTCGGCGGCAGCGAATCGAATTTCTGCCGCGCCATGAAGACGATGAACATGCCGGTGCCGAGCGAGGTTTCAATGTGATAATTGGTGACATCGGTCAGATGCAGCGGACCCATGCTCATCCACGAGGTGATGACGCCATCGATCGTGTGGCGTTGCAGGGCCGTGTACTGATCGCTGGGATCAAGCACCAACGGCGTCGCGCCCAAACGTTCGACCAAGGCGCTCGACAATTTGCCGACGACGCGAATCCGGAAGCCGTTGAGATTATCGAGCGACGTCGGCGCTTTGCTCAACATCACGTCCTGCGGCGGGAACAAGCCGAAGCCGAGCGGGACGATGTCCTTATATTCTTTGTCGAGCGCGCCGGTCTTGTAGAGCCGCCAGAAGGCGACCGATGCATTCACCGAGTCATGCGTCAGCAGGGGCAGGCCCGCTACATCGGTCAGCGGGAACTTGCCGCCGATCAGGCTGGGGATGAGAATGCCGATCTGCACCACGTCGGCTTGCACGCGATCGTAAATATTGGTCGAGTTGGCGATGGCATAGCCTTCGCGGATATCGAGCTTCACGGCCTCGTTGGTTTGTTTCGCGATCTGCTCGGCCCAAGGCGAGAAGACCTTCATGCTGTCGTCGCTGCCGGCGGGCTCGACCGTCGCGAAGATAAGGCTCGTCTGATCTGCTGCTTTGGCGACCGGCAACGAAGCCGTCATCACCGCCGCGGTCAGCAACGCGAGCGAAGCTGCAAGTTTCACGGTCTATCCTCCCTAAAAACGATGGCGCTTCGATAGCCCGAATGGCCCTTTTATTCAAACACCATCGCGCGAAAATGCCTTCGGCAGCGAGCTTTACGACGAATGAGGGTGCAAGGCCCTTCAGACAACTTTTGCATCGCCTTTGCCCACGGTATGATGGGGTCGAATAGCGTGGGGAACGCGATGGAGACGGTGATCCCAGGGGCACCGCCAGAAGGTGTGGGAGGGCCAGACGACGTTGCCCAAAATGTGGCAACGCGGGGCGTCCCGACACAACTTATTATCCTTGCCCTGGTCGCCGTTATTTTGCTCCCGGGCATCGTCTTCTCGGGGCTGCTGCTGTCCCGTTATGCCGCCGCCGAGCGTGCCCAATATCAGCTTCAAAGCCTCGGCGTCGCGCGTGCGGTGGTCACAATTCTCGACCGCCAAATCAACGGCCTTGAAACGACGCTGCAGGCGCTCTCGACCTCGACGCCGCTGAGCGACGGCGATTTCGCCGAATTCTATCGCCAGGCCGAGCGCGTGAAGACGTTCATCGGGGCCAATATCGAGCTGCGGCGGCTGGACGGCCAGCAGATCATCAATACCCGATCGTCCTGGGGCTCGGCCTTACCATTGACGCCGGTCGCCGTGGACAGCATCGCAGTTTCGACCGGCTCGCCTGCGGTCTCGGATGTCTTCATCGATCCCATCGCCGACCGGCCGTCGATCGCCATCGTCATTCCGGTCAAGGTCAACGGCGCGTTTCAATATCTGTTGAGCGTCAACGCCGAAACCGACCGTTTTTACGATGCGATCAAAAGCGCGGTGCCTTCCAACTGGCTGATCGGCATCGCCGATCGCAACGGCGTCTATGTCACGCGGTCGGAAGATCATGCGTCTTTCTCGGGCAAGCCCGGCGTCCCGGCGTTCCTTGCCCTTGCCGCCGGTGCGGACGGCACCTTCATCGGCGAAAGCGCCTTCGGTGAAAAGGTCTTGGTCGGTTATATGCGATCGCCGATTTCCAATTGGCTGATCGCCGCCAGCATCAAGCAGGCCGTGCTCGAAGCGCCGCTGACAAGCGCGCTGTATGTTCTGATGGCGTTCGGCGGGATCGCCTTGCTGATCGCATCGCTGGTCGCGCTGTGGCTGTGGCGTTTCATCGCCCGCCCGTTGAACGGCCTCGCCATCGCAAGCCGCCGGATCGGAACCGTGCAGGGCTTGCTGCCGATCAAAACGCCGCTGCGCGAATTCATCGCCT
>CAIJOA010000037.1 GCA_903822185.1 uncultured Rhodospirillales bacterium | reverse complement strand
GCTCGGACTTCTTCAAGCGTGTACAATTGGGACGAACCAGCTCCGGACCAGCGCGGCTTTATGCTTCTGGACCGACCACCGCCGCTCCCACCTCCCCCACCACTTCCCGACAACGAATACGTTGGAGCCGAATAGGACGGCGACGAATAGGACGGCCACACGTAGGACGGCGAGTGCGACCCGTAGCTGTGGCGGTTGGAGCGACCACGGCATGCAGGGCAAGCCGCCGCAGCGCTCGCTGAACGGTGACCTTCTACCGGCGCTGTGCATCTAGCCATGTGGATTCCTCTGCTCTGGTGCCGCCCGCATATTCGGTCAGCGCTTTTTCCCAGCCCCGTTATGGGCGGGACGGTGGAGTGTGTAGGTCTGACCAGCCTTCGGGGTAGGCGGCAGGGGCTTTCCCTGGATTGCGGTCCGTTCCTGCCCCGTGTCGCCGCCGCGCGGGCCGCGAATTTCATATTCCCCGGAATTCGGAGCGGGTTGGCCAGGCTTGAGATTGTTCGTCATCGTTAGATTTCCTGTGTTCACGTTTGGCGCCGGTCAGCACCTCGCCGTCCGTCAGCATCAAACGTAAGCCCGAGACATCCTCGGTGTCAACTAATGGTGTCGTTTTTCAATTGTGTAAAGTATTACTTACGTAAGTAATACTTTACGAACCTCCATCTTTGGTTCATATACTGGGGATGGCCGCACAGATTGAGCCTTTCTACGCAGAAGTCGGACGGCGCATTCGTGACTGCCGGAACAAGGCGGGCATGACGCAAGAAGACCTTGGACGACAACTCTCGCCCCCGACGACTCGTGTGTCCGTTGCCAACATTGAGGGCGGCCATCAGCGAATTTTGTCACATACTCTTGTCCAACTAGCGGCCGTGCTAAGCGTCGAAATCACCGACATACTACCGCCAAAAGCAGCGCAGCGCGGCGCCAAGAGCAATGCCCGCATCACCGATGAGGTTATATCGAAGCTCGGCCTTTCGGTGAGTGCGGCGAAAAAGCTCGTCGGCAAATCTTAAGTATTAACCTAGGGAAGAATCGATGAGCATCTTGTCCGCTAGAAATCAGGCTGAAGCATTGGTTGATGCTCTAAACATCAAGCACGCCCCTGTGGACGTTGCGGGCGTTGCGTCACAACTTGGACTCGAAGTGGTTTATATCGATCTTGGAGAAGAAATTTCCGGGGCGCTGATCACGGGTCCCCAAGGTTCTCGCATTGCCATACGCAAAAGCGATCCTCAACAAAGGCAAAGATTTTCAATCGCCCATGAAACAGCTCATCATTATCTACGGCATCAATTCGAGCCGGGTGAGCATGTTCACGTAGATCGCGGACATTTAATCAGCCATCGCAATCAGCGATCATCCACTGGCATAGAGGCAAAAGAGATAGAGGCAAATCAGTTTGCTGCATGCCTGTTAATGCCTTCCCGCTTGGTGCGAGAACGGGTCAAGGCATTGAGCACCGAGCAACTCTATGATTCCCACGTCACCGCGCTAGCCAAGGAATTTAATGTCAGCGAGCAAGCGATGACGATCCGACTTACAAGCTTAAGATTGTTGTAAGCCTCACATCTGTTTTGTTGGGTAGTATCTCAAAGCAACCTTGCCCATCGGCGAAATCGGTGCGCGAGGTCCAAACTCAAATCACTCCCACTCGATCGTCCCAGGCGGCTTCGACGTCACGTCGTAAACCACGCGGTTGATGCCCCGCACTTCGTTGATGATGCGCGTCGCCGTTTCGCTGAGGAATTCGTGCGCGAAGGGATAGGAGTCCGCGGTCATGCCGTCGGTCGAGGTCACGGCGCGGAGGGCGCAGACATAGTCGTAAGTGCGGCCGTCGCCCATGACGCCGACGCTTTTCACCGGCAGCAACACGGCGAAGGCCTGCCAGATCGCATCGTAGAGGCCGGCGTTGCGGATTTGGTCGAGATAGATCACGTCGGCTTTGCGCAGGATATCGAGTTTTTCGGCGGTGATGTCGCCGGGGATGCGGATGGCGAGGCCGGGGCCGGGGAACGGGTGGCGTTTCACCAGATGGTCGGGCAGGCCCAGTTCGCGGCCGAGGTCGCGGACTTCATCTTTGAACAATTCGCGCAAAGGTTCGACCAGTTTCAGCTTCATGCGCGCGGGCAGGCCGCCGACATTGTGGTGCGATTTGATCGTGACGCTGGGCCCGCCGGTGAAGCTGACCGATTCGATGACGTCGGGATAGAGCGTGCCTTGCGCCAGGAATTCGGCACCGCCGATCTTGGTTGCCTCTTCGTCGAACACGTCGATGAAGGTGCCGCCGATGATCTTGCGTTTCTGTTCGGGGTCGGTGACGCCCGCGAGCTTGCCGAGGAACAACGCGCCGGCGTCGCGATGGACCAGCGGGATGTTGTAATGATCGCGGAACAGCTTCACGACCTCGGTCGCTTCATCCTGCCGCAAGAGGCCGGTATCGACGAAGATGCAGGTGAGCTGATCGCCCAGCGCCTCGTGCAACAACGCCGCCGCGACGGATGAATCGACGCCGCCGGAGAGTCCACAGATGACGCGGCCCTTGCCGACCTGGGCGCGGATGCGGGCGATGCTTTCGGCGCGGAACGCGGCCATCGTCCAATCGCCGGTGCAGCCCGCGACTTTGTGCGTGAAGTTCTTGAGCAACGCCGCGCCTTGCGGCGTGTGCACGACCTCGGGATGGAACTGCACGCCGTAGAAGCGGCGCGCATCGTCGGCCACTGCCGCATAGGGCGCACCGTCGCTGACGGCGACGACACGAAAGCCGGGCGGTAACGCATCGACGCGGTCGCCGTGGCTCATCCACACCTGTTCGCGGCTGCCCTTGGGCCAGAGGCCGGCGAAGAGCGCGCAGTCTTCGGTCACTTCGATGAAGGCGCGGCCGAATTCGCGATGGTCGGAACCGGCGACCTTGCCGCCCAACTGCGCGCACATCGTCTGTTCGCCGTAACAGATGCCGAGCACCGGCACGCCCAGCGTGAAGACGCCGTCGGGCGCGCGGGGGCTGGCTTGTTCGGTGACAGAAGCGGGACCGCCCGAGAGGATGATAGCCTTCGGGCCGAACGCCTTCAGCTTTTCATTGTCGATGTTGAACGGGTGGATTTCGCAATAGACGCCGCTTTCGCGCACGCGGCGCGCGATGAGTTGCGTTACCTGGCTGCCGAAATCGAGGATGAGGACGCGATCGGGATGATTTTCCATCCCAGGCATTTTAGTCGCGGCGGGGGGAAAGCGAAACCGGGCTGGGACGAGTCGGGGGTCAGATATGCGGAGTCGGCGTGGAAAGCCCCCTCACCCCGGGCCTCACCCCCAAGGGGGCGAGGGAGAGTTACCTACCCATCGCCCCCTTGGGGAGAGGGAGGGGCCCGCGTCAGCGGGAGGGTGAGGGGTGGCTCCCCTACTCCGCCGCCTGTCGCGGGACTTCGTCATTCACGCCGTGCTTACGCTTTTCCTTGATAAACTGCTGCCCCATCTTATCGAGGGCCGCGGAATCGAAATGCTTGCGCGCCATCGGGAAGAGGTCCGATTCTTCCTCGTCGAGATGATGCTCGGTCAATTCCTGCAGCACCTGGCAGCGCGCGGTCCAATTGTCGGTGTCCTTGTTGCGCGGGCGGGCTAGTTCGGCGAGAAGATAATCGACAACCTCGTGCTCGACATCGCCTTCAAGGGCCTTTTTCTTGCCCTCCTCGAACTTCTGCATCGGGACGTAGAGTGCTTTTTCCTCGGCACGGCTATGAGCCGTGATCTCGAGTTTGAAGGTCTTGAACAGATCGGCGCGATGCTGGCCGCGGCCTTTCATGATCTTGTCCAGAAGATCGCGGAAACGATCGTGATCCGCCTTCAGCAGATCGAGAATATTCACCCCGCCGCCGATGCCGGGGAGTCCCGCCACACTGGCCGGGGTCAGCGCCCGGGCCAGATCATCAACACCGGATTTGATCGCATCGACAAAAGAAGATGACTTCGGCATGGGAATGACCTCGCAAAACGGGTGGGAGCCATTCCTCTAAGCCGCGAAGACGAGACGAAGTTCCACTTGCCCCACTTCCTATCCAGTCGTCACCCCCGCGAAAGCGGGGGTCCATCTTTCCATCGCACGGACTGAGCAATGGATTCCCGCTTTCGCGGGAATGACGATAAGGAGAGTGGGGTTGAGCTAAGCCCCGCGCCGAATCAGCGCTGGCAGGTCGGTCCAGCCATAGGCGATGTCGGTCAGTTCGTCGCCTTCTTCGTCGGCTTCGCGTTGGGCGAGGATCGCGCCGCCCATTGCTTCGAAGAAACCGCAGGCCGGATTGGTCGCGACGACCCAGGCGGCGGCGCTGGTATGGCCGCGTTCGACCAGGTGGGTCGCGAGGCGGCTCAGCATCTGGCTGCCAATGCCGCGCCGCTGATAGGTCGGCAACAAATAGAGCGTCTTGAACTCGCCGCTGTAGCCCAGCAGTGCTTCGCCGCGCAGCGGGCCGGCATTGCCGAAGCCGCAAATGCCGACGCCGAAATCCTCGGCGACGATCACCGGATGGGTGTCGGCATAGGCGGTCAGAATGTCGGTCCACATCTCTTCGCGTGCCTCGACCGTCACCTGATCGATCAGCTCTTCCTGCATCAATTGGCGATAGGCCGATTGCCACACCGCAACATGGATGCGGGCAATGGCCGGCGCGTCCTCGATCCGAGCCAGACGGATATCAACCATCGCTATTCTCGTCGGCGATTTCGGATTCGGCTTCGACCGCGTCGTCCACGGCTTCGTCCTCTTTTGCCTTCTTTGGTTTCTTCGGCGCGGCCTTGCGGGTCATCACCGCGGCGAAGAAGCCATCGGTGCGATGATGCGCTGGCGTCAGACGCAGCATGTCGCCTTTGACCGGGCAATCGGTGCCGATCGTGTCGCGCCAAACATCGGCAATCGGCTTCAGCGTGAAGTCGGGATGGGTCGCGAGGAATTTTTCGACCTGGTCTTCGTCTTCTTCCATCAACAGCGAACAGGTTGCATAGACCAGACGCCCACCCGGCTTCACCAGCCGCTGTGCGCTGTCGAGGATATCCGCCTGGATCGCGGTCAGTTCTTCGATGTCCTTGGGGCGCAGCCGCCATTTCGCGTCGGGATTGCGCCGCCACGTACCCGTGCCGGTGCAGGGCGCATCGACGAAAACGCAATCGAAGCCCTCGGCATGGCGCTTCACCCATTTGTCGCGCGCGCCGGTCAGGGTGACGCGCTGAACGATGCTGGCGCCGGCACGTCGCAGACGTTGCGTCGCGCGTTCGAGACGTTTACCCGCGACATCGGCCGCAACAAGATGGCCACGATTTTTCATCTGGCCCGCGAGCGCCAGCGTCTTACCACCAGCCCCGGCGCAGAAATCGACGACGCGCATGCCCGGTTTCACATCGGCCATCAACGCCGCGAGCTGCGAGCCTTCGTCCTGCACCTCGACATCGCCGCGCTTGAAGGTTTCGCTTTGGCCCAACGGCACGCGCTCATAGAGCCGCAGCCCGATCGGCGACAGCGGCGTCGGGCCGGGCCGAATGTCCTCCATCTCCAGCGACCGCAACACTTCTTCACGGTTGGTCTTGATCAGGTTGGTGCGGAGATCGAGCGGCGCCTCGGTCTGCATCGCCCCCATCTCGCGCGAGACGTCGCGGCCCAGCGCGCGTTCGAGAAACGGCGTCAGCCAAGCGGGAAAGTTGCAGCGCGCATCCAGCGGCATGTCGCGATGTTCGGGTTTTTGCCCCGCCAAGGCTTCGACCAGTTGCGTCTCACCATAATCGAGGCGGCCGGGACGGAACTGATCGCCGTCGCAGGCGCGCGAAATCTGATCGGGATTCCATTCCTCGTACAGCGCCAATTGCGCCAACATGCGGCGGCGCGCATCGCGCAAGGCGTTATGTTTTTCAAGCCACCAATCGATCACACCACGATGGCGCAGGACGCCATAGATGTGTTTCGAGATCGCGGCGCGGTCCTTCACCCCGGCGAAACGATGGCGGCGAAAATAATTCGCCACCGTATCATCGGCCGGCGCGCCACCATCACCGATGGTATGCAGCAGCCCGATCGCGGCTTCGATGCGCGCGCCTGGTGTCATGAAAAGCTTTCAGTCGTTCGCTGCGAACCGTCAGCGCAAGGCCGACGGTTCAGAGATCCTGCCGGTAATTCGGCGCTTCGCGGGTGATGGCGATGTCATGGACGTGGCTTTCGCGCAGACCCGCCGAGGTGATGCGGACGAATTCGCAATTCCGCTGCATGTCGGCGATGGTCTTGTTGCCGGTATAGCCCATCGCCGCGCGCAGGCCGCCGATGAGCTGATGGATGACATTGCCGACCGGGCCTTTATGCGGCACGCGGCCTTCGACGCCTTCCGGCACCAGCTTCAATTCGCTTTGCACTTCGGCTTGGAAATAGCGATCGGCCGAGCCGCGCGCCATCGCCCCGACCGAGCCCATGCCGCGATAGGATTTGTAGCTGCGGCCCTGATAGAGGAAGACTTCGCCCGGCGCTTCGTCGGTGCCGGCAAAGAGCGAGCCCAGCATCGCGCAATCCGCGCCGCCGGCGATCGCCTTGGCCAGATCGCCCGAGAATTTGATGCCGCCGTCGGAGATCACCGGGATGTCCTTCTTGCGGCACAGCTCGACCACATCGATCAGCGCGGTAAGCTGAGGCATGCCGACGCCCGCGACCATGCGCGTGGTGCAGATCGAACCGGGGCCGATACCGACCTTCACGCCATCCGCGCCGGCATCGATTAGGGCCTGCGCCCCGCCCGCCGTCGCGACATTGCCGGCAACGATCTGGGTATAATTCGACAGCTTGCGTATGCGATTGACGGTTTGAAGCACGCGCGAGGAATGACCATGCGCGGTATCGACAATCAGCACATCGACGCCGGCATCGAACAAGGCCTCGGCCCGGCGAACGCCGTCTTCACCGGTGCCGGTCGCGGCGGCCGCACGAAGCCGGCCTTGCGAATCCTTACAGGCATTCGGAAAACGCTGCGACTTCTCGATATCCTTCACCGTCACCAACCCGACGCAGCGATAGGCTTCATCGACGACGATCAATTTTTCGATGCGATGTTGATGCAGCAGCTTCTTCGCGGTTTCGCGATCGACATTCTCACGCACCGTGACCAGCTGTTCCTTGGTCATCAATTCGGCGATCGGCTGCTTCGGGTTGCTGGCAAAGCGCACGTCGCGGTTGGTGACGATACCGACCAGCTTGTTCGACGCGCCTTCGACCACCGGAATGCCCGAGATGTGATGTTCGGCCATCAGCCGCAACGCATCGGCCAGGGTCTCGTCGGGATGGATGGTCACGGGATTGACCACCATGCCGGCTTCGAATTTCTTGACCTTGCGGACTTCGTTCGCCTGATCGGGGATCGCCAGATTGCGATGAATGACGCCCATGCCGCCGGCCTCGGCCATGGCAATGGCGAGCGCGCTTTCGGTAACCGTATCCATCGCCGCCGACAGCAGCGGAATGCCGAGACTGACTTCGCGGGTCAGCCGGGTGCGCGTATCGGTTTCGTTGGGAAGAACCGCCGACGCGGCAGGCACCAGCAGGACGTCATCGAACGTCAGCGCCTGTCGGATTTCCATGATGCCTCCCGTTTAGGTTGGCGAGGAAATATAGGGCCGGGGGGCCTTTAAGGGAAGCCCTCAGCCCTCGGAACCGCCCTTGAATCCTTGGGCAATGACATAGACTTCAGCCGACTCGGCACGACTCGCCGGCGGCTTGGCATGGCGCACGGTAGCGAAATCTTTTTTCATCAGATTGAGCAGCGCACCCTCGGTACCGCCTTGGAAAACCTTGGCAATGAACCAGCCGCCCGGCGCCAGAACTTCCTTGGCGAAGTCGAACGCGATCTCGACCAGAGCGACGACGCGGATATGATCGGTCGCGGCATGCCCGGTCGTCGGGGCAGCCATGTCGCTGAGCACGACATCCGCTTGCCCGCCCAACGCCTTTTTCAACGCGTCCGGCGCGGACTCATCCAGGAAATCGAGCGTCAGCACTTTCGCCCCGGCCAGCGGTTCCATCGGCAGAATGTCGATCGCCACCAGCGCGCCTTTGCCCTCGGCCGCACCCAACCGGGTCGCCGCGATCTGAGACCAGCCGCCGGGTGCGGCACCCAGATCGACCACGCGCGACCCGCGCTTCAAGAAATGAAACCGGTCGTCGAGTTCGATCAGCTTGAAAGCCGCACGCGAGCGATAGCCGAGGCGCTTTGCTTCAATGACGTAAGGATCGTTGAGTTGACGCGACAGCCAGGCCGCCGACGAGTTGGTGCGGTTCTTGGCCGTCTTGACGCGCACGACGACGCCGCGCCGATCGCCGGGATTGAATTTGCGCGTCATATCAGCCGCGCACCAAACCTTGCAGGATGCCTTCACGAATGCCGCGATCGGCGACGCGCAGACGCCCGACGGGCCATAAGAGGCAAATCGCCTCGAGGATTGCGCAACCGGCGATGACGAGGTCCGCGCGTTCTGCACCGATGCAGGCATTGGCGGCGCGTTGCGCATGGGTTTGACCGGCGAGATAACGCGATGCACGGCGCAGATCGTCGAAGCGCAGAATGAGGCCATCGATGCGGCGGCGCGTATAACGGGGCAGATCGAGATGCACCGCGGCGAGCGTTGTTACCGTGCCGGAGCTGCCCAGCATCTGCACCGCCTGCGCGTCGATATGTTTGGCGATGCCGTGACGCTCCTCGATGCCTTGGATCGCGGCACCGATCTCTTCGACCATCGCGGCATAGGTGGCTTGCGATACCTCCCGGCCGCCATAGCGGTCGCTCAAGGTGACGACGCCGTGCGGCAAGGATACGGAATCGATGATTTCGGGTTCTTCCGATTCCTGGCTCAATTTGATCCAGGCCAATTCCGTCGAGCCGCCACCGATATCGAACACCAGCGCATAGGGCATGCGGTGATCGAGCAGCGGCGCGCAGCCGGCGACGACCAAATGCGCCTCTTCCTCGGCCGAGATGATTTCCAGCGTGATACCGGTTTCGCTTTGGACACGTTCCATGAACTCGGCGCAGTTGGATGCACGGCGGCAGGCCTCGGTGGCGATGAACCGCGCGCCATCAACCTGATAGGCCGAAACCTTCTCAGCGCAGACTTTCAGGGCGTCGATCGTCCGCGCCATGGCCGGCTCGCACAAGGCGCCGCTGGCCGCCAGACCCTCGCCCAGCCGGACGATCCGGGAAAAAGCATCGACGACGCGAAAGGGCGGATCGGACGGCCCGGCCCGGCCGCCCTCGCGCGCCACCAGAAGCCGGCAATTATTGGTGCCGAGATCGAGCGCCGCATAGGTCGCGTCCGCGCCGCCAGACCGGCCGCGCCCGGCTCGATCGTCGGAAAGGAATTGCGGCTTCGGCACGTTACCAACCGATTGAAATGAGGGGACGCTATGCTACCCCAGGCACACCCCGTTGGTAAGGGCCTTCGGCTGCGCCTTTATCGTTGCCTTGGCGGGATTCCAGCGAAATTGCGGCAAACACCGCGCCCGCCTCCCCTACCAAAACCGCGAATGCTATGCTAAACAGCCGAACCTGTTGGGGAATCGTCTAACGGTAGGACAGCGGACTCTGACTCCGCCAGTCTAGGTTCGAATCCTAGTTCCCCAGCCATTCACCCCTCGGCAGCCGAGAAGCTGCGCCGCGATCAAAGCGCTGCATCGCCTTCTCTATTCGAGCAACCTATTCACGGCATGTTGTCGCCCGGAGCGTAATCCCGGCGATGACGAGCTTGGCGCGGTCACTCCTATGATCGAATGGGCAAACTGACGATGATGTGGTCGTCACGTTCCATGGCGCGAGATTCCCATGGAACGGTCAGCTTCGATGCTTCGATGACACGTACGTAGGAAGTCGGCGTCATGAGTGAGATGATGTGTTACCCCGCCGACGACCGAGCACGCTGACACATCACCAGATCGTTTTGTGGAACACCGATAGAATTTCACAGTAACGCGTCGGCTTCTTCAGCCACCCACTGTGATTCGAGAATCATTTTTTCGCTGGTCATCTCGTCACCAGCCGTTCTTGGCGTACAGCAAGCGAATTCACAATCAAGCGCGTTTATCGCGCCGCACGACCCCACCGCTTGAAATGGATGTTGATTATATCGGTACCGATGTATCAATATCCGGCCATGGAGGTTTCCATGACCACGGCCCCTGCAGAGCCCGCTTTCCTCGCGATCGACGGACTGAACAAGACCTATCCCTCGCGCGAGGGAAACATCGCCGCGCTCAAGCATGTGAATCTGGAGATCGGCAGCACCGAGTTCGTCAGCCTGGTCGGGCCGAGCGGTTGCGGCAAAAGCACGCTGCTGCGCTGCGTCGCTGGATTGGAGCAAAAGACGAGCGGCGCCATCGTTTTGTCCGGCCAACTCGTCACCGCGCCGCCCGAGAATATGGGGATCGTATTTCAGCGCGACGTCCTGCTCGATTGGTACACCGTGCTGGAGAATATTCTTCTGCCGGCGCGCATTCGGGGCCTCTCGCGCAGAACGTTGACGCCGAAAGCCGAGCATCTTCTCGATCTGATCGGTCTGACCGGCTTCGCGCATCGCTTTCCCTGGGAACTATCGGGCGGCATGCGGCAGCGCGTCGCGATTTGCCGCGCCCTGCTGCTCGAGCCGTCGCTGCTGTTGATGGACGAGCCTTTCGGCGCGCTCGACGCCATGACGCGCGACGAGCTTAATCTCGAATTGCAGCGCCTCTGGCTCGACAATGCCAAGACCGTGCTGTTCGTCACCCACAGCATCAGCGAAGCCGTGTTCCTTTCCGATCGTATCGTCGTGATGTCGCGCTCTCCCGGGCGGATCATCGATACCATCACAGTCGATCTGCCGCGTCCGCGCAGCCTTTCGATCCGCGAGACCCCCGAATTCGGCCGCTATGTCGCGCATATCAGGGGCATTTTCGAAAGCTTTGGCCTGTTACGAGGATCGCATGTCCGCGCCTGAAGATGCCGGCCGCAAAAGCAACAACCACGGCACGCGCCGCGTGCTGCATATCACCTTCGTGGTGCTCGGCTTCTTCCTGCTGTGGCAGACCGTGGTCGATGCCGCACGCATTCCCGAATATCTTCTGCCGGCGCCAAGCGCGATCTTCGCCGAGATCGGCAGTGCGCCCAACTGGTATTTGATGCATGTCGCGCGCACCGTCGGCGCGACGCTGCTGGGTTTCAGCGCTGCCTTGGTCGTCGGCTATATCGCAGCGGTCGCCATTGTCTATTCGAGGATACTCGAGGACACGCTTTTTACCCTCCTCATCGCGATGAACAGCGTACCCAAGGTAGCGCTCGCGCCGATCTTCATCATCTGGATGGGAACCGGCCTCTCGTCGAAGGTCGCCATCTCGGTTCTGATCGCGCTCTTCGCGATCGTCGTCGATACCGTACTCGGCCTCCGTTCGGTCGATCCCGATGCGGTCGATTTGTTCCGCGCCATGCGCGGCGGCAGATTTCAGACATTGCTTTGGCTGCGCGCACCCAACGCACTGCCCTATCTTTTTTCCGGCATGAAACTCGCGATTTCGTTGGCCCTCGTCGGTGCGATCTCGGGCGAATTCATCGCCTCGCAAGCCGGGCTCGGTTACGTGATCCTCGCCTCGCAGGGGGCCTTCCAAACAACCCGCGTTTTTGCCGCCGTCGTATTGCTCGGTGTCATCGGGACGATCCTCTTTCTGATTATCGATCAGACCGAACGCTTCTTTTGCCCTTGGCATATCTCGCATCGCGGCCGGCACCGCGGACAAGCCGCTCGGTAGGCTCATTTTTCAGTCAGAGCTGACTGAAAAATAGACAGACCCGGCTAAATAGACAGGTACCGATATAGTTTGCCGGAACGAAAGATTAGGCATGGTACGTGCATGACGTGATCGCCGTCTCATCGTAGCCGGCAGGTCCATCAGATCGAGACAACGGGGGCATTGAATGAATCGAATTCGCACTTTGGCTGCAGCGTTCGGCGTCGTCGCCTTGGCAGCATCCGTCGGCAACCCCACGGCCGCAAAGGCCGCCGATCCCGCCCATACTTTGTCGATACGGCTCGACTGGCTACCCTCCGGTTATCACGCACCCTTCTGGCTTGCGATCGATAAAGGCTGGTTTAAGGATGCGGGTCTCGACGTAACCATCGCAGATGGCAACGGTTCGGTGACGACCGTACAACTCGTCGGCAGCGGTCAATACGATCTCGGCCATGCCGCCCTTGCGACCATGGCGGTCGCCCGCAGCAAAGGCATCCCGATCACGTCCGTCGCCGGCTTCCTGCGCAAAGGCGACACTGCGCTGATCGTACCGGTGGATTCGCCGATCCAGGGCCCGAAGGATCTCAAAGGCAAGAAGATCGTTTATACAGCGGGTTCGCTCGAGACGCCGTTCATCGAGCCGTTCCTGGCAGCCGGCAAGCTGTCGCCCGCTGATGTCAGTCTGCTGAACGTCGATGCCGCCAACAAGATCGCTCAATATTTCGGCGCCGATGCCGACGGTCTGATTTCAGCAGCGGAAACCGTCGCGTTGTTGGGCAAGAAGCCTTCGCGACCCATTCTCTTCGCCGATTACGGGCTGAACCTGCCGAGCTTCGGCCTCGTCGCCAACAAGGACGGGCTGAAGACCAAAGGTCCGGCGATCAAGGAATTCGCCAGCATTGTCTCCGGCGCTTGGGGCTATCTGGTGAAGGGGCATGAGGATGAAGGCGTCGCCGCCGTCATTCACAATCACGAAAGTAGTCGCCTCGACGCAAGCATCGTGCGCGCCAATCTCAATATCGCGCTGCAATTCCTCTACAGCGCATCAACCAAAGATTCGCCGATCGGTATCCAGACGGAAAGCGATTGGAAAGCGTCGATCGCGATCATGGAAAAAGAGAAGGTTATTCCAACCGGCTCCAAGCCCGCCGATTATTTTACGAACGCGTATCTAGACCAAAAGACGATCGCCGCGATCGCTGCAAAGTAAGCGATGCAACACGGAAGGTTCTCTACAACGGTTCCCGGTCTTCATACCTTAATCGCCATCATCGATGCTGAAGCAGCCCTCGGCCTGATCTGTGAGCAGGTCGAGGGTTCGGTAATTCCTTTCGTCACGGGCATCATAGGTTCGTCGCGCGAAGCCTATCCGCCCTCATATCGGGCGCACTACCGGCGGTTATGATCACGCCCGTCGATAGCCTTTCGGCCATGGCGAACGGTTCTTTGAAAAATAGTCATCTGATGATCGACTTCGTGAAGATGCTGCAGCTTCCCTACACCGGGGCTGCCGTTTCCGATCAGTTTCTGAAGAACAACCCAAAAGCCGTCGAGGGCTTCTTGCGGGCGACGATCAAAGGTGTGCGTTACAGCTTGGCTTTCGAGCAACAAAGCATTGATGCGCTGCAAAAGCGCAATCCCCAGACGGACCCAAAACTCATTCTCGAAGGCTACCGTAACACGGTCCCCACCATGACCAAGGTTGGCACCGCGTCTGATGACGTCATTCGAACCGACCTGAAGGTTCGCGCCGCAATTCTCAATATAAGCCCGGGCGACGTGCGCCCGATCGACGAAATTTACGACTACACCCTGACTCGCAAGGTAACGGCCGAACTCGACTGCAACGGTTGGCAACCGACGCCTTAGATCCGTTACCGAGACTGTGCCGTCTCTTGCACGCGTCTTATCATAGCCGTAGCTTATCGCTCGTAACGTCGATCCTTTGGCAGAACCATGAAACTCGTTCCCTTTTCGCCGCGTACAAAGCCCGTCACCGTAATCGGGGGATGCACGCAGCGCCTAAGAGACGCCATCATGGCCGGCGATCTTCATCCCGGGCAAAAACTGGTCGAAGCCGATTTATGCCAGGAATTGAACGTAAGCCGCGCGTCGCTGCGCGAGGCGTTACGGGCGCTTGAAGCCGAACGATTGATCGAACTCGTTCCCAACCGAGGACCGTCGGTGGCGAAGTTGGGCGAAAAGGAAATCGAGGACATTCACGAGGTCTGGGCGCTGCTCACCGGGGATGCGGTATTTCATTTCACCCAACTAGCCGACGATAAAGACATCGAGAAGCTCGAAGCCGTCGTCGCGCGCCGGGCGTTACGCGGCGCCAATCCGATCGAACAGCTCGACGTGACCAATGCTTTCTTCAGCTACATGACCACACGCTGCGGCAATCAGGTGTTGCGCGGTGTTGTGCATTCGCTCGTCTCGCAGCTCAACTTCCTTCGCGCGCAGGCACTCTGTCAGGATGGCTGGCGCGATCTATGCGCGCATGAGATCAACGATATATTGAGCGCCATTCGTGCAAAAAAGCCGGTGGCGGCACGGCAAGCAACAAAGCGCCATATCGAATCAGCTTGTCGTGCAGCGACCGCCGTTGCGCTGATGCCCCGGCGCGGCGCGAGCGAGCCAAACAACAACGGCAATATTTCGCGGCTCGTCCAATCGCCCCGCGCCAGTGCTTCACGCAGCACGAAGAGCAGCCGTTCCTCGACCACGACCTGATAATAGCGTCGCCAATTCTGAAGAGCGCTTAGCTCTCGAGAAAACCGAGAAGCGCTGCCAAGGTCGCGTCGGGAGCTTCCTCGGCCATATAATGACCACAGTCGATCGGCTGGCCTTGGACATCGCGCGCCTTTTCGCGCCAAGAATCCACCGGCCCGAACAATTCGCCGATGATGCCGCGCGCGCCCCACAACACGAGGAGGGGACACTCAATCCGGCGATCGGCATCGGCGGCGTCATGCTCCAGATCGATGCCGGCGGAAGCACGATAATCTTCACAATTCGCATGGATCGTCGCCGGATCGCGAAAACAGCGGGTATATTCGGCAATCGCTTCGGCGGTGAACACGCCGGGCGCGGCACGGCGCCAGCCGCGGCTGATATAGTAATCCGGGTCGGCACCGATTAGCCGCTCAGGCAGATCGAACGGCTGGATCAGAAAAAACCAATGAAAATAGGCCGTGGCAAAACGGCGGTCGGTCTTGGCGTACATCGTCGCTGTCGGCGCGATGTCGAGCACGGCGAGACGGCTCACCACGTCGGGATGATCGAGCGCGAGCCTATGCGCGACGCGGCCGCCCCGATCGTGACCGACCAACTGAAACTTGGGAAAGCCGAGTTGTCGCATGAGCTCGACCTGGTCGAGCGCCATAGCCCGTTTGGCATAGTTCTCGTGCTTGTCGCCGCCTGGCGGCTTGCTCGAATCGCCATAGCCGCGCAGATCGGCGGCAACGACAGTGAATTGTTTCGCAAGATGCGGCGCCAACTTATGCCACATGACATGCGTCTGCGGCGAGCCGTGCAGCAACAGCAGTGGCGGCCCGCTGCCGCCGATAACGGCGCGTATCGTGGCGCCCGAGGTCGTGATGGTCTTGGTCTCGAAGTTCTCGAACATCATCTACCCTCCCCCTCATCCGCCTTGTTCTGATCTCCGATGGTATCGGGAGCCCACCCTCAAATCCATCGCAGCGAGGACGGCATGCGATCTTGCCGAACCATCGGCGAAACGGTACCTTTCGGGCCGAATTCGCAGCAGGCTCTGATGTGGTTATCGCTGATCAAAAGCTGCTTATTCCAAAACTTCGTGAAATGGGAGGTCGATCATGGCGATGCGTGGATTAATGAGTTCTGCGGTTCTGGCGCTGGCCGGGGCAACACTCGCGGCGGCGACAGCACGGGCGGAGCCGACCCAAATCACCATCGCGTTGCCGTCGGTCAACATCTCGTTCATGTCGCTTTATCTCGCCGACAGTTTGCACTTCTGGGCCGACCAAGGGCTTGAGGTCAAAACCATCGTCCTGCCGGGTGTCGGCACGAACAACGCCGTCATCAATGGCTCGGTCCAGATCGCGATCGGTTCGTCCGACGCGATCACGCGCGGCTGGTCGCATGGGCAGCATATGCAAGCGATCGGCGCCGGCGTCAAAAAGACGATGGAGTGGGTGATGATCCGGAAGGACATCGCCGACGCAGCCCATTTCGATCCCAACGCGCCATTAAGCGAACGCGCGAAAATCCTCAAAGGCCGCAAGATCGCGATCACCTCGATCGGCTCCCTACCAGATGCAGTGCTGAAGTCGGTCGCCTACGAAGCGCATATTGACCCAAGCGATATCGAAACGCCGACGATGCTGCCGGCGGACCTGATGGCCGCATGGAAGACCAAACGTATCGACGGTTTCTCGAACGCCATGCCTTATGCGCAACAGGTCATGGCTGACGGGTCGGGTGTGATGGTTTCCGACCCGACAAAGGGCGAACCGACGAGCTTCTTCCCGATTGCGGCTTCGATCGTGACCGTGCGCGAGGATTATTGTCCCGCGCATGCCGATATCTGCACCAAGTTCATGAACGGCATGCAGCAAGGCATCAAAGTCGTCATGACCGACCGCGACAAAACGATGGTCGAAATGAAAAAGCGTTTTCCGGCCTATGACGACAATGTTCTCGGCATGGCCTATGACGCGCTGAAGGACGCCGAAAACGATCCGCCGCGCGTCGATCCGCTGGCGATGGAAAACGGCGACCGCATGAATATCGCCGCCGGTTTCCTGAAGGCCGAAGAAAAGCTGAAAGATTACGGACCGTTGATCGACAACAAGTACATAAAATAGCTGCCCGAATTCATCCGGCGCTAAGTGGAGCGCCGGATGAATTCGGCGACGAGCATCTTCAGCGAGGCCATCGACAGCACATCCATCACCATGGCGACATAGCCGCTTATTTCGCGGCCTTTGATGCTGAAATCGATGCGGATGAATAACACGACGCCGATCGCGCGTTCCGTCGCCAGATCGAAAATATCGTCACCGCTGCCGCGAACGATTTCCGGCAACGACATCGTCAAGCTGCGTTGCAAAAGATTGGCGAGAGTTGCCACATAGCCGTTCAGGATGATATTCCCGATTTCAGCCAGCGCCTCGTGCTCCAATTCGACGATATCTTCGAGCGACAAATGTCCCCCGGTCACGGCACGAACCAACTCAAGGCTGTTGGTTTCGGGGAAGATCAACAGCGCACAGCCCGAAAACTCGCCTTCAAAAGCTTGCCGAACGGCAATCAGCAGCGACGACTTTTGTTGATCGACCAGCGCCGAGGCATCGGCACGCGACAAAATCGCCACCGAAGGCACCGAGAGCAGAACCTGTTCACCGACGAGATGATGCAGATTCAAAGCAGCGCGGCCGACACCGATATTGACCAGTTCGGTCAACGCATCGAGTTCAAGCTCTGCGAGATTGACGTCTTCGGCGCCGGTCATGACGAGGCAATCATTTCACGGATCTTCACGGCCAGGGCATCCACCGCAAAAGGCTTTGTCACCATTTCCATGTCGGGACCAAGAAACCCGGTGCGGACCATCGCGTGCTCGGCGTAGCCGGTTACGAGGAGAATTTTGAGGCCGGGATGATGCTGTCGCGCGATCTCGGCCAATTGCCGCCCGTTCATGCCGGGCAAACCGACATCGGTGATCATGAGATCGAGATGCGTTTTAGACGTCAAAATCGGGAGCGCCTCCGTGCTGTCACCCGCCTCGACGCAGGTATAGCCGAGTTCGCGCAAAAGCTCCGCGACCAGAAGGCGCACCGACGGATCGTCCTCGACCAGCAAAACGCGCTCGCCCGAACCATGCGGTAGCTCGACTGAGTCATGAACGATTTCATCCGACAGGACGCCGCGGTGACGGGGGAGATAGAGTTTGACGGTGGTGCCTTTTCCGATCTCGCTTTCGATGCGCACATGGCCATGCGATTGCTTCACGAAACCATAAACCATCGAGAGACCAAGGCCGGTTCCGGCGCCGATCGGCTTGGTCGTAAAGAACGGATCGAAGGCTTTGACGATGGTGTCCTGCGACATGCCGGTGCCGGAGTCGGTCACGCAGATGACGGTGTAATCGCCGGGCTCCATCTCGGACGGACCAAGCCGGTCGGTCTTCGCCAAATGCGCATTGGCCGTCTCGATCAGGAGACGGCCGCCCGACGGCATTGCGTCGCGGCTGTTGATCGAAAGATTGAGCAGCGCGTTTTCAAGCTGATTGGCGTCCGCCAGGATCGGCCAGACATCGGCGTTCAATTGGAGACGAATTTCGATTTGTTCGCCGATACTACGGCGAAGCAAATCTTCTGTTCCCGAGACAAGGCGATTAACGTCAAGAGCACGCGGGTCCAAAGGCTGGTGCCGCGCGAAAGCAAGGAGCCGATGCGTCAGGGCCGCCGCGCGGTTGGCCGAGCTGACCGCCGCATCGACGAACTTATCGACTTCCGCGTAGCGCTTGCTGGCGATCCGCCGTTTCAGAATATCCATCGACCCGATGATGCCGGCCAACAGATTGTTGAAATCATGGGCGATGCCGCCGGTTAGCTGGCCGATCGCCTCCATCTTTTGCGAATGGCGCAGCGCCTCTTCGGCCAGCCGCAACGCTTCGGATGCTTCGCGCTCGGCGGTAATGTCGCGGCCGACGGCATGAAGAAAATCGCCTTCGACAACCGCGCTCCAGGCAATCCACCGGCTTCCACCGTCACGGGTTCTGACTCTTAACTCGAAGAAAGATGGCACCGCATGTTTCGTCAGCGCGTCCAACCCCGCATCGAGCTTCGGCTGGTCATCGGGTACGACGAAGTTTCTGAGCTGCGAGCCTTGGAGACGCGCCGCCTCCCATCCCAGAAGATTCGTCCAAGCCGGATTGGTCGCCGTGATGATGCCATCGAGCCGCGCCACCAACATCACGTCGGTGGACAGGCGCCACATGCGATCACGATCGGCGGTGCGTTCCTCGACCCGCTGCTCCAGCGTTTGATTGAGGCGTCTCAACGCTTCTTCGGCCAAACGCCGTTCATTCACGTTGCGCAAAATGGCCGTGAAGAAGGTCCGTGAATCGGCCTTCCACGCGGAAGCGGGCATTTCCAAATAGCTCGGTGAACCATTCTTGCGTAGCGCGACCAATTCGATCGGCCGGCCCAAGCCCAAGGAAGCGCCATCGACAAGCGCGGCCCAGGCCGTTTTCCAGGTCGCATCATCCTTGTCGAAAAGAAGCGTAATCGGCTGACCGATCAACTCGTCCGGACCGTAACCGAACTCCTTCGCCGCAGCGGGATTCGCCAGGCGAATCTTGCCGTCGATATCCAAGGTCAGAATCGCATCGAGCGCGCTTTCGGCGACCGCGTCATAGCGGGCATTCTGTCTTTTGCGCAGAACGCCTTCCCGCTCCGCCGCCATCGTCACATCGGAAATCTGAACGATGCAACGCGCGACTTCGCCGTCGCCGGGGCGAATGCTGACATTGTGGATCATGACCCGACCCGACCGGGTCCTGAGCGGAAAAATCCCCGTATGCAGCGAATGGGTCAGAATGCTCGACGTGCCGCTTTCGAGAGCGCCTTCAATCGCCATCGATAAACGGGGGACTTCCAAACCCGGGAAAATTTCGTCGAGACGCTTACCGTAGGCAGTGTCGGCGGCGACACCGGATGCCGACACCATCCATTCATTCCAAGCCTGAACGCAGACTTCGCCATCGAAGACGATAAGGCCGATGTCGAGAGCATCGAGGACGCTCGCTATCGGCAGGCCGTCAGGACGCGGCATCTGTCTTCAATTGCCCATCGATATCCGCGGTCCGCGCGATCAATTCGCGGATCAATATCTTGAGCGACGTCAGTGCCGGCAACCCCATCAAGAGGGTTATGTAACCGCGAATGTCGCGGCCCTTGACCGAAAAGTTGATGTACAGAAACAACACCAGCTCTTGCGACGACGACGGGCCGGACAGATTGGCTGGTGCGGCAGTTGGCGGTCGGCGAAGGCTGGGGCAAAGGCGGCGTCAAAGGCGTTGCGCTGGGCAGTGTCGAAGCCAGCATCACCGCCTCCCTCGCGCATCAGATCGACGGCATCATGACCGCGACCGAAGTCGGTTTTCAGATGGAAGAAGCCGGCCGGGGCCGCGTTATCACCGAGATGGGCAAATATGCCCCGACGATGATCACCCAGACCGCCTATGCCAGCCAGACCACCGTCAAGGAACGTCCCGAGGTGGTCAAGCGGTTCCTCAAAGGCTTCTTCGCCACGGTCGCCTACATGCGCGAAAACCGCGAGAAGACCGTCGATATCTCGGCGAAAGTCTTCAACCGCTCGCGCGCGGTCATGGACAAGGCTTATGACTTCGAGATCAAGACGATGAGCCCCGATGGCGTGTTTGACCCGGCGGGCCTCGAAGTTCTGAAAAACTCTTTCGTCGAGCTCGACATTCTGCCGACGAAGCCGACGGACGATCAGATTCTGACCACGAAGTTTGTTCCGGCAAAACCGTAAGCATCAGGGCTGGATGGGTTAAACACTCATCCAGCCTTCGACGGTTGTACGTTGATCGCGCAGGTCGGCCGCCGTTCCAGACCAAACGACCTTTCCCTTCGCCATCACGTACTGACGATCGGTAAAGCGCAGCAGAGCGTCGATATTGCGATCGACAATCAGCAGCGACAGTCCTTCGGCCTTGATCGTCATCAGCGCCTGCCAAATTTCCTGACGCACTTTCGGCGCAAGCCCTTCGGTCGCTTCATCGAGGATGAGCAGCCGGGGATTGGTCATCAGCGCCCGTGCGATGGCCAACATCTGTTGTTCCCCGCCCGACAGGGAAGCACCGCTTTGACGGCGGTGTTCGAACAGGCGCGGGAATTGTGTGAAGACGCGTTGCAGCGTCCATTGCGGTGCCGTGCCGTGCCCGGCGAACGCGGTCGCGACCAGATTTTCCTCGACGCTTAACTTCGAGAATATCTGGCGGCCCTCGGGCACCAATCCAATTCCTTTCCGGGCGATGACGTGCGGCGCGAGGGCGTCGATCCGATCTTCATGGAAAGCGATCGTGCCCGCGCTTGGCCGGATCAAGCCCATGATGCTGCGGATCGTGGTTGTCTTGCCCATGCCGTTGCGCCCGATCAAGGCGACGGCCTCCGCTTCCCTTACCGCGACATCGACGCCGAAAAGAACCTGAGCTGAGCCGTAACCGGCTTCGAGGTTTTCAACCTTCAGCATCAGATATCTTCATCATTGCCGAGATAGGCCGCCTGAACCGCCGCGTCGGCGCGAACCATGTCGGGCGTACCGGTACAGATCACCGCACCCGCGACCAGCACCGAGATACGATCCGCCAAGGCAAAGACCGCGGCCATGTCATGCTCGACGAAAAGGATCGTCATCCGGCCTTTCAACGCCGTCAGAATATCGATCATGCGTGCAGCCTCGCCCGATCCCAATCCCGCCATCGGTTCATCGAGCAGCATGAGTTTCGGTTCGGCGGCGAGCGCGATCGCCAGTTCGACCTGCCGCCGCTCGCCATGCGACAGTTCCTCGATCCGAATATCGGCCTTATCGCCAAGGCCGATCGTTTCGAGCGCGGCGCGCGCGGGTTCGCGCAGCGAACGGTCGCGCAAAGCATTGCGGAAGAACCGGAACGAGTGGCCGCGTCGTGCCTGGATCGCCAGCGCGACATTGTCCTCCGCGGTCATGCCTTTCAACAGTTCGGTCATTTGAAAGGAACGCGCCAGCCCCCAGCGCGCGCGGCGCGGCACCGACCATCCGGTCACATCATCCGTTTCGAAGAGGACACGGCCCTCGTCGGGTGCGAGTTCGCCCGCGATCTGCGCGACGAGCGTGCTTTTGCCGGCGCCATTCGGGCCGATCACGGCGTGGCATTCGTGGCGATCGACCGTGAGGCTGACATTGTTGTTGGCGCGCAAGCCGGCGAAGCTTTTCGTCACGCCGCGAAGTTCGAGCATCGCCGTCATGATCGACGCGACCGCAGCAAGCCCCAGAGTCCGTTCGGCGCAAACAACGCGACCAGAACAATGAAAGGACCGAAGATGACTTCCCATCGGTCGGTCCAACCGGAGAGCACGGATTCTATGATCAGGACCGCCGCCGCGCCGACGATGGGACCGAAAGGCGACGAGAGCCCTCCCAAGACGATGATGACCAGAAACTCACCCGAGCGCAGCCACGAAAGCATGTCTGGCGAAACGAAACGATTGAGGTTGGCCCAGAGCGCGCCGGCGAGCCCCCCCATCGCGCCGGCCATGACGCAGGCGGCCAAGCGATAGGCATAAACCGGGAAGCCCAAAGAGAGCGTACGGCGTTCGCTTGCCGCCGCCCCGCGCAAGACGAGACCAAAACGAGACCGCGACAACCGCCAGCAGAACAGCATCACGAGCCCAAGGCAGGCAACGCAGATACCGTAGAAGGTCACCGGATCGACGATACGCTGGCCGGCAAACAGATTCCGCGCGTTCAAAGGCAAGCCGTCCGTGCCGCCGTAAAATTTGAGTCCGACGAAGATGAAAAACACCATCTGCGCAAAGGCGAGCGTGATCATTATGAAATAGACGCCGGTGGTGCGCAGCGAGAGCGCGCCGAAGATCAGCGCCGCGAACGCACAAACCGCCATCGCCAGCGGCCACACCACCAGCGCCTCGTTACTGCCCGACCAGCCCAGCAAGGGAATGCCTTCGCCGAGATGAAACGATGCGAGCGCGACGACATAGCCGCCCAGCCCGAAATAAAGCGAATGACCGAAACTGACGAGCCCTGCCTGCCCGACAATCGATTGGAGGCTGACGCAGACCATCGCGTAGATCACGATCCGCGACGCGAAGGTGACAACGTAGTTACTGCCGCTGGCGGCGGCCCAGAAGGGAACGGCGAGAAGAACCAGGATGATCGCGAGCGCGGCAAGCTTGCGCGGTGTCGGAGAGAACATCATCGCCCGGATGGAAACAGGCCGCGCGGCCGCACGATCAGAACGAGCGCCATCAGCAGATAGATCAGGAACGACGCCGTCGTCGCGCCCAAGCCGTCCGCGACCTGACCGGAAAACTGCGTTTTGAAAAACAGCGGCGCGTAGGCGCGGCCCAGCGTGTCGCACATGCCGATGAGCAGCGAGCCGATAAACGCCCCCCGGATCGAGCCGATGCCGCCGACCACGATAACGACGAAGGCCGTGATCAAGACTTGCTCGCCCATGCCGATCTGTACGGAACGAATAGGGCCGATCACGACGCCAGCAAGTCCGGCGAGAATCGCGCCGAGCGCGAAAACCAGGGCGAAGATTTTCGTGACATCCATGCCGAGCGCCGACACGATCTCGCGCCGTTCCGAGCTGGCGCGGATGAGCATGCCGATGCGCGTTGCTGCCACCAGCCACCACAATCCCAGCGCCACGGCGATACCCAGAACGATGATCATCAGGCGATACATGGGATAAGGAACGCCGGGAATGATCTCGATGTAGCCGCCAAGCTGCGGCGGGATATCCATCAATAGCGGCGAGCGCCCCGCGACCCAGGTGACGAAGCCGTTGAAAAAGAGAATGAGCCCGAACGTCGCCAAAACCTGCGCCAGATGATCGCGGCCATAGAGATGCCGCATGATCACCCGCTCGAGCAGCATACCGACAAGCGCGGTGACGATGAGCGCAGCCGGCAAGGCGATCCAGAAAGACCCGAAACGCTGCGCAACTAAAGCTCCGGCATAGGCCCCCACCATATAGAGAGAGCCATGCGCGAGGTTGATGACGTCCATGATGCCGAAGACGAGCGTCAACCCCGCCGCCAGCAGGAAGAGGGTCAGGCTGAACTGCAGACCATTCAATGACTGCTCAAAGAATAGCTGCACGGAGCGCTGACCCTCGATCGCAAACGCTTAGAGCTTGCAGTCCTGCGCGTAGGCGTCGGCAAGGTTCTCGAGCACCTTACCGACGGTCTGCAGCTTCACTTTGCCGTCCGCACCTTTGACAGCTTCGAGCTGATACCAATCTTGGATCGGATGGCGGTTGCGGTTGAAGAGGAACTTGCCGCGCGTCAGCTTCGCATCGGCCTTCATCATCGCGGCGCGGAACGCGTCGGCATCAAGCTTGCCGCCCGTCGCCTTGAGCGCGGCGCCAATGAGCTTCGCCGTGTCATAGCCCTGGCTGGCATAGACCGTCGGCTCGCGGCCGTATTTCGCGGTGAAGCCTTTGACGAAGGCTTTGTTGGCGTCGTTGGCGAAGTCGGTGTTCCAGTGGCTGGTGACATAGATGCCAAGCGCCGCATCGCCCACCGCCGAGACGATCTTTTGTTCTAACGACGGCGAGGCGACGACCATCTTAATCTGGTCTTTCAAGCCCGATTGCGCCCATTGCTTCAAGAACGCGATGCCCTGGCCGCCGGGATGGAACTGGAAGACGGCGTCGGGCTTCGCCGCGCGGATGCGGGCGATCTCGGTCGAGAAATCGAGCTGGTCGAGGCTGGTATAAATCTCGTCGATAACCTCGCCGCCGTACGTGCGCTTGAAGCCAGTGATGGCGTCCTTGCCGGCCTGATAGTTCGGCGCGAGCAGGACCATCTTCTTGAAGCCGAGCTTCTTCGCGAGCGCACCGGCGGATTCATGCAGATTGTCGTTCTGCCAGCTGGCGACGTAATAGTTCGGCTTGCAATCCTTGCCGGCGAAGTTCGACGGGCCGGCGTTCGGGCTGACATAGATTGCCCCGCCTTCCATCAACTGCGGCACGACCGCCGCCGCGACGTTCGAGAAGATCATGCCCGAGAACAATTTCACATGTTCGCTCTCGGCCCATTTTTCGGCAATCTGCTTGCCGTCTGCGGGATTGAGCTTGTCGTCCTGAACCAAAACCTGGACCGGCACGCCGCCCAGCTTGCCGCCTTCTTCCGAAGCCGCCAGCATGAAGCCGTCGCGCGCGTCTTCGCCGAGATAGCCGGCGGGCGTCGATAGCGTCGTGATAAAACCGATTTTCACTTGGGCCGATACCGAACCTGCAAGCCCGAACAGTGCCGCGGCGGCAAGCGCCAAAATCTTCATTCGCATAGCATCCCCCTGTTGTCCACTCCGGTCGCCCTCTTACCCCACGACCGTCCTATGATCGCTCAACATAGCCTCTTTGGCGAAAGGCGAACAAGCTTTGAAGCACCTGCCGAAAAAGCTATGAAAAGATGTAGGAGCGCCGGCTGCTGAAACGGGCCGGAACGACAACGGGGGAAAATTTATGCGACCACACCACCATCACAGGCTGAAACCCGCTCTCTTCGTTTGCGCGCTCTTGACCGGCATCGCCGGCCAAGCGGTGGCAAAAGATGTCGCGGATGCGGTCTATATCAACGGCAAGGTTTTCACGGCCGATGCGAAATCTTCCACGGCGCAGGGCTTTGCCGTTAAAGACGGCCATATCCTCGCCGTCGGTAACAGCGATGCGATACGCAGCTATGCGGGCAAGGGAACCAAGGTCGTTGATTTGCACGGCCATTTCGTAACGCCAGGCCTGTCCGATGGTCATTTCCACAACGAAGGCGGCGGTCCGGGCCTCGATCTGTCACAAACCCGCACGCTGGCCGATATCTTCGCCGCCGTCGGGGCGGCCGCGAAGAAGGCCCAACCCGGCGATGCCATCGTCTCGAACAGCGATTGGCACGAAGCGCAATTGAAAGAAAAGCGCCTACCCCTCGCGACGGAACTCGATGCGGTGGCGCCCAACAATCCACTGGTGCTGGTGCGCGGTGGCCATGAGATGATTCTCAACACGGCCGCCCTCAAGAAATGGAACATCACCAAGGACACGGCGTCACCCGATGGCGGTGAGATCAGCAAAGGCGCCAACGGCGAGCCGACCGGCGAAATTTTCGATAACGCCAAGCAGCTCATTCAGCTTCCGCCGGCGAAGCCCGTCACGACCGACGACATCCTGACGACGCAGCGTAAGCTCAACGCCTTCGGCATCACCAGCATCCGCATCCCCGGTTCCTATCGCGGCAATCTGTTCGAGGATTACAAGCTGTTCGGCCAGTTGCGCGACGAAGGCAAGCTGACCATCCGCGCCACAATGTATCTGCCTGGTTTCGGCACGCGTGATCCGGCCAAGATTCACGACATGATCGTCAATTCCGGGCTCAAGCAGGATGGTGGCGACGATTGGTTGCGCATCGGCGGGATGAAACTGCTGGTCGATGGCGGCTTCGAGGGCGGGCATATGTCGAAGCCTTATCTCGAACCCTACGGCAAAGGCGGTAAATATACCGGCCTGACCGTCGTGCCGCCGGCGAATTTCAACGCCGTCGTCAAAGAGGTCAATGACCTCGGCTGGCGCGTCGCCACCCATGCAGTCGGCGACGCCGCGATCGATGAAGTTCTCGATGCTTATGAGGCTGCCAACGCCGAACATTCAATCGTCGGCAAACGCTGGACGATCGAGCATGCCTTCATCGTCCGTCCCGATCAGATCGCCCGTATCAAAAAGCTGGGCCTGATCATGTCGGTGCAGGATCATCTCTATCTGGCCGCGCCGACACTGAAAAAATACTGGGGCATGGATCGCGCCAGCGAAGTGACGCCGGTGAAAACCTTCCTCGATAACGGCTTCTTCCTCGTCGGCGGTACCGATTCATCCGTTGTGCCGTTCAATCCTTTCTGGGAGATCTATCACTTCAACACGCGCGACACGATTTCGGATGGCGTCTATGGCGCCGACCAACGCGTTAAGTCGCGGGTGACACTGCTGCGCATGATCACGATCAATTACGCGGTCCTGACCGGCGAGGAGAAAGTCAAAGGCTCGATCGAGCCTGGCAAGCTCGCCGATTTCGCGATCTTATCTGACGACATACTGACGGGTCCGGCGAAGAAGATGCTGAAGACAAAGGCGCTTGCGACCTATGTCGGCGGCAAGGAAGTCTATCGCGACAGCAGCTTCCACTAAGCGGAACCTGCGCGATACCAAGGGCCGCCGGCACATGTCGAGCGGCCCTTTTCTTGCGTCACGCCGCCTTACGGATCGGCTTCGTCGCCGTGCCTTCGAGATTGAGAAGACGAACCTTGGTTTCGAGACCGCCGGCAAAACCGGTCAGTTCGCCGGTCGAGCCGATCACCCGGTGGCAGGGCGCAATAATCGAAATCGGATTCTTGCCGTTCGCCGCGCCGACCGCGCGAACCGCACTCGGCTTGCCAATCTGGCTCGCGATCTGGGCATAGGACCGAGTTTCGCCGAAGGGGATCGTCAGCAGCGCCTGCCAGACTTTTTTCTGAAATTCCGTCCCGGCAAAATCGAGCTTCAGGTCAAAGGCCTTGCGCGTGCCAGCGAAATATTCACGAAGCTGGCGCTCGGTTTCGATCAGAACCGGATGGCTGTTGTCCTCGCCAACGATATTGAGGCGAACCCGGTTCGGCTTATCGTTCTCCCAGAGGATCGCAGCCAGTCCATCGTCGGACGCGACCAATTTCAGCGCTCCCACTGGTGACGCCATGATCTTGCTGACATAACGCTTCAGCATCGAACGCCTCACATCTTCGCTAGTGCTGAACAATATATAGGCATGACGACGTACCAATGAAGCGGTGCGTATAGTGCGTCGAATTTTTTCTGTCGGCGGACGCGTCTTCCCGGCATAGTCAGACATCATCGACGAGAGGCCGAATATGACGGTGACGAAACTGGCAGGACGAACCTCGGCGCAGGCTGGGAATTTCCTGAAAACGGGACCGGACACGTCGGCCGGTGCTTATTTGCGTCAGTTTTGGCAGCCGGTTTATCACACCGGCGATCTGGCCGTGGGCCGTCCGGTACCGCTGCGCATCATGGGCGAGAGTTTCACCCTTTATCGGGGCGAAAGCGGACGAGTTTGCCTGACCGATTCGCGCTGCCCGCATCGCGGCACGCAGCTTTCTTCGGGCTGGGTCGAGGGCGACGCCCTTCGCTGCTTTTATCACGGCTGGAAATTCGATGCCGACGGTGCCTGCACCGAACAGCCGGCAGAAGATTCGAGCTTTTGCGACCGCATCAAGCTGGCGTCCCATCCGACGCAAGAATATCTCGGTCTGATCTTCGCCTTCCTCGGCAGCGGCGACGCGCCGGAATTCCCAACCTATCCCGAGTTCGAGAATTTCGACGGGCTGGTCGAAGTCGATTCCTACGTGCGCGAATGCAATTATTTCCAGAATCTGGAAAACGCGCTCGATATGAGTCACGTCGCCTTCGTCCATCGCGACAACATGGCGTCGTTCAGCAATATCGGCCGCGGCGCGCAACTTCAGTCCGAGGAATCGGAATGGGGCGTGACCTACACCTTCACCCGCGCCGATGGCCAGTTACGCATCCAGCAATTCGGCATGCCCAATATTTTTTACATGACCGCGCTGCCGACCGACGGCGAAGTCGGCTGGCAGGAATCGCTGTTCTGGTGGGTACCGATCGACGATGTGACGCATATGCAGTTCAGCCTGCATCGTGTCGCGGTTGCCGGCGATGCGGCGCGCGAGGTCGAAGAACGCCACCGCCAACGCCGCGCGCGCATCGATCTGCCGCATCAGCGCGTCTGCGACGATATCCTGCGCGGCAAGATCGCGTTGCGCGATGTCGATACATCACGCATCGATCTAGTCCGGTTGCAGGACGATATCGCGCAGGTGGGCCAAGGCCGGATCGCCGATCGCGATGCGGAACGGCCGGGCCGCGCCGATAACGGCGTCATCGCCATTCGCCGGACATGGAATCGCGAGCTGTCGGCGATGGCCGAAGGACGCCCATTGAAAAACTGGACTCGTAGCGAAAGCATCGTGCCGAAAGCCTGGGGCTTTACCGGCGCATCGCGCGGCGACGCCAACACGATACCGCAGACGGTGCTGTTGGATATCCGCCCGCAGGTGGAGGTCGATCTGCAGCTCGCAGCATTACGCGGCGATCCGACGCTGGAATGACTACCTAAGCATTCCTTTTAGCGGCGCGAATAGCGCGCCACACGGTTTCTGGCGTCGCCGGCAGCGTTATTTCATCGACACCCAGCGGCGCCAGCGCATACCGCACGGCGTTAATGATCGCCGCGGGCATTCCGACATTGCCCGCCTCGCTACCGCCTTTAACGCCCAGCGGATTGGTCTTCGTCGGAATACAAAGCGATTCCGAGACGATATCCGGCATCACATCGGCGCGCGGCATGGCGTAGTCCATGAACGAGCCGGTGAGCAACTGCCCGCTGCCTTTCTCATAGACCACCGATTCCATCAGCGTCTCGCCCAGCCCATGCGCGACGGAACCGTGAAGCTGGCCATGCAATGTCAGTGGATTGACCGCGACACCGACATCATCGACGGTATAAAGCCGCTCGACCTTCACGACACCGGATTCGAGATCGACCTCGACCTCGCAAACAAAACAACCATTGGGGAAGGTACTCGGCCCTTCATGCGTGCCGATGCCCGATAGACCGATTCCGAATTCGACCGGCACGCCGACGCCAGCATAGGATCGCCGCGCCAATTCGCCCCAACCGATCGTTCGATCGGTGCCGGCGACACGAAACGTCGCATGATCGAACGTGATGTCCTCGACCGAGGCTTCGAACACCCAGGCAGCAAGCTTACGACCTTTTTCGATCACGTCGTCCGCAGCACATTTCAAGGCCGATCCACCTGCGCTCATGCTGCGTTGGGCAAAGCTGCCACGGCCGAAGATCACCTTGTCGGTGTCGCCCTGGAACAAGCGTATTTTGTGGATCGGCACACCGAGCCAATCCGACACCATTTGGGCGAACATCGTCTCATGTCCCTGCCCGGTCGCCAAGGTACCGACGACGAGCGACACCGCGCCATCGGCGGCAAAACGAATCTCCATCCGCTCGGATGAGCCCCCGGCGCGCTGACAGTGCATCGCGAGACCGATGCCGCGCCGCTTACTGTCCGTGCGACCTGCCGCCTGGCGTTCAGCAAAACCGGGCCAATCGGCCAGCGCCATCGCCGCATCGAGCATCTTCTCGAAATCGCCGCAGTCATAGACATCGTCGCCGACCGTCCGATAAGGAAGATGGGTTTGGTCGATCAGATTGATCCGGCGCAGCGCAATCGCATCGATGCCAAGCTCACGCGCTGCCTTTTCGACGAGCTGTTCGACGACGAAGGCCGCCTCCGGCTTGCCCGACCCGCGATAAGGACCGAGCTGCGAGGAATTGGTGAAAGCCGCCCGCACGGTCGTATGCACCAACGGCAACCGATAAGTACCGGGATAACTGACGCCCGCGTTATGCGGTGGGACGCCGCCCGACACACCGAGATAGGCGCCGACATCGATCGTTATATTCGTGCGAAACGCCAACATCCGGCCGTCGCGATCGAGCGCCAGTTCCGCCTCGGCGATCTGATGCCGGCCGTGCATGTCAGACGCCAACGCCTCGCTGCGATCCGCCGTCCACTTCACCGGCCGCTTCACCTTACCCGCGGCCCAGACGACAAGGACTTCCTCGGGATAGGCTTGCCCCTTCATCCCGAACGAGCCGCCGACATCCATCGCACGAACGCGCAGGCTCGATTGCGGGATCAAGAGAACATCCGTCACCGTTTCGCGCACACGAAATGGATTCTGCGTCGCCGAGCACAGCGTGTAACGGTCATCGATCGGATCGAGAAAGGCGATGGCGGCGCGCGGTTCGAGGGCATTGGCCGAAGCGCGCGGGTAATGAACCGCGATCTTGGTCACATGCGGCGCCGAAACAAAGGCGGCATCGACGGCGGCGCGATCGCCATATTCGATTTGAAAACTGAGATTGCTCGCTGCTTCATCCCAGATCTTCTCGGCGCCGGGCGCAAGCGCATCGGCCAAGATGACAGCCGGCAAGGGTTCGTAACGGATATCCAGCAGCTCGGCGGCGTCTTTCGCCTGCGCCAGCGTCTCGGCAACGATGAGCGCGACACGATCGCCGACATGCCGGGCCTTGTCCGCCGTAAGAATGGGCTGCGTCGAACAATAGGAAGACGTGCCGGTGCGGGTTCGGGGAAAAGTGCCGCATTTAAGCGGACGGAGGCCGTCGCGCGTGACATCTTCCCCCGTCAAGACAGCAAGAACGCCCGGCGATGCCAATGCTGCTGTTTTATCAATGCCGAGAATACGCGCATGCGCGTGGGGCGAACGCACGACATAAGCGAACGTGGTATGGGGCAAGGCGATATCGTCGGCGTAGCGGCCGCGCCCGGTCAACATTCGCTCGTCTTCGAGACGCGGCAGCGGCACGCCGATGCCACAAGTTCCGTCGGCCGCCGCGTGTGCCGGGCCGCTGCTCATGTCAGGCTTTCGCCGCCGCTTCCATTTCCTCGGCGGCGCGGGTGGTAATATCTTTCCAAATGCTGCCGCCCATATTCGCCGGTCCCAGCCGCGCCACCGCTTCTTGGAAGTGTGGTTCGGCCAATGGCTTCCATTGCAGATATTCCTCGATCAGATCGTCGGGAATACGCGCATGGTCGCGCCCGCCGGCAGCGCAGGCGTGCGAATTCATTTCGGCCTGATATTCGAGCTGCGCCATGGCGGTGACGGATTCCTCGATCGTCTTACCCACCGTCGTCACGCCGTGCCCCAACAGATGCACCGCGCGCGCGTCGCCGAGATCGCGCGCCATTTCGGCACCCTGCGCAATCGACGTAATCAGCGCCGTATGGCGGTAAATCGGCAGCGGCTTCCGGACAAGGCGGAGCCCTTCCAGCACGACGGGAACAATCGGAATGCCGAGCACGGTCAGCATGACGCTGAACGGCGGATGAGAATGCACCACCGAGTTCACGTCCGGCCGCGCCTTGAAGACGCTGGCATGGATCATGACTTCGTTGCATTGCAGAACGCCCGGCGGGCCATCGATCAGATAGCCGTCGAGATCGCAGACGACCATGTCTTCCGGCTGCATCCGCGACAGCACGTCGATCTTATAGCCGCGGCCTTTGACCACGAAGCGATTAGGATTAGTCGGGTCGCGCAGGCTGACATGGCCCATCGATGCACGCACGCCCGAGGCAAGACCGGTCAGGTTGAGAATTCGACTGCCGATCGCGACTTCGTATTTGAGTTCATCAAGAGTCATGACATTCAGACGTTCAGATGCTTCTTCGCACCCTCATAGAAAGGCGTGCCGTCATCATCGAGCGAAACGGCGATGGCGCGCACCTTGTAGAGATCGCCCTTGAGCGCTGCGACAGGTTCGGTACCGTCCTCGAATTCTTTCAACGCTGCGAGCAGCATACGGCGCATGCGGGTGATCGCCAGATCCGTGCTGCCGAGATGTTCGTGCGCGCGCTGTGCGATCGGGGTCGGGCCCTGGTTTTCGATCACCGCCGCATCCTGGGCGTTGGTACCCTTGATGCCGGTATAGGAATAGGTTCGCTGCAGGCCACGATCGATCAGGTAATTGTTGCTCTTGTTGCGCACTGGCATGTAGGTGCCGGGGATGTTCTCGACATTGAGACGGGCGAAACCGGCCGTGTCGTATTCGTAGATTTCCTCCACCGTCAGCGGACGCCAGGGATTGTATTCGATGCGATAGACCCAGGTATGCTCATCATCCATCGGCACCCACGCATCCCACAGCAGCGTCTCGCCGACATTTGCCCCGATCATGGTGTGAACCGGCAGCAGCCATTGGGTGATCCGCCAATAGGCCGAATCGTTCGCACCTTTGCGCTTTGCGCCGATCATCAAGCCGTAGTCGGTTTCCTGCACCTCGAAATGCGGCAGTGACGATTGATACTGATGCGAGATGGTGCCGCGGCTGCCATGGCCTTTGCCGCGCGGATCGAGCGCGCTGCCAGTGGCGAAACTGTGCAGATAGCCGGTATGGGCGGAATCGAGATTGCCTTCCATCGCCTGCAAGTAATTGCATTCGAGCAAGCTTTTGCGGATGTAGAAACAATCTTTCGGCAGCGTGTTGAATTCGAACTGCGGAAACTCGACTGGCAAATCTTGCGGACCGAGATAAGCCCAGACGATACCGGCATGCTCCTGCACCGGATACGAGGTCAGCTTGATGCGTTCCTTGTAATTGCTGCTCGGCAGCTCCGTCGGCATATCGACGCAGTTGCCGTCGGTATCGAATTTCCAACCGTGATAGACGCAGCGCAGTCCACATTCCTCGTTGCGGCCATAAAACAGATCGACCTGCCGGTGGGCGCAATAGCGGTCGATTAACCCGATCTTGCCGTCACTGTCGCGAAAGGCGATCAGATGCTCGCCCATCAGCGTCACCCGCACCGGCGGGCTGTCGGGGGCCGGGATCTCTTCGGACAACAAAGCCGGCATCCAAAAGCGGCGGAAATAATCCCCGGCTACGGTGCCCTTGTTCGTGCGCGTCAGAAGCTCGTTCTCCGCAACCGAAAGCATTGCTTTCTCCTCAAGGCCATGCGACAGGTTTTTAGCTTAGTTCCGTGCGAAAGAGCCGGTCAATGATTTGCGTTGCCGGCGCTGCGAAACGCCACAGCCTGAATACGAGTGCACCCGTTATGAGCACGCCTCTTCTTTCAAAAGACGAAATCAGCGCCGCGATCCAGCGAATGGGCCGCGACTTCACGCCGGAAATCCTTGCTGCAACCTACGCGCTCTATGTACCCCTCCAAGAACGCGCACCGAAAGAGGGCGTCGCGGTCACCAGAGACATCGCCTACGGCGACCATGCCCGGCACCGCCTCGATATTTTCACTCCCGCGAAAAAGCCGGCCGGCGCATCCGTGGTCGTCTATGTCCATGGCGGCGGGTATGTCGCCGGAGAACGCAGCCCCCGTCCCGGTTTGATCTACGACAACGTGCCCACCTTCTTCGCCCGCCACGGCATGATCGGCGTCAACATCACCTATCGGCTGGCGCCTGAGCATAAATGGCCCAGCGGCGGTGAAGATGTCGGGCGCGTCGTCGCCTGGCTGCACGCACATATCAAAGAATTCGGGGGCGATCCTGAGCGTATCGTCCTGATGGGCCAATCGGCGGGCGCGACCCATGCGGCGACGTGGACTTTCATTCCCGCGGTACACGGCCCCGCCGGACCGCGCATTGCCGGTGCGATGCTTCTATCCGGCGTGTTTGCGCCGTTCGATGCGGAATATCATCCCGAGAACCCGCCCGCGCCGCATCGCGTCGCTTATTTCGGCGTCGACCCGGCGCAATGGCCGGCGATGAATGTGATCAATCACGTCGCGTCCGGCCATCCGCCTGTGCTGGTGTCGGTGACGGAATTCGATCCGCATCCGTTGCAATGGTCATCACCGGCGCTGGTGGCGGCGCTGACCAAATGCGATAAGCGGATGCCGTGGTTCATCTACAGCCGGAACCACAACCACGTCTCGCCGGCGATGCAGATCAATTCCGAGATCGACGATCTCGGTCCTCAACTGTTGGAATTCGTGCGCAGCATCACCTGACAGCGACCCCGCGCACGCCCGGCGTTATTTCATCAAAGCGTCGGTAAACAACACGTCGATATTGGGCACGTCTTCGGCCTTCAGAAGGTCGTACTGCACCATGAAATCGACGACGTTCTTAACCGCTACACGCTCGATCTTACCATCGGTGCTGAGTGTCGTTTCTGCATAAACCGAATCCGCCGCCGGATCGGAATAGTTGCTCATCTCTTTCATCTTCGCGATCGCCCAAGGACGGCCTTCCTTGCTGATGATGAAAGCATTGGCCTGCATGATCGACTGCACGACGCGGCGCGCGACCTCGGGCTGTTTGGAAACGAAGTCCTTGCTGGCGGTCAGGGTGTAGGAAATCCAAGGCTGCGGCTTGTATTTTTCGACCTCGGCAATTTCCTTCACCTTGCCCTGAAGAGAAAGATCGATCATCTGATGCGGCGTCAAGACGACACCATCGATGCCGTTCGTCACCAGCATCGCCATGCTGGCTTCGACGCTGCCGCTTGAGGTGAATTGCACGTCGTTGGTAAAGCCGAGCTTATTGGCGACAAGACGGCCATAGGCATGTTCGGCACCGCCAAGGCGGGAAACGCCGATCTTCGCGCCTTTCAGGTCCTGCACCGTATTGATATGGCCTTTGGTCGAAACCCAGATCCCGAAATTGTCGCTCGATTGAAGATTGGCCACAATCACCGAGGGCGCGCCCTTGCCGATCGCCGGAATATCCGTCGCCCCGGTCGATGCACCGATCTGGATCGCGCCGGCGGCGAGGTTGCGCTGGAAATCGGGACCGCTATTCGCCGGCACCCACTCAACGTCGAGATTGTTCTTCTTGAAGAAACCTTGTTCCTGCGCTGCGAGAACCGGCAGGTAATAGACCGGTGACAGTTTGACCGCCGAACCGTATTTGACCTTGTCCTGTGCCGCGGCGAGATGCGTCGTCAGACCGAGCAGAACGATTCCCCAAACCAATGCCGATTTCATCACTGCGTCCCCCTGTCCGGTGAAAACCCATGCCGCATGTCAAACACGCCAGCGGCCAAAATATCGTGCGCCATACCAAAGCGCCATGTTGATGAAGACCGTGATCGACGCGGTCAGCACCACCGCCGCATACATATCGGCGGTGCGAAACGTCATCGCCAGATCATGCACGAACGCGCCAAGCCCATGCCGGGCGAGAGCCAGCTCGACGATGAAGACACCCATCATCGCCGCATTGCAGGCATAGAACAGACCCGAGATCAGGACCGGCAGCATCGCCGGGAAAATCACCTTGCGGTAAATCTGCAACCGGCTGAAACCCATCGCCTTGGCGAGCAGAATTTGGTTCGGCTTCACTTCACCGGTCGCCGACAGAACATTCACCACCATCGGGAAAAAAGCCGACAGAGCGCCGAAGACAATGATCGGCAATTGTTCGATTCCGAACCAGAGGATGAACAACGGCATCAACGTCACTTTGGGAATGGTGACACCCAGCACCAGCAACGGCACGAAAACCTTACGGTTGTAATCCGAAATACTGAGCACGAAGCCAACCAGTAGCGCAAACAAGACGCCGGTGACGAAAGCGACGCTGAAAGATGTGAGCGTCGCATAGAGATCGGGCGCCGCCTTTCGCGTTACCGGGATCAGATGCTGCAGCGTGTCGAGCGGGCTGGCCAGAAACATCGAATCGATCCATTCGAGCTTCACCGCAAGATACCAAAGCAAGAGAAACAGCAAGATCGCGATCGTGCGGATCGTCAAAGCCAGATAGTGATCGCGCTTTGCTGACGACATCATCGCACCCAGCGCCGTTCAAGACGGCTGACGACTAGATTGGCGACGACGCCGATCGCGAGGGTGATGAGAACGACCGCGTAAAGCTGGGCCGTATGATAATTGACCGATGCCCAGTCGATCAAAAAACCAAGCCCCACATTGACCACCAGCAATTCGCCGGTGATGACGCCGATGATCGTGTAGCCGAAACCGAGTCGAAGGCCGGACAGGATCGTCTGTGCCGCCGCCGGCAGCTCGACCTTGAAGAAGATTTTGCCTTTGCCGTAGCCGAGCGAATGAGCAAGTCGGACGTAATTCGGCTCGACCTGCCGCAGCCCGGCGGCCGTATTAAAAATGATGACGAAAATTCCGACCAGAATGCCGAACGATATTTTTGAGGCATAACCGGTGCCGATCATCAGCACGATGACAGGATAAAGAATGATCTTCGGGATGGCATAGAGCACTAACAGGATCGGCTCGAAGGCGTCGCCGATGACTTTGGAACTCGCGACGGCGATGCCCATAAGCACGCCGAACACAGCCGCAATCGCATATGCCACCGCAATCTCGGCCAAGGTGATACCCGCGTTCAGATAGAAATCTGGCACGCTTAACCCGGCGAAGACCCTGACGATTTCCCACAACACGATGCTGGGCGGGGCAATGAGGATCACATTGACGGAGGTTAGCCTCGTCGCAAGTTCCCACACGGCCAACAGCGCCAAAATCAACGCGAGGCGCGTCAGGGCGGGCGGAACTCTATGCACGCATCATTCCTTGGGCAGCAGGATTTTTTCCTGCTCGGCCGGCTCGCGCTTGATCGACGCCAGCGATTCGGCCTTCAACTGCGTCCACAACGTATCGACCATCTGGTTGAATTCCGCCGTGCCGATAGAGCGCGGCCGCGGCAGCGGATTGGCGATCTCAAGCTTGATCCGGCCGGGCCGAGCCGAGAACAGCGCGATGCGTTGCCCGAGATAGACCGCTTCGGTGAGGCTGTGTGTCACGAAGACAATCGTCCGCCTCACCTGCCGCCAAATCGATACCAATTCGTCGCCGATCAAGATACGCGATTGCTCATCCAGAGCGGCGAAGGGTTCGTCCATCAAAACGATATCGGTTTCGAGCGCCAGAGAACGGCAGATCGCGACGCGCTGCGCCATGCCGCCCGACAATTGGCGCGGATAGGCATGGGCAAATTCTTCAAGACCGACGAGGCGAAGATATTTCAACGCCCGCTCGCGTCTTTCGTCTTTCGAAATACCTTGGGCCTCGAGCCCGAACTCGACATTCTTCAGCACGGTACGCCAGGGATAGAGCACCGGGTCCTGAAACATATAGGCCATCAGTTTCGGATTAGGCCCGGTGACAGGTTTGCCCTGCACCAGCACGCGTCCGCCGTCATCATCGAACGATGTGAGACCGGCAATGATGTTGAGAAGCGTCGATTTGCCGCAACCGCTGGGACCAAGCAGGATCAGGAAATCATTCTCGGGCGCGGAGATGCTGACATTGTCGAGCGTGCGGACGGCACGGCCGCTGCTCTGATCGTGATATGTCTTGCTGACCCCGGTAACTTCGATAATCGCCATGACGAAATTCGGCTCGCCTCGCTTTCGAGTTCAATAGTACCCTACTCGCGTCGATGCGCGTAGCTTGTTCGACATCCGCCGCGCGGTTGCACTGTCTTGTTGTTGGGAGATCGTCCGCATGCCCGAACTCATCGTCAATAACTGCACCGTCAGCTACCAGGAATTCGGCGTCGGCAATCCCGTCGATGTCGTTCTGACGCCGGGTGGGCGATGGGGCGGCTATGTGCAGCGCGTGATCGCGACCGAACTCGCCAAGGATTATCACGTCATCACCTGGGACCGCCGCAACACCGATGCGCGCGCCGATATCGTCATCGCCGGCGACCAG
Source organism: uncultured Rhodospirillales bacterium (assembly GCA_903822185.1). Taxonomy (GTDB): domain Bacteria; phylum Pseudomonadota; class Alphaproteobacteria; order ATCC43930; family CGMCC-115725; genus CAIKMD01. The sequence goes on along the minus strand of CAIJOA010000037.1, from coordinate 21,714 downwards.
TCCGAAGCCGATTATTGGGCCGACGATCTTGCCGCCCTGATCCGTACGCTGAAGCTCGGTCCTTGCTATGTCGGCGAATATGCCGGTTGCCGCACGACCCCCCTGCTCTGCGTCAAATATCCGGAACTGGTGAAGGGGCTGCTGTTGTGCTGGTGCTCGGGCGGTGACTATCCCGCGAATCGTCTGCCGAAAAATTTCTATCAGGCCTATACGCGGGCGGCATTGCGCGGCGGTATGGAAGCCGTTGCCGCAACCAATCATTTTGCGGAATCGATCAAACAGAATCCCGGCAACCGCGATCGGCTGCTGGCGATGAAGCCAACCGACTTCATTCGCCAGATGGCCTATTGGGAAGCCTTCTTCAATACCAGCGCCGACCTGCCGATCACCGGTTGCCGCCTCACCGACGACGAGTGGGCCTCGATCAAAGTTCCAGCCACCGTCACGGGTGGTGTCGATCCGACTCACCCGACCGAAGCGGCACAACGCCTCGGCAAATTATTGCCGAAGGCGGAATATCACGACCCGGTTTGTACCGAAGCCGAATGGTATGGCAGCTTCGGCCAAGTCCCCTATCCCATCACCTCCGATTTCCAGGGTGGCCGCATCGCACCGGTTTGGCGTGACTTCCTTCGCCGGCAGACCTCATGACGCACCGGCAATGACGTTGAAGGTCGGCGTCGCTGGTCTCGGCACGATCGGGCTGCCGGTCGCGCGTGCCCTTCATGACGGCGGCATTCCCGGCCTTCAACTGGTGGGTGTTGCCGCCGGCCGAGCCGACATTGCCGAACGGCGATTGCGCGAAGTTTCGATAGCCGTACCGGTCATTCCCATCGCCATGATCGCGGCCGAGGCCGATATCATCGTCGAGTGCGCGCCCGTCCGTGCTTTTCGCACGATTGCCGAAGCAGCGATCGAAGCAGGCTGCACCCTCGTCACCGTCAGCGGCGCCGGTATGCTCGAAGCGCCAGACCTGATCGAGCGCGCCAAGCAACGACAGGCGCGGATCATTCTCGTTACCGGCGCCTTGCTTGGACTCGATGCCGTACGGGCTGCCGCCGAAGGAACGATTCATTCGGTCCGCATGGTCAGCCGCAAGCCACCGAAATCACTGCGCGGCGCGCCATATCTGACAGCGCAACAAATCGATGTCGATACAATCGACCGCCCGACACGGATTTTCGAAGGCACGGCGCGTGAAGGCGCTCGCGGTTTTCCCGCCAACGTCAATGTTGCGGCGGCGTTATCGCTGGCGGGGATCGGCCCTGATAAGACGATGCTCGAAATCTGGGCCGATCCGGCTTTGACCCGCAACACTCATTCGATTGAAGTTCATGCCGACAGCGCGCACTTTACGATGTCGATCGAGAACATTCCCAGCGCCGAAAACCCCGCGACGGCGCGAATCACCGCACTCAGCATCATCGCGACATTGCGCGGCCTGACCAGCACGCTGCGCGTCGGAACCTGACCGAAATCGGTCTTTCAATCGGTGCAATTGCACTATGACTCATTGTCTTCAAAAATACCGATGAAATAAGGATATCTTGCCGCCACGTTCATCCGCCATGGCCTCGTTTTTGCATCGTTTTTTAGGGCTAAACGACGTCATTAAGGAGCAGAAAATGTCACCTCCATCCACGATCACGCGGCGGTCTGTATTGGCGGGCGGTACGGCGCTTGCGGTGGCGGCGCCGTTCGTGAAGGCAAAGGCAGCGGACGCGGCCGTTACCTTCCGTACTGGTTTCCTCAGCGCAGTGGATGCACAGTGGGGCGCGCACTGGACTGCGACCGACAAAAAATTCTTCGAGGCCGAGAACATCGCCGAGGAGATCAATCCCGGCGGCCCCAATGCGCCACCGACCCTGACCGCTTTGTCGGCAGGCCGGTTCGACATCGCCATCGGCAACTGGTTCGGCGTCGTCGATGCGGTGGCGAAGAACAACGACTTCGTCATCATCGCCTCGAACTATCCGAAGAACCCGGCCGGGCTGATGTCCCTGCCGAAAGCGCCGATCCGCAACGCCGCCGACATTGTCGATAAGCGCATCCTGCTGCAATTCACCTATTACAGCGAAACCATCGACGGCATCCTTAAATACAACAAGCAGCCGACCCGCTACACGCCGCGCCCGACAGGCTTTTCGGCGGATACGCTGCTGAACGGCGATGGCGAGGGGTATTTCTCCTACGTCGATCGCTCACCGATCATCCTCGAGATGCGCGGGATGAAGCCGGGCGAGGACTTCTTCGTCACGACCTTCACCAGCATGGGCTACGACCTGCCGGATGGTCTCTACACGGTCAAACGCGAGACGCTGGAAAAGAACCGGCCGGCCGTTGTCCGGTACTTGCGCGCCTTGTTGCGGGGCGTTGCGGTCAACGACAAAGATCCCGATTACCTCACCGATATCATCACCAAGAAATATCTCGCCGAGCGTGCACTCGACCCGAAGGTGCAAAAGCGCCAGGCCGAAATCTACAAAAGCCTGTCCCGCGTCGATGGCGGCAAAGGACCGCTCTGGTTCTCGCCACAACAGATCGACCGGATGTACGAGTTCGCCGCCATCAGCGGCCGCACCAACATCCCCGACCGCTCGAAGATCATCGATCTGGGACCGCTCGAAGAAGCACTGCGGACGCTCTGAGAAGATTCAACACGGAGACATGGAGAAGCAGGGAGAAGAAATAAAGGCGCGAAGGCGCCTTAAAACTTCTTCTCCGTGACCTCCGTGTCTCCGTGGTGCATTTTTCTTCTCACCGATATTCCGACTGGGCTTAGGTCCAGCGTGCGCGAACGGCGGTCTCGGCTCTGGTCGCCAAACCGAAACACAGCAACGACAAGGTCGCTGCGAGGATGCTGGCCCCGATGGCGCGGGCGGATTCGAAGGCGTTCATCGAATCATGCACCATCGAGCCGAGCCCCGGCGTTCCCATCAAGAACTCGGCGGCCATCGCGGCGAGGATCGCGGTCGGTGCGGCAAGACGCAACGCCGTCATCCAATTCGGCAGCGCCGACGGCAAAGCCATATGACGCAGCACCGTAAACTGGCTGCCGCCAAGCACCGACAACAGGTCCGCGCCCCCCGGCGGCAAGGCGCGCAGGCCGGAGACAGTAAAAACGAACGACGGGAAGAAGCAGATGATCGCCACGATGACCAGAACCGTCCGCGTCTCGTAGCCCATCACCCGGCCAAGAATGGGGATGAACGCGATCACCGGAACGGAGGAAAAAATCAGCGCCGCGACCGACAGAAACCCATTGGCGAGACGCGACAGCCAACTGGCGACGGCGATCAGCGTGCCGACCGTAACGCCAATGAGGAGGCCCAACCCCGCAATCATCGCCGTGCGCCCGAGATTGGCGAGATAGGCGTTCGGCGCGGTCACGATGTCCGCAACCGCGGACCAGGAATGCGGCATGACGATCGAATTAAGATTCTCGACCGCGATCCACAGCTCCCACAGCGCGAGCAGCAAGAGCAGCCCCCAATTGTCGAGGACGAAGCGCCCTATGAAGCGGAGAGCCTTCACCGGAAGCGTCCTTCGACAAAGCGTTCCAGCGCCGAGCCGAGGCCGAAGAACAGCAAGGACGACAGGGCCATGAGCAAGCTCGCGCTCCAAAGAAGCGGCATTTGGAACTCCTGCATCCCCGTGACCATCAGAACGCCGATACCGCGCGAGGCGCCGAACCATTCGCCGAGAATGGCCCCAAGCCCTGCCCGTGGCAGGGCCAGTTTGATCCCGGTGACGATCGCCGGCATCGCCGCCGGGATGGTCAGATGAACCAGCCGCGCGTAACGACCAGCTCCCAGCACGGTCATAACATCGGCATGGGATTTTGAGGCGAGAGCAAAGCCCGAGGTCACCGCGACGTAGAAGATGAAGACGACGCCGAACGCCGCCATGGCGACCGGCGCAGCGCCGATGCCAAGCAGCAGCATGAATATCGGCCCGACCGCGATCATCGGGATCGCATGAATCCAGGCATTGGCGCGATCAGCGCCCTTGCGCAGCGCCGGCACCAGATTGCCGACCAGCGCGAGCGCAATCCCGATGGCCGCGCCGATGACATACCCGAGCCCGGCGGATTTAAGCGTGGCAAGCAACGCGTTGACGAACAGCACCCGATGAAGCGGGCTCAGCGCATAGGCCAGCACATCGGTCAGCGGTGGCCACGCCGTGCCAGCCAGTTTGTAGTAGCCGATCGCTTGCCATAAGCCGAGGAAGAGAATCGTGCCGAAGCCGAGATAGAATATCTGAGCGGTTCGTGCATTGATCACGCCGCGCCGCCTTGCTCATGCTCGGGCGCTAGCAGCGCGGTCAGCTCGTCGGCCAAACGATGAAAACTTTCGCTGCGCATCACCGCCGGATCGCGCGGCCGGGCAAAATCGATCTCGATATTGCGCAGAATGCGGCCCGGCCGTCCGCTCAACACGATGACGCGATCGGCCAAGAACACTGCTTCGTTGACATCATGCGTGACGAGAACGGTGGTGATGCTGGATGCTGACCAGATACGCTGGAGTTCCAGATTCATCTGCCGCCGCGTTACGGCGTCGAGCGCGGCGAAGGGTTCGTCGAGCAGCAGCACTTCAGGGTTGAGCACCAGTGCCCGCGCGATCGCCACCCGTTGACGCATGCCGCCCGAGAGTTGCTTGGGGCGCATCTTCTCGAAGCCGGTGAGGCCGACCAGCGCGAGAAGCTCGCCGATCCGCTGGCGATCGACCCGTAATCCGGCCACGCGATAGGGCAACGCGACATTGTCGGCGACGTTCAGCCACGGCAACAGTGCGTGATCCTGGAACGCCACCCCGAGCCGATGGGTCTGCGCCAGCGCGTGCGGTGGCAGACCGTTGATCGAGATCGTCCCAGTGGTCGGAGTTTCGAGCGCGGCCATCAGGCGCAGCAGCGTGCTCTTACCGCAGCCGCTTGGCCCCAGAATGGCGACGAACTCGCCGCGTCCAACATTGAGACTGGTTTCGGCCAGCGCCGCCAGCATCCGACCCCGTTCCGCGGGAAACGACTTCGTTACCGCGACGGCCTGAATCGCAAACCGATCCGCGAATGCCTTTGCATCCGTCGGCACGTCGATCAGAAGCGGTTTCATTGTCTGCCCGCCTTCCGGCACGCTCACACCCCGCCGGCGTCTGCCATGGCTTTGACCTTGTTGAGATAGCGATTGGGCGGGCGCTTCAGGTTGAGATTCGCGCGCAGCGTCGTGCCGGCGTATTCGGTACGGAACAGCCCGCGACGCTGCAGTTCGGGAATGACCTTCTCAACGAAGATTTCAAGCTGCGCTTCCGGTGTCGTCTGGAACGAGATCATGAAGCCGTCGAGGCCACCGCTCAGGAAGAACTCCTCCATCCGGTCGGCGGCCTGCATCGGCGTGCCGCAGAAGGTATTGCGGCCGCGGCCGGCCCAATGCTGGTAGAGCTTGCGCATCGTCGGTTTCTCGGTGCGCACGATGTTCGACAGATAATTGAAATAGGCGAGATGGCTGTTCGAGGTTTCGGGCAGCGCCTCGACCGGGATTGGCTCGTCGAGCGGAAAACCGCGCAGATCCATCTCGAGATCTTCCTCGAGAATCTGGCGCATGACGTCGGGATGGACCAACTCGTCGAGGATATGGAATTTCTCCTCGGCTTCTTCCTTGCTGTCGGCCAGCATCATGCTGAAACCGGGCAGAATCTTCAGGTCTTCGGATTCGCGGCCGTACTTCGCCATGCGGCCTTTGACGTCGTTGTAATATTCGAGCGCCTTGGGGATCGTATCGGCGCTGCCGAAGATAATCTCGGCCGTTTCGGCCGCGAGTTCACGGCCGGCATTGGAGAGCCCGGCTTGGGCAATCACCGGCTGCCCCTGCGGTGAGCGCATCAGCGCCAGCGCGCCACGGACTTTGAAATGCTCGCCTTCGTGCTGCAGCGAGTGAAACTTATCGGGATCTATGTAACGGGAGTTTTCGATGTCCCAAACGAAAGCATCGTCTTCGTAGGTGTCCCAGAAACCTTTGACGACCTCGACGAACTCGTGCGCGCGGGCATAGCGGTCGTCGTGGGGCGGCAGCTTGTCGAGGCCATAGACGCGGGCGGCGTAATCATTGGCGCTGGTGACGACGTTCCAGGCGCTGCGCCCGCCGCTGATGAGATCCAGCGACGCAAAGAGGCGCGCGATCGAGAACGGTTGATTGAAACTCGTGGACATCGTCCCGCCGAGGCCGATGAACTTCGTATGGCTCGCGATAACGGACAGAAGCGTCAGCGGCTCGAACTTGGTATGGCGAAAACCGCGCCGCGACCAAGTCTCGATCTGCTCGTCGGAAACACCGGGGCTGTCGGTGTCGAACACCAGATCGAACTTGCCGCGCTCGGCCTGCTGCGCGTTCTTGATGTAGTGATTGATGTCCGCCGCATCGCAGGCGCGCCCCTGCGGGTCCTGCCACGACGCGATATGCACACCCGTGTTCATGTGCATGAGGGCGAGCCTCATCTGCTTGTCCGAGTTCATCGGTCTTCCCTCTCTGGGTGTGTTCGAGCGAAATCGCGCCCGCCCCAACTTGTCCATACAACCTCTGCCGACAGGTCCGGTGGTGCAAACCAGGTGCCAGTTCGATCGCGCGATTGAAGAAGAGGAAGTCCCAGTAATTTGCGTCATTCGACGCTCGCCGATGCTCGTGCGCCGACGTCACTGCCTCGGCGATGAACAAAGTCGGATCAAATATTGAGCATCGCGTGCGGCGGCCGGTTCGCCAACCCGGCTAGGAAACCGGATAGATACCGTGAAGGACGGTGTCGAAATGATCTTCGATCGCCGTCGTGCAACCGCAAGACAGTGACCGAAGAGCCGGCTCGTCCTTGAGAATAAAGACACCACGACGCGTCGCGATAACGCCTTCGTCACGCAGCTTTTTGACGACGCGGGTAACGAACGTCCGTCCGACGCCCAACATTTCCGCGAGTTGATCCTGAGTCATTTCGAACTCGACACCCTTGGTTCTCGCCAAAGCCGCGAGCAACCACTTGGCCGTGCGCTGAGTAATGGTGTGCGTGGCGTTGCAGGCGGCAGTCTGAAAGACCTGCGCGAGAAGGCAGTCCGAGTAACGGGAAAACCAGTGGCGGAGCGAAATCGAATCGAGCTTTGCAAGCTCCAACGCGGATGTCTTGATTCTCAGGAATCGGCCGCCGAAACGGACCTGCACCGTCGAATAAGAAGGAAGATGCCCGTTCGATACGATTCCACCGATCGCGCCCTCCCGGCCGACAAGAGCGACTTCGACGGCATCGTTATTCTGCCCCGTGCTGACAACAAACGCTGCCATTGAGGAAACGCACGGAAACCAAGTATCGACAACTTCCTCGCCGGCTTCTTGAAGAATGTCGCCAGCCTTCATCATGAAGACAAGCATATGTGGCGCCAGCCGGTTTCGATCCTCCTCCGTTAGTTTCGCGAGCAACGCATTACCGGCGAGTTCGTCTTGGGTCGGTGCCGTCATCTGCGTCTCTTCTATCGGGGGTAAATGAAAACTAATCGCGAAAACGGTACACAAGTGAACCGACGAATCCGGCTCAGTATGTTACTCGTGCACACAACGGTTTTGAGGCGGCCAAAGTTTCCCAGAAAAAGGCTGTTCTGACCTACCAACAACAGCCCTTTTCTTAGCGATCCCTCCATGCTGACCTACCGACTCTACTACCTCGACGCGAGCGAACACATCGTGAGCCATGTCGTCTTCGAATGTGAAAACGACGAAGATGCGCTCATCGACGCGCGAAAATTATTCGCCGCCAACGAAAAATATCCAACCTTCGAGTTATGGCAGGAGAAGCGCCGGCTTCTGCGCGAAAAGCGTACGTCCTAGCCGGAGCGTTCCGCCAATCAGAAAAAATCGAGCGTTTCGCAGCCAACACCCGCCGCGAAATGATGCGTGACTTTTTGGCTTGCGAGGTCAATCGCATGGATCGTGCCATCGCCCTGACAGGCGACAAAGACCGAACCTTGAAAAAAAGTCGCGTCCATCGGCTGCTTGCCAACCGCAACCGTCGTCTGACGGCTCAGTGACGGATCGAACAGCGTCGCGGTCGCGCTGCGGACGCTCGTGATCAACAAGATGCTACCATCGGGACTGTAGCGTGCAATTTGCGCCGGCTCCGGTACCTGTTCGATTGCGATGGTCCGCGTCATCTCCAGCGTCGCTGTGTCCAACACATAGAGCAACGGTTCTTGGTCATCGACGGCGACCAAAGTCTTCCCGTCGGGCGAAACTGCAATACCGGCGAGGGGATGCGGCATTGCGATCTGACGCTCAAGTCGCCGGCCCGCAATATCGATTACGGAAATAGAGGCATCTTCCTCGTTCTCGGTATAAAGCCGATGGCCATGCAGGGCGAGGCGATGCGAATTCGTCGAGCCGGTGGGAATCGTATCGACGATCTCGCGCCGGGCAAGATCGATCAGCGCGATAACCCCACTGGCCTCGCATGTCAGATAGAGCAGACCGTCCGGCCCGATCCGCAGACTATGCGGCGAGCGCAACGGCGACAGATCGATATCGCCGATATGGGCGCGTTGCTTCAAATCGACGATGGACAGCAAATGACCCGGATTGGGATTGCGACCATGAACCCCGTCGCCATAGATCGGGATATAGGCCATCCCGGTTTCCGGCACGACCAGTAGTTCGTGCGGTACCCGTTCGAAATCATCAAGGACCAGCGTTGTCTCGTAACTGACGGGATCGATGAAGAGGACTTTGCCGCCCTTCTTATCGACGGCGATCAATCCGGTGGCGCTTGTCTTGTTCATCGCTCGAACCTCCGTCGATGGGACCGTCCTATTATGATCTCATCCGCCTCGCCCCGCAAAAGTGGGCAAGCAAGCCATTTGCGGCGAGGCCGGCATGGACTAAATTCAAGATCAACCGGCCGCCGGAAAAGACGGCCGGACTTTGCAGAGCCTTCGGGAGGGTCGCCATGCTTCTCCGGTTTCATCAGCTAACGCCGGTCTTTGCCGCCGAAGTGCGCGGTCTCGATCTGCGCCAACCCATCAGCGCCGAGATCTCATCCGAGATAGAAGCTGCCATGAATGAATATGGCGTCCTAGTCTTCCGGCAGCAGAATCTCGATGAAGATCAACAATTAGTCTTCACCCGTTGGTTCGGCCCCTTGGATCGCGGGTTCGCCAAAGTTCGGAATAGCGCGCAGCATCGCTTTAAGAGTCATCACCTCGCCGATATCTCGAATGTCGATTTCAACGGCGATGTCGCACCGGTCGGCAGCCCCAAACGGGTCGGCTCGCTCGCCAATCAGCTATGGCACAGCGACAGCTCGTTCCAGCGGCCCTCGGCTAAATTCTCGCTTCTGACCGCGCATGTGATCCCAAGCTGGGGCGGCAATACCGAATTCGCCGATATGCGCGCGGCCTATGACGCGCTGCCCGACAAGACGAAGACGGAAATGGAAAATCTGGTGGCCGAGCATTGGGCGCTTCATTCGCGCACGGTTCTTCTGGGCGATGGCACCTATACGGAAGAACAGAGAAACGCGATCCCAGCGGTGCAATGGCCGTTGGTGCGCGTTCATCCCGCGAGCCTGCGCAAATCGCTTTTTATCGGCGCGCACGCCCACGCCATCGAGGGAATGACCGTTCCCGAGGCGCGTATCCTGTTGGGCGAGTTGCTCGAACATGCGACACAGCCCCGATTCGTCTATGTCCATGAATGGACCGTCGGCGATCTAGTGATGTGGGACAATCGCAGCACACTGCATCGCGGCCGCCGATACGACCTGGGTGAACGCCGCGAGTTGCGGCGCAGCACCCCAGGAGAAGCCGCATCGGATGCTGCGGCGGCCGAATAGAAGACGAAGTGCGCCGGCATTGAAACCGACGCACTTCGGCGTTTATCGCTTCTTCGCTTTCGCTTTTGCCTTGGGCTTCGCTTTGACGGTCACTGGCGACTTTTCCGCGGCGGATTCGACGTAGTGCGTCTTATGCCCCCATGTCGCCTTGTAATCGCGCTGCGATGATGTCGGCAGGAACTTCTTTTCGATCTGAACGATCTTGTCGTACCCGATGATCTTCTTGATATCCGGGCGGCCATACGGATTCTTGGCAACGCGGCGTTCCCAATCGTTGATCGCATCTTGGCCACGCGCGCGGAAATCGGACAGTACTTCCCATGAAGCCTGCAATCCCGACGTCGCGGCGATCACCGGATAGAGCGCGATATTGATGCCGGTCTTGGCGAATTGCGCCCAGCTCGGCGGTGCGGTTTCGCCGCCCCAGATAACAAGCACCGGCGCCGGGATTTCTTTCGCCGCGCGACGGCACTGCGCCAAGGACTGCACCGAGTTCAACCAGATCAGATCCGCACCGCCTTCCTTCACGTAAGCGATGCAGCGTTTCAGCGTATCGTCGAAGTCCGAGCCTTCGGCGCCAATGCCGTCGCAACGGGCACAGATCACGAAAGACGGATCGATCTCATCGCGCGCGGCGACCGCGGCGCGGATCTTGCCGACCGCTTCATCGACCGAGATGAGACGGCGGCCGGCGAGCGTGCCGGATTTCTTCGGCGCTTCTTGGTCTTCGATCTGCAGCGCGGCAACGCCGGAGCGGATGATCTCCTGCACCGCGAAATGCACGTTCACCGCATTACCGTAGCCGGTATCGGCATCGACCAGGATCGGGATGTCGGTATGTGCCGCCATATGACGGCAATGATCCACGAGATCGCGCATGCCGATGATGCCGTTATCCGGCACGCCATACAGAAAATGCGAAAGCTGCGAGCCCGGCAGGAAGAATGTCTCGAACCCGACTTCTTGAGCAATCTTCGCATAGAAAGGCGAGAAGCCGCCCGGCATGGGGGTGAACTTCCCTGGCTTCAATAAGCGGCGGAATTTCAGCCGCTTTTTCTTTGCCTCGTCACCGGTTCCTTTGGCCATTATTTTTCTCCTGCGAATATGTGTTGATCGATGATAGTGACGGCGCGATCACGGCAAATAGCCCTGCTTGCGCCAATAAGCTTCGGCTGCGGGATGCAGCGGAATTTCCTGCGGTGTATCGGGTGCATGGCGGCACATCCGTTCGATCGGCAGCGGGCCTTCGCCCTGCCACGGAATCCGATCCTTACGCGCATCAAGGGCGGCACAGACATCGGTGACGAATTGATCGGCGGCGTCTTCGCGGACGAAAACCGGCCAACCGCTGAAATCGATGGTCAGAATATCCTCGGTCAGTTTCGGCGCAGATTCTTTCCGGACCCAGGAACGGCGATAGCCCATCGCCTCGAGCTTCTTCACCGTCGCCTCAGACAAGGGCAAAACGACCATGTCTTCGTCGAGTGCCTGGTTCAGCCAGACGTCGCAGGCCTCGTCGAAAATCGCATTGATGGTGCCGCGCTTCAGCGCCTGGAATTTCGGACCGTTCGGGAACGGCAGATTGCCCTCGTACCGAACCTCGCCGCCCCAGCCTTTGATATCTTCCAGCGCGAAGCCCGCCGCCAGCGCGATATCCTTGATCATGAATTGGATCGAATGATCCATCTGCGCCCGCATCGACAGACGCAACGGATGCTTCTTCTGGCCGATCTCCTCGAACGTCTTCAACCCGGTATCGCGCTTGACCGCGAAGACGAATTGATCGAGCGACGGGATGACGGCGATGCCCCGCAGCGCGTGAGGTTTGTCGTAAAGGCTCTTGCCGCGATACGCCAAAGCCAACGGCGTGGCCGGATTGACGATCGCCAGATCGGCCTCGCGATTGATGACCGCGTCGATACCTTCGACCGTGCTGGAAGCGAAGAGGCACAACGGCCAGTCTTTTTCGCCCTGGGTACGGACCAGCACTTTCACCTGGCCGAATTGGCGCGTCGGGCCGGTACCCGCCATTGCCTCGGCGATTTCGAGGATGAGGGTCGAGCGCGTCGTGATCGGACTCGCCATATCGACGGGATTCGGCGGGAGGGCCATGAGTGATCTTCCTTTGTAGAAAAGCGATAGGACGCGGTCAGCCCAGCGTCAGGGTTTCCGGCGCGAACAATTCCTCGACCGCCAGCTTGCGCGGCGACAAATGCTGCTCGAACGACCAACGTGTGACGGCTTCCAGCGTCGGGCGATTTTTCTCGACCCCGTAAGGCCAAAAATCGTCGCCCATGATCGCACGGGTCGCATCCAGTTCCGGCCCCAGCCACGGCACGGTCGCCTTCACCGCACCGCCGTCGCCATCAAGATCGGCGATGCAGAGATTTTTCGCGGCGTTGAAAGCATGGAAAACACGCGGCGCCAGAGTCGGATCACGCTCAATCAAGTCGGTCTTGATGCCGATCACATGCATGATCGGAAAGATTTTCGTCTTCTTGAAATAAGCCTGTTCCGCCGCGCGATAATCGGGAAAGAGCCGCCCGACATTCGGTGCGTTCAGCGTCGAGGGCGAGGCTGCAGTGATGATGCCGTCGATCGCGCCGTTCGCCAGCAATTGCGAGAGACTGCCGCCTTCGGCCTGTTCGATGCGGATCGATTTGGGCAAGCCGAGATCCTGCGTCAGCGCTTGGGCTGGGTCTTCGAGGCCGCCATTCACCCAGATGATGTCTTCGGCTTTGACGCCGTACTCGTCGGCGAGGATGCCGCGTGCCGTCGTCGCCGCGGTGATGCCGAAGAACGGCACACCGATGCGTTTGCCTTTGAGATCGCAGCCCGACCGGATGCCGCGATCGGTTCGGATATAGATCGCCGAATGGCGGAACATGCGCGCGGGATAAACCGGAATCGCCGTATAAGGAACCGGGCCGCGCGACCGCTTCGTCAGGTAGGACGACAGCGATTGCTCCATGATCTCGAACGGCGGCGCTTCACCCGCCTTGAAGAAGAAGTTATGCGGCGCATCGACGCTAAAGGTGATATCGCAGCCTTCGATTCCGACCCGGCCATCGCGCAAGGCGTTGACCCGGTCATAATCCCAGCAGGCGATTCTCAGAAGCTGAGCCAAATCGTACGTCCTCGTTAATGAAGCAATTTACGGATTTCGGTGACGAGCGCGACGTCCTTGTTCAAGGCTGCGTCATATTCCTCTTCCTGCGGCGCGACGTAACGCGCGCCCGGTACCGGAACGCTGTCCGCATCGGCCGTCGAGGCAACATCGACCCGGCGCGAACTTTGTTCGGTCGCCGCCGCAAAGCCGTACTGAACGTCCTTGGACAACAGCCAGTTGATGAAAAGACGCGTCGCAGCCGGATGCGGCCGGTCCTTCACGACAAAGAAGGTCGAGCCGCCCAGCGTGACGTCGTTGAGGTCGGGACTATTGCCGAATTTCTTCACATCGACCGGCACCCCGGCCTTCACATAGGGGTCCATCAACGCATGCGAATTGCCGGGCCCGAGGCCGAGCCACGCGGTACCGCGCGCCAAGGCTTCGATCACCTGCCCCTGCTCGGCCATGAAGACCGGCTTTTGTTCGGTGATGAATTTTCGCAAGCCGTCATCGCCCAAGCGCCGCGCGAGATAGAACGCGAATTGCGCACCCGGTCCTGGCACGCCCGGATCGTGCCAGTAGATTTTGCCCTTCAAATCGGGATCGAACAAAATCTGCAGACCGGCCTTATCGACCTTTTCACGCGGCAGTTTCAGCGCGTTATAGACGGGGCTCTTCAAGGCGACGTTCGGCGAGAAGACATACTTCTTACCGAAATCGACGAAGACGCGGTCCCATCCGCCCCAATATTCCGGCTTGTTCACCTCGGGATCGCGCAGTTCGGGCATGACCGGATCGAGAAAGCCATCCTTCGCCATTTCATAACCGATGTTCGCGCCGGTCATGACGATGTCCCAGAGATATTTCTGGGTCTGGCGTTCGACACGCATGCGTCCGTTGATCTCGGCGCCCGATGTCGCAGTGATCGACAGCTTGATCTCGGGGAAAGCTTTCGCCCATTCGTTGGCAAGATATGTTCGCGCGGAGAGATTGGGTTGTGAGAAGAGGACGAGCGTCCCTTCTTTTTGCGCGGCGGCGACGAGCTGCGCGCGCTCCGTCTTCCAGTCCTGGGCAAAACTTGGTGTCAGCGGCATCAAGACAAGCACCGCAACAGCCAGCGCACGGCCAAACCCGCGACGACTGAACGATAAAATCGGCCCGTTAGTCTTCATGACATTCCCCCCAACTGACTCTCGCCGCGTTTTCGCGTGCGTGTTTGACTATAAATAGCTTGGTCGCGCGCGTCGATGCTTGCGCGCGGCCGTTAGCCTTAAGATCGGCGTAACGACGCCGTTTTGGTCTGATCGATCGTCATCGTGCCGCGATCGATCGCAACGCCGTAATCGCGCTCGGCCGCGTCGAGCGACACGTAACCGTTCAACACATCTTCGAGAACATCAGCGGCAGGACGTTCATGCGGGTTGCCGAGACCACCGCCGCCCGGCATCTCGACGATGAAGGTATCGCCCGACTGCATCCGAACCGTCTCAAGCGGCTTCATCGCGACTTCACGATCGGTACCGGCGTTGATCGAACCGCGCACTGTGTTCGGCGCACCGCCGCCGAGAATGCCCCAGCCGCCATATTTGAATTGATGGCCGAGCCGGAAAGTCGTCGTCGCATTCCCGAGCAGTTCATATTCCTTGCGATTGCCCATCCCGCCGCGATGGCTGCCGACGCCCGCCGAATCTTCGACCCATTCATAGCGGCGCACGCGAACCGGGAATTCGGTCTCGATCACTTCGATCGGCGTATTCGGCGTCACGTTGAGGAAGCCGACCGTACCGGACGAGCCGTCATGCTCGAACTTCGCCCCTTGCCCGACCGGGAACAGTTCGTATTGCACGGCCTTACGGCCTGAACGGTTTTCATCATAGCCGATCGCGATGGCGCCGATCCCGAGGCCGGGCGGTGCGATGGCGCGTTCGGGATTGAACTTGGCGAGTGCGCTGTTGCAGACGTTGTAGAGTACATTGGCGAGGCCGAAATAGCTGTTCACCGGCGCGGGCCAGCGCGGATTGGTGATCTTGCCTTCGGGATTGATGAAATTGATCGGCCGGCGCAGCCCATCGTTAAAGGGAATCGTCGGGTCAAGCATCGTCACCAGCGCCATGACCGCCGCAACGTGGCTTGCCTGCGGGCGCAGGTTGGTCGGGCCTTTCACCTGATCGTTGGTCGCGCTGAAATCGAAGGTGATGTCGCGGCCTTTCTTGACCACCTTCACATGGATGCGCAGCGGCTTGTCGAGATCGACGCCGTCATGATCGACCGTCGCCTCGGCTTCGGATTCACCATCGGGCCAAGCGGCGATACCATCGCGCAGACGGCGTTCTGACAAGGCCATGATCTCGGGGAAAGCTGCCTTGATTGTCTCGACACCATATTCGGCGCACAGCGTCCGCACTTGTTCCGCACCGACGGCGGTGCAGCCGACCTGCGCGCGCAGATCGCCTTCGATGATTTCGGGGAGGCGGCAGTTGCGCTTGATAATCTCGAGCACTTCGGAAATGACGCCGGCCTTGGTCCAAAATTTGACGCCCGGCAGCACCAACCCTTCGTGGAAGATTTCCCGCGAACCGGCTCCCGACGAACCCGGCACGAGACCGCCGACATCGGGCTTATGCGCGTGCGAGACGCTGAACCCGATGACCTCATCGCCGACGAAGATCGGCGTGACGATGATGACGTCCGGCACATGCAGCGTGCCGCCCAGATAGGGATCGTTCGAGATATAGCAGTCGCCGTCTTGCATTGTTCCGATCGGATAAAGATCGAGGACACTGCGCACGGTGTAATAATAGGAATAGAGATGCAGCGGTCCGCCGGAGCCTTCGACGCACAAGCCTTCGGGCGTACACAGAGCGCAGGAACCGTCATGCGATTCGCGTAGGATCGTGGAATAGCCGCTATGGAACAGCAGATGTTCCATCGTTGTGACGAGTTCTTGCAGTCGCGCGATGATAATTTCGAGCGTGATCGGATCGAGCTTGGCGGGCGTTTTTTGCATGGTCTGATCGCTCATGGCGCAATCTCGATGATGATGTTGCCGTATTTTTCGACGAAAGCTTTTTGTCCAGGCAGGACAACAGTCGTCGAATCAAGCTGTTCGATCACGGCCGGACCGGTGATCGCATCGCCCGCGCCGAGCGTCGCGCGATCGTAGATCGGCGTGTCGATATAGCCTTCACGCTCTTCGAACAGGACGGGCCGCCGTGATACCGGCTGCGGATTGCCTTTGCCACGCGCCAGTTCGGGCAGACCGAGCTTTGCCACCTCGGCCACCGACATGACACGCACATTGACGATATCGGGAATCTCGCCGGTCGCCGCCGTGCCATAGACCTCTTTATGGAGCTGGTCGAAGTCCGCCCGGATCTTGCCCTTGTCGGTATCGCGCAGCGGTTCGTTCTGACAATCGAGCGTCAGTTCGTATCCTTGGAACGGATAACGAAGATCGAGTTGCCGCTGCAGCTTGATCGTCGCGGGATCGAAGCCTTCCTGCACCGCCTCGCGCCGTGCGCGTTCTTCAAGTTGGGTGAAGATCGCGTTCAATTCGTCGGCCGGGGCCTTGGTCAGCGAGATCATGCGGCTTTGCATGTAGTAATGTTTCACATCGGTCTGCAGCAGACCCATGGCGCAGCTGATACCCGGATAGGGTGGGACGATGACGCGCCGGATGCCCATATCCTTCGCGACCCGCGTTCCCAGCACAGGGCCGCCGCCGCCGAAGGCGAGCAGCGCGAAATTACGCGCATCGAGCCCGCGCTCCACGAAAGACAACCGCAGCCCGACTTCCATATTGGTGCAGACGACGCGGATGATGCCGAGCGCCGCCTGATGCAGCGTCAGGCCCAGCGGCTTGGCGATCTTTTCGATGATCGCCTTTTCCGCCAGTTCCGGCACGATCTTGAAACGGCCGCCGATGAAATTTTTCGGGTTGAGATAACCGAGAACGATGTTCGCGTCGGTGACGGTCGGATTTTCGCCGCCGTGATCGTAGCAAGCCGGCCCTGGATCGGCGCCGGCCGATTGCGGTCCGCCTTTCAATAATCCGTCAGGACCGATATGCGCGATGGTGCCGCCGCCCGCGCCCAGCGCACGGATCTGGATCATCGGCGTGCCGATATCCTGATCGTGGATGCGGCCAAGCCGCGTCTCTTGATAGGTGTTCTTGTAGATGACGCTGATATCGGTGCTGGTGCCGCCGACATCGAAGGTAACGATGTTGGGTTCGCTGATCAGTTCACCGAGGCCTGCCGCGAAGACGACACCCGCCGCCGGTCCCGACAACAGAGTCTGGTTCGGATATTCCGTGGCGATGTCGATCTGCATCAGGCCGCCGCTCGACTGCATAATGAATAGCCGCCGTGTCTTGAGACCGATGTCGCGCAAGCGCCCGGTGATGGCGCGCAGATAGGTCGCGACCACCGGCCCGACATAAGCATCGAGGGCGGTCGTCGATAGCCGCAGATATTCGCGGATCAGCGGCAGCACGACACTCGACAGCGAGACGCGCGCCTCGGGATGTTCCTCGCGAATAATTTCCGCCGTCCGTTGCTCGTGGCGCGGATTGAGGAACGAGAAAAGATAACAAACCGCGATCGACTTCGCGCCGGCGTCGCGCAACGCCCGCACACCCTTGCGCACCGCTTCTTCATCCAGCGGCTCCAACTCGGCGCCGTCGAATCCGATGCGGCCGCCGATCTCGTGCGTCATCTTTTGCGGGATCAGCCCGACGGGCTTGTTCCAATGCGTGTCGATAAGGTCCGGGCCCATCGGACGATTGCCGCCACGCATATCGTAGAGCGCGCGAAAGCCTTTATTGATCAGTAATCCGGCCTTCGCGCCCTTTCCTTCGATTGCCGCGTTGGTCGCGACCGTCGTGCCATGCGCGAAGAAGTCGATATCTTCGGGACGAATCTGAGGATGATGCTCCATCAAGCTTTCGAGGCCGGCAGCAACGGCGCGTGACGGATCGGCAGGGATCGAGGGAACCTTGGTGACAAGAATTTTGCCGGTCTCGATCTCCATGCCGACGACATCGGTGAAGGTGCCACCAATATCGATACCAACCCGCCAACCTGACATCGCACTTCCTCACCTTATCGGCCCGTGCCTTCACGCAGCACTTGGAACCGTATCAACCACTGGCTTCATCAACGCCGCGTGGCCATCAATCTTGCGCCCCTTGTATCAAGTCAAACGTGCGCGCGTAAGAGTAGATCGTGCATCGAACACGACAACCGGCACTTGATCGTTTTCAGTGTGAGTACGTTACGTGTACGTGTACGTTTCGTTCCGGCAAAAATAAAAAAAGCCTCGGTCGCCATGACAGCGACCGAGGCTTTTGTGACAGCAGGAGCCGGCGGCGATCAGACCTTCCAGCCGCCTTCGGATAAATCGATGCCGATGCCGGCTGGATCGGCGATGCGATATTCCGCGAAGCGCCCATCACGCGGCCGTGCCGCCATCTTGGATGAACCGCCATTCTCGGCGGCCTTGCGACCGGCGTCGTCCATATCATCGACCGCGAAACCGAAATGGTCGATACGGTCGCGCTTGCCGGGAACGCCCGGCAGAATGGCGAGATTGAGATAGCCGTCCGACAGATAGATCGCGCGGCCGGTTCCCTCTTTATGGACCTGATGCATATCGAAGGTCTTCATGTAGAAGTCGCGCAGCTTTTCCTGCTCGTTCGTGCGGATCGCGATGTGTCGAATTTTGCCCATGATCCATCCCTCTTAAGCGAGCTTTTTATGGGTCGCCGTCCTGTGCAGTGCTCGAACCGCGCAGGACGTTGCAACCGAAGACGATTAGGAATCGACACCCGCGAGCGTCGGTTCCGACCGCACCAGCGCCGGGGCCGGGGCACGCTTGGCTGCGATATCCGCCAGCATCGACAATTCGACGACGTAGAAGACACCGCCGGTCTGCGAGGTGATTTCACCCACATCGGCGCCGGCTTGGACGAACATATAGGTTCCTTCGTCCTTGGTCTTGCCGCCCTTCCAGGTCTTGCCGCCGTAGGTGATCGAACCTTCGATCAGATAGCGGATTTCGGCATCTTCTTCCGTGCGTGCCGGAATTTTCGCGCCGGGTTCCAGCTTCATCAAACGGATGCCCGAGCCGCCGAACGTGCCGAGGCGCTTATGCTCGACGCCTTCGACTTTGCGATCGGAGATCCAGGGATGACCCGTCGGCTTCATCACGATCGGCTTTTCGAAACGGCCCTGCGGAAAATCGATCTTCTCGCCGGTCAGATACTCGACGCAGGCGGCGTGCGAGTCCTTATTGATCTTGCGACCGTCCGGCAGAACCTTTGTATAGACGCCATCCTTAAAGGTGCCGCCCAGCGCCGACAGCGACTTGCGCGCGTTACGCAGCTGCACATGGGTCAGATACGGGAGGCCGGTGAGGCCTTGGAACTGAAGGCCAAGGCCGACAGTGGCTTCTTCTTGCATCTGCGGACCGTAATAAACGCCTTCGGGATAGAAGGCGCATTCGCCTTCCTCGACGAAGCCATCGACGATCATGCGCTGACCGCTGAGGGCATAGCGATATTGATCGAAGGTGTGCTTGTGACGCGGGGTCGCGTAGCCCTTGTCGTAGGAATTCCACGAGAATTCCAACTGCACGCCGGGCACGCCGGTATCGAGCGGGAACTGTTTCACGGCCATGCTGCCTTCGCGACCGATGCCGGCCTGGACCAACTCGATCTCCGAAACGCTCATGATGGTGACGGTGGGTTTCATCGTTATCTCCCTTTCAACAAAGCATTTTGCTCATCGCCGAGCGGCCAATGCCGCATCACCGCGAACCTGAACGGGATTCCTCGGATATCGGCTGAATTCACCATCTATGTTGCGCTCAGCGAGGCCTCCTGACAAGTGGCCTCACGCCGCGGCTTTTTGGCCTCTTAGTGCTGCAGCGCAGCAAAATGACCGGCACTAAAACGCGCGCGATGGGCCCCTCGTGGGCATCGAATCGACCGTAAA
The DNA here is from genome assembly GCA_903822185.1 of uncultured Rhodospirillales bacterium. Taxonomy (GTDB): domain Bacteria; phylum Pseudomonadota; class Alphaproteobacteria; order ATCC43930; family CGMCC-115725; genus CAIKMD01. The sequence continues at coordinate 1,756 of CAIJOA010000037.1, read as the reverse complement.
AATTTATGGTTTCCAGCATAGGCGGGCGACGGTCGCCGTTTACCAATGTCGGCACCGTTAACCGTTGTCAGATTTTACGACTCAAAATTAACCGATCGCAAACAGCGCGGTTTCCTAACCTTTTCCGATTTGGCCCGATTCCTGCTCCTCCACGCCTGAGTCAGTCCGGACTCCTCCGTCATGTACCCAGACAGGAATAAAAATATGAGCACGCGGCGCCAGAACGTTACGTCCAGCATTGCAACCATCTCGCCGACTCGGGCGCGATGGACCGCGGCTCTGTTATCGACGACGGCGCTTTCCGTAATGATGAGCTTGGTCACGCCGGCCGAAGCCGATCCCGCGACCTGCATCGACAACGGCGTGACGGTTACCTGTACGGGCACGCTCAGCGATGGCCTCGGCTACAGCAAGATCGAAGGATATCCGGGCGGCGGCAGTAACTCGGTCGTCGGCAGCGGTGGCAGCGGCAACAACGGCGGCACCGGTCATACGATCGACGTCACCCTCAGCAATGTGACCGTCACAGTCGTTGGCTCAAACGGGCTTTACGGACAAAGCGGCGGCGCCCTGGGCGGCGGTGGCGGCCACGTTACCGGCGTTGGTGGTAATGCCGGCAATGGCGGCGCGGGCGGCGCGGGCGGCGATACGACCGTTACCAATAACGGCACGATCAATATCAGCGACAGCGGCGCGGGTCTTTTCGTCAACAGCTTCGGCGGTGGCGGCGGCAATGGCGGCGCGGTCTCGGCAGTGGGCGGCGACGGCGGCAATGGCGCCAGCGGCGGCGCGGGTGGCGCGGCGACCGCGATCAACAATGGCACCATCACGGCGACCGATGACTACGTCGTCGGTATTTCCGCCGTAAGCCAAGGCGGCGCCGGTGGTCCGGGCGGTAACGTCTCGGCGGCGGCCGGTAGTGCCGGTAGCGGGGCCGGCGGCGGGGCCGGTGGCACTGTCAGCGTGACCAACAACGGCACCACGACGACGAACGGCGACCACGGCGTCGGCATTCTGGCGCAGAGCCTCGGCGGCACGGGCGGCCACGGCGGCAACAGCAGCACCGCATTTTATGGACAGGGTGGTTCCGGCAGCAGTTCGGGTATCGGCGGCCTCGTCAATGTCGAGAACGCCGGTACGGTTTCGACCGCCGGAACCAATTCAGCCGCGATCATCGCGCAAAGCATCGGCGGCTTCGCCGGTTCGGGCGGTTCAGGCTCGGGCGCTTACGGCGGCGGCGGCGGCGGCGCATCAGGCGGCAATGGCGGCATCGTCGGCGTTACCAACGATCTGAATGCGATCATCTCGACGACGTCCGATGGATCTTACGGCATCCTGGCGCAAAGCATCGGCGGCGGCGGCGGTTCGGGCGGCAGCGGCAGCGGCATCTTCGGCGGCGGCGGCGGCGCGTCGGGTGGCGGCTTCGGCGGCGATGTCACCGTCACCAACAACGGCAGCATTTCGACGACGGGCGGCATTGTTTTCACCAACGGTAACACCTCGACCGGCATCCTGGCGCAAAGCATCGGCGGCGGCGGCGGCAACGGCGGCAGCGCCGGTGGTCTTGTCGCGGTCGGCGGCGACGGCAGCGCGACCAGCGACGGCGGCACGGTCACGCTCAACAACAACGGCACCGTCACGACGACGGGCGTCAGCTCACTCGCGCTTCTAGCTCAAAGCATCGGCGGCGGCGGCGGCAACGGCGGCAGCGCCAGCGGTCCCTTCGCGGTCGGCGGCCAGGGCGGCGGCGGCGGCG